>CAUJEM010000025.1 GCA_963169915.1 Myxococcota bacterium
TGGCGCTCCTGGCGCTGACGCGCGCCTTGGCGCCGAGCCCCGCCACGCCCACGACTAGCGCGCCTCCTACCGCAAGCGGCTCGAGCGCCACCGCCGCCAGCGCTGCGCCGACGCTCCACCGCACGCCCTCCCTCTCGGCACCTCGCCCGCTCGGGCCGGCAGACGACGACGACGCCCACCTCGCCACGCGCGCGACCCCCGTCGCCTCGTACCGGCTCGAGGCGCGCTATCAGCCCTCCACGCGCCGGCTCCAGGGCTCGGGGACCATCACCTGGGTCAACCAGAGCCGCGTCGCCGTCAGCGAGCTCTACGTTCACCTCTACCTCAACGCGTTCAAAAATGACGCGACCCTCTTTCTGCGCTCACCCTACGGCGCGGGGCGGAGCGGGCGCCACGCGCGCGAGTACGGCTACATCGACGTCCGCTCCCTCAAGGCGCGCCAGTTCGCCGGGGAAGAGCTCTGGGCGAAGGCGGACACCCACAGCCCGGGAGATCCCGCCGATCAGACGGACATCCGCGTCCCGCTCCCGCAGCCCGTCGACCCGGGCGCCGGCTTGACCCTCGAGCTCGAGTTCGAGGCGCAGCTCCCTGGGATCGTGGAGCGCACCGGGGTCAGCGGGGATTTCACGCTCGGGGGCCAGTGGTTTCCCAAGCTGGCGCGCCTCGAGCCGGAGGGCACCTGGAAGCACTTCGCCTTCCATCCACAGTCGGAGTTCTACGCGGACTACGGAGACTACGACGTGACGCTCGAGGTCCCGGCGGGCACCGCCGTGACCGCCACCGGCCAGCGCGTGGCCGACGACACGCTGGGTGGGCGCCGCAGGCTGCGCTTCCAGCAGGACAGCGTGCATGATTTCGCGTGGTGCGCGTGGAAGGGCGCCGTGGAGGAGCACGCCAGCATCGACGGCGTGCAGCTCACGCTGCTCTACCCTCCAGGGCGCCGCGCGGCGCGCGACGCCACCTGGGCGGCGCTCCAGTTCGGCCTGCCCCACTACTCGCGCGCCTATGGGCGCTACCCGTACCCAACCCTCAGCGTGGTGCACCCCCCCGAGGAGGCGCGGGACGCCGGCGGGATGGAGTACCCCACCTTCATCACGACCGGGGGGCCGTGGTACGCGACCTGGGGCAGCCGCGCCATCGAGATGGTCACGCTGCACGAGCTGGGGCATCAGTGGTTTTACGGGCTGCTCGCGAGCAACGAGCACGAGGCCCCGTTCCTCGACGAGGGGCTGAACAGCTGGGCGGAGGCGCGCGCGCTGGAGGAGGCCTACGGCCCGGGCTCACTGTTCGCGTTCGGGCACTTCACGCTCTCCAGCCGTGAGCTGCAGCGCGCGCTGGCGCTCTACCGTGGGCACGACGAGGTGGTCGCCAGCGCCGCCCATGAGTTCTCCACGTTCTCTACGCTGGGCGCGCTGGCGTACTCGCGCACCAGCACCATCTTGGCCACGCTCGGCGGCGTCTGGGGCGAGGAGCGCTTGGCGCGAGCCCTGGGCCGCTACGCGCGCGCCTATCGCTTCCAGCACCCCACCGCGCGTCACTTCCTGAGCGCCATCCGTGACGAGCTGGGCGAGGCCGCCGCCCAGCAGCTCGAGCGTGCCCTGTTCGACCGAGGCTGGGTCGACTACTCGGTGACGGACCTCAGCAACGCCCGCGCCACGGAGCCCGCCGGGGTGTTCGACGGGCCCCAGGGGCGCGAGACGCGCCTCGCCGCCCCGGCGAGCGCTCGGCCTTACCAAGGCCGCGTGCTGGTGCGTCGGCACGGCAGCTTGCGCTTCCCGGTGGACGTCGAGCTGACGGGGGAAGACGGCAGCGTGCTCATGCGGCACTGGGACGGCCAGCAAGCGTGGCAGGCGCTCGAGTGGCCCGGCCCCAGCCGCCTGGTGCGCGCCGTCGTCGATCCGGAGCGGCGCATCGCGCTCGACCAAGACCGCCGCAACGACGTCGTCACGCTCGAGAGCCCCCCCCCTTGGGCCACCCTGACGCGCCTCGTCGGCGCGGCAGCGGCGGCGCTGGCGGTGCTCGGACCATGAAGGGGGGCACGGCGGCCCCCTGGGTCAGCGCGACGCTCGTGCTCGCCCTCGGCAAGCTCGCGCTCGGGGCGGCGGTGAGCGTCCCCCTGCTGGGAACGGTGGCCGCGCTGCTGCCGCCGGGGCTCGACGCAGAGCTCGCTGCGCCGGGAGGTGCCGAGCTGTTCGATCTGCTCCGCGCCGATCCCCGCGTGCTCTGGGGCGCGGTGCAGAGCAGCGGGCTGCTCGGGCTCGCGCTCGGCGTCCTCGGCCTACTGCCGTTGGCCGGCGCGCTCGAGCTGCTCACCCACCCCGGGCGCTCACCGCTGAGCCTTCGCTTGGCCCAGGCCGCGCGTCACTGGCCGGCGTTGATCGTCGCGGCGGCGCTGTTCGGGCTGCTCCAGCTGCTCATCGCCTTCCTCGGGATGGCGCTGGTGACGCCCCTGTGGTCCCCGCTGCAGCGGGGACTGGGCCCGACGGTGGGGCCCTGGGTCGGGGGGCTCCTCGTCGCCTTGGTGCTCCTGCTGCTGGCGCTCAGCGGGGTGGCCCATGACCTCGCCCGGTGCCTCATCGTGCAGCGCCGGTGGGGTGGGCTCGCCGCCTCGAGCGGCGCGGCCGAGGCGCTGAAGGGCCGCTGGCTCCCGCTCTTCGGTCAGTGGGCGCCGCGCGCCGCCGTCGGCTTCCTGGGGCTCGCCGGCGCGCAGCTCGGCTGGCTCGCCGCCGCCCCTCCGCGCGAGCGCCACCTGGCGCTCGGCCTAGCGTGGGCCGTGCAGCTGGCAGGGTTACTCTGGTACTGCGCGTGGCGAGTCAGCTGGCTTGGCGCGGCGCTGGAGCGGCTGCGCGCCGACGCCGACCGAGCGCTCAGCTCGGAGGGTTCTTCAGCGCCTGCCGATAGAGCTGCACGTACCGACGCGCTGGACGATCCCAGCTCAGATCGAGGCGCATCACGCGTCGACGGAGCTTGAGAAAGCCTGGCAGGCCGTAGGCGGCGAGCGCTCGCTGGGCGGCGCCGAGCACCGCCGCGGCCGTGTGGGCGCCGCTAACGAACGCCGTCCCCGTCTCGAGCTGGGCGTCACAGTCCACGCCGTGAGGCTCCCCCTCACCCTCCTGCCCCACCACCACCGGGACGCTGCCGTACCGCTGCGCGATGCGAGCCAGCGGCTCTCGCGCGACGAGCGCCAGATCTGCCGCTGCCATCAGCCGCCGCAGCTCGGCGTCCTGAGCCGGGCGGAGCAGCCGGGCGCGCTCGGCGTGCTTGGCGAGCAAGCGCTCGAGCTTGGGCTCGAGCGCCTCCGCCTCCCCGGGAGGGACGAGCAGCAAGCTGAGCTCGGCCTTGAGGAGGGCGGGGACGAGCAGCTGCACGGCGGCGGCGCTCAGCCCGTCGAGGAAGACGACGAACAGCGGCCGCTCCGTGACGAGCTCGAGCTCGAGCGCTTGGAGGAGCTGCGTCTTACAGCGCCCCTTGTTCGCGCTGTCCTCGGCGTCGTAGCGCTGCGGGAGAGCGACGTCCGTGGCGGGGTTGTTGACGGCGTTGTCGATCCCGTGCTCGAGCACTTGCAGTGGCGCTTCGCGTTCCATGAGCCGCTCCGCGAGCGCGGGGAGCCGCTGACCCGCGAGCAGCTCCCGCGCGCGCGCCTCCCCCACGGTGGTGACGACGTCCGCCGCGACCACGCCGAGCTCGACCACGCTCCCCGCACCCTCGGGGAGACCCCAGGCGCGGCGCGCTGCGGCGCCGAGCGCCCCCGGGCTGGCGACGTCGTGGAGCGTGAGCACGCTGGCCGGCGCCTTGTCGCCAAGCTGCCGCAGGGCCTCCGGCGCGAGCGCCGCGGGCCAGTCGTGCGCGTGGACGACGTCGAAGGGCTGCCCTCGCTCGAGCCGCTGCGCCGCCAGGGCAGCGGCGGCCAGGCCGAGCCACGCCAGGCGCTCTGGCTCCTCCGAGCCGTCCGCTCCCGGCTCAGGGAGCTGCGCGGGGCCGTCGAGGAGCGCCAGGCGCACGCCAGAAGGGAGCTGGACGTCGAACACCACGGCCTCCGCTCCGCCCGGCAGCGCCAAGGGCGACAAGCGCCGCGCCAGCATCAGCCCAGCCTGCTCGAAGCCCGGCCAGCGCGGCAGCGCGATGGTGACCTCATGACCTAGCTGGCGCAGGGTCTTGGCGAGCGCGGCGACGGCGTCGGCCGCCACGCTCTGCCGATGGTACGGTGAGCACTCCACCGCCGACATCAAGATGTTCATAGGCGCCCGGGCTTGTATCACGGTGGGCGCCAAGCGCCCACGTTACTCCGCGCCGCTCGGCTCGGGGCCGCGGCAGTCGAGACGCGCGTGCGGCGTCATGAGCACGGGGAGCTTGCCGCCGGGCAACATCCCAGGGCAGGGCGGGTGTGAGCCGTCCTCGAGCGCCCCGAATTCGAGCAGCACCTTGCCGCAGAGCGCGGCCTTGAAGCGCCGGTGCGCCAGCCTCGAGCCGTGCCGCTCCGCCACTTCCAGCAGCGGCACGCCCCGCGTCGCGCTCTCGAAGGCCATGCTCTCCTGCGTGTCCGCCAGCGTCAGGTGGAGCGGGACGGAGCGCCAGCGCGCCGGGAGCAGCAGCTCGAGCTCGCAGCCCTGAAACTGAAACAGGCTCACGAGATCGTGGGACCACTTCAGGCGATACCCGCGCTCCTCGAGGCGTGCTCGCACCAAGGCCTCGTCCCCGAGGTAGGTGATGCCCTCCTGGAGGCTCCCGTCGACCGCGAATTCATCGATCATCCCCGCCCGAAACCGTGAATTTTCTTTGAAATCCACGCTCTGCAGGGCCATCTCCGCCTGGAACCAGTCCGGCGCTGGAGGGAACGCGCCCACCCGCTTGCGGAAGGGGTGGATGCTAGGGTCACTGGCGAAGAGGTAGGTGGGGACGCCCCCCTGCACCACGGCCAGCGCGGCGACGTAGTGCAGCAGCGGGCGCTGGTAGGCCACGCCGGTCGCGGAGTCCTCCACGCCGAGCCCGCAGCGCTCGTCCAAGACCATGGGCAGGACGGACCCGCTCCACTGCGGGCCAGCCTGCAGGGCGGTGAGCGCCCCAGCGCAGCGCTCGGTGATGAACCGGTGCTGCCCGAAGGCCCCTCCGAGCCCCGCGAGCGCCGCGACCGTGGGCACCCACCGCCAGAGCCGAGCGCGCGGCCGAGCCCACACGCCGGGCTCGACGAGCGCCCCGAGCAGGAGGCTGCCCCACCCGACGAAGCGCGGGGAGAAGAGCTGCCAGCCGGGGACGTGCAGCGGCGCGAGCAGCCCCAGCACCACCATCGCGCTCCCCATCAAGGCCACCCCGCGCTCTTCGGGGCGCAGCCGGCGCCCCCACACCCGGCCCCCCAAGCTCGCGCCCGCGGCGACGAGCACCAAGGCCATCAGCGCCGTGGTGGGCCACCGCCCCGGCCCCACGGTGTGCAGCCAGGCGAGCAGCCCGCGAGGCCACTCCATCCAGTACCAGCCGTCCTCGGACACCTCGACCGTGAAGGCGGCGGGCGAGCGCAGCCACGCCCACCCCTGAAAGAGCAGCACTGGCGTCAGGGGGACCAGCGCCTTGAGCAGCCGGGTCCGCCAAGCTCCCCAGCGCGCGGGCCCCAGCACCCAGCTCGTCGCGATGACGCCCGCGGCGAGCACCGCGCCGAAGACGTGCAGGAAGGCCGTCACCGTGAGCAGCGCCGCGACCACGAGCAGCGGCCACGCCCCGAGGCCCCGGCGGCGGAGCGCGTACGCGACCGTCGTCACGCCGAGCACGCTGGACATCGTGAACGCGTAGAGGCCCATGTAGTACGTCCAGCCGTAGGCGTAGAGACCCCCGAGCGGCATCAACCAAGCGCGCCGTGGGTCCAGCCGCCGCGCCAAGGCTCCGAACGCGAGCACCGTCCCGCTGCCCACCAGCGCTTGAAACACCTGCAGCGCCCTGCGCCAGCCGAGCAGGGGCTCCAGCGGGTTGAACACCAGATCGAAGCCTCGGCTCGTGATGGGGAAATTGGGCTCGAGCAGCGCCCGATACGGTGCGTCCGCGTCCGCGTAGTGGTTCATCATGTACGAGGACAGGAGCGTCTGCGGGCCATCGCTGGTGAGCAGGAACGGGACGCTGAACGGCACGGCCGCCGCCAGCGCCGCGACGGCGAGCCAGGCCACGAGCCAGGGGCGCCGGGCAGGCTCATCGGGCGGAGGCTGAGGGTCCATGCCACCCCAGCATGGCCCGACCGGGCCTCGGTCTGCTGGGAATTCCGCTCCGAGGGCGCGGCGGCGCGACTCCTGCTCCGCCCGCGGGCCAGCAGTGCTAGCAGGCGCCCCATGCAGGAGTTCGTCGACAAGGCCGCGGTCCTCCACGAGGCGCTCCCCTACATCCGCCGCTTCCACAAGCGCACCTTCGTGGTCAAGTATGGCGGGCACGCGATGGTCGACGAGGCGCTGAAGCGCAGCTTCGCGCGCGACGTCAGCTTGCTGCGCTACGTGGGCATCCAGGTGGTCGTCGTGCACGGTGGTGGCCCGCAGATCAACCAAATGCTCGACAAAGTCGGGTTACGCGCGCACTTCGAGGGTGGGCTGCGCGTCACGGACGACGCGACCATGGACGTCGTGGAGATGGTGCTCGGGGGCACGGTCAACCTAGACATCGTGGGGCTCATCTGCGCTCAAGGCGGGCGCGCGGTCGGCCTCTCGGGAAAAGACGACCACTTCATCCAGGCGCGGCGGCAAGGCCCGGTCGACGTGCGTGAGCCCGACGGGAGCCACCGCGACGTCGATCTGGGGCGCGTGGGCGACATCCAGCACGTCGACGCCACCATCCTGCAGAACCTCATCGGCAGCGGCTTCATCCCCGTCGTCGCCCCCATCGCCGTCGACGACGAGGGCTACTCCTTGAACATCAACGCGGACACCGCGGCCGGGCACCTCGCCGCGGCCCTCGGCGCCGCCAAGCTCGTGCTCATGACGGACGTGGACGGCGTGCGCGACGCCGCTGGCGGGCTCGTCAGCTCACTCGACGCGGCGGAGGCAGAGCGCATGATCGCCGAGGGGGTCATCCGCGGCGGGATGATCCCCAAGGTGCGCTGCGCGCTGGACGCGGTGGAGCACGGCGTGGAGAAGGTCCACATCATCGACGGCCGCACACGCCACGCGCTGCTGCTGGAGATCTTCACCGATCACGGCGTCGGCACGGAGCTGCACGGCGCGGGCTGAGCGCCCGCTCGCCACGTCGGCGTCCGCCCCGCGCCCTCTGCGGGGGCGCTACTTGCCCTCGGACTCGATCTGCCGCTTCAGGTTCGGATCTTGAGCCATGAAGCTCGGGCTGGCCACGGTGACGGTCGTGTCGGTGTCCGTCGTGCTCACCACCGCGTCGAGGCCGCTCAGCTTGCAGTGGCTCCGCTCGGCGGTGCCGCCGCTCCGCTGGCTCACCGTCCACGACCTGCCCTGCTGCCCGCCCAAGAGGGCGCAGCTCCCCTTGCCGGCGCCGGTCGCGACGTAGCGAAACACCGTGGGCGCGCCCTGCTTGAAGCGCACCTGGATGCTCGCCGAGCCCTCCTTGACGCTGCGGGTGCCGGTGCACCACCCGTGATCCGGCTCTCCCTCCTTCGGGCAGACGGCCGCGGCGGCGGCCTTCTCCGCGCTCGCCGAGTGCTGCGCCACGAACGAGCTGATGAGGTTCATCAGCGGCTTGGCCTGCTCCACCTTTGCGGCCTGCGCCTGCGCCTCCGCCTCGGCCTTGCTGATCGCCTGATCCAGCTCCGACAAGGACGCGCTGCCCGCCTCACACTGCTTGTAGGCGTACTCGCGCCACTGCCGAGCCTCCGCGAATTGCCGCTGCTGAGCGGCCCGGGTCGCCGTGCTGAGGCCCTGCTGGCACTTGGCCGCGTCCTTGGTCTTGCAGCCAGGGGCGAGGAGGAGGAGGACGAGACCGGCCGGGAGCAGAGTCAGCGCTTTCATCGCGGCCCAGCGTTTCACCCGCCGCCGGGCTCCCGCAAGCTGAATTTTCTGGTAGGCCCACTGCGGCCATGAACCGCCCGGCTGGAGTCCCCCCAGACGCCATCGTCCGGGTGTTCCGGGTGCCCCCGGAGTGCGCGGGGATGCGCGCGGACGTGTTTCTCCAGTCCCAGCTCCGCAACACCAGCCGGACCCGCGCGCGCCTCATCGTCGAGACGACCGCCTTCACACCCGAGGGCAAGCGACTGCGCCCGTCCGACCGCCTCAGAGGCGAAGACCAGCTGGTGCTCTGGCGCCCCCCCTTCGAGCAGGAGGAGCCCGCCGCGCCCATCGCCACCTTGTTCGAAGACGAGCACCTCCTCGTCGTCGACAAGCCCGCCCCCATGACGGTGCACCCGACGGCCCGCGCCTTCAACAACACGCTGCTCGAGCGGCTCCGCGTCCAGCGCCCGGGCGAGTACCTCTCGCTGGTGCACCGGCTCGACCGGGACACGAGCGGGATCTTGCTGGTGGCGCGCAGCGCGGAGGCCGATCGCGCCTTCAAGCGCGTCCTCGAAGATCGCTCCTCGGTGGAGATCGTCCGCGCTCGAGCCCTGAGCCAGCGCACCAGCAGCGACCAGGGCACCGAGCGACACTTGCTGCGCGCGGCGCGGCGCGGTCGCCAGCTCGCGCTCCGCAAGACCTACCTCGCGCTCACCAAGGGCGTCCCCCCAGCGGGGGAGTGCGCGCTCCCGCTCGAGCACGATCTCGACAACCCGCTGCGGGTCAAGATGCGCGTCGCCCCGCCCGGCGCGGGGCTCGACGCGCGGACGCTGGTGACCGTCCACGCGGTGCGGCAGGGCTACGCCCTGGTCGAGTGTGAGCTGTTCACCGGTCGGCAGCACCAAATCCGAGTACACCTGGCGGCGCTCGGCACGCCCATCGTCGGCGACAAGCTCTACGGGCCGGACGAGCGGCTCTTGGCGCGCGCCGCGGACGGCCAGCTCACGGCCGAGGACGAGGCCGCCCTCGAGCTGCCGCGCCAGGCCCTCCACGCCCACCGCTACGAGCTGCCACACCCCCTCGCCGCCGCGCGGCTCGAGCTCGTCTCACCCCTCCCGGCCGATCTTCGGGCCTTCTGGGACGCCAAGGCCTGAGCGCGACGCGCCCATGGCGCGGACCCCCGGGCAGCGCCAGCCCGGGCGTGCCTGGCGTGCTCGCTCAGGGGTTGGCCCCCGCGGCGCCGCTCAGCCCGCCGCCACCCGCTGCGCCGCCCGCGCCGCCCGCGCCGCCCGCGCCGCTCGTGCCACCGGCGCCGCTCGTGCCACCGGCGCCGCTCGTGCCACCGGCGCCGCCCGCGCCGCCCGCGCCGCTCGTGCCACCGGCGCCGCCCGCGCCGCCCGAGCAGCCCGAGCGCTCGATGGCGGTCACGACGCAGCGGTGCCGATGAAAGTCCTCACAGCTCGCGTACTGCCCGATGGCCTCGACGCAGGCCTCGAGCGTCACGCCGTCGTAGTCATAGCTGCACGCGCCCGCCGCTGGGCGGACGAGCGCCGGGCAGGTCACCGCTTCCGCAGGGCAGCCGAGCTCGGAGCGCCTGCCGCTCAGCGCTTGCTCCAGCCGGCGACACGCCGTCACCTCGTCTACCGCAGCGCCCCCGCCGCTCGGCTGTTGGATCCCCGGCTGCGCGGGGACGGTGTCGCCCGTCGCCTCCATCTCCGAGCAGCCGCTGCCCCCCAGCAGCAGCAGCGCGAGCGGGAGCCCATGAAGCCGCCGGCGCGGCGAGACGTCCAGGAAAGCCATGGGCGCATGGTAGAGGAAGACGCGCCGTGGCGAAAGCCGAGCCCTCGCCGCCGTCGGGGTGTTGACGCTGACGCGGCTCGCGCCTACCCGCCCGGCCATGCCCATCCGCCGCGCCCTGCTCTCCGTCTCCGACAAAACTGGCCTCGTCGACCTCGCCCGGGCGCTCGGCGCGCGCGGGGTCGAGCTGCTGAGCACCGGCGGCACGTTCAAGGCCCTGCAAGCCGCCGGCGTGCCTGTCCGCAGCGTGGAGAGCTACACCGAGAGCCCCGAGGTCATGGACGGGCGTGTCAAGACCCTCCACCCGCGCATCCACGGGGGCCTGCTCTCGCGCGAAGGCCACGACGAGGCGGACCTCGAGCGCCTGGGCGCCGGCTTCATCGACCTGGTGGTGGTCAACCTCTACCCCTTCGAGCAGACCCTGGCGAGCGGCACCGCCAGCTTCCAGCAGCTCATCGAGAACATCGACATCGGTGGTCCCAGCATGCTGCGCTCCGCTGCGAAGAACCACGCCCGCGTCACCGTCTTGTGCGATCCCGCGGACTACGCAGAGGTGCTGACGGAGCTCGAGGCCACGGGCGACACCCAAGCCACGACGCGGGAGCGGCTCGCCGCCAAGGTCTTCGCGCACACGGCCGCCTACGACGCCGCCATCGCCGGCTGGCTGAGCGCCCGTGGAGAGACCGACGGCTACCCGCGCAGCGCGTCGCTCGTCCTGGAGAAGGCCTATGGGCTCCGCTACGGAGAGAACCCTCACCAGTCCGGCGCGTTTTATCGTGAGCGCGGCGCCCCGGCCGGGAGCCTCGCGCGCGCGGAGTCCCTGGGCACGGGCGCCAAGGAGCTGTCGTTCAACAACCTCGTGGACGCCGACGCCGCCCTCGACGCGGTGCGTGAGCTCCAGGGCCCCGGCGCCGTGGTCATCAAGCACGCGAGCCCCTGCGGCGCCGCCGTCGCCACCACGCTCGCGCAGGCCTACCACGCGGCGCGGGAGGCGGACGCCACCAGCGCCTTCGGGGGTATCGTCGCGCTGAACCGCGCGGTGGATCTCGCGACGGCGCAGCTCCTGTCGGAGACCTTCCTCGAGTGCGTCATCGCGCCCAGCTTCGAGCCCGACGCGCTCGCCCTGCTGCGGCAGAAGAAGCTGCTCCGGCTGCTGGCCACGGGCGCGTGGCTCGGACCGGAGCACGCCGCCCAGCACTTCAAGCGGGTCGGCGGGGGCGTCGTCCTCCAGTCCCGCGACGCCACGGGCGCCGGGGAGGTCCGCGCCGGGCGGGTCGTCACCCGCCGCGCCCCTACCGAGGCGGAGCTCGACGGGCTCGAGTTCGCTTGGGCGCTCTGCAAGCACGTCCGGAGCAACGCCATCGTGCTCGCCGCCGGGGGGAAGCAGGCTGGCGTCATCGAGACCTTGGGCATCGGCGGGGGCCAGACCTCACGCGTGCTGGCCGCGGAGATCGCCGTGAGCAAGGCCGGCGAGCGCGCCCAGGGCGCCGTGATGGCCTCGGACGCCTTCTTCCCCTTCCCGGACGGGCTCGAGGTCGGGCTCCAGGCCGGCGTCAGCGCGGTGGCGCAGCCCGGCGGTAGCAAGAACGACGAGGCCGTGATCGCCGCCGCGGACGCCGCCGGCGCCGCGATGATCTTCACGGGTTTCCGGCACTTCCGACACTGAAGCTCATGGCTTGGTGGAGCCGCGGCGCGCCGGAGGGCCGGCGCCGCCGCGCGCTGACCGAGGCGCCAGCCGGTGGCTTACTTGGCCCGGCGCGGCGCCGCGTGCCATGGCTCGCGTGCCCATGGCCCTCACCGAGCACTGCAGCATTTGTAGCTCCTCTTTCACGGTCCAATTTCGCTACCAGACGGAGGAGATCGTCGAGGCGGAGGCGGACGGACGGCCGCGCGTGCGCTTCGCCTACTACTGCTCACAGCAATGCCTCGACCGCAGCCACGCCGGTGACGGCGGGAGCACCGCGTGTGACGCCTGCTCCACCAGCTTCGTCGTGGAGCTGGCGGCGCAGGTGCTCTACCTGGACGGTCACCGCCGCTACGCCTGCGGACCGGAGTGTCGGCAGCAGCTGCTCGCGGAGGCGCGCGGCGTGCGCCTCGGCGAGGGCTTCGTGCCCACCGCGCTACCTGCGCCGCCCGCGCCGCCGGGGCTGACCAGCACCGAGGTGCCCCGGGTGTTGGATCCGGCCCACGCCGGCGCGCCCCGCCGGGCGCCCCAGCTCGACGTGGGCCCGCTGCGGCCCGCGCCGGCGCCGCCACGGCCCTCGCCCCAGCACCCTCAGGTGCTCGCCGTGTTCAACCACAAAGGGGGCACCGGCAAGACCACCAGCGCCGTCACCGTCGCCGCCGGGCTGGCGGCGCGCGGCCAGCGCGTGCTGCTCGTGGACACCGACGGCCAAGGGAACGTCGGCGTCTCGCTGGCGCTCGAGCCGAAGCGCTCGCTCTATCACGTCCTCGTGATGGGCCTGGCGCTCGAAGAGGCCGTGCAGCGCTGCGACGCGGGCTTCGACGTGCTGCCCGCCAACGAGACCCTGGCCGCGGCCGAGCTGTACTTGGCGGGGCGCAAGAACCGCGACCGCGTGCTCGCCAGCCGGCTCGAGCCCGCGCGCCGCCGCTACGACACCATCATCGTGGACTGCTCCCCCAGCCTCTCCCTCATGAACCAGAACGCCCTGGTGAGCGCGGACGCGGTGCTCTGCCCCGTCGCCTGCGACTACCTCAGCCTCGTCGGCGTGCGCCAGGTGGTCAAGACCATCAAGCAAGTCAACAAGCTCTTGGGGCACCCCGTCGGGCTGTGGGGTGTCTTGCCCACGATGTTCGACGCGCGCGCGCGCATCTGCCACGAGGCCCTCGACACCTTGCGCTCGCACTTCGCAGAGCGCTGCCTCGACCCCATTCGCGCCGCCATCAAGGTGAAGGAGGCGCCGGCGCAGGGCAAGACCCTGTTCGACTACGCCCCTGGCTCCAGCGTCGCCAGCGACTATGCGCGCGTGGTCGATCGACTCGTGCAAGCCCAGCAGCAGATGTCAGCAGCGCCCCGCTCGGCGCTAGTAGGAGGAGCCCGATGAGCGATCGTGATTTCCGCAGCGCGGCAGCCAAGGTGCTGGACCGTGAGGAGGTGGAGGGCGTGCTCTCCCAGAGCTTCTACGCCGAGCGCCCCCGCGCCATGCCGCGCAGCGCCCGCGCCGAGGAGCGACCGCAGCACTACAAGGTCATCTGCATCAGCATGTACACCGAGGACCTCTCCAAGCTGGACGCCATGGTGGACGCGCTGAAGGCGCGGGGGCTCACCAAGGCCAACCGCAGCGCGCTCATCCGCTACGCGCTCGCCGGCGTCGATCTGGACAGCGTCCCGAAGGGCCTCTGAGCCGACCGCGCGGGCCCCGGAGGCCGCGGCTGCCGTTGCGGCCCTCGGCCGACCCTGGCTAGGCTCCGAGCGACATGCGCCTGTCCTACGTCGATCACCGGAACGATCCCGCTGCCTGGGCCCGCTGGCTCGGGATCTCGCGGGAGGCCGTCGAGCTCCACCTCCAGAGCGACGTCATCGATCTACACATCGACTCCTTCATCTGGACGCGCATCATCGGCTACGATCTACTGCAGCGCCATGGGCGCGGCGTCGCGGGGGACCGCTTCTACAGCCAGGTCGATTTTCCCCGCGCGCTCGAGGCAGGCCTCACCGGGGCCATCTGGGTCATCACCACCAACCCGCTGCGCCGCGCGGCCTCGCGCAGCGCTACCTTCGTCAAGAACCTCGCCCACCTGCGCTCCATCATCGCGCAGGCCCCGGAAGATCTGCGCCTGGTCCGCTCGGTGGCCGAGTACCGCGCCGCGCGCGCGGAGGGTAAGCACGGCGCGTTCATCGGCATCCAAGGGGGCAACGCCCTCGACGCGGACCCCAGCTCGCTCGACCTCATCGAGGACGACGCCGTCTTGCGCATCACCTTGGTGCACCTCTCCAACAGCGCGCTCGGCAGCACCAGCGCCCCGTTCAAGCCCAAGGGGGACCAGGGACTGACCCCGCAGGGGAGGGACTACGTCCGTCGCCTGGACGACAAGAAGATCTTCGTCGACCTCGCGCACATCAGCAAGCGAGGCTTCTGGGACGCGCTCGACGCCCACGACAAGAGCCACCCGGTGATGGTGACCCACACCGGCGTCGAGGGGGTCTTCCCGCACTGGCGCAACCTCGACGACGACCAGATCAAGGCCGTGGCCGACACCGGGGGCACCGTCGGCATCATGCTCCAGAGCTCCTTCCTCACCGCGCCCTCGCGCTTCGATCCGGGGCTCTTTCAGTGCAGCGCCGCCCAGGTCGTGGGGCACATCAAGCACGTGCGAGATCTCGTGGGGGCCGATCACGTCTCGATAGGCACGGATTTCGACGGGATGATCAGCCCACCGAAGGATCTCGCCAGCGTGCTGGAGTTCCCTCGCTTCACGCAGCTCATGCTCGACGAGGGCTTCAGCCCCGAGGAGGTGAGCAAGGTCCTGGGCGGGAGCTTCCTCCGGACGGTGGCCTTGCTGCGGGGCTAGCCCTCACCTCGCCCCGCAGCCGCTCCTCAGAGCTCGTCCTGCTCGAACGCGTCGTCGTCGTCGTCCTCGTCGGACAGGATGCCCAGCTCCTCCGCGCTCAGCCGCGGGAGGCGCCGCTTACCCACCGGCCCCTCGTCGATGTAGTCGCGGAGCGCGAGCATGTCCTTCAGGGCCTCGAGCTTCGCCAGCGCCCTGACCTCCACCTGTCGGATCCGCTCCCGCGTCAGGTTCATGATCTCGCCGACGTCCTCCAGCGTGGTCCCCGCGCGGTCGGCCACGTCGAGGGCGCAGCTCTCGCCCATCTCCCACACCTCGAGGTCGGGGAAGTTGAGCTTGATGGCGCCCGTCTTCGTCGACACGTCGATGAACAGGTGGTGCTTGCACGACACGTAGGGGCAGGGCCGTGGCCCATCCACGCAGTCGGCGCGCGTCTTCGGGCGCCAGTAGTCCTCCTCCGGGTAGAGCGCGCGGCCGATCTCCAGCTCGCGCTTCGTCATCCGCTTGACGCTGATGGTCTTGGCGCGGACCTTGCGCTTGCGGCGAGAGCGCTTCTGCTCCCGCGTCATGTTCTCCTCGGCGCTCTCGTCACCCACGCGGAGCTCGGCCGCCAAGGCCGCCGCGCCCTCGAACTCCATACCGAGAGCCGCGTCCACCGCCAGCTCTTGCCCGTCCTGCGTCTTCACCTGCATCTCCGTGCCTCCCGGCTCCATTCGCTACGCTCTGGACGCACCCGCGCCCTCGTGGAGAGCCCGCTCCACGCACCTCACCTGCCCGACCACTGCCGGTCGCTCCGTCGGTGCCCCCACGGCTCCGGGCCGTGGTTGCTCCGCTCAGCTCGAAGCCACCAAGACCCTAACCCGTCGACACACCCACTCCCGGCGCGTGCGTCGCTCCGTGCCGGTGCGCCGTCAGGCGCGCCTCGATCTTCCCGAGGCGCTCCACCAGCTCGCGCGCCAAGCCGCGCGCCTCGGACACCTCCCGCACGACCAGCACCGAGGCGCCGCGCGTGCGCCGCTCCTCCAGCACCCCGTCCAGCTTCTTGAAGATGCCGTCGAGGGTCTGGCTCAAGGCCTGCAGATCCGAGCGCATGAACAAGAACTCGCGCTGGATCTGCTCGATGGTGTAGTCCTCGCTCATCATCTGCTTGATGGCGAGGATCTGCCGGACCACCCCGACGGGGTAGATCCCTTGGGAGCCCTGGTGCTTGCCCTTGCGCCCCACGCGGACGCTGCGCGGCAACAGCCCGAGCTGGACGTACTTGCGCAGCGTCGCCTCGCTCAGCGGCACCTCGTGGGTGGCGAACAGATCCAGGATCTCACTGGAGCTGAGGCCCTGCGCGTACTGGCGCTCCAGGCGGCTCAGGGTCGGTTCGTCGATGGCGTGCATGAGCTCGGGACCTACGGGGGCACGACGGCCACCACGCTCCCGAATATATTCCACTCAGTGGAGTATTCAAACTTTGGGCTCTAGATAATTCACGCGTAGAATTTCGCGGCACTGACGTTCCAGCGCGCGGGCTACGCTAGGACGTTATTTGGCACTTATCATCGGACCGTCCATGGAGATGGAACGCCGTCCATGGCGCCGGGGCGAGGCGGGGGGCGGCGGGCGGCGCGCGAGCCGAGGCGGGGCCTCGGTGGGAGCCCCCAGCCGCTGCACCCTGGCCGCGAGCTCCCGCTGCGCCACGTGCTCCATCGCGTAGCGCGAGAGCGCCTCGGCGGCGGCGTCCGCGGAGCTGGGGCGCTCCCGGGCCCGGGGCGCCAAGAGCCAGTCGACGACGGCGCGCAGGCCGGCCGGCGCGTGCTGGGCGTCGAGCCGCCGACGACGCCCCGCCAGGATGGCGTCCATGAGCGCCGGGTCGCTGTCGGCGCTGAAGGGGCGCGCCTGAGCGAGCAGCTCGAACAGCACGACCCCAAGCGCGAACAGATCGGAGCGGACGTCCAGCCGCTGCCCCTGGAGCTGCTCCGGCGAGAGGTACGACAGCTTGCCCTTCACCGTGCCGACGGCCGTCCAGGTCGCGCGATCGAGCGCGCGCGCGATGCCGAAGTCCGCGAGCTTGATCTCACCGTCGCGGGAGATGAGCACGTTGTGCGGCGTCACGTCACGATGGACCAGACCGCCCGGCACCGCACGCTGCGCGGCCGCGAGCGCGCGACACACCGACAGCCCGATGCTCGCGACGGTGCTCGCCCGCAGGGGCTCCGCGCGCTGGCTCCCGAGCCGGCGCAGGTCGAAGCCCCTGACCAGCTCCATCACGATGGCGAGCCGGCCGCGCTCGTCTTCGATGACGTCGAGGAGCGACACGACGTTGCCGTGCCGCACCCGCCCGAGCACCCTCGCCTCCTCCAACAACGCGCGCCGCGCCTCCGCCCCCAGCGCGACGAGAGGGCGCTTCAGGCACACCTCGTCGCGGTAGACGGAGGAGCGCCGCAGCGCCCGCCAGGCCTCCGCCAAGCCCCCACGCCCGAGCCGCTCGAGCAGGAGGAAGCTCTCACGGCGCGGGGCGACCTGGATCTCGAGCGACATGTCGCGGGGCTTCGGTCGCGGCGATGGATGGTTGCCCTCGCGGTGCAGGGCTGCCACAAACCAGCGCGTGCACGCGGCCGGGCCGCGTCCATCACCCCCTTGGACCTCCGCATGAGCACCGAGCGCGATTTGACGGCGAATGGCGTGCGGCTGCGCGTCACGGAGCAGGGGCGAGGGCCCTACGTCTTGATGCTGCACGACGCCCTGCGCGATCGGACGAGCTTCAGCGCGCTCGCGCGAGAGCTGATGGAGGACTTCACGCTCGTGATGCCGGATTTTCCCGGCGCGGGCGAGAGCGAGAAGCCCGCGCCCCAGCGCCACGACTACCGCGTCGCCGCGCTGGCGCAGACGATGGCGGACCTCTGCGCCGGCCTGCGCCTGGGCCGCCTGGCGGTGGTCGGGCACGGCCTGGGGGGAGCCGTCGCGATCACGCTGGCCGCGCGGCACCCCGAGCTGTGCACGCGCCTGGCGCTCATCAACGCGCACTGCTTCCCGCTGGAGCTCAGCCTCACCCGCCGCTTGGCGCTCACCCCAGTGCTCGGGCGCCTGCTCGTCCGGCAGCTCTGGGGTCAGACGGCCTTTCGCGCCCTGGTGTCGCCGGGGGGGCCCGCCGTGGAGCCTGAGCGGTTGGCGCACTACTACCAGCACTTCAATTCCCCGGCGGCGCGCTCGAGCGCCCTCGCGCTGCTCGAGAGCAGCGTCGACACGCGCGGCGTCATCGCCGACACCCACCGCCTGCAGCTCCCGGCGCTCGTCGTGTGGGGCCGCCACGACAGCCTCAACCCCGCCAGCCACGGGCTGCGCCTCTCCCGCGAGATCCGCGGCGCCGGCTTCCAGCTCTTCGACGCCGGCGCGGCGCCCCACGAGCAGCGTCCCCAGGAGCTAGGGGCCGCGCTCCGGGCCTTCCTCAGCGCCCGGCGCCTGAGCCTGTACTAGGCTCGCAGGGAGATGCTCGACCCGCGCAGCCTCCGTCGATTCCGCAAGAACCGCGGGGCGCTGGTGGGGCTCGGCATCGTCGTGGCGCTGGGGCTCTACGCGCTGCTGGCGCCGGCGCTCAGCGCCTTCCCCCCCGAGCTCAGCGACTTCACGGCGCCGCGCACCCCGAGCGGGACGCTCAGCGGGCCCTCCGCGCGCCACTGGCTCGGGGTGGACCACCTCTACCGCGACGTGTGGAGCCGGCTGGCGCATGGCGCGCGCATCTCGCTCGGGGTCGCGCTGCTGGCGACCACCCTCTCCAGCGTCGTCGGCGCCAGCGTGGGGATGCTCGCCGGCTGGTTCGAGTCCACCCGCGCACGGCTGGTCGACACGCTGTTGATGCGTCTGGTCGACATCGGCCTCTCCTTCCCCTACCTGCTGCTGGTGATGGCCATCGGGGCGGCGCTCGGCGACGTCACGCTCTCGACGATCTTGCTGGTGCTGGGCCTCACGAGCTGGTTTGGCACCGCGCGGCTCATCCGCAGCAAGACGATCCAGGTCAGGGGCTTGGACTATGTGCTCGCCTCACGCGCGCTCGGACAGTCCACCTTCAGGCTCCTCCTCAAGCACGTCCTGCCCAACGTCGCCGGGCCGCTCATCGTCGTCGCCTCGGCCTCGGTCGCGCAGATGATCATCGCCGAGAGCGTGCTGTCGTACCTCCAGGTCGGCCTCCCCCCGCCCACCGCCACCTGGGGCCGCATGTTGCAGGAGGGGCAGAGCTACCTCGGGGTCTCGCCGCGGCTGGCGGTCGCGCCGGGGGTCTGCATCTTCCTCGCCGTCTTGGGCTTCAACCTGCTCGGGGAGGGCCTGCGCGATGCGCTGGATCCCCGGGAAGACTAGCTGGCTCGTGGCGCTGAGCTGCGCCCTGCCGGGGTGCGGCGGCGCGCCAGCCCCTCCACTGCCCGCGGCGGGCAGCCCCACCCCACGCCAAGGCGGGACGCTCCACGCCGCCACCTTCAGTGACGTTCGCTCCCTGGACGCCGCCACCGCCTTCGACACCGTCTCCAGCGTGATCGAGTCGCTCCTCTACGACACGCTCGTGAGCTACGACGCCGAGGGGAGGCTCACGCCGCAGCTCGCGGAGCGCTGGGCGCTCTCGGACGACGGGCGCCGCTACACCTTCTCGCTGCGGCGCGGCGTGCTGATGCACGACGGCCGAGAGCTGACCGCGGACGACGTCAAGCGCAGCATGGAGCGCGCCCTCCACCCGGACACGCCCTGCCCCGTCCCCTCGTACTACGATAAAATCGAGGGGTATGCGGCGTACCACGCGGGGCGGGCGCCCACGCTCAGCGGCGTCCGCGTCAGCGGCCGCTATGAGCTGCAGATCAGCCTGAGCTCGCCGGACTCCACGTTCTTGTTGCTGCTGGCGCTGCCCATCATGGCGCCGCTCTGTGAGAGCGCCGGGCGCACCTGGCGCGCGAGCTTCAACCTCGAGGCCTGTGGGGCTGGCCCCTTCAAGCTCGAGGCCTACGAGGCTGGCCTCCGCGTCCGCGTCGTCCGCCACCACGGCTACTGGAAGAAGGGCGAGCCGAAGCTCGACGCCGTCGAGTGGCAGCTCGGCGTGCAGCCCTTCACGCAGCGCTTCAAGTTCGAGCGCGGCGAGCTCGACTACCTCCGGGAGCTCACCGAGGCGGACTCGCAGCAGTACCGCAGCAGCGCGGCCTGGGCGGGCCAGGGCGCGTGGGAGTCCTCACTGGTGACGCTCGGGGTCTTCATGAACACCCAGCTCCCGCCCTTCGACGACGTCCACTTCCGGCGTGCGGTCGCCTTCGCCATCGATCGCGAGCAGGTGAGCTCCGTGCGCCCCGGCAACACCACCCCGCGCGCGCGCATGGTGCCCGCCAGCATCACGCCGGACCGCCCCGGGCAGGCGCACCACCGCTACGACCCGGCGCGCGCGCTCGAGGAGCTGGCCCTCGCCGGGTACCCCTACGATCCCGCGACGGGGCGCGGCGGCTACCCGGAGGCCATCGAGTACCTCGCCATCATCGACTCTTTTTCCCAGCAGAGCGCGGAGCTCATCCAGCAGCAGCTCGCGCGCGTGGGCGTCCGCCTGCGCCTCAGCGTCGTCGGCTTCCCTACCTTCCTCGCGAAGTCCGGGCGACCGCGGACGGTGAAGATGGGGTTCGCCGGCTGGCACGCCGACTACCCCGACCCGAGCACCTTCTTCGAGCCCATCCTGAGCAGCCGCTCCATCCAGGAGGAGGACAGCCAGAACGCCTCCTTCTTCGCCAACGCCGAGCTCGACGCGCTGCTCGACGAGGCGCGTATCAGCACGGACGAGGCGCGCCGCGCGCAGCTCTTCGAGCGCGCCGAGCAGCTCGTCGTCGAGCAGGCCCCCTGGGTCCCCGTCCACGACTACCGAGCCTTCGAGCTGTGGCAGCCGTACCTCCGAGGCTACCGGCCACACCCGCTGCTGCCTCAGTACGTCCGCGGCGCCTGGCTCGACCGGGCCGAGCGAGCGGCGAGCCGCCGTGCGCCACGGACGACCCTCGCCTGGGCCCTCGGGCGAGGGTGGAGCGCGCCGCGATGATCGCTCACCTCCTACGGAAGCTCGGGTGGTCGGTCTTCACGATCTGGGCGGTCGTCACGGCGACGTTCTTCGTCTTCAACGTCCTGCCCGAGGATCCGGCGCGCGTCATCGCGGGTCCCCAGGCCCGCCCCCAGGACGTCGCACGGATCCGGGAACAGCTCGGGCTCGATCGCCCGCTCCTCATCCGCTACGCGCAGTACACGAGCCAGCTCGTGCGGCTCGGCGGGGGCACCCCTGGGGACGGGACCCTGTCGCTCGGCGTCGCGCGGATCGATCTCGGGGTGAGCCACCTGAAGCGCCGCCCCGTCGTCGAGCTGCTGGGCCGTGCGCTGCCCCCCACGCTGCTGGTGGGGAGCCTCGCGCTCGTCTTCCAGCTCCTGCTCGGCACCTGCGCCGGGGTCGTGTCGGCGGCGAGGCGCGGGACGATCTTCGACTGGGGGACCGTGGCGCTCACGCTCGTGGGCATCAGCGCGCCCACCTTCCTCATCGGGCTGGTGCTGCAGTACCTGCTCGCGCGCGGCCTGCACTGGTTCCCGCTGGACGGCTACGGGCGCAGCTTCGCCGAGCGGCTCCACGCCGCCGTGCTGCCAGCGCTCACGCTCGGGCTCTTCGGCGCGGCCTACTACACGCGGCTCATCCGCGATGAGCTGCTCGGTCTGCTTGGCCAAGACTACGTGCGCACGGCGCGCGCGAAGGGCCAGCGGGAGCTCGTGGTGCTGCTCAAGCACGCGCTGCGCAACGCGCTCATCCCCTTGGTCACCGTCATCGGGCTGGATCTGGGCGCCTTGGTCGGCGGCGCCATCGTGACGGAGAAGATCTTTCGCTGGCCCGGGATTGGCGCGCTCAGCGTGGAGGCCATCGTGGACCGCGACGGCCCTGTGGTCATGGGGGTGGTGCTGCTGTTCTCCAGCGCCGTCGTGCTCGCGAACTTCCTCGTCGACGTCGCCTACGCGCTGCTCGACCCTCGCGTGTCCCGCGGCCGCTAGCGGCCTACTCCACGGGGAAGGACGCGGTGGGGGGTTTGCCCGTGGAGACGGGAGCGACCGGCGGCGGCGCGGGCCTGGGCGGGGTGGGCTCGGGCTCCTTCGGCCGCGCGGGCGCCGGCCGCGGCGCCGGGCTGGGGGCCACCGGCCTGACCACGGGGTCGGCGGCCGGGGGCGCGGGCGGCTTGACGGCCGGGGGCTCCGGGGCAGGCGCCGCCACGGCCGTCGCGGAGGCGATGGGCTCCGAGGGCAGCGCGGGCGCGGTGGGCGAGGGCGCTGGCACGGGCGCTGGACGATTGGCCCCGAGCGGCTCCCTGGGCTGAGCGGGGGCGCTGGGCTCCGGCGCTGGGGGCGGGCTCGTGGAGCGCCACTGCGCGACGAGCAGGAGCGCCACCCCCAGCCCCACGACGAGCCCGACGTAACGGATGAAGCGCGCGCGCCGCTCCTCCTGCTGCGGCGTGCGCGACAGGCGGTGGGGCTCGTCGAGGTCGGAGAAGTCCTCCGCCGTAGCCCTACCGCCCGGGGAGGAGAGCTCCTCGCCTTGCCGGAAGAAATGATCGTCGACGTGCCGTAGCGGGGTGGGCGTCTGCTCACGGAGGGTGCGCGGCGCCGCGGTGGTGGGCGGCGCCACGTCGCGCGCGGCCTCCGCCTCGAGCGGCGTGGGCGGCGCCGCGACCGCTGCGATGGGCGCGACCGGCGCGAGCCGGCGTGCCGCGACCGTCACGGGCTCGGAGGAGGGGGGCTCGTCCGGCGCGGGTACGCCCATGAGCGTCTTGCCGAGCTCGGCTGGACGACGCGGTGATGGAGTGACGCCCAGGCTCGCCTCTCCGGCTGGCGCGGGCGGTGCGCTGCCCTGCTCGTCCACGCCCGAGGGCTCACCCCCCGGCACCGGGAGGATGTCGAAGAGCTGCAGCGGCGGTCCTGGTGGGACGGACGCCGTGAGGAGCAGCTCCGGCTCGGGCGGCACCACCAGGGAGCCCATGGTGGCGGTCTGGCTCCCGACGTGGCGCTGGGCTGCCACCGAGGGAGGGAGCGAGGGCTCCGAGCGGCGAGCCCTGCCCTCCGCGACGGTGGGCGGCGGGGGCTCGCTCCCGCTCGTCGGGCGCTCGAGCGCCGCGCGGCTCGCGCCTCCCTCGTGAGTCGGCGGCGGCGGCAGCTCCACCTGCGCGCCTTCCAGCGCTGCCTCGAGATCCGCCGGGCGCGCCTCCAAAGCGCTCCCTGGAGCCTGGCTGGCGGCGCTGAGCAGCTCTACCGGGAGGACGTCCGGCGCCTCTGGCCGCCACGACGGTGCCGCGGGCTCCACGCGCTCCGGCACGAGGTCTTCCAGGCTGGAGGTCTCCGTGAGCACGCTCGCCCCCTCGCCCTCACCGCTCGGGACCACCGAGTCGTCGCGGACGTCCAGCAGCCGCAGCAGGCCCTCGAAGTAGAGCTTGGTGACGGTGGACAAGGTGCTGAGATCCTCGAAGGGTGACTCGTCCACCACCTCGAGCAGCGTCCGCCGGCCGTCGAACAGCCGCAAGATGCCGTTGAGCTCGTCGGGGATCTCGCTGAGGCGCTCCATGAGCTGCTCGTGGTCCACCTCGAACACCGTGTGCAGGGGCGGTAGCTGCTCGAGGAGGCGCCCCCACTCGTCCACCCGTCGCATCCCCTCCATGAGCAGGCCCTGGGTGGAGGTGAGGATCACGTCGTCGTTCGAGACGGGGCGAAATTCGACCTCGAAGTTGCCGGCGTTCCAGATGAGGGCGCGATAGACCGCCTCCTCTCCGCGGAGCTGGCCCAGCTCCGCGTCGACGACCTTGCCGTCACGAAAGAAAACCTGCGCCTCGCGCCGGCCGTCCGTGATGCGCGCGACGCCGCTCTTCCGGCTGACCTCGAAGGTCTGAAGCAGATCGACCACCCCCATGTCCTCGAGCGACCCGGAGAGGCGCGTCCGCACGCTAGCGGGGAGGCTGGTGGCCATCCGCTCTTGCGTCCGCCGAGCCAGGAGCAGGGTGACGCGCGCGATGAGCTCCCGCACGAAGATGGGCTTGGTGAGATAGTCCTCCACGCCCAGCTCCAGCCCCTTGATCTTGTCCTCAATGGACTTCTGGCTGGTGAGAAAGACGATGGGGATCGAGGAGTATTCGGCGTTCTGCTTGAGCCGCCGCACCATCTCGAAGCCATCCAGGCGCGGGAGGCGCGTGTCGGTGAGGATGAGGTCCGGGGTAGAAAATTCGATCTTCGAGAGCGCATCCGCCCCGTCTGCCGCCGTGGTGACGCTGTAGCCCGCCTTCTTCAAGCTGACCTGCAGTACCCTGACGCTGCGAGGATCGGCATCGACTAAGAGGAGCTGTTGTTTTGCCACGCTACGGACTCACGGTGCGGGTGATGGTCCCGAGCTGCCCCCGCAGGCGCCGACGCCGGGCGGGGTCATTGTGCCCAGGGATTGACGATCTCGCTACCCTGGACTTGCGCGGGTGGCGCGGGGGCGGGAGGGATCGCCGCGGCCGGGGGCTTCTTGGGCCGCGCGGGTGGAGGGGCGCCGGGGCCCGCGGCGCGGGGCGCGGGCCCGGGGGGGGGCCGCGCCGCGCGCCGAGCGCGCACGGCCCGGGGCCCCAGCGGGGGGGGGGGGGGCGCGGTCGCCCCCGC
>CAUJEM010000026.1 GCA_963169915.1 Myxococcota bacterium
GAGAGCGACGACCGCTCCACCAGCCGCGCCAGCTTCGCGCGGAGCTCAGCGCGGCGGCGGCCAGTGGGAAACTCACGTTCATGTTGGTTAGCCAAGGCCTGGGCGAGCGCGACGTCACCGCGACGGACCGCGTCGTCGAACTCACGGATGAGCACATCTTCGGCCAGATCTCCCCCGGGAGACAACCGCCTCGCCGCCGCGAAGGCCTCCGCGGCGCCCACGCGGTCACCCGCCTTCTCGAGCAAGGTGCCGAGCTGATACGCGGCGAGCGGCGCGTTCGGATCCCCAGGGAAGCGCTCGACCACGCGGCGCAGCGCCGCCAGCGCGACGCTCCCGCGCCGGCTGGCGCGCGCCACCTCGAACAAAGTCATGAGCTGACCCGCCGTGGCGCGCTCCAGCACGACGTCGAAGCCGCCGAGGGCCTCGACCTCACGCCGAGCGGCCTCGTAGTCACCTTGTTGCCCCAAGACGTGCCAGCTCGGCATGGCGGTGGCGGGCGCCCCGCTGCCGACCGGCAGCCCCACCGCGTGCGCGGGGCTCGGCGCCACGAGGGCCACCCGCCGCGGCGCGACGCGCGCCCCCTTGGCGCTCCTGGCGGGCTCGGTCGCCTGCACCTCCGGCGTGAGCGTGACCTCGGGCGGCTCCGCTCGGGGCTCCACGCGCGGCGTGGCCTCCGCGGCGGGCCGCGCCGCCGCGAGGTGCTCTGGGGTGGCGACCGACGCGGACGATGCGCCGTACCGAGCGCCGACCCAGACGCCGCCGGCGAAGAGCGCGGCGGCGGCGGCCGGCGCCAACCAGACGAGCCGCCGCGGTGCGCTGCGCCCGCGGGCAGCCCGCAGATCCGCTTCGAGCCGGTGCCAGCCCCGCTCGACATCGACCGTCGCCGCGTGGTCGCGCAGCGACGTGGGGGCAATCTTTGGGAGTGACGAGGGCTTCATGCCGAGGGGGGCTCCGAGTCGGAGGCGAAGGGGGCGACGAAATGCCGTGAGAGGAACAGCTGGGCTCGCTGCAAGCGGCGCTTGGTGGTGGCGAGCGAGCACCCGGTCAGCTCCGCGATCTGCTCCAAGGGCTGTTGCTCCACGTGCCGGAGCGTCCAGCTGATGCGCTCGTCAGGGGGGAGCAGCTCCAGGAGGGCGTACACCTGGGCGAGCAGGGCGCGCTGCTCCGGGCTGGCCGCCGGAGAGACGATGCTGTCGAGATCGACCGCCTCACGCGACGACAAGCCGAGCGTCACCAGCAGCCTCCGTCGGCGCATCCTCGAGCGGACCAGCCGCACCACGATGGATCCGAGCCACGCCTTGAACGCCGCGGCGTCCCGGAGCTGCGCCAGGTGCTGGTGCGCCTTGAGGAAGGCGTCGTGCACGAGATCTTCGGCGTCCGCCGCGCTGCCCTGGATGCGCACCGTCAGGTTGAGCGCGAAGCCGACGTGCCGCTCGTACAGCACGGCGAAGGCGCCCATGTCCCCGCCCCGCAGGAGCGCGACGAGCTCTGCGTCCGCGCGCGCCGGCCGCGCAGCGGGCGGCGGCGGCGTGACCACGGCCGTGCCCCCGACGAGGCGGAGCGGCGCAGAGCTGGTGCGGGCCATCTGAGGAGAACTCCAGGAGCTAGACGCCCCACGGGAGAGAACCGGCTCAGCCTAGCCCCCCAATGGCGTTGGCGCCGCCGCTCCTGGCGTCCGGGAAAATATTCTACGCTGCCTTGAGCCGTTTTCGGGGGCTCGGGTGTCTGGTCGGGTGCCGGAGCTTTTCCGGCTCCATGGAGGATCCCCCAAAATGAGCATTTCCAAGTTCGTGGTTCTGGCGTCCGCCGCCGTGTTTGCCGTTGCCTGTGGTGGTACCGCTCCGGAGGCCGAGGTGCCCGAGGCTCCCGCGGCCGAGGCTCCCGCGGCCGATGAGGCCCCCGCGGCCGACGCCCCCGCGGCCGACGCCCCCGCCGGGTCCTGAGCCCCACGCTGAGCCGAGCGCGCCGAGCGCGCTCCCTCGGTCGGACGAGCGCCTCGCGGCGCTCGTCCACTTTTTGTGGCCTCGTGCGCGCCCACCACGCTGCCGAGGCGGGCGCGGGCGGCGCGGGAGTTCGCTCACTGGTTCGGGGAGAGATCCACCACCAGCCGGGTCCGACCGATCACCAGCTCGTCACCCTGCGTGAGCTCCTGCTCGCCCCGCACCCGCACGAAGACCCCCGTGCGCGACGCCAGATCACTGAGCACCACCGTGCCCGCCTGCTCCTCGATGACGCAGTGCTGATCGGCGACGAGCGGATCATCGGCGAACACCAGGTCGCCCATCACCGAGCCGATCTGGAGGGTGCTGCCCCGCGCGACCACGCAGGCCCCGAGCGCTCCCCCCTCGAGCACCTGCACGACCCTGAAGGACGAGGGCCACTTGGGGCTAGAGTAGAAGTAGGTCGGCGCCCGATCTGGGCCGTCGTCCGCCACGGGGTTGCGCTCCACCCGCAGGAGCTGGTCGCCGACGAGGAACTCGTCGCCCATCTCCAGCTCCATCGGCGTCCTGATCCGGAAGAAGACGCCGTTGCCACCCTCCAAGTCCTCCAGGATGAGCCGGCCTTGCCGGTAGTCCAGCAGGGCCTCCTCTGCATGACAGAAGCGCTCTCCCGCGAGCGAGACGGCGCCGCTCGCGCCGATCACCACGCTGTCCCCCACCGGCTCATAGCGCTCCGGACCGCCCACGAGGCTCCGCAGCACGTGCAAGGTGAAGCGCCGAGGCCCGGCGAGGCTAGCCCCCGCCACGGGCGCCACGGCGGCGGGCTTCTGCGTCCCTTCGCCGTCCTTCTTCTTGGACAGCTTCTTGACGTCGACGCTGGGCGCCTCCGTCAGCAGCGTCATGCCGCCCACCTCGCGCCCCTCGATCACCGCGTCGAAGCGGCCGTCGCGCAGCATCAACACCATTTCCATGTGCTGCGACTTCATGAGCCCCCGCACGACCTCCGCGACGTCTGGGCGCTGCACCTCCGCGGCGTAGCTGCGCTTGTGGCTCTTGATCACCCTGCCACCGTCCGCGAAGAGGTGCGTGATGATGTGCGGCTGATCGAGCCCCGAGTCCTCCGTCTGCACGTGGTAGACGGCGCCCTTGAACTTGATGTTGTTGTTGAACCCCATCTGAGCGCGCCGGAAGGTGGGGCGCTGCAGCTCGCTGAAGAGGCGCTGCACGGCCTCCACCGAATAGTGAGCGGTGGCCGCCGCCAGCTCCGAGTGCTCCCCAGCGACCCCCTCCATGCGCTCGAAGGCCATCTGCGCGAGCCGAGCGCTGGGGTCGATGCGCAGGGCCTCCGCCAGGAGATTTTGCCCTTCACTGTCGTTGGGGCCGTTCGCAGCCCACACGGCGAGCAGCGCCACGGCCTCGTCCGGGCGCCCCTTGTCGACCAACCATGGCGCGAGCCGCGCGACCTGTGCGCGCACCTCGGAGCTAGCTTCGGACATGGCCCACGTTTTCTCGCGGGTGCTCGCCAGACGCAAGGCTAGGCGGCGCTTTGGGCTGGCCGCCAGCGACCGTCAAGGGTTCGGGCGGGGCGCGCCTGCGTCCATCGCGGCGCCGCCGCCGGGCACCCCAGGCTGCGGCGGCGGCCCAGCGTCCACGCCCCCATCCGGACCGCCACAGTCGCGCGGACAGGTCCGCCGTTCCAAGCGTTCACAGACCCCGTCGCCACAGCGGGCCGCCCGTCCGCAGTCGCGTGGGCAGGTGCGCGGGTTCTCCCCGCGCCCGCACACCCCATCCCCACAGGAGCCGCAGTCTTGCGGACAGCTCCGGGCGTCCTCACCGAGATCACAGGC
>CAUJEM010000027.1 GCA_963169915.1 Myxococcota bacterium
ACGGCGGCACGGTGCCACCGGACGAGATAGCCCCCGCGGTGCTGATACACCCGGGGGCTGGGCCAGACCCTGTACGAGAGGACCTGACGACATGACTACTAGCACGAAGTACACCGACCGCGCAGCCGCCGCCCGCAAGGCCATGGAGACCGCCGAGCAGTGGTACGCCAGCTTCGGCTGGTCGCTCCAGACCCGTCGGTGTGGGGACGTCGAACTCCAGGTGGTGGACTACCGCGACCTGGACGGCAGCGACGCAGAGGCGGTCGATCGGCTGTGCGAGGGGATGGATGGCCTCCGACGATCGGAGGCCGAAGAGATCGTCGACAAGGCGCGTGAGATCCGGGACATGGCAGACAGCGTGGAGTCAGTGCTCGGCGACGCCATCGACGCCTACGAGCGCGGCGACATTGCGGGGGCCGCGGAGCTGCTCGGCGACGCCCATCGCGAGGAGGACGCCAGCGGCGGCACCCCGTCCACGACCGCGGTCGCCGATGAGCTGCGCATGACCTCCGACTGCGGCGAGTACTCTCCGCAGCCGGAGGACGAGGACGGCGAGGACGGCGAGGGCGAGGACGGCGAGGAGGTGGCGTCGTGAGCGACTCATGGGACGCCCCGCCGCGGGGCGAGCGCTGCGTCATGGGGCTACTCTGCGCGCGCCACGCCGCGGAGGCGAGGGACGCCGCGGATGCGGCAGAGAGGGACTACCTCGCGGCGCGTACGCACCTCCCGGCGCGAGACGTCGCGCGGGGCGCGTACGGCGCGCGGACCTCCGCGTCCCAGCGCGCGGTCGAGCGCCCGCTGACGCCGTGCACGGACGGGTCACGGGGCCTCGGGTGGCCCGATCCCGAGGAGGACCCGTGACCCCCTGCCTCCGCTGCCCGCGCCCAGCCCTCCCCGGCCGGGCGCGGTGCGAAGCCTGCCTCGCTGCCGCACGCGCCGACGCTGCCGCCCGCCGAGCCGATCGCTGGGCGGACGGCGTCTGCCGGGACTGTCGGCGACCGATCAGCTCGGGCGCACGCTGCGCGGCGTGTCGGGCCATCGACGCTGCCAGGGCGGCGGAGCGTCGGGCGCGATGCCGTACGCTGACGGCACCTGCAGGGACTGCGGCCGGGATCCGCAGCTCGGGAGAGGCCGCGGCGAAGCTCCTGCGCGACGTGGCGGCGGGGCTGGAGGCGGCGTCGTGAGCGCCCACCGGCACCGCGCCATCCCCGGGGCGAGCACGGTCCGCACCTTCACCGGTCCGGTCCGCGCGGACCAGGACCGGCGCGCCCATGGCGGCGTGTGCTTCATCGACACCTGCCGCTGCGGAGCGCAGCGGCGGACGAACACCAACAGAATGGCGGTGATGTGATGCCGTACGTCGGAAAAAGCATGGATCGAAAGCGCAATGCGCGTCGGCGCCAGCTCAGCGGCGCGCACACCGCTGAGTCGTGGAACGCCGCACATCCGGTCGGGACGGCGGTCCGCTACTGGCCTATCTACCCGCCGATCGAGGGTGTGCCGCCCGTGGACACCACGACACGATCCGAAGCCTGGGCGCTCGGAGACGGGTCGGTCGTTGTGCTCGTGGAGGGCAAATCTGGGGGCGTCCACCTGTCTCACGTCGAGGTATTGCCGTGAGCCACAAGGACGGGCGCGTGGTGCTGTCGGCGTGGGTCGATCCGGTCCTGCGAGACTACGTGCGCGAGGCCGCCCGCATGTCCGGGCTGGAGTTTTCGCGGTGGGTCGAGCGCGCCGTTCGGCAGACGATGGCACGGGAGTCGGCGGACAGATCGATGGTCGCCGCGAGTGAGCGCGGTGAATGCGGGACGTGCGGCTATGCGCCGTGCGCGTGTGATCAGCAATGAGTTCGTGCAGAGCAACGAATGCGAACGGTGGGTGGACGGAGCGCGGAGCGTGGGGGCTCTCCGCCGCCGAGCAGGAGGAGGAGGCCCGCGAGGAGGCCCGCGAGGAGCGGGCTGCGGCGGCGAGGCGAGAGGCCGAGGTGCGCAGGGAGGAGCTGCGCCTCCTGCTCGCCGAGGAGCGGACCGTCACCCTGTACCGCGGTGACCGCACCGCCGAGGTCCACATCGAGGATGACGGGCGCCTCCTCGTCACGGGGCTCGAGCCCCACCCGAGCGCCGGCGCGATCGCGGCGGCCGCGCCAGACCTGGTGCAGCGAGCGCGGCGCATCCGCGAGCTGGTGACCACCGATGGCCCACCGCGCCGGCTGCCGTGACTGCGGCGCGACGCCCGAGCCTGACCGCACCCGCTGCTTCGTGTGCCTGGCCTGGCGCCGGGCACACGAGCGGTCCCGGCAGGCCGACCGCCGCGCCCGTGGGCTCTGCCGCGTCTGCGGCACGCCAGCGCAGGAGGGTAGCCACCACTGTCCGGCGCACCTGGCGTACTACCGCGCGCGGTGGCGGCTCGCTGCTCGCGCTCGACGGCTACGGGCAGGGTTCGCGTCGCGGATGGATCGGGACTCCTAGCGCCGCGCCCACCACTCCACCACCTGCCCCACGGCCGCGATGACCGCCGCCGCCAGCGCCCCCATGCCGGCGGCCCGTCGCTGCCCACCGGCGGCCTCCTCGCGCGTCTCGTCCCGCACGATGGCCTGGACCTCCCGCCGCAGGGCAGCGAGGTCATGCGCGGCCTCCAGGTCAGCCTGGGAGCCCTGCCGCAGCGCGCTCCGGAGCATCCCTCGCAGCTCCTGCACGCCGGCGCCCAGCTCCTCGAGCGCGCCGGCGAGGCGGGCCCTGTCCTGCTCCAGCGACGTGATGCGGAGCTCCACGGCCCCCATGCGCTCCGCTAGCCGCCGCTCGAGCCCCGCCAGCGCGGCGAGGATGGCCTCCCGCTCCTCGGGCAGCGGACGCCCTGACGGCGCGTCCAGCGACCCCACAGGACGCGGCGGGCGGGGGATGCGCGGGTCGGTCATGCGCGCTGCTCCAGGGCGGTGAGGCGCTGCTCGATGGCGACGATGCGATCCACGTGTACCGTCGCCGTGTCGTCGAGTGCAGTCGCGCGCTCCTCTAGCCTGTCCACCCGCAGCGACAGGTCACCCACGCGCCCGATGGCCTCAGCGACGAGCGCGAGCTGCCGCGTGATCTCAGCGAGCGCATCGAGTACCTCCCCATGGGCGCGCGCAGCGTCGAAGGTCGCCTCCGCGTGCGGCGCAGGTAGCGCCGGGTCCGTCGCGGGCGGCGGGGGCAGGGTGTCGGCGTCGGAGGTCACGGCTGCCCTCCGCGGTCGTAGGTCGTCCACGACACCGGCCCCCACACGCCGTCACCGACGAGTCCACGCGCCCGCTGCCAGCCCGCGACAGCAGCCGCCGTGAGCGGCCCGTAGGAGCCGTCCACCGTCACGCCCACGATGCGCTGCACCTGCCGCACGTCGTCGCCCGTGGAGCCCTGGCGCAGCGTGCGGCGGACGGGCGCGGTGTCGTCGGGCGGAGTGAGCGGGAGCGTAGACTGCTTCGCGATCTCGCTCTCCGCCAGCGCGATGATGTCGAGGTGACCGATGACCCACGAGCTGCCGATGCACCAGCGACCCGCGGAGTCGCGCGACACCGGCACGCGCGAGCGACACCGGCACGAGTCCGCGGCGGGCGCAGGGCCCGGGCCGTCGGCGTCGTGGTACTGGCCGTACTCGGCGAGGTCGACGCTCACGGGCGAGCCGTCCTCGGCGTAGCGGATCTCGGTGAGGATGAAGGTGTGCGCGAGACGCCCCTGCGTCTGCACGGCGTCGCCGAGCTTGGCGAGCCACGGCTTGCGCGGAGCCCAGTCGCGCCACGCGTGCTTCGCGCGCATCTTGATGCGCAGGAGATTTTGGCCTGGTTGCCAGCTGTTTCCCGCGTCTTTTCTGTTCGCCCACGGTAGCGGGCGCGCGTCGCCACACGCTTCGACGGCCAAGCACACCGCGAGGTCCTCGCACGCAGAGTAGGGCAGCGGCTCCTTGCCGCGCGTCGCCGGCGGCTTCTTGCGCCACGCCGCGCGCGCCGCGTTGACCACGCGCTGGCGTCCCTCCGTCACGTACTCGAAGTACCCCTCCGGGTCGTGCGCGATGGACCAGCCAGGCACGCCGCCGGCAAGCACCGTGGCGCGGTCAGCGAGCTGACGACGGGTCATCATCGCTGCGACTCCCCGCCCTTGGAGACGCGCAGCGCGAGCTGAAGATTGGCCAGCCGAAGCCGCGTCGTCGCCGGCACCTGCGACAGCACCGGGTGCGCCTCGATGCTCTTTTCGCCTTGGAGGTAGTCCACGATGAGCGACGCGATCGCTCCCGTGGCGGCGGCGGTCACGCCCTCGGCGGCCTTCTCCGCGGCGCTCACAGCGCACCTCCAGCCGCGGCGAAGGCCTGCGCTGCGCGTGCGCCATCGATCACGTAGCGGGGGATCGGCACGCGCTGCGTGAGCAGCTCCTCGAGGAGCACGACCAGCAGCGTGGCGGCGTCGCCGATGGCGCGCTTGCCGTCGGCGTCCGATGCCTCGCCGGACAGCCACGCGCGAGCGACAAGGAGCGCGCGCTCGACGCGCTCCAGGCGCTCCAGCCGCGAGCGCGCGATCTCCTGGTCCAGCGGCGTGGGCGTCTCGTACTGCGTCACCAGCTCTTCGACCCGCCGCGTCTCCGCGTCCAGCGCGATGGCGTAGGCCGCCACGCTGCTCTCGAAGGCCACGACACCGGCACGCTGCACCAGCGCCGTCTGCGCGGGCTGCTGTGGGCTGCACGCGGTGACGTGGGGCACGGTCAGCAGCGCGCCCACGAGCAGCAGCAGCGGCAGCACCGGCGGGATGGTCGGCGGCTTGATGATGTACTTGCCGAGCTGGCCGCGGTAGCGCAGGAAGGGAACCGCCTTCAGCAGGTGGTGAGCTACCGGCGCAGCGGTCCCCGCCAGCGTGCCCCAGAAGGCGTGTCGCAGGTCTCCGCCGCTCGCGAGAGACGGCAGCGCGAGCCCCATGAAGAGCGACGGCGCGGACTGGATCGCGTTGCGGAAGACGGCCGGCAGGTCCTCTGGGATCCAGCGGAAGGCCCACAGCCACAGCGACGGACACCAGCGCCGCACACCGTACTGGACGAGGAAGATGGCCAGCGCGAGAACGATCCACGGCAGCGAGGGGTGAGCGGACGCGAGCGCGTCGCGGACGGTGGCGAGGTAGTGAGTCATGGCGCGTAGCCTCCGAGCAGTGCGATGAAGAGCGCCGCGATGGCGGCGGTGAAGAGGGCGAGCGCTAGAAGCTCGTCGAGGATGGCGACGGCGAGCGCGGTCACGTCAGCCCCCACTTGGTCATTAGGTAGGAGCGCACCAGTCCTCTATTGGTGGGGCCTCTGCCGCTCATACAGACCACATCACCGATGTAGCCGTTCCACGTCTGCTGTCCGTCCTGGTCGCCACCGATGGCGAGCCAGGTTGTGGAGCTGGACCCCGGGCTTGATGTGAGCTTCGTCTTTGAGACGCCATTTATCAGCAACTCACTGCTGGCGTCATCAAAGACGGCCTCGGCCAAGTACCAGACATTG
>CAUJEM010000028.1 GCA_963169915.1 Myxococcota bacterium
GTCTCTTGACTTCGCCCGGCGTGGAGGGACCCGTATCTCAGGACCGTCCCCTCCACGGGCCGATGCAGCAGCCGGTAAGGGCCTTCGTCGCCCACTACGACAGATGTCTGGCGCGGTGGATCAAAGTTGACGAACACTAGACCGTCCGATGGGACTAACTGCAAATCGTGGTCTTCGTCGCAAGCCAACGCCAACAAGGCTACGGTGACGCAGGTCGCACTAGCCGAGAGCCGAGAGTGTCATCATGACGGTCAACCTCCCTGTGGTCACCTCAACCGTGCACGGCCTATCTTGCCTTACTGGCGACGACAGGTCAATAGCATGATTCAGGGGCGGCGCGCCGGCACCGAGCATGCCCTGACGCGGCTCGGCGAGCGCACCGCCCCCCGCGGCGGCTCGCGGCGTAGCGTCAGCCACTCGGCAGAGGGTAGGAAGGGAGCGCTGCGGGGAGGAGAGGACGGCCAGCCGTTGCTAGGGTCTCACCCGGGTGGCAGCACCGGCAGGCAGCTCAGCGCGCCGGGCTCCCCGAAGCGGGGGGCGCCCGGTCCCGCCGACAGCAGGCGCAGGTGCTGCGTGAAGTGACGCTCCTGCGCCGCCTTGCCCTTGCCCTGGAAGAGCTGCGGGCGGTGGCCCACGATGGTGTAGGGGCAGGCCTCGAGCGCCAGCGGCCGCCCCCGCTCGTGACGTAGCCGAGCCATGAAGCTCGTGCCCGTCCAGGGGTGCTGGCTATGCATGGCGAACACCAGGTTGCCCAAGCTGAAGAGCACCGGGCGCCCACCGATGAACTGGATGCCCTGCGGCACGTGCGGGTGATGCCCGATGAAAGCGTCCACCCCCGTCTTCATCACGGCCCACACCAGCTCCCGCGTGAACGCCATGGGTTGCCCCACGTACTCCGCGCCGCCGTGGTAGCTGAAGAGCACCAGGTCGCTCTGCTGGCGCGCCTGCCGCAGCCGCGCCTCCAGCTTACCGAAGTCCGCCCACGCGATCAGATCCTTGGCGGCGTGCCGGTGAAAGGGCGGCTGATTCCAGATCTGCGTCACCGCAAAGATGGAGATGCGCCGGCCCTTCAGCTCCACGACCACCGGCTCGTACTGCTGGCCCGGGGTGGCGCTCGCGCCCACGTAGCGCACGCCCGCGCGCTCGAGGTTCTCCAGCGTCTCGAAGAAGGCGCGCTTGCCGTAGTCCCACATGTGGTTGTTGGCCAGGCTCACGAGCTCGACGCCGGCGCGCGCCAGGGTGTGGCCGCCGCCGGGCGGCCCCGTGAACTTGAGCCGCTGGAGCGGATCTTGAGTGACGCCGCCTTGCTCGCTGAGCTGCGACTCCAGGTTGACGAAGCGGTAGTCCGCCGTCCCGAAGAGCGCCGCCAGCCCCTCGAAGGGGTCGTAGTCCGGCTCTCGCAGGATGCGCTGGCCCGCCTCGCGCCCAAGGTTCACGTCGCCGCCCGCCAAGAGGACGAGGGCGTCGTCCGCCTCGCCGAGCGGCGCCACCGGCGGCCCCGCGCTCGCGCTCGCTGGCGCGCTCGCCACGGCCCCCGCGCCGGGCGGCGTAGCGACGGCGTCCGTGGGCGCCTCGTCACCCGCGGGGCGCTGGCACCCGAAGAGCGCGAGCGCGAGCGCGGCCCCGCGGCTCCACGGGCGCGGGGCTCGTGACGGAGCGGACAGGGCGCGCATCGCGCAGAGGCTAGCAGCGCCGGGACCGGGTGGCCCCAGCGTGTGCGCTCGATGAGAGGCCCCCCCGAGCTCTCTCTGCACCCCCGCTGCGGCCCGGTGTCAGCGCTCACGGGGGCCGGGCGTGCCGTCGTCGGCGAGCGCCGCCATGGACTCAGCGCGGTCGAGGGCTCGAGCCCTCCGTGGACGTCATCAGGCTCGTGGACCGCGAGCGACTGGCCACGCTGCTCCGCGCCGCTCACGCTCGTGGCGCACGGGCTGGATGAGCAGGTGGGCTCAGGGGCAGCGCTCGCGGAGCGTCGCCCAGCGGCGCGCCAGCACCCCACCGTCACCGACCTGCTGCGCTAGCGCCCGCACCTGCGCGCAGTCACCCTGGAGCGCGAGCGCCTCGGCGTGGAGCAGCGCGGCCTCGTGGAGCAAGCGCCCGTGTGGATAGCGCTCCGCGTAGCGCTTCAGCTCTTGCAGCGCTGGGCCAGGCTCGCCAGCCGTGAGGTGCCGCCGAGCGGCGTCGAGGTGCGCCAGCTCCTCGCGCAGACTGTCCGGGCTCACGCTTTCCGGGCTCACGCTGCCCGGGCCCGCGCTGTCCAGGCTTGCGCTGCCGGTGGGCGCCGGCTCGGCGTTGGCGCGCGGCGGCGCGGCCGAGCTGCGCGGCCACGAGCGCTCCAGCGGGCGCGCGGCGAGTGGCGACACCGGCGCGCCCTCGGGCGCAGCGGGCGACGTCACCTCGGGCGCCGCCGACGCCGGCGGCGCGGCCGACGCCTCCCCCGGCGCCGACGCGGGCGCCCCGCCCTGCCCGAGCAGCAGCTCTCCCCCTACGAGGCCCAGCGTCCCCACGACCACGCCGACGCCGATCCACTTCAACAGCAGGCCCACCGACGCGGCGGCCGTGCTGGTCTTCGCCGCCGTGGCGGCGGCGCTGGCGACGGCCGCGGTGGCGAGGGCGCGCTGCAGCGAGCGTGCACTCGGACCGTCCGCGCTGGCCGACGCGAGCAAGCGCGCCGCGAGCCCCTGCGGGTCTCCCTCGAGGTAGCGCCGCGGATCGCTCATGCTGGTCCTCCTCTCTTGGACGAGGCGCGCTCCAAGCGCGCGATCTGGGCCTCGAACAGCTCACGCGCGCGGCGCAGCCGCGACGCCACCGTGCCGGGGGCGAGCTCCAGCGCAGCGGCGATCTCCGCCATGGTGGCGCCCTCCAGCTCGTACAGCACGAACACGGCGCGCTGCTCGAGCGGGAGCTGCTCCAAGACCGTATCCAGCAGCCGGCGCGCCTCGAGCTGCTCGGTCAGCGCCTCCGGGCCCGGGCCGGGATCGCTGAGCCCGAGCGCCTCGTCGAGCTCCACCTCCGCCTTGCGCCGCTGGGCCCGCCGATGGTCCGCCGCCACCCGGTAAGCGGTGGACATCATGAACGAGCGCTCCGCACCCGCGGCGATGAGCTCGAGCTTGCGCGCGGTCACCATGATGACCTCCTGCAGCACGTCGTCCACCTCGTGCTCGGCGACGCCGAGGCGCCGCGTGAAGCGCCACAGCACCGGCAGGTGCGCCTCGACGAGCGCCTCCAAGCGCCGCCCGGCCACGGCCTCCGAGGAGGGCGTCGCCGGGCCTCGGTGGCGGGTGGCGGAGAGGGGCATCACCTGGGCGGTCAACACCGTGACGCTGAATGGCGCCGGTCCAGGGTTTTGATCATGGAAGATGCGCCAGCAGCCCGAGGCCCGCCTCCAGCACGAGCCCCGGCACCTGATACACCGAGCGGCGGGGCCGCTCGAACACGAAGTGATCCTGCGTGATGGCCCAGCGCAGGCCGGCCACCGCGTCCAGCGCCAGCCAGGGCAGCAGCCCGTACCCGAGCCTGCCCCCGAGCCCAGCGTCGACCCAAGGGCGCTGCTGCCGCTCTCCCACCGGGATCTCCCGCCCCTCCACGCTGAGCTGCCCCGCCTCCAGCTCGAGCGCGACGCGCGCGCGCCAGCGCTGAGCCCAAACCAGCGGCGCCAGAGACAGCTTGGCGGCGAGCAGCTCGAAGCTGGCCAGCTCCACGCTGGGGCCTAGGCTGTCCGAGCGCGCGAAGCGCAGCGCTACACCGAGCGCCTGGCGGGCGTCGCCCTGGCGGCGCGACAGCTCCAGCTCCGGCCCCCACGCCAAGAGCCACCGCGGCGCTGGGCCGCTCAGCGCCGCCGCGCCGGCCCCCACGGCCCAAGCGTAATGAGCGCCCGGCGACGAGGGCACCTGCGCACGGCGGCGCGGCGCCACCGCGGGCGTGACGGGCGCGACGGGCGGCGGCGGCTCCGGAGCAGCCGGGCGCTCAGCGCCGGCCACGGGCGAGGACTCCGTGGCCGGCAGCGGGAGCTCCAGCTCGGCGCGCGGGGCGGTCTTGGCCTCGGGATCCATGGCGAGCGCGACGATGAGCCCGAGCGCGGACGCGACCTCGGCGCAGTCCGTCCCGGTGATGGTCCGCACGCTGGGCGGCGCGGCGCCGTCCTCGATCGACAGCTCCCCGAGGAAGCCTGGCTGGCCCTGGACGATGCTGACCGAGAAGCGCCGCCCCGACACGCCGAACACCACCTTGTCCGAGCGCGCGCGCAGCTCCGCGATGAAGCCGTCCCATGAGGGGCAGCCCTCACCCTCGGTCGCGTAGGAGAGCTGGAGCGTCTCTTGACTGGCGTGCGCCGGCTCCAGCGCGAGCAGCAGCGTTACCAAGGTCGTGACCCTGGCCCAGCGCACGGTGAGCGACGACGTCATGCTTGCCCCAGCGAGCGCGCATGCTACCGGCAAAATCTCGGTGATCAAACTCCCGGTGATCAAACTCTCGTGGCGCGGCCATCTAGGCTGGCAAGGAGATGCCGTGATGAAGCGATGGGTTTGGACTGCCACCGGCTTGGCGTTCGGTGTGGTGATGATGACGGGCTGCGGGGACGACGTGCCGGTGGGACACGGTCAGCAGGGCAGCGGCGCGGGCGCCGAGGGCGGCCGCGGCGGTAGCGGCGGCGCGGGCGCCACGGGTGGCGCGGCCGGACGGTCAGGCGCGGGCGGCGCGGGAGGGAGCGCCGGAGAGGGTGGCACGGCCGGCCGTGCAGGGGCAGGCGGCGCGGGAGGGAGCGCGGGCGAGGGCGGCATGGCGGGCCGGGCTGGCGCCGGTGGCGCGGCTGGCCAGGCCGGCGCGGGGGGTGACAGCGGCAGCGGGGGCGGGGGGAGCTGCGCGCTCGGCGGCAGCGGCACCAAGACCCGGCTCAGCTCCGGCTGGCCCACGCCGCGCGGGCTCGCGCTCGATGAGGACTACGTGTACTTCGTCAACTGGGGTCACGGCAGCGGCGCGAACCCCGAGGCGCCGAGCATCGTCCGCGTCGCCAAGGCCGGCGGCACCGAGACGGTGCTGGCGGACGCAGCGCTGTACCCGGCGCAGGCGAGCGCCTTCGCGGGACCGGACGCCATCGCCGCGCAGGGCGATGAGCTCTACTGGACGGCCGCGGCCGGCAACGAGGTGTGGCGGATGCCCAAGGCCGGCGGCACGCCGAGCGCGCTGGTGACGAGCCACACCGACCCCAACCTGCTCGACACCCCACCAGCGCCCACCGCCTACACGTTCGGGATCGACGGCGACGCCCTCTACTTCGCGCGCCACCGCTGGATCAGCCCGGGCAGCTCCTTCACCTCGGGCGTGTACCGCAGCGCGCTGGCCGATGGCGCGCTCAGCACGCTGGCCGAGGACACCAACACCGTGAGCGAGAGCGCGGGTCACGCCGCCACCGTCACGCTCGCTGGCTCGCGTGTCGTCTGGGCCTGGTGGCACGGGCTCACCACGCCGAGCGAAGGAGCGCTGCGCGTCGCCGGCACCGACGGCTCCTCACCCTCGACGCTCACCACGACGGCGCAGGTCCAGGGCCTCACCGTGGACGGCGCCAGCGCCTACTACACGCAGGCGGCGCTGGTCATGAGCGCACCGCTGAGCGGCGGAGGTTCCACCCTGCTCGCGCCGTTGCCGGGTGTCTTGCCGCTGGGGCGCAGCCTCACCACGTGGGAGGGCTCGCTCTACGTGGCGTTCACGGACGCCGGCGCGGCGTGCGGCGGCGTGGTCCGGCTACCCAAGGCCGGCGGCCCCGTGGAGCTGCTGGCCCGCGGGGAGCGACCCAGCTACGTGAGCGCAGACGCGAGCGGCGTGTACTACACGGATCTCGAGGCCGGGGAGGTCTGGCGCGTCGAGCCGTGAGGTGCGCCGCGCGCGGCGCGGCAGGCTGTGCGCAGCGCCGCGCGGGGGCGTGCTCGAGCGCGCCCGCGCGCACGCTGTCGCCGCTCGCTCGGCTCAGGACGCCGTGGCGCTCGGCAGCACCTCGCCGCGCATCCGGTGCGCGCTGGTGAGCGAGTAAAAGCGCAGATTTGGATCGTAGACGGGGCCCTGGCGCAGGCCCTGGACATCGACGGCGTAGTCCATCGACATCGCCCAGGGGTAGGCGGGGCCTTGGCGCGGCAGATCATCGATGACGCGCTTCACGTAGCCCGCGCCGAAGTCCAGCAGCGGCCGTGTGGGCATCTTCGGATCCGGGCGCTGGGGGACCACGGCGGCGTAGCCGTGGTCGTCCATGTAGCCGAGCAGCCGGCAGAAGTGCTCGCAGATCAGGCCGACCTTGAGCGTCCACGAGGAGTTGGTGTAGCCGATCGCGAACACCAGGTTGGGGACGGCGTCGAACATCATGCCCTTGAAGGCGACGTGATCTGCCGGGCGCAGCGGGGCGCCGTCCACCAGCACCTCGATCCCGCCGAAGAGCTGGATGTTGAGCCCGGTGGCGGTCACGATGATGTCGGCTTGGAGCTGCTTGCCGGAAGCCAGCTGGAGGCCGTCTTCTACGAAGGTCTCGATTTGGTCGGTGACGACCGAGGCCTTGCCCTTGGAGATGGTGCGGAACATGTCCGCGTCCGGCACCGCGCACAGCCGCTGATCCCAGGGCGCATAGGGTGGATTGAAGTGGGTATCTACCGGGAAGCCCCTCGGCAAGAGCGCCCTGTTGACCGTACGGATGAGCTGGCGGGCGGCGTTGGGGAAGCGCTGACAAAAGGCGAAGAAATAGCGCTGCTGGGCGATGTTCTTCTTGCGGGTGATTTCGTAGGCGGTCTTCGCGGGCAGCGCCCGGCGTAGCGTGTTGGCGAGCGGATCCTTCTTCGGCAGCGGGATGATGTAGGTTGGGGTCCGCTGCAGCATGGTGATGTGCGCGGTCTCATCGGCCATCGCCGGGATCAGCGTGACCGCGGTCGCGCCGCTGCCGATCACCACCACGCGCTTGCCCGCGTAGTCCAGATCTTCAGGCCAATGCTGGGGGTGGACGATCTGCCCCTTGAAGCGCTCCTCACCCTTCCAGCGCGGACGGTAGCCTTGGTCGTAGCGGTAGTAGCCGGTGGCCGCGAAGAGGAACGCGCTCTCGTAGGTGACGGACTCGCCGGTGCCGGTGTGCTCGATCTCGGTGGTCCACCGCGCGCGCGCGCTCGACCAAGAGACGCGCTTCACCTTGTGCTGAAAGCGAATGTTTCTCCCGAGCTGGTGCTCGGCGACCGTCTCCCGCAGGTAGCTCATGATCGCCGGGCCGCCGGCGATCGCGTCCTCGTCCGTCCACGGCTTGAACTCGTAGCTGAAGGTGTAGAGGTCGGAGTCCGAGCGGATGCCGGGATAGCGGAACAGATCCCAGGTGCCGCCGATGTCATCGCGCGCCTCGACGATCGCGTAGGTCTTCGACGGCTGGTCACGCTGCAGGTAATAAGCCGCGCCTATCCCGGAGATCCCTGCGCCAATGATGAGCACGTCGACGTAGATTGGTGCAGCGTTGCTCTCGCTCATGGGGTCTCCGTTTCAAGCTGGTGGGTGGCTCAGCCTCTGGTTCGCTCCCTCGGGAGCCGGCGCGCCACCAGAGGCGCTTCATGATCGCGGGTCAGGCATGGCTCAGCGTCCAGCTCGCGCGTCTCAGTCCTGGATGAAGACAGACCGCGAGCGCGAGCCGGCCACCGGGACGGTGCGATGGGCGGCGCCGGGACGCAAGAGGGCGCCGCCCGCCGCGCGGCGCCCCACGCGCCGAGCGTGGCGCGCCTGCGCGCCGCGGGGCCAGGCGACGTCAGCCCGAGGAGGGCTCTCCCGGGGTCGCGTAGGACCGCACCCCGGCCTCCGTCACGCGCTCAAGGCTCCGGCTCGATCCTCAGGTAGGCCAGGAAGGTGTAGGCGTAGTCGCCGGTGACGGCGGACTTGCCGCCGACCACGAGCGAGAGGCTGCCATCGGTGACCTCCACCGTCGCGCTGCGCTCGGCGGTGGGCTCGGCGCCGGTGGTGACGAGCTCCTCCACCAGCTTGACGCCCTCCACGCTCAGGTTGTGCGGGTCGTTCGGGTAGCCGCGCGCGGGCCTGCCCACGCCCACCGTGACGCGGTAGCGCCCGGGATCGAGCGCGAACTCGAACAGGTTGGGCCGCCCGTAGTCGTCGTAGAGGTATGAGCGCTGTAGCTCCGAGTACCCGCTCACCTCGTCGTAGCCGTACTTGGCGATGGCCGGGTCGGCGATGTTCTGGCCGCTCCAGCCGTAGCCGCGCTCGGCGTCGTAGGCGTCCCAGCCCACCTTGAGCCAGGTCGTGCCGTCCACGCTGAGCGGCTCCGCGCGCGGCTGGCCCGCCGGATCTTGGAAGTTGACGGCGTAGCTGCCGCGCGGGTGCACACCGCCAGACACCTCCAGCACCGGCAGCGTGTCGCGCGCCCCCTCCAGGTAGCGCCCGAGCTCGTAGCGCAGCGCCATCAGCGCGTCGGCGTCCTTGAGCCAGCTCGTCATGCTGGCGGCCACGCTCTTGACGGTGGCGTCCACGGGCAGCGTGGCGTCCACGCCGGGGTGCGCCCTGCCCGCCGCGAGCCACAGGTACTCGTAGTCCTCGAAGCCCTCGCGCAGCAGCTCCGCGCGCACGCTCGGCTGGCCCCCCGGGAAGAACCGGCCGCCGTCATAGTAGGCCCAGCCACGGATGCGGTGGCTCCACGCCGCCCACGGGATGATCCGCTGGTGCATCCCGTCGGCGTCGATCTTGGTGGGGTTGAAGTACGGGTCCGGGTCGTGGTCCAGGCTGTAAAACCACACCTGCTCACCGTGCTCACGCTGGCGCTTCCAGGCGTAGGCCTCCGCGTAGGCCTGCACGTGGGCGATCCACACGTCGTACCCGCAGGCGCCGCCGGCGTCCTCGGCGATGGCGGGCGTCGGCTCCTCGCTCACCGCGAGCCGCAGGTGCGGCGCCGCCGCGCGCGTGAGCCGGCAGAGGTGCGCCGCGAGCTGCGCGTCGGCGGCGTCCTGGGGCTCGTTCTGCACGTAGTAGTACGTGCGCTCGGCGAGCCCTGCGCGCACCAGGTAGGCGTCCAGCTCCCGGAGCCACGCGCTCCACGCCGCGTTGTACGCGCTCGTGCCGAGGTGCCCAGCGCCGCGATCCACCCCGCAGAAGCTCTGCGGTCGCGGCGTGGAGTTGTTCACGAACTGAAACAGCTCCGCGTCCGGGTAGCCCGCGCCGTTCCAGCCCTCACCGAGCAGGTACTTGCGGGCCAGCCGACCGACGGAGTAGTCCGCGCCCTCGTCGGGCTCGTCGTAAAATCGGCTGCAGCGCGTGGGTGAGGACGGGTTGTCCCAGGTGATGTCCCAACGAAAGCCGCTGGGCCAGGTGGGGCTGGCGGGGGTCAGGCGGTGCTCGTGGAGCAGGGTGTGCGCCGCCTGCGCGGTGGGCCCGAGCCCAGAGACGCCGACGTTGAGCTGCGAGGAGAAGTGGAGCTCCTTCGGGAGCTCGAAATCGAAGACGTGCACCGCGAGGGGCACGCGCACCGGCGCGCCGCCGGAGGGCGTGAGCGTCAGCGTGGCGACGTGCTCGCCCGCCGGCGCTCCCGAGGGCACGTGCAGCGTGAGCCAGAGCGGCGTGGGCTCGCTGGCGCTCAGCGCCACGCTGGAGCCGGAGGACAGCGGCGCGAGGGTCTCCCCCCAGCCGCCGCTGAAGCCCACGCGCGCGAGCCCCAGGCTGGCGCCGGGCAGCGTGCTCGGCGTCCCGAGCTCGACGCGCACCTCGCCTTCGCCGCGGCCCAGCATGAGCAGCGCCGGCTCCCACTCGTTCTTGGCGGCGGCCAGGCGGAGCCCGGAGCGGCGCGCCTCGGGAGCGGCGTCGCTGCTGCGCGGCTTGCGCGTGGCCGGCGTGGTCCAGAGCGACAAGCCCGCCGAGCTCTCCTCGAGCTCGTAGGTGTAGGCGCCCGGCGCGAGCGGCACCGGCGTCGGGGGCTGGCCGCCGCTGCCGCCCCCGCCGCCCCGCCCTCCCGCACCGCCCGCACCGCCCGCACCGCCTGCGCCGCCCGCGCCGCCTGCGCCGCCCGCACCGCCCGCGCCGCCGCTGCCGCACCCGGCGCCGAGCAGGAGCGCGAGGAGGGCGGAGCCGAGCAGCCAAGGGCGGAGCGTCATGCCCCGCAGTGTAGAGCGAGACACGCGCCGCACGAAGCCGCTGGCCGAGGCGCCGGCGCGGCGCCGGCAGGGACCAGCCACAAATTCGCGCGCGTGGGCCGCGGTCGGCCATGATCTCGAGCGTGCACCGCTCCGCCCTCACCGCGCTCGCGCTCGGAGTGACGCTCGGCGTCGCGCGCGCCGGCCTCGCCGCGGGGGGCGCCGAGGCGGCCGATCCGCGCGAGGCGTTCTTCGGGCCGAGCTACCCCCCGCCGCTGCCGGAGGCGCCGCTCGGCTGGGTGGGCAGCCAGGGCTATGGCGCGTGGATCTTCCCGCGCCCGAACCGCCAGGCCTTGCCGCTCGGCGCCCCTCGGGACGGCGGCGTGGTGCCGCTCGTCAGCCGCGAAGAGCAGCGCGCCGACGAGCCCTGCGGCAGCTTTCTGCGCGTGGCGGGCGGCTGGATGTGCTCGAAGCGCAGCGCGACCACGGCGCCGGACTCGCCCTGGCTGCTCGCCAACCGCTGGACCACCCCCGCGCCCGGGCCCTTGCCCTTCGAGTACGCCGTCAGCTTCGGCGCGCCGATGCTGTCGCGGCTGCCCCGCCCGGGCGAGACGCTCCCTGGCGTGGGGGACCGCGACGTGCCGCTACGCGGCTGGCACGACGTGCACGATGATCTGGCGCTCGACGCCCCCATCACCCCGAACGGCCCCCTGCCGGACTTCCTGCGCGACGGCGGCGCGGCGCCGACGCCCTGGGGCCCCCCGCGCGCGCTGTTCATCAAGCGCGTGCCGCGGGGCAGCACCGTGGCGTACACGCGCGCCTTCGAGGCGCTGGGGCAGGTGTGGGTGCTCACCACGGATCTGAAGCTCATCCCGGCGCGCGGGCTCAAGCGCTTCGGGCGCTCGAGCTTCCAGGGGGTCGCGCTGGGCGAGGGGCTCACGCTGCCGCTCGCCTGGGGACGCGCGCGCGGCACGCCCCTCTACCGGCGCGAGGGGGACGGCTGGCAGCCCACCGCGCGCCGGATCGAGCCGCGCGCGCTGCTACCGCTCAGCGGCGTGACGGCGCGCGCAGGGCGGCGCACCTACTATCGCCTCCGCGACGGCGCCCTGTGGGTGGCCCTCGACGAGGCGGCCGTCGCGGAGGCGCCGGACGGCGTGCCCTACGAGGTGCGCGACGGCGGCAAGTGGGTCTACGTGCAGCGCCGGCGCGGCACGCTCACGCTGTTCGACGGCGCGCGGCCGGTGTTCACCACGCTGGTGAGCGTGGGCATCGACGGCGCCACGCCCACCGGGCGCTACTTCGTGGACTCCAAGCACCACCACACCACCATGAGCGGGGAGCGCGGTGAGCCGCGCCGCTTCTGGATGAGCGAGGTGCCCTGGAGCATCTACTACGATCAGCCCTTCGCGCTGCACGCCGCGTACTGGCACGACAACTTCGGCGAGCCCATGAGCGGCGGCTGCGTCACGCTCTCGCCGCTCGACGCGCAGCGGATCTTCGGCTGGACCGATCCGCCCCTCCCCGAGGGCTGGGGCATGGTGCAGGCGCGCTTCGGTCAGCCGCGCACCTTCATCTTGGTAAAAGACTGAGCCAAGGCCGCGCCGCCATGCTAGGCGACGCGGCGTGCCTCTCTGCTGCCCCAAGTGCCCCGGTGAGCCGCTCGAGTCGCTGTCACTACCGGCTGGCGCGGGGGGCAGCGCCCACGCCTGCGAGGCCTGCCACGGCTTCTGGGTCCGCGGCGCTGAGCTGGAGGCGCTGTGCCACTGTCAGGCCCTCACCGAGCGCGACGCGGCGCTGGGTCGCCCCGGCGCCACGGACGCCAAGGTGGTGCAGTGCCCGGACGGGCACGGCCTGCTGCGCCGCACGCGCGTCACCGTGAAAGATCCGTACTTCCTCGATCGCTGCCCGCGCTGCGGCGGCGTGTGGTTCGACGCGGGCGACTGGGCGCGGCTCAGCCAGGACGGTCTGCTCACGCACCTGTCGGACGTGTGGAGCCCCGCCTGGCGCGACAAGCTCTCCAAGGAGCAAGAGCGCGCGGCGTGGGAGGAAGATCTGCGCAGTAAGCTGGGGGACGAGGTCTTCGAGACCTTGCGCGCCCTGCCAGAGCAGCTCACCACCCAAGAGCAGCGCGCGCTCGCCCTCGCCTACCTGAGCGAGCGGCTGAAGCAGCGGCACTGAGGCGCGCGCCCGCGCCCCCGGGCCCGCCGGAGCGCTCGACAGCCCCGCTGGCCGCAGCTATGGCTCGGGCGTGAAGATCGCCATCATTGGGTCTGGCTACGTGGGGCTCGTCGCGGGCGCATGCTTCGCGGACGTGGGCGTGCACGTCACCTGCGTGGACGTGGACGAGGCCAAGCTGGAGAAGCTGCGCGCGGGCAAGGTGCCCTTCTTCGAGCCCGGGCTCGAGGAGCTGCTGCAGCGCAACTGGCCCGCGCGGCTGGAGTACAGCTCGGATCTGGCTTCTAGCTTGCGCGGTCGCCAGGTGGTGTTCGTGGCGGTGGGCACCCCCCCCAACGAGGACGGCTCGGCGGATCTCAGCTACGTGCTCGGCGTGGCGCGGGACGTGGCGCGCCTGGCGGAGCATGAGCTGGTGCTGGTGCTCAAGAGCACCGTGCCGGTGGGCACCAACGCGCTGGTGCGGCAGGTGGTGGAGCAGCACGCGCGGCACCGCATCAGCGTGGTGAGCAACCCGGAGTTCTTGAAGGAGGGGGACGCCGTCAATGATTTCCTCAAGCCGGATCGGGTGGTGGTGGGCAGCGACGACCCGCGCGCCTTCGAGCTGATGAGCCGGCTCTACGCGCCCTTCACCCGGCAGCGCAACCGCCTGCTGCAGATGTCCCCGAAGAGCGCGGAGATCGTCAAGTACGCGGCCAACGCGCTGCTCGCCACCAAGATCTCCTTCATGAACGAGGTGGCGCGCCTGTGCGACGCTACGGGCGGCGACGTGGAGCACGTGCGCTCCGCGCTCGGCGCCGATCAGCGCATCGGCTACCCCTTCCTCTACGCCGGCCTCGGCTTCGGCGGGAGCTGCTTCCCGAAGGATCTGCGCGCGCTGGTCAAGACGGGGCAGGAGCACGGCGTGCCCATGAGCATCACCGCGGCGGCCGTGGAGGCGAACGAGGCGCCGGTGAAAGATCTGCTGCGCCACATGGAGCAAGACTTGGGCGGGCTCGCCGGCAAGCTCATCACGCTCTGGGGGCTCGCCTTCAAGCCGCGCACGGACGACGTGCGCGAGGCGGCCTCGCTGCGCCTCATCGACGGGCTGCTCGCCGCCGGCGCGCAGGTGCGCGCCACGGACCCGGAGGCGCTGGAGACGGCCGCGGCGCGCCTCGCCCACACTGGCCAGCTCGAGCGGGTCACGCTGGTGGCCGAGCAGTACGCCGCCGCGGAGGGGGCGGACGCGCTCGTCATCGTGACGGAGTGGAACGACTACCGCAGCCCAGACTACGAGCGACTGGCGGAGCTGATGCGCGGGCGTCACCTGTTCGACGGGCGCAACATCCTGGTGCCCGAGGCCGCCGCCGAGGCGGGGCTGCACTACCGCGGCGTCGGCCGCCCGGCGCTCGCCGCGCGGGGCTGAGCGGCGCAGGCCACCGCGCCCCCGGGGGGGGGCGCTAGAGTGGACGTTCCCTCGCCGTGGGCGCGAGCGCAGCGCAAGAAGCCTGCCGCCGGATTGGGGCTGCCCGCGTCCTCTTGCATCCCAGCCTCGCCCGTCGCACCCTCCGGGCATCCAGCCCGCGCTCGCGGTTGGCCTTCATCGAAGACAGACGCGGGCGAGCTGGGTGTGGAATTCTTGCCCGAGCCGCGGTCATGAGGAGTTTGTCCGCAGGGCGCTGGCTCCCCATGGGGAACTCGAGAGATGAGCAAGCTATCTTGGACGAGTGGTGTAGTGATGGTGCTCCTGGCCCACGGCTGCTCCAAGAGCGAGCCACCGCGGTCAGCGCCGGCGGCCATGAGCGCTGCGGCCGAAGGCGCGGCGTCGGCTCCCGCCAAGGGTCAGCCCAGCCCGCGAGCGTCGGCGCCCCCTCTGGTCTCTGCCGAAGCCGCCGTCGAGGCAGGCTCGGCCCCGCCCGCCCCCAACGCGGGAGCTAGCGCGGCGCCGGCAGGGCCCTGCCCGGCAGACGCGCGCCGGGACGACGCGGCGGGGTTCTGCATCGTCTTTGGGGCCAAGCCGCTCGCCGTGAGCTACGAGGGCGACTCTCCGGACGATGGGATCACGGAGCAGCTCGAGGTGGAGGGCATTGACGTGCTGCTGCGTCAAGCCCCAGCCAGAGGCAAGACCGTAGGCAGCCTGCGCGCGGGAGTGCGGGCCGGCGCGCCGAACCTCGTCGCTCACGGTGAGCTGCCGGAGGGCGCCTTCGCGCACTACTACAGCGAGAAGGACGGGCTTTACACGGTGACCGCGCAGATCATCGCCAAGAAGTACGTCATCACGTGCACCGCCAACACCCGCGAGCAGTCGAAGCTCGAGCGGGCGCTGAGCCTCTGTAAGTCGCTGCGAGCCCTCTGAGCCGGCCCGGTGCGGCTGCTGGGACGCCCGGCCCGGCGCGCGATCCATCACCGCCTCCCCCTGGCGCGATCTCTCGGGGACGGGCGCTGGCCGGTGGACCATCGGCTCGTCGAGAGGCGGTCTCGCCGATCGATCGTCGGGCGTCGGAGCTACCGCTTCGCGGGGACGCGCCTCGCCGGCGAACTCGCCGCGGTCGCGTGCTCTCTGCTCTGCGCCCACCATCTCGCTGGCATCGACCCGATGGAGCTCCTCGCCCGCGTCCTCCCTCGCCTCGCGCGGGGAGACTCTGCCCGGCACGCGCCGAGCGCGCTGGTTCCCACGACGTGGAGCGCCGCACGCGAGGTCGGCGCTCCACGTCGCGGCGCTCGCCACGCCGTCCTGACCGCCTTCCACGACCGCGCGGTGATAGGGCGCTCGTACGTTGGCACGCTACGTCCCGGATCGGCGAAGCAGTGCTCTGCTCGGAGCGCGTGTTGGGCCCACCCTGGCTGCGATGCTACGCTCGGGGTGCGAGAACGTAGGAGCGAATGGTGCGCCTCGGGTTGGTCATGGGTCTTCTGGTCGGCGTGATGGGCTGCTCGAGTGACGACTCGGGGGCGAGGGGAAGTGCCGGGAGCGCCGGGAGCGCCGGCAGCGCCGGCAGCGCGGGGAGCGCGGGAGGGTCGGGCGGCGGAGGTGGTGCGGGGGGCGGCGGGGGCGCTGGGGCAACGGCGCCGAACGGAACCTTGAGTGAGCGCTACCCACGCGACGAGGACATCGGCTCGGACCCCGCCGTGCTCTTTCATGATGACTTCGAGACGGGCTGGGGGCGCTGGGACGCGCCGACCTCGAACACCAGGTACTTGACGATGCAGCAGGACGGCTCCGTCGCGCACGCGGGCCAAGGCTACCTACGGTCACGAGTGACCCGGCAAGATCTCGACGAGACGGAGTACATCTCATCGTCGGCGCGCGTCGGGTTCGACCGCACGGACGAGGTCTACTGGCGGTTTTACGCGCGGATGCCGGAGATCGCACCGAACCCGCACCACTGGGTGCGAGTGTCCGCAGGGGACGCCACCTGGGAGAGCAGCGGCCTCGCCAACACGGTGCCTCCAGGGAATCGAGGCTTCTGGTTCGATTTCGACATCAATGATGACAGTGTCTTCAACTTCTATGTTTACTGGTACAAGATGCGCTCGGGGCGCTGCAACGACGGCACGGCCACGCCAGGCTGCGCGGGGGACCAGGGGACGACGTACTACTACGGCAACGTCTTTCAGCCACCCGGTCAGACCCCCTACCCGCGCGACAGGTGGTATTGCGTCGAGCTGCGCGCCAAGGCCAACGCCGTCGGCGCCAGCGATGGCGAGCTGACGTTCTGGGTCGATGAGGCGCTCGTCGGTGACTATCGTCCCGGCTTCCCCGACGGGACGTGGCTGCGCGCGGCGTACCACACGGGGGGCTGTGGGTACTCGGCGTGCACACCGCCCAAGCCCTTCGAGGGCTTCGATTTTCGCTCGAGCCGCGAGGTCGGGTTCAAGGCCGTCATCCTCGACGCCTACTACCAGCGCGACACCAGCGCCGCGAAGCGCGCTGTGCTCGAGGGGCGCGGGCTGACGGTGTCGGACGCCCAGACCATCTATTACGACGACGTCGTCGTCGCGAAGGAGCGCGTGGGTTGCCGCGCCCCCTGAGGCCTCGGGCCCCTCTGCTCCGCCGCTCCGTAGCAAGCTCCTGAGCTCCTCCACGGAGCGCTGCGACGCCCCATCCGTTGCGGGCGGCGGAGGCGCTGCCAGGCTCCGCGCCCGCGCCGGGGCCGTGCGCCGCCGGGCGGGCTTCCGCGTGGGCTTCGGGCGCGTCGCGGGGGGGCGCAGCTGCGCCCCTCGTGGCGACCTGCCGGACACGACGCCGGTCCATGCCGCGCCGCCGAGCGCTCATCGACCGAGCGCGAGATCCGCCACGTCGATGCCGAGCTGCCCGAGGCGCTGCACCTTGACCCGGTCGGTGGCGACCGAGTAGACGAAATCATCCACGAACAGGCTCCGCTTCACCACGCTCGCCCCGCGCGACCACCAGGTCTGGCAGCTCACACCCGCCGCCCCATGGTCGACGCCACCGAGGCGAGAAAATCCGCGGTCCACCCCGACTCGGTAGACGACCAGCCCGCTGAACGCGATCTCGTCGCCGGGGGTGCCGTCGCCGCCGCCGGTGCACTCGGTCATGGGGAGGGCGAGCAGGCCCCGCTCGGGCAGATAGTTGAAGGCGAGGTGATCCGTGGCGGCTACCGACGACGACCCTCGCGTGCCGATCTTCTCGCGGAAGAGGAGCTTCGGGGCGGTCGGCTCCGCGACGTCGAAGAGCTGCAAGAGCACGCCGTCGAAGAACGCGAAGCCGCCGTGGTCGTTGGCGTCGAAGCCGATGGAGAGCAGGTGGTCCTGGTCGAGACGGTGAAGATACGTGGAGAACCCGGGGATCTTCAGCTCACCGAGGATCTTCGGCTGGGCGGCGTCGTAGAGGTCCAGCACGAAGAGCGGGTCGGTCTTCTTGAAGGTGACCACGTAGGCCCGGTCGTCGTCGAAGCGCACCGCGCGGATGTCCTCCCCGCGGGCCATGCCGGACACGGCGCCCACGCGCACCAGATCTCCGCTCGGATCACGCGCCAAGAGGGACACCGCGCTCTCCACGTTCGGATCGGGCACGCGCCCCTTGGTGGTCGCGACGCGCAGGGTGCCAGCCCACTCATCCATGGAAAACTGGCTCAAGACGTGGCCCGGGACCACCCCGCTCCCGGCGTAGCGGGTCCGGCTCGGAGCGTCGCCGATGGCGAAGCGGTGGATGACGCTGGTCTCATCGGCGCTCGCGCGAGACGCCGACGAGCGGGCGCGACGCTCCCGGGCCTCGCGGCGAACGGCGAGGTAGAGCGAGTCGGTGGAGGCGAACACGGCGCCCGGCCGACTCTGGACGGTGGAGGTGACGGGCGGCGCGGAGGCGTCGCTCAGATCGAAGGAGACGAGCGTGGTGAAGGCGCGGCCCTCATCACGCACGGGCCGCATCAAGCCCTCGCACAGCCGGCGCTCGCTGAGCCCATCGCGAAGCGTGGGGAAGCTCGGCCCCCTGGCCAGGATCCGCCGGCGGTTGTCACGCTCGAGCTCGGCGAGTCGCGCGCGCACGACCGCCTCGCGAACCCCGCACCTCGGCAGCTCAGCGGGCCAGGTGTCCCAGCTCGGGGCGCGGCGCGGTGCGTCGTTGTCCACCACCACGGTGTGCACCGTCGTGCCGATCCGGCGCGCGGCCACCAGGGAGCCGCTCGTCACGAGCTCACGGAGCTTGGTCGGCGCCGCACGGTCCGAGACGTCGACGACGACGATGCGCGTCGAGGAGCCGTCCCCCGCGAACTCGCAGTCATAGGCGTAGGTGCAGCGCGGCGAGGGCCGACCGATCGAGGCGTACACGACCACGCGGTCGTCCTTCAGAAAGAGCTCTCGGACATTCCCCGAGAGCGGGGTGACGGACACGACGCGCGGAGGGAACGCTTGGAGGATGCGGAGCGCGCCGTTCACGGCCAAGTACAGGTATCGGCCATCGGTCTTCACGAGGTCGGCTTCATCGACGCCCGCCACTTGGGCGTTGGTGCGTGAGGCCACCGGCGCGCGGCTCTTCAAGGCCGCCCCCCCGCTCCCCATGCCGTGCCCGACGCCCGACCCACTGGCGCCATCGCCGATCCCGTACGCTTGCCCGCGCCAGCGATACTCCTCCCAGCACGCGAGCTGCTCGGCGGCCCAAGCCTGGTACTCCGCGCGCAGATCCTCGCGCATGCGCCGGATCTCCGCGTGGACCAGGTCCTGACTCGAGGCGGCGTAGTCGTCACAGGTGGAGGGCCTCAGCCGAACGGCGGCGCGCTCCGCCGCCGAGGGCTCACCGGCCATGGGGGCGGTGACGACGGGCGGCGGGGGGCGCTTCGCGCGCGGCGCCACCGCGGCAGCAGAGGCCTCGACGCGCGGCGCCGGCGCCACCGCGGCGCTCGTCACGGCACGGGGCGCGGCGCGAACCGCGAGGGGCGGGCGGGGCGGCGCGGGCGCGCAGCGGACGAGCAGCGCGAGCAGCGCCACGACCGCGAGCGAGGTCGGCGAGGGGCGAGTCATGGTCCGTCAGACCACCGACCGCGCCCATGGTTCCTCCGTGGGGGCGTTCTTCCCGGGCGCGCCGAGCCCTGCCGTCGTGCCCAACCCCCGAGCGCGCCCCTCGACGGCCGCCGTACGCGGGACGTCACGCGGCGCCGAGCGCTCGGAGCACCCCAGGGCTCAGGGCGAGCGCGGCTGCGGAGAGCGCGCCGAGCGCTCCAAGAGGCGGCGGGTGGCGCGCATGAAGAAGGGGCCGAGCAGGGCCTGCAGCAGCACTAGGGAGGTGATCCAGGTGAGCGTGCAGGCCGCCACCGTGGCCTCGCGCTCACCGGCGGCGCCGGGCGCGAAGGCGGCGAAGAACTCCACCGACAGCACGTCGCGGGTGCCCACCCCGGCGGGCGTGATGGGGAGCGTGGCCAGCATCATGACCACCGGGATGAAGGCGAAGGCGGCCGTGGGGGGCACGCGGATGTCGAAGAACCAGAAGGCGGCCCAGGTGCCGAGGAACTGCACGAGCACGTGCGGGAAGCGGCGCAGGACCGCCTCCAGGTGTCCGAGGGGGCCCAGCTCCGCCAGCACGGCCGTGGCCTGACGGCGCCGCAGCACGCCCGGGAAGAAGCGCAGCACCGCGAGGTAGAGCAGCCCCGCCACGACGACCGCGCCGACCAGCGGTGGCAGCCACGGCAGCGTGGGCCCGGCGAGGACGACCGCCACCACGCCGAGCCCCACCACGCAGGCGAAGGTGGTGGCGTAGACCACCAGCGTGGCCCCGGCCACGCGCCAGAGCGGCGCGCCATACATCTTGGCCATGAAATAGGTGACCCAGCCCTGCCCGAGGTGGTGGTTGAGCACGGCGGGCAGGTAGGAGGCCCCGCGCACCAGGAAAAACTCACGGCTCTTCACCGGGCAGACGGTGCGCCGGTACACCCACACCGTGGCCCAGGTGTCCGCGCCGAGCAGCGCCAGGGTGAACACCAGCGAGAACACGACGAAGACGACGTAGTGCGTCGAGCGCAGCGTGGCGTAGAAGGTGGGCAGATCCACCCGGGACAACACGAACAGGACCAGCCCCGCGCCGAGGCCGGCGGGGAGCACGCGGCGCCACAGGGGCATCTTGGCCACGGAGGGCGCGCTGTCCTCGATCACGGAGCCGGCATCGTAGCATCACCCGGAAAGGCGCGGGCCGGCTTGGTAAGGTCTGGTCCTTCTTGTACCGTGCAGCGCATGAGGCACGCTCTCACCCTCACGCTGCTCGCTGCGCTCGGCGCGGCCACCCCCGCTCACGCCGTGGAGCCTTGGTCGGACGATGACGGACTCTCCAAGCCCACCCGCCAAGAGTTCGGGGACTACGGGCTGCGCGTCGGCGCGGAGTACCGCGCCAACTGGCTCTACATCCGCCCGGTGAACCTCACGGGGGAGAGCCAGCGCAACGCCAACTGGATCGAGCACCGGCTGCGGCTCGACGCCGCGGTGGACTACGACGAGAAGGTGCGGCTCGTGATGAGCCTGGACGGCCTGGACGGCGTGCTCTGGGGAGACAACGGCACCTACCTCGGGGATCCCTCTCCCAACAGCGGCACCCGCGCCTCGGCGGGCATCCCCAACAACGCTCGCGTCGGCATTGGCTACCTGGGCTCCGGCAGCGACATCGATCCGAACAACTACGGCTACGTGCTGCAGCCCGCGGAGCCGATGCAGTTTCGGCGCGCCTACGGCGAGGTCAACCTGCCCATCGGGCTGCTGCGCATCGGGCGGCAGCCCACCAACGAGGGCACGGGCATCCTCGTGGCGGACGGGGACGGCCGCCCGAACCGCTTCGGCTACAGCGGCCGCGGGGACAGCTCCGACCGCATCTTGTTCGCGACCAAGCCGCTCGAGGGCCTCAAGCCCGCCGCCCAGCGGGACCGCTCGCGGGATCGCGGCTTCTTCTTCGTCGCCTTCTACGACAACCTCGTGGAGAACCGCGTGCAGCTCTTCGGCGACAACGTGCGGGCAGCGGGCACCGCGCTACGCCTGCTGTTGCCCAGCCTGAGTCACCAGCAGCGCCTGGAGCTGACGGGCACCTACGCCCACCGCTGGGAGCGGGACTTCGACACCAACATCAACATCTTTGGGCTCAAGGGCAGCTACCAGCTCGGGCGCTTCTCCGCCGGCGCGGAGGTGGCGCACGTCAACGGCGCCACGGAGGAGGTGAGCCGCGCGCTCGCGCTCATCAACAACGACCCCATCGCACGCCAAGACGTGCGGCAGTGGGGCGCCCGCGCCGTGGCGCGCTGGGACGAGCCGCTCTGGACGGGCTACTTGGAGTTTGATTTCGCCTCCGGTGACCGCAACCCCAACCCCGGCACGCAGCTCACGCAATTCTACTTCGCGGAAGACACCAACGTGGGGCTGCTGATGTTCGAGCGCGTGCTGCACTTCCAGAGCGCGCGCTCCGGCGTGGCGGGGTCGGAGCTGCTGCGGCAGATCGGCGCCACCACCTTCCCCAACGAGCGCCTGGACAGCGAGGGCAGCTTCACCAACGCCGTCGCCATCTTCCCGCAGTTCGATCTGAGGCCGCTCCCCGATCTGCTGGTGCGCGGCGGTGTGCTGGCGGCCTGGGCGCCAGTGGGCCTGGTGGATCCGTCCGCGACGCTCCAGGTGCGCGACGGCTCGGAGATCGAGGATGATCTGCTCAACTACAACGGCGGACGCCCCGGCACCTTCTACGGGGTGGAGCTGGATGGCCGGCTGCAGTGGCGCTACGAGCGCTTCCTCTTCGATCTCGAGGGCGCCATCTTCTTCCCCGGGGACGTGTTCCACGACGCGAACGGGCGCGCCGCGCGGAGCAGCCTGGTGCAGGGCCGCACCACCTTCGTCTTCTAACCCGAGAGCCGCGTCATGACCCTCAAGCCTCTGTTCCTGTCCTTGCCGCTGCTCGGCCTCACGCTGGGCTGCGACTCCTTCGACGCCGCGCCCAAGGTCAGCTTGGACGGCGTCGTGCAGACCACCATGACGACGGATCCCGGCGAGCCGCTGGTGTTGCGCTTCAGTGAGCCGGTGAAGCCGGGCAGCGTCGACGTCACGCTGCACGAGCTGCAGCCGGGAGATCTGGACGGCGAGGGCAACCTCCCGGACGAGGCCGGCTACCGCGCGCCCACGGGCGAGAGCCAGGCGGAGCGCAAGGAGCGCTTCCTCGCGAGCGCGCTCGCCGCCTTCGACGGCCGGGCCCCCGAGGACTACGAGCGCACCTTCCCGGAGGAGGCGTGGACCTTCTCCGCGGACGCGCGCTCGCTCACGCTCGTGCCGGAGCGGACGCCCAGCGTCTCCACGCCGTACCTGTTCTTGATCGCGCCGGGCCTCTCGGACAGGGCCGGCCTCCGCACCAAGCCGCGCCAGCGCATCCCCTTCTCCTTCCCGCTGGTCGGCGGCGGCCCCACCACGCTGCCCTCGGGCTACTACTTCTTCATCATCAACATCGACTTCTTGAGCCAGCAGCTCCACGTCTTCGCGCACCTGGAGGTCGATCCCGTCACCGGGATCTGGAGGGGCGTGTTCACGGACGCCAACCGCGTGGAGCAGACCAACTCCCGCCCCGAGTGCGGCACCTGCCCGCCCAACCTGCCCATGTGCCAGCTCCACAACCCGAACCTGCCCCGCTGCGTGGTGCCCTCGGAGAAGATGAGCGCCTTGGCGGAATTCCCGGACTTCTTGCCGGTGGCGGAGCCACCCATCGGCTACGATTTCCGCGTCGGTGGCGTGGCCCGCGACGAGACGGACGGGAGCATCGCGTGGGGGACCGTCACCTTCGACATCAACATCGTGATCGGCACCGGCAACGTGCGCGTCACCACCGAGAACACCAAGATCCACGCCACCTTCCGCAAGCAAGCCTACGCGGGCGCCGAGCGCTTCGTCGGCACGGGCAACGCCTCGGTGAAGAACGTGAAGATCAACGGGCTGGGCGGCGCAGACAAGCCCGCCAAGGGCGAGGTCAGCGCCATGAGCCTCACGGCCGAAGAGGTGGCGCAGATCAACGGCTTCGGCTTGCCCATCCCCACGCTCTGAGGAGCGCGCTACTGCACGCGCAGCTCGAGCTGCAGCCGCTCGCCGTCGCGGTCCACCAGCGCCAGCCAGCGCGGCGCGTGGCGCAGCAGGGCGAGCGCCCCGAGCGTCTCCTCGAGTGAGCTCAGGGCGCGGCCGTTCACGCTGAGCACGACGTCACCCGCGCTGAAGCCCAGGCGCTCGAGCAAGGAGTCACGAGGGATCTTCTCCAGCCGCAGCCCGCGCGGCTCGGCGTCGCTGACACGGCTCAGCTCCACGCCGCTGAGCAGCGCGGGCCCTGCAGCGAAGAGCTGCTCCACGCCCGCGGGGCTCAGCTCGGCCTCCGTCTCCGAGCGCTTGCCGAGCGCCTCGCTCAGCTCCTCCGGGAGCTGCCAGGGGGGCGGCGCGCTCAGCGGTAGGGTCGGCGCCGCACCACGCAGCGCGGCACCCTCGCGCGCACCGGCGTTCAGGCTGGCGACGCAGCGGCCCTCGCCACCCTCGAGCCAGACGCGGTCCCACTCGATGGCCTGCACGCGCCGCCCGAAGGCAGCGGCCCCGAGCCTCACGAACACCGCGCCGGGCTCCCCCGGGCGCGCCAGCGATGCAAACGACCAGTCGCGGTCTGCGCTGGCCGTGATGACGCGCGCCTCCACGTCTTCACAGGTGCTCCCGCGGCGGAGGGCCGCGGCGCGCGCGGGGGGCGCGCTGGGCGCTGGGGGCGGCAGGGCCTCGGGCAGCTCCCGCGCCGTGCGTGGCGGGGGCGCGCGGCGCTGAGGGGCCACCGGGGAGGCGCTGGGCGTGGTGGGCGGCGGCGCGGTGAGCCGAGGTGACCGGAGCGACGGCGCGCGGTACGCGCCGCGCTCGAGGGGCTCCCCGCGCGCGGCCACGGCGGGCGGTGGCCGTAGGGTGAGCTCGAGCGGGGCGCTGGCGCTCACGGCGGGCACCGGCGGCGGTGGCCGCCGCGCGACGAGGCCCGCAGTGAGCAGCAGCAGCGGCAGCGCCGCGAGGGCGCCACGTCGAAACCACAGCTCCAGCGACATCGAGGCACCTCATGCCAGGCCCGTGCCAAGCGCGGCTCACGCGGCCTCGGCGCAAGAGCGCGGCGGCGCGCCCCGCGCCGCTGACAAGCTGGCTCGGGGCGGCGCCTTCCGTGACAAGCTGGCGCGCCGTGGAGCGCCGCGCTCCGCGGGCGCCAGGCTCAGTGCTCTTCGTCCTCTGCCGGACAGCGCGGGCCGAAGTCGAGGAGCTTCTGAGTGATGTGCTGCGCCACCGCGTAGAGGGCGCCAAGCTCCCGCGGCTCGGCCGGCGTCAGCTTCACGCGCATGCCTTGCTCCAGCGCCTCCCCCTCCACCGTGGCGGTGGCGATGAGGCGACGATGATCCCAGCGCTGCTCGGCGGCCCGGCGCTGCGCCGGGCTCATGCTGGCGAGCTGCTCGGGATCGAGCGGCGGCAGCGTCCCCGGCTCCACGTGGTGCGCCTGGTGCACCTTCACCTTCTTTTCGACTTGGCGGCGCAGCTCGGCCACGTCCCCGTGGGTGGTGACGAAGTCGATGGCGGCAGCGCCGTCGAGCCGGACGGCGCGCGGCGTCGTCCCCGCGACGGCCATGGGGCAGCGGGGCGCGTCGACGCTCGGCGCCGCAGCGCTCGGCGCCTCAGCGCTCGGCGCCGCCATGGAGGGCGCCGCGTGCGCCCTCGACGCCTCCGCGACCACGGCCGCGCGCCCCGGCTCCCCCGCCGGCTTGGGCTCACAGCCGCTCAGCAGCAGCAGCGCGACGACGAGGCGGCTCAGGGGGTGGGGTGCGCGCGGTGCTCTCATGGCGGGGCTCCTGGGAACGAGCTCGTCCTTACGCCTCACGGCCCGCCCGCTCAAGCGCCGCTCCGAGCGCGACCGCCGACGCTAGCTCGCCTCGACCGCCTCGGCGTCCGCGCAGCAGCGAAAGCCCGTGGAGTAGTCGTGATACTCCGCGCCATGACCGAGGGTGCGGTAGTCGCAGCCCTCGCCGTTCTGGTAGGTGTCCATGAAGAAGCCGCCCATGAAGGTGCCGTCCGCGTCCCTCACCCACTCGTGCAGGTTGCCCACCTGATCGTAGACGCCCGGCTCCGCCATGCAGCCGGCGAGCGCGCCGCCCGGCGTGAGCGTGTGCTCCAAGGTCACCAGGCGCGGGTCGTTCATGAACTTGGGGTGCCACATCAGCACGTCCCCCGGCTCACCTCCGTCACGCCGCCACAGGATGGGCACCGGGTGGCGATCGAGCACCTTGAAGCGATCGTTGCACACGCCAGCGCGGCGCTGCTGGCCGTAAGGGTAGAGCCAGCCCTCGGGGCCACGGCAGGCTTGCACCCACTGATCCACCTCGCACAGGGCCTTGCCGGCGTTCGCGCAGACCCGCTGCGCCTGGAGCCCGCTGATGTAGCCCTGGGGGCGCCGCCCTGGCCGGCTGACGGCGCGCAGCTCCGCTTCATGGCCGTCGACGCTGCGGTTGTTGGGCCAGTCCGTCACCTGGCCGCCCGGGGCCACGCGCACGAGCGTGCCCTCCCAGCGGTCGATGCAGTAGGGCCCTTGGGCGCGCTCGGTCAGGGCCATGCCCTCCGGGCAACGGTAGCCAGCGCGCCAGTCGAAGGGCTGCGCCGGGGTGGGCGCCGGCGCGGCGACGGCGCGCGGCGCCGCGGGCAGGACGGGCAGCACCACGGGCGCGGGCGGTGTGACCACGGGTGGCCGGGGCGCGGGCATGGGCGCCGCGGCGCACCCGACCACGAGGACGCTGGGCAGGAGCCGGACGGGGGAGCGCACGCGCTCATCTTGCCTCATTTCTTGGCGCGGCGAAGCGCGCGGCGCCGTGGGCGGCGCGCCCCGCGGGCGGCGCGCGTTGTCGCGGCCGAGGAGCTACGCCTAAGATGGGCCATGCCTCTAGCCCTGCCAGCGAACGCGGAGGAGCTGCAGCGTTACGTCGGGGACGGTGAGCTGCCGAACGCCGCCATCGTGGACGTCATCCGCCGCTCCTATCCGGAGCTGTGGCGGCAGGTCACCCAGGCGCTCCCTCGGCGCGTCGAGACCGTCGGCATCGAGCCAGGGGATCAGCTCCTGGTGCGCGACGGGCAGTGCGTCAGCTCGCGGGAGAAGCTGCTCAAGCGCAAGCTGCAGCGTCGCGACGACGATCCGGACGCCGAGCCGCGCGGCGGTGACCTCTGGAAGTCCGTCGACTCCCCCGTCACCGGGGTCGTCCAAGTCGAGTGGGAGCGCGCGGCCTACCAGGACGTGCCGCTCGATCAGCGCTACGGGCGCCTCGTCATCACCACCTGGGACGCGCTCGGCTCGCCCACGGAGCTGCTCCCGCTGCGCGGCAGCTCGCCCGCGGCGCGCGCGGCGCTGGCGGAGGCCTTCGCCACGCGCAGCATCCCGGTGGCGCTCAACCGCTTCTTCGGCGTGCGGATGTTCCTCGTGGCGCCGGACATGCTGCTGCTCGCCCGCCCGGAGGCGCACGGGACGGACCGCCTGCAAGAGCTGCTCAAGAACCCCTCGCACCCGGACTCCGAGCACCTCGACGAGGACTGGCCCAAGGCGCACCCGGAGGCGTACCAGGTGTTCGTGCAGCTCCGGGACGAGGCCTTCGCCAGCGACACGCGGCGCGCGCAGCGTGACACGCGCACGCTGCGCGCAGATTTGGTCGATCAGCTCCTCACCGCCGTCGCGGTCCCGCAGCTCCACAGCACCCTCGGGGTGCTGCTCCGGATGCAGTACGCCTTCGTGCAGCCCTCCACCCTCGTGGGCGCCACCTTGGTGGCCGCGGGCGCGGCGCTGCAGCCCGCGTGGGATCCCTCGCTGCAGCTCCGGGCCCTCGAGGCTCACGCCGAGGGCGGCTGAGCGCGCGAGCGCCCGCCCACCTTGGCGCTCCGCCCGGACTCCACCAGCGCGCGGAGCTGCTTCTGCATCTGCTGAGCGAAGATGAGGTGCACCGCCTCTTGCGCGAGTGGGCGCAAGGCCTCGAGCGCCAGCGCGTAGTCGAGCCTGTCGACCCGCTCCGCGTAGCTCAGGAACAGCTCCGTGAGCTCCTTGGCGGCGCGGTGCAGGTGCTTTCTCAGCACGTTGGCCGCGGCCAGGCCCGTCTCCAGCTCCACCCCGACGCCCACGAGGCGGGCGGCGAGATCGAGCAGCGCGGCGCTCTCCACGAGCAAGCTGCCGCCCTGGCGCACCACGAGCTTGGCGTCCACCAGCTCGCTGAGCAGACCCGGACGCAGCGCGCCGAAGCGCGCTTGGAGCTCCTCCGGGGTGAGGATGACGGGGCGGTCGTCCTGCCACGGACGGACGAGCTGCGCCTCGAGCCCGAGCCACTCCGCGACGTCCACCTCCCCTTTGTCCACGCGGCTGAGCAGCGCGCGGATGGCCTCGATCCGCAGCCCGCGATCTTGGAGCGACGCGATGAGCTGGAGCCGCTCGACGTGCGCGTCCGCGTAGTAGGCGACGCGCCCCTTGATCTTTGGGCGCGGGAGGATCCCCTTGGACTGATAAAACCGGATGGTCCGGCTGGAGACCTGGGTGCGCTCCGACAGCTCGGAGAGCGTCAGCTCGGCGCTGGGCTCGGAGGCGCGGGGCGCGACCGCTGAGGGCATGCCCCAAGGAGCTAGCAGAGGGCGACCGCGCCGTCAGGTGGGCGCACGACGATGGATCTGCGGCGGGCAAGTTGCGGTAGACTCACGCGGTGCGCGCCGCCGTGGTCGTCTTCGGTGCGGGCCTCGCTGCCTGCGCACCCCTGAGCCCCAGCGGCTCCGCGCCCACGTCAGCGCTCCCCACGGCGCGCGTGGCCAGCGCCCCACCGGCGCCGCCAGCACCGGCGCCGGTCGAGCCGCCGCGGGCGCGCTGCCTCACCGCCGCGCCGCCCGCGCCGCCCGCGCCGGAGGAGCGCCGCGCGGAGGGCCTGTGCCACGACCATCGAGCCGTCGAGCGCCGGCTCGCGCCGCTGCTGCTCCGGCGGTTCACGCGCACCATGGAGGACAGCACGGTGGAGGTCCGCTTCGGCTGCGATCCGCTGCGCAGCGACGTGGAGCGCGTGGTGCTCGAATTCGGCTCGGGACACGCTGGCGGGCTGAGCCTCTGGCGGCTGTCCAAGCGGCCGGAAGAGCAGGCGTTCGACGTGGTCGGCTTCGAGCTGCGTCAGGCTCACGACCGCGGGCCCCGCGGCGACACCTTGCTGCTCGCGCGCGCCCAGCTCGACGCCAGCCGACTCGAGGCGGCGCTCGCCACGGCGCGCCCGGCGCTCACCGCGCGCTTTCGGGAGCTCGAGCCCCCGCCGCTCCCACGCGGCGTGCGCGGCAGCACCAGCTCGATGAGCACGGCGAGCTTCCACGCCTTCGTGGAGCTGCGCGACGGCTGGGGGGACGTCCTCGACGGCGCCTACTCCGGGTACCCGAGCAGCGCCGAGCAGGCGCGCTTCCTCGGGCTGCGCGCGGCGCTGGGCGTGCTCTGGCCGCTGGTGGAGCCGCTGGCCACCACGCCGAGCGTCCCCACGGACGAAGAGCGCGCCTTCTTCGTGCGACACTACCTGGCCTCCAGCGCGCGCCTCCAAGAGCCGAGCGCGTGGTGGGTACAGGAGCGCGCCACTCGTCTGGCGGGCCACCTGGGGACGCTGGCGCTCGTGCCCAGCTTGGTGGAGCAGCTCCGGCGCACGCTCAGGGAGTTCGACGCCTCCACGGACGAGAACCCCACCGCGGAGCGGCTGCTCGAGGCTACCCTGGACGCGCTCACGCGGCTGACGGGGTGGGACGCGCGCAGCGACGCGCAGGGGCAAGCGCTGCGGCTCCCCGACGCGGCGCGCACCTACCTGGAGAGCTGCAGCTCCCCGCCCTCCGCGGCGGAGCGCTAGCGCGCTGCGCCATCCCGGAGCCCCCCAGGCACGGCGCCCCACACGGCGTCCACGCTTGCCACGCGGAGCCCGAGCAGCGAAGACTGCCCGTATGGAGTACCTCGCCAACGGGCCCTTCCGTGACACCCTCGTCGTCGACAATTGGATCGGCGGCAGCGCCAGGCCGCCCGGGGCAAGCCGCTTCGAGCGCAGGAGCCCCCAGAACCGTGACGATCTAGTGACGCTGGCGCCCGAGAGCCAGGAGGAGGAGGTGCGAGAGGCCTGCGAGAAAGCGCGCGCCGCGCAGCAGGCCTGGGCGCGCGTGCCCGCGCCGCAGCGGGCCCAGGTCCTCGGGCGCCTGGCGCAGCTCCTCATCGAGAAGAAGGAGCAGCTCGCACGCTTCGCGGCGCGTGAGATGGGCAAGCCGCTCCGCGAGGCGCGTGGCAGCGTCCAAGAGGCGATCGACACCGCGGAGTTCTTCCAGAGCGAGGGGCGGCGCCTCTACGGCCAGACGGTCCCGAGCGAGCTGCCGGACAAGGAGCTGTTCACCTACCGCCGCCCCATCGGCGTGGTCGGCGTCATCACGGCCGGGAATTTCCCGGTCGCGGTGCCCTCCTGGAAGGTCGTCCCGGCGCTGCTCTGCGGCAACTCGGTGGTGTGGAAGCCGTCGGACGACGCGCCGGGCACCGCCGCGCTGGTGGCCGAGCTGTGGCGCCGCGCGGGGCTCCCGCCGGGCGTGCTCAGCGTGGTCCACGGGGGCGGTGGCAACGCCGCTGGCGAGTACCTGCTGAGGCAGGTGGACGCCGGACTGGTGGACAAGATCTCCTTCACGGGCTCCACCGAGGTCGGGCGCAAGGTCGGGGAGATCTGCGGCCGCAACCTCTCCATCCCTTCGCTGGAGCTCGGCGGGAAGAACCCGCTCGTCATCCTGGCAGACGCCGATCTACAGCTCGCCGTGGAGGGCGCGCTCTGGGCCAGCTTCGGGACGGCGGGGCAGCGCTGCACGAGCGCCGGCAACATCATCGTGGACAGGCGCGTGATGCCTACCGTCCGGGAGCAGCTCGTCCAGCGCGCGCGGAGCCTGCGCATCGGCGATCCGCTCGATGAGTCCGTGGACTACGGCCCGATGATCAACCAGCGCTTCCTCGAGAAATGGCTGGAGCAGGTGAGCGTGGCGCGCGACGACGGCGCGGAGATCTTGCTCGACGGCCGCCGCATCACCCCGGACGAGAAGCCGGCGAGCTTCAGCGGGGACGCGGCGCTCGGGCTCTACGTCACGCCGAGGATCATCGATCGCGTCAAGCCCTCCATGCGCGTCTTTCGGGAGGAGTGCTTTGGCCCCACCGTCAACCTGGTGGAGATCGACGGGCTCGATCAGGCCATCCAGGTCGCCAACGCCACCCCCTACGGCCTCTCCAGCGCCATCTACACCCGCGACGCGCGCGCCATGCTCCGCTTCAAGGAGGAGATCTCCGCGGGCATGACCAGCGTGAACAATTCCACCACCGGCGCGGAGACCCACCTGCCCTTCGGTGGTAACGGCTGGTCCGGCAACGGCACGCGCGAGAGCGGGATCTGGGTCATCGACGCCTACACACGCTGGCAGGCGGTGAACGTGGACCTCTCCGGTAAGCTCCAGAAGGCGCAGATCGACCTCACGGACGCGGAGCTCGGCCCAGCGCCGGATTTCAGCTCGCTCACCTAGCGGGGGTCCCCGCGAAGGTGGGACGCGGCGCCTTTCAGGGATGAAAGTCCGTCGGTCCAGCGGGCCGCTAAGCGCCGGAATTCCTCGCCGAACGCGGTCCTCTTGGGCTGGCCTGTCGGTTGCATTGGAGCCCCAGAGCCTCGCCGTGCACTCCGCCTCCTTGCCCAAAGACACCGACGACGCGCCCGTCTCCGCGACGGTCACGCCACGCCCCGACCGCGTCTCGGGGATCCCGGCCAGCCGGCGGCTCCGGGTGCTCGTGGCGGCGCACGACAGCCGCGAGCGCCAGATGCTCACGCACCTGCTCGGAGAGCTGCGCGCGAGCGTCCGTCAGCTCGAGCGGGCCGAGGCCATCCTCGACGCCCTCGAGACGACGAGCTTCGACTTGGCGCTGCTGGGCGCGCGTGTCCAGGGCGCCAGCGGGCTGCAGACGCTCGCCACGGCGCGCGCGCGCGGGGTGACGCTGCCGGTCATCATCATGACGGCCCACAGCCCCACGCTGCGCTTCATGGTCAGCGACGTGAGCGGCGTGCTCTCCAGCCGCATCATGAACACCGACAACTTCACGGCCTTCGTCGCGGAGCTGGCGCGAAAACAGCAGCAAAAGGCCGCGGCGTACTGAGCGCGCGAGCGTCGTTCGACGCTAGGAGGCGCCGAGGCTAGACTTTGCGCCGCCCATGGAGCCGAGCAAGCAAATCGAGATCCAGCTCGGCCATCTCTGCAACAATCGCTGCGTGTTCTGCGTGAGCGGCCAGGAGACGGCGCTCGGGCGGGCGCTGCCAGTCCCCGTCGAGCCGGTGCTCGAGCGCCTACGGCAGGCCGCCGCGGACGGGCACAAGAAGCTCACCCTGCTGGGCGGCGAGCCGACGCTCCAGCCCGGGTTTCTCAGCGTGCTGCGGCTGGCCGTGGAGCTCGGCTTCGAGCAAATCGTGGTGTTTACCAACGGCGCGAAGACGGCGCGGGCCGGCTACGTGGAGGAGCTCATCGCCATCGCCGGGCCGCGGCTCGTGTGGCGGCTCTCGCTGCAGGGGGCCACCCGGGAGGCGCACGAGCGCACCACGCGCAAGCCGGGCTCCTTCGCGCGCCTGGAGGCGACCATGGAGCACCTGCGGGCGCGCCACCAACACCTCACGGTGAACATGTGCGTGGTGCGCTCGAACTACGCCTCCATCACGGCCTTCCCGCGGCTGCTCGAGCGCTACGGGGCGCGCCAGCTCCACCTGGACATGGTGCGGCCCATGGACGCGGGGCAGCGCACCGAAGAGGAGTACGCAGACATGCTGCCGCGCTACTCGGACCTGGCCGCGCCCTTGCGCGAGATGATCGCCGGCTTCCCCGAGGGCTTCGACGTCAACATCGGCAACCTGCCCTACTGCATCGCGCCGGAGCTCGCGCCCTACATCCACCACGACGGAGAGCTCACCGAGACCGTCGCCGCCGACGGCGACGGGCTGAGCCGGCCCTGGGACAAGTACTTCGTCAAGCGCCGGGACAAGTTCAAGCCGGAGTCCTGCCAGCGCTGCGTGTTCTACGAGCGCTGCAGCGGCGTGTTCGAGAAGTACGAGCAGCTCTACGGCCTGACGGAGCTCCAGCCGGTCAGCGCCGCTGCGCTGCGCGCCGTCGATCCTCGAGGCAGGCTGCTGGCGCTCCAGCTACGCCCGCTGACCGAGCGGCTCCGCACCTGGACACCGCCCGCCCCCTTCGAGGAGGCGCGCGTCTGGGAGGCGAGCGACCGCGAGCTGCTGCTCGAGCTGCGGGGCGCCGAGCAAGGGCTGCGGCTCAGCCTCACCTCCCCGGGCGGCGGCGTCGCCGGCTTCGAGCACTTCAGCGTGCACGTCGTCACGGCGCCGCCCTCCGCGGCGCTCACGCAGCGCGGGCTGAGCGCCCTCGTGGAGGCGCTGCAGGGCTGGGGCGAGGCGCTCGTCCACCCGCCCGGGGCGGACGCGGTGGCGGGCGGCGTCGCGCGCAGCATCGCGGCTCGCCTGGGCCGCCTGCGCGCCCGCGCCCCCTTCACGGGCTTGATCTGGGAGCGCCTCGACGTGTCGGGCGACGGCGCGCGCGCGGAGCTCAGCTTCAAGTCCACGGACGGGGGCGCGGCGGTGCTGTGGCTCGGCGAAGCGCAGCGCCAAGCGAGCGGCGGCTACCGCGTGCTCTCGGAGGCGACGCCGGCGCTGGTGGCGGGCCTGGGGAGCGTGCTGCAAGCGCTGCGCGTGGCGCCCGGCGCCGCGCGGGAGCCGCTGAGCAGCGCTCAGAAGTAGTGCGCGAGCTGGCGCGCCGCGGCGAGGTTGGCGCTCTCCCCGAGCAAGCGGGGCAAGAGCACGGGCGCCGCGCTGACGCCGCGTAGCCGCTGCAGGGCCTCCTGCTGGATCGCCTCCCGGATGGCGCGCCGAGCGCCAGCGCGCAGCGCCTCACCGCCCGGGGCGGCCGAGGGCCGCGCCTCGAGCAGCCGCGCCCGCTCCTCCACGGAGAAGAGCTGCGTGAGCACCGCGTTGACGACCAGGCGCGCGAGCGGCAGCCCCAGCTCGTGCTCGAGCGCGTGGACGAGCTCCAGCGTCTCGTTGGTGGGCATGTCCTCCGGCAGGGTGACCACCACCACGCCGCTCTGTGCCGGATCTCGGAACATGGTCCACGCCGCCTCCGCGTCCCGCCGCAGCACCCCCGGCGGCGTCAGCTCCACCAAGATCTTCGGGACCCGCAGCATGTCGAGGCCGTGCCCCGTGGCGGGCGCGTCGAACAGGACGGTGTCGAAGCGCGGGCGCCCCGCGTCGTCCGTCTCCGTCGCGTGAAACCAGGCCTTGCCGAGCACCGCCCACTCCGACATCCCCGGGACCCCCGCGAAGAAGCCGCGGGTGTACTTGCTGTCGAACACCGCCTCGGTGAGCAGCCGGCTCTTGAGGATCATCGCCCCGTACTCCCGCAGCGCCTTGGCGGGCTCCGGCCGCACGCCCTGGACGTTGGGCGCGAGCTGGCTCAGCTCCGGGCCGAGCGGCGGCGCGTCGAACAGCTCGCTCAGCCGCTCCTTGGCGTCCGAGCTGACGACGAGCACCTTGCGGCCGCGAGCGGCGAGCGCCAGCGCGATGGCCGCGGTGGTGGTCGTCTTGCCCACGCCCCCCTTGCCGGTGACGAAGAGAAAGCGACGCGAGTCGAGCGGGCTCGAGGTGGTGGGCGAGGGGCTGACCACGATAGACTCCAGGCCGCTGCCATACGGGAGATCGCCGGGGGAAGGAAGGGCGCGGGGATTGGACGAGCCCGACTTTGCGTCTAAACCCAAGGGCGATGCGGTATCTAGCGAAGCTTCGGTACGGCGGGGGCCTCACGGCCGCCTTGGCGCTCGGCTGCCGGCCCACGGCGGCGCCCCCGGAGGCTAGCGCGAGCGCGACCCTGGAGCAGCCGACGCGCGCCGTGCCCAGCGCCACCGCGCCGCGCCCGGCGGCCATGAGCGGCCCCGTGCTCACCATCGAGGCGGGCAAGGGCGTCGGGCCCATCCGACTCGGGGCCACGGTGGCGACCATCGAGCGCTTGATGGACGCCAAGTGCGACGAGCTGAGCGACGCTCGCTGCCGGTTCATCGATCGGGCCGTGGACTTCGAGCTCGAGGGCGGCGTCACCGTCGCCATCGTCGTCTACCGCCCCGGCCGCGCCGCGGGCGAGGGTCGGGTCTACGGCTACTTCAACGGCGGCTTCCCGCCCGATCTTCGCCCCGGGATGACCCCCGAGGCGATGCAGGAGGGGCTCGGGAGACCCTCGCGCGTGGAGCGGCTCACGGCAGATCCGGACGGTGCGGTCGAGCGGCACTACTACCCAGGCCTGGTGCTCGACTACGACGCGCCCTCGCCCCCGCTGCTCGCCCTCGGGGCGGCGCGCGTCGTCCGGCGTCAACCCTGAGCTGCGCCTCACTGCTGCGCGGCGCGGCGCGCTCGGCGCCGCTCTTGGGCGAGCAGCTGCGCCACGAGCCGCTGCGCGTCCGCGTCATCCACCAGCGTCCAGCTGTCGTGCGCCGCGCGGTCCCCGGCGCACTCCAGCAAGATCTGCACGGCGCGCTCGGCGTCGATGGCCCCCACGTGGCGTCCGGGCAGCTCCACCACCGCCGTGCGCACGCGCAGCCCCTCCAAGGTGCTCAAGATCTTCTCGATGACGCCGCGGTAGACCCGCTCGTTGAAGTCCGCTCGGGCGCCGAGCCCAAACAGCAGCAGCTTGTCGAAGCGCAGCTTCGGGCGCCCCGGCGTGAGCAGCACCTCGCCGAGCTGCCCCGTGGCCCAGCCCCGCTGCAGGAGCCGCGAGAGGCGCCCGGAGAGGCGCCAATCCATCAGGCCCATCAGCCCCTGCGGCGGGCGCGCGTCCGAGAAGAAGCCCGCGACCACGACCTCGGTCGCCGCCTCGTCGAGGCGGCGCAGGCTCGGGCTGACGAAGCGCAGGTCCATGAGCTCTCTCAGCCGACCGAGGGAGGATCGAGCCGCCCCGCGTCGTCCGCCACGCGGCTGAGCACGCCGTTCACGAAGGCTCCGCTGTCTGCCGTGCTGAAGCGCTTGACCAGCTCCACCGCCTCGTCGATGACGACCGCGCGCGGCACCGCCTCACTGCACACCAGCTCCCACGTGGCGAGCCGCAGCACGCTCCGATCGATCCGCGTCATGCGCTCCAGGCGCCAGTTCTGGCTGGCGGCGCGCAGGCGCGCGTCGAGCTGCTCGAGCGCCCCCCTAACGCCGAAGACGATGGCGTCGGCGTAGGCGCGATCTTCGGCGTCACCCGGCATCTCTCGCCAGTACTCGCGGACCGCGTAGTCTACCGAGGCGCCGGACACCTCCAGCGAGTAGAGCATTTGAAGCGCCGCTTCACGGGCTGTCGTACGAGCACCCATAGACGTGCGCCACCTTGGAGGCGCCGCGCGCGAGAATCAAGTAGCGCGCGCTCAGCGCGCCGCGGCGGCGTCGATGGTCCGCAGCAGCGAGATCATCTCGAGGGCGGTGACGGCCGCCTCCGCGCCCTTGTTGCCCGCCTTGGTCCCGGCGCGCTCCACCGCCTGCTCGATGGTGTCGGTGGTGAGCACCCCGAAGATCACCGGCACGCCGCTGCCGAGCGCCGCGCTGGCGACGCCCTTGGCGGCCTCGCCCGCCACGTAGTCGAAGTGCGCCGTCGCGCCGCGGATCACCGCGCCGAGCGCCACGACGGCCGCGTACTGGCCAGACTGCGCGAGCCTGGCGCAGACGAGCGGCAGCTCCCAAGCGCCCGGCACGCGCGCCACGGTCACGTCGGCGTCCGCGACGCCGTGGCGCCGGAGGGCGTCGAGCGCGCCGTCGAGCAGCCGGTCGACGATGAACTCGTTGAACCGGGTCGCGACGAGCGCGACGCGCGCGCCCGGGGTAGCGACGAGCTGGCCCTCGAGGAGCCGGTGCGTGGAGGGGGACATCGCGCGGCACTCTAGCGAAGGCGCCGAGCCCCTGAGCACCTGACGTTTGCTCAGTGCCGCGAGGCGGGGGCGCGTGGGGGCGTGGGGCGGCGCCCTAGTCCTCGAAGGGCACCGTCTCGACCACGTCGAGCCCGTAGCCGCCGAGGCCGGCGATCTTGCGGGGGTTCTGCGTGAGCAGGCGGAGCTTCTGGAGCCCGAGATCTCGCAGCACCTGCGCGCCGAGCCCATACTCGCGGAGCGTCCCGCCGTGAGCGCGCGTCAAGGGCTCCGCGGCGTGCGGCGAGCTCTTGTGCTCGTGGTGACGCCGGATCATCCCTAGCTCCGCCCGCAGATCGCCCCGGGGCGGCAGATACACGATGACGCCTCGACCCTCGGCCTCGATGGCGTCGATGGAGCGGCGCAGCCGGTCGCCCCCCTCACTGGCGGTCGAGCTGAAGTTGTCGGCCAGCACCGAGCCGCCGTGCATCCGGCAGAGCGCCGGCGCGCCCTCGTCGAGTCGCCCCTTGTAGAGCGCGAGCAGCTGCCGCTCCTCCAGCGCGGACTCGTAGATGCGCGCCTGCCAGGGGGTGCCCGTGCGGTCGAGCACGATCTCCCCTTCTTCGACGACCTGGACGAGCTGCTCGGTCTGCAGCCGGTAGGCGATCATGTCCGCGATGGTGAGGATCCTCAGCCCGTGCTCGGCGGCGAAGCGCTCGAGATCCGGCATCCGCGCCATGGTGCCGTCGTCGTTCATGATCTCGCAAATGACGCCGCTCGCGTCACGACCGGCGAGCCGCGCGAGATCCACCGAGCCCTCGGTCTGGCCGGCGCGCACCAGCACGCCCCCGCTGCGCGCGCGCAGCGGAAAGACGTGCCCGGGGGTGACCAGCTCCGCCGGCGTCACGTCCGCTCGGATGGCCACTTGGACGGTGCGCGCTCGGTCGGCCGCGCTGATGCCGGTGGTGACGCCGTCCCGCGCCTCGATGCTGACGGTGAAGGCTGTCCCCAGGGGCGGGCCGCCGCGCCCCTTGGCGCCCGTCATCATGGGCAGCTCGAGCCGCTCCACCTGCGCCTCGGTCAGCGTCAGGCAGATGAGGCCGCGGCCGTGCTTCGCCATGAAGTTGATGGCCTCCGGGCTGACCAGATCGGCCGCCATCACCAGGTCCCCCTCGTTCTCCCGATCTTCGTCGTCCACCAAGATGACCATCTTGCCGGCGGCGATGTCTCTCAGCGCGGCGCGGACGCGCTCGAGCAGCGCGGGCTGGAGGTCGAGCGCGTGACGTGGGGTGCTGGGGCTAGCGGGGGTGGTCGTCATGGTGGTCTATCGATCGGGGTCTTGGAGCAGGCCGGCGGCGCGCAGGGCGTCCGTCAGGCCGCGAGCGGCGGGGGCCTCGGGGGCGCCCGTCTCGAGCCAGCGCGCCACGTAGCGCGCCACGAGGTCGACCTCCAGGTTGACCTCACCGCCCACCTGGAGGGCGCCCAGGCTGGTGACGGACTGCGTGTGCGGGATGAGCATGAGCTCGAAGCGCCGGCCCGTGACGGCGTTGACGGTCAACGAGACCCCATCGAGCGTGACCGAGCCCTTGGCGGCGATGAAGCGCTCGAGCCCGGCCGGCGCCTCGAAGCCCAGCGCCAAGGCGCGGCCGACGTCGCGGCGCTCCACGCAGCGCGCGCGGCCGTCCACGTGCCCACTCACCAGGTGCCCACCGAGGCGGTCCCCCGCGCGCAGCGCGCGCTCCAAGTTGAGCCGCGCGCCCAAGGCTAGCCGCCCGAGCGTCGTCTTCTCGGCCGTCTCCAGGGACAGCTCCGCGTCGAAGCCGCTGGCGTCGAAGGCGGTCACCGTCAGGCACACCCCGTCGATGGCGATGGACTCACCCAAGACGTAGGACGTGAACGGCGCGCGGACGCTCAGCTCGAAGCCCGGCCCGCGGCGTTGGCGACGCACCAGCGCTCCCTGAGCTTCGACGAGACCGGTGAACATGCGCCCGACACCTAGCGCTGCCTCGCCGCCGTGACCAGGCTTGCTCCCTCCTCCGGGTGCGTGCAGGCTGTCGAAGGTGAGCGCGCGCGCCCTGGCCCGGACCCTCGTGCTCGTCGGGCTCGGGGCCTGTGGGCCCAGCGTCTCGGCCATCTACGAGAGCAACGCGCGCTTCGAGCACTGTGAGCGGCTCGATCTAGACTCGGAGGTCGTGCCCTCCCACCGGCGGGCCTGCTGGGAGGAGTGGTCCCAGCGCTACACCGTGGGGCAGACCACCGATCGCTTCGAGCACGCGCGGCAGCGTATCGCGGCGCTCGACCGGGGCGAGACGGCCACGCTGCGGCTGGAGCTGACGGAGGACGCTGGCGCCGACGGCGCGACGCCCACGCGCGGGCTGGATCCGAGCCGCGCCCCCCCCTCGATCGCGCCCGTGTCCACGCCGAGCGCGTCCGCCACGGTTCCCGTCGCCGCCTCGGCCACGCCGAGCGCCCCGGAGCAGGGCTGCGAGCGCGCATGCCAGGACGCCGCCGCGCGCTGCCAAGACACATGTAGGGCGAAGGGGGATACGGTGTGCCAGCGCTGTGCGGTGGACTTACAGCGCTGTCAGGAGCGTTGTCCTCGCTGAGCCGCCTTCGCCCCACGCCGGCGCGCGGGTGGCGCTTGGTGCAAAGTTGACGGCCCGCCCCATCGGGCGCTAACGGAGCTTGACGGATGTCCCTCTTCGACCCGGTGCTTCGCCCGCCTGCCCCCAGTAGCCTGGCGAGCGCCACCCCGCTGCCCCGCGTGCTGCGCCCCCAGCGGGCGCTGCCGTCGGCGGCGGTCCGACCCACCCGGGCGGAGATCAACTTGGCCGCGCTGCGCCACAACCTCCGGGTGCTCCAGCGCGTCGCGGGCGGAGCGCGGGTCTGGTGCGTGCTGAAGGCCGACGCCTATGGCCACGGCGCCAAGGGCGTGGCCCGGACGCTCGAGCGCGCCGGCGCCAGCGGGATCTGCGTCGCCCTGCTGGAGGAGGGCATCGAGCTGCGCGAGGCCGGCATCCGCGTCCCCATCTTGGTGATGGGCGGCTACTACGGGCGGGCGTGGGGGGAGCTGCTCCACCACGAGCTGACCCCCATGGTGCATGACCTCAGCCAGATCGAGCCGCTGGCCGAGGAGGTCCGGTACTCCGGCGGGCGCCCCCTGCCCGTCCATTTGAAGGTGGACACCGGCATGGCGCGGCTCGGGCTCCGCGCTCCTGAGCTCACGGCGGCCGCCGCGCTGCTACGGGCGCACCCAGAGCTCCAGCTGGAAGGGCTGATGACCCACTTCGCCTGCGCGGACTCGAGTGACCCGGCGTCCCTCGACGAGCAGCTCGACCGCTTCGAGCTGGCCACGGCGACGCTCGCGGCCGAGGGGCTCGTGCCGCGGCTACGCCACGCCGCCAACAGTGCCGCCCTGCTCAGCTCGCCGCGCGCCACGCTCGACTGCGTGCGGGCCGGCATCGCGCTGTTCGGCGTGTCGCCCCGGCCCGGCATGACGACGGAGCTGCACCCGGTGATGCGCGTCCAGACGGAGCTCATCGCGATCCGGGAGCTCCAGCCCGGAGACGCCGTCGGCTACGGCTCCACCTGGCGGGCCACCCGTCGCTCACGGATCGCCACCCTCCCCATGGGCTACGCGGACGGGCTGAGCCGCTCGCTCTCGAACCAGGGGCACGTGCTCGTGCGCGGCCAGCGGGCGCCCATCGCCGGCACCGTGAGCATGGACTTGACCATGGTGGACGTCACCGACATCGAGGGGGCGCGCCCCGGTGACGAGGTGGTGGTGCTGGGGGAGCAGCACGGCAAGCTGGGCCACGACCGCATCACGGCCGAGGAGCTGGCGGGGCACTCCGGGAGCATCGCCTGGGAGGTGCTCACGCACATTTCCAGGCGTGTGCCCAGGTTTTACCGCGAGCCCTGAGGCGGCGGGCTCAGACCGGCGGCTCGCGCTCGCGCGCCATCAGGCGCCGCTCGTCCAGCGCCGCGGCGACCGGCGCCAGGCGCGGGTCACGCCGGATGAGCTCGAGCAGGGCCTGCATCGCGGTGCGGTACTCAGCGAGGGGGAGCTCTCCTCGGAGGAGCTGGACCCTCAGAAAGACGCCGGCGGTCTGCACCACGTCACAGAGACAGTAGTCACGCACCTCCGAGAGCCGCCCCCCGTGCACCAGGGGGCCGACGTCCTTGCCGTCCACGCCCACCTTGCCCGGCATCCCGCAGAGCTTGGCGATCACGTCGAGCCTGGAGGACCGGCTTGCACCGAAATCTGCAATATAATCCATTAGATCTAGATGGCCTTCGGCGCTGAAGCGGTAGCGGAGATCGCGGGCGCGGTAGTAATGCGCGAAGGGCACGGCGTGTCGCAGACAGCGCGCCGCGATGACCGGAAGATCGAAGCCCCGCCCGTTGAAGCTGACCAAGGTGGGGCGTTTGTCCGCGAGAAACCGCGAAAAATCCTCCAGCATGGCCGGCTCGTCCTTGTCCTCGCCCAGCACCCCGAGGCGTACGGGCAGGTGCTCCGCGTCGAGCAGGAGCGCGCCGATGACCACCACCTTGTGGTGGGGCGGCGCTGGCAGCCGCTCCAGCTCCGTGGTGGTGGCGATGGGCAGTTCCGCGTCCAGCACCGTCTCGATGTCGAGCACCAGGTAGCTCTTGGTCATGCCGCAGCATAGAGCCGCCGGTGCCTGCTTTCATGGGTAGAACTACCGGCCGGTCGGCCGGTGCGAGGAAGTTCTCCTCAAGTCATGTACTTGGTAGCGGTTTTCGGTCATGCTGGGCCGCCGCGGGGGCGCCCCGCGACAGGCTCGCCGCGGTCTCCCGCTGGCTGGGCAACCACCTTCTTCTTGTGCCGCGCTGGGCTCCAGCCCTGCGCCGGCTTTCCCGATCCATGAGCCGAAATATCCTGGTCATCAATTGTGATCTGCGCGAGACGCGGGTCGCGCTCATCGAAGATGGCGTCATCGCGGAGCTCTTCATCGAGCGCGCCAGCGCCCACGGCGCCCTTGGAAACATCGTCCTCGGTAAGGTGTCGCGGGTCCTGCCCGGGATGCAAGCCGCCTTCATCGACGTGGGGCTCGAGCGCGCGGCGTTCCTCCACGTCGAAGATCTCATCCGTCCGGACGACTTCGAGACCTACCTTGGCGCCCACGCGCGGGAGGACTCGGACGCCAACGAGCGCGGCGCCGGCGGGCGGCGTGAGCACGGGCACCACGCGCACGACGAGGACGGCGAGGACGGCGAGGACGACGAGGACGACACGCCCGCTGCCGCGCCAGAGGACGCCGTGGAGCTCGAGGCCGAGCCCCCGCCGGTCGTCACGAGCGTCGCGACCCCACGGCCGCGTCGGACGGTGGTCGCGCCTGCCCCCACGACCGCGGAGGGGCCCGACCCCGGCGCTGAGGGTGCCGTGAGCTCTACCGCGCCGGACAGCGACGACTCGCCGGACAGCGACGACTCGCACGAGGACGACGGCTCACCAGACGACGAGGTCCCGGGCGCGACGGCGACCGGCGACGCGGGCGGCACCAGCTCGAGCTCGGCGCCGAGCGCGGTGGAGGCCACCGTGGCGGCGGCCGGCGCCACGGCCTCGGAGGGGGTGAGCGTCGGCGGCGAGGCCGGCCCCTCCGGCGGCGCCGAAGAGGGCAAGTCTCGCGGGCGGCGGCGGCGCAAGCGGCGTCCGCGCGGGGGCAAGGGGGCGGCCGAGGCCACGGCCAGCGCCGTGAGCCCGGCCAAGGCGGCGGGCAACGGCAAGCCCCGCGACAAAGCGCGCGGACACGAGCAGGAGCGGGGCACCAAGAAGGGCGGCGGCGGTAGCCGCGTCGCTCGCTCCGTCCCCATCACGGAGGTCGTGCGCGAGGGCGACGAGGTCATCGTGCAGATCTCCAAGGAGCCCATCGGCACCAAGGGCGCACGCGTCACCAGCCACGTCTCGCTCCCGGGGCGCTTCGTGGTGTACCTGCCCACCGTCGACCACGTCGGGATCTCCAAGCGCATCGGCAGCGCCTCGGAGCGACAGCGCCTGCGCGAGGTCATCGACGCGCTCAAGCCCGAAAAGGGCGGGCTCATCGTCCGCACGGTGGCCGAGGGCCTCACCAAGAAGTCGCTGAAGGCCGACATCGGGTACCTGCTCAAGCTCTGGGCGGACGTGGCCAAGCGCCGGGAGAGCGCCAAGGCGCCCGCCGTGCTCTACACCGAGCTGGATCTCGTCCTGCGCATCGCGCGAGATCTGTTCACCCCGGAGATCGAGCGGATCGTCATCGACGATCGGGAGACCTACGCGCGCCTCGTCCGCTTCATGGAGGTGTTCCTCCCGGAGCGGGTGAAGGACGTGGAGCTCTACACGGGCGCCGAGCCCATCTTCGACGCCTTCGGCATCGAGGACGAGATCGGCCGGGCGCTCAGCCGCAAGGTGCCGCTCACCAGCGGCGGCTACCTGGTCATCGATCAAGCCGAGGCCCTCTCCGCCATCGACGTGAACACCGGTCGCTTCGTCGGCAAGGGGAGCAAGGATCTGGAGGAGACGGCCTACAAGACCAACCTCGAGGCCGTGGAGGAGATCGCCTACCAGCTACGCTTCCGGAACATCGGCGGGCTGGTGATCTTGGATCTCATCGACATGGAGAGCGGGAGCCACCGAGAGAAGGTCTATCGGAAGCTCGAGAGCCTGCTCGCCAAGGACAAGGCCAAGACCACCATCAACCGCATCAGCGACCTTGGCCTCATCGAGATGACGCGCAAGCGCACGCGCGAGAGCCTGATGCGGGTGATGCACGAGCCCTGCTTTTACTGCGACGGCACCGGCCAGATCCAGTCCCGCACCACCATCGCCTACGAGATCTTGCGCCAGATCCGCCGTGAGGTCGCGGCGCTGCCGGGCTACGTGGTCCTCGTCAACGCTCACCCCGCCGTCGTGGACCTGATGCAGGGCGAGGAGCGCGCCGCCGTGGTGGAGGCGGAGAAGCGCTACCTGCGCCGCATCGAGTTCAACCCGCACCACGAGTACCACATCGAGCAGTTCGATCTTCAGGGGAAGTAGGCCATGGGGGAGGCGCGTCAAGACGAGCGGGTGACCATCAACAAGGAGTTTGACTCCTTCGATGAGTTCATCCAGGAGTACGTCACCAACATCTCGCGCACGGGGGCCTTCATCAAGACGCGCCAGCCGCTCCCCGTCGGGACGCAGATCAACCTCCGCTTCACGGTCCTCATGGAGGACATCGAGACCATCGAGGGCCTGGGCGAGGTCATCCGCGTCGAGCAGGACCCGCCCGGCATGGGCGTGGTCTTCCGGCAGCTCTCGGCGTATTCGGAGCAGCTCATCTTGCGGCTGCTGACGGCGCGGCGCTGAACGCGCGTGTAGACGGCGGTGTGCGCCTGGGCCTTTGCGCCGTCTGTCGCTTGCATGCCGGCACCATCCCCCCTAAGAAGCGCCCACCATGTACCTCGCGAAGACTGGCACCCCGCGCAAGACCGACCGCAAGCGGAGCGTCCGCTACAAGGCGAAGCTGAAGGCGAAGAACCGCCGCCGGCGCAACGGCCTCGAGGGCTGAGCGCTGGCTGAGCGCGCCGTGGCGCGCTCACTCCTCCAGCTCGTCCCCCGGTGCCAGCGCCAGCGCGGCGCGCGCCACGGTGAAGCTGAAGCCAGCACGCGCCAGCACCGCGAGGTCTCGCCGGCGCTGCTCGGGGGAGTCCACGGGCGTGGGACGGTACGGTCCGAGCCGCCGCCGTCGCGCGAGCCGCCGGGCCGCCTCCAGCTCTTGCTCGCTGCCCTCGCCTTGCAGCGCCCGCTCCACGGCCTCGCGCTGGACGCCGCGCTGCAGGAGCTTCTGCTGGAGCAGCCGGCGCGAGCCGCCGCGCGCGCGCAGCCCGCGCGACAGCGCCTCCGCGAAGCGCTCGTCGTTCAAGAGGCCGCTCTCCAGGTAGCGCGCGACGAGGGCCTCGATGTTGCGCTGCGCCGCGGCCTCGTCCACCGGCGCGTCCCCACCGTGGCGGCGCACCGCCCGCCAGAGCACGCGCCGCAGGTTCTCCGCGGACGAGTCGTAGCGATTGAGGTAGGCGAGCGCCCTCCGCTCGAGCTGCTCGGGCGACGTGGGCTCGACGTCCGGCGCGGAGGCTCGACCCGCCGCCCTCAACTGCCGCGCTTCAGCTCGGTGAGCACCAGCTTGCTGACCGCCTTGAGCGTCTCGAACACGCCGACGCCCGTGCGCGCCACCGCCTCGAAATCTGGCACGCCCGTGGGGTTGATGAGCGGCCGCAGCTCCTCCACCGTCATGGCGTTGGGCAAGTCCCGCTTGTTGTACTGGACCACGTACGGCAGCTTGTCGAGCGAGTAGCCCTGCTCGGTGAGGTTGGTGCGCAGGTTCTCGACGCTCTCTTGGTTGGCCTCGAGCCGCTCCATCTGGCTGTCGGCGACGAAGATGACGCCGTCCACCCCCTTCAGGATGAGCTTACGGCTGGCGTCGTAGAAGACCTGGCCGGGCACGGTGTAGAGGTGAAAGCGCGTCTTGAAGCCGCGGATCTCCCCGAGCGAGAGCGGGAGGAAATCGAAGAACAGCGTGCGCTCCGTCTCCGTGGCGAGGCTGATCATCTTGCCCTTCGCGTCCGGGTTCGTGCGCTCGTAGATGTACTGGAGGTTGGTGGTCTTCCCGCAGAGGCCGGGCCCGTAGTAGACGAGCTTGCAGTTGATCTCTCGGGCCATGTAGTTGATGAAGCTCATCGGTGGGGCCCTCAGTCGTTGAAGAGGTTGTCGATGTCTTCATCGGTGATTTCTGCGAACGGCGAGTCTGCGCCCGGCGCCGCGACCTTCGAGAGCAACGCCTCGAAGATGCGGTTCAGCTTGTCCGTGGACTTGCGTACGTGTAGGTGGACTAGTTTTAAGCTCGACTTGGCGTCGAAGATCACCACGAGAATCACGCGGT
>CAUJEM010000029.1 GCA_963169915.1 Myxococcota bacterium
CTCCAGCCGGAGCAGCCGGAGCAAGAGAGCGTCGGCTGGTGCGTGGCGGGGCGAGTGTTCGGTCTGAGCTTCGACTACGACGCGCTCTACTATGGGGATGAGCTGGCGCTCGGGCTGCGCGTCGACCGCTGGCGGATCCCCAGCGCGGTGCTGCGCGCGCACCTGACGGAGGAGCGCCTGAGCCAGCTCGGCAAGAGGGGCGTGGAGCGCCTCAGCCGAGCGCAGCAGGAGGAGCTGAAGCTGCGCGTGCTCACGCGGCTCCGCAAGCGCTCGCTCCCCAGCATGAAGCTCATGGATCTGGTCTGGGATCTACGCACCGGCACCCTGCGCTTCTGGTCCCACTCCACCCGGATGCAAGAGCTCCTGCGTGAGCGCTTCGAGCAGACCTTCGACTTCGAGCTGGTCGCTGACAGCCCGTGGACGCTCGCGGAGCCCGCCTTGGACGAGCGCGGCCTCGAGGCGCTCACGCAGCTCAGCCCGCTGTCCCTCGGCCGCGCCGTCCCCGTCCGGGAGAGCTGAGATGGAGCGCGCAGAGAAGATCGAGAGCACGCGCTTTCTGGGCAGCGAATTCATCGTCTGGATTTGGTTCTGCTCGGAGGCGCTGGAGGCCAGGCTCGAGGTGCCCGGCTTCGGCCCCGCGGAGGTGTGGCTAGACACGCTGCTCGTGCTGGAGGCCCCAGAAGAGAAGGGCGAGCGCGTGGCGCTGCGTGGGCTCGCGCCGAGCGGCGGGGAGGAGGCGCGGGTGGCGCTGGCGCAGGGCAAGCTGCCCACCCAGGCGCGGCTCCACCTGCGGCTGGACCCGGAAGACTACGGCTTCGTGCTCAAGGCGGACACCTTGGCGCGCTCCCAGGTGCAGCTCCCTGCGAAGCTGAAGCAGGCCGGCGAGGAGCGTTTCTTGGAGCGGATGCAGCTCCTCGAGCGGCTGGACGGCATGTTCGACGCGCTGTTCCGGGAATTCTTGCGCCTGCGCGTCAGCCCGAGCTGGGAGCGTCAGATCGTCCCCGCGCTGCGCGCGTGGGTGGGCGGCGGGGACCCGCCCAGCGCGGCCGTCGTGCGGGGCTGGCTCAAGAAGCGCTGAGCGCGAGGGCGCGTCACACGCCCGGTGAGCGCGACGTGACGGCGCGGCGTGTAGGCTCGCGATGTAGGTCCATCGCCTACTTTGTGGGTCCATTCTGCGCGGCGGGGGCACTTTTCGCTTTCCATCCTCGGCGGCGTGGGGCGTGTCTCTCCCGTCGCGGGCGACACACCCACCAGGTCGCGCCGAGGATGGGGAGGTGCCTCTTGGCCCACATGAAGATCGACTCGGCGGCGCCGGGTCTGCGAGCCATTCCATCCCTAGATGACGCTGTCTCACCAGAACACCCCGACTCGGAGGTGGCGCTCAGCCGCGACGCGCGGCGCTCACGCCGCAAGCGGCCGGTGCGCGCGCGCCCCATCAACGTCAAACGCCAGAGCCGGCGAGAGCTATACCGCGAGGCCGCGCTCTGGTGCTCGGATCACGCCCCCCTGCCGGCCACGCGGGCAGAGTGCAAGGACGGTCCGCGCCCTTGCCCCCACGTGTCGTGCAAGTACCACCTGTACCTCGACGTGTCGCCGACCACCGGGGCCATCAAGCTCAATTTCCCGGACCTGGAGGTCTGGGAGCTGAGGGAGTCCTGCGCGCTGGACATCGCGGAGCGAGGGAGCAGCACGCTCGAGGACGTGGGCCTCATCATGAACCTCACCCGAGAGCGGGTACGGCAGCTCGAGACGAGCGCGCTCGAGAGGCTGCGGTCGCTGCGGGGGTTGCGCGAGCTGTGCCACGACTGAGCCGCGAGCTCAGGCGCAGCCATTACAGAGCCCGCGCACCTGCACCTGCACGCTCTTGTGGCGCAGCGCCCTGGGCGCGCCGCGAACGGCGTGGAGCTCCACCGAGGCCTCGGGGAGGCACGCGATGGAGCCGCAGCCCTCGCAGATGAAGTGAGGATGGCAGGGGTCCTGCGCGTGGCTCGCCCGCTTCAGCTCGAAGCGCCAGCGGTGATCTCCGAGATCCGTCCGGGAGACGAGGCCAGCGTCCGTGAGATCCATCAGGTTACGGTAGATGGTGGCGCGATCGAAGCCCCGCGCCGTGAGCGCGTCGGTGAGCTCCGCGTGGCTGCGCGGGCCCTCGGCGGCGGTGAGCTGCCCCAGCACCGCGATGCGCGGCAGCGTGGCCCGCAGGCCGCACGCGCGGAGCCGCGCGCGTAGCTGCTGGACGGAGAGCGCGCTCACGCCGTCGACTTTGGGGCAGCGGCGCCGACGATGCAAGCTCAGGTCCCCTCGGTGTGACACGGCGCCGGCGGCTCCCCCGCGGGTGCCTCCGCGCTCGCCGCGACGAGGGTGGCGAGCCAGCCGCGCAGCCCGCTGTGCCAGATGTCCAGCAAGGTGCCGAGGCCGAGGAGCGTCAGCGCGAGGTGTGACGCGACCGGGCCAAGGAGGCCGGGGGCGCTGGGGTCCAAGCTCCACCCGAGCGCGCGCACGCCGAGCGCCAGCAGGCCCGCTCCGCCCACGAGCGCTGCGGCGGCGAGCCGTCGCCGGCGCGGCGCCGCTGGGCGCGGGTGGGCGGGCTCACGCTGGACCACGAGCCGCAGGCTGGGGCCTGCGAGCAGGGCGACGAGCAGCGCGCTGGGCTCGAGCCCCTTGCTGGTGAGCACCGCGCCGAGGGGGAGCGCGGCGGGGGTCGAAGCCCCCGCCGCCGCTGCCAGCAGCAGCAGCAGCCCCGCGCGCTCGGGGAGCGTCGCCGTGAGCGTGGCCTCCGCGGTGAGCACGCTGTCCATGAAGGCCGCGCCGAGCAGCCCGAGGACGAGCGGTGGCGCGCCCCGGTGAAGCAGCGAGCCGAGGCGGCCACCGAGCCCCGCGGCTGGGGAGGGGGAGGGCCGCGCGTCGCTGGCGCCGAGCAGGAGCGCGGGGAGCGCTCCAGAGAGCCACACCGCCAGCGCGGCTGGCGCCCCGAGCAGCGCCCCGCCGAGCAGCAGCGTGTCGAGACGGAGCGCCGGGAGCAGGCTGTGGAGCCTCCCTGGCGCGGCGCGCAGGACGAGGCCCGACAACGCTAGGGTGAGCAGCAGCGCGGCGAGCAGCGCGGGCGCCGCACCGAGGGCGAGGCGGAGCAGCGACGCGGCGAGCTGCCCCAGGACGTCTGGCGCGGTCTCCACGTCGCCGGGGCCGCCGCGATGTTCCGCGTTGCCGAGCAGCGCCACGACGACCCCCGCGACGGCCGCGGCCAGGTCCGCGCTGCGCGCGCCGGCGCTGCGCGGTGGGAGCTCTCGGAGGCCGTGAAAGACCACGTGCAGCAGGGTGCCGCCGACCACGGCGCCCACCCAAGCGGTGACGGCCTCGGTGAGCGCGGGCGGGACGAGCTCGGCCGCCCCGATACCCAGCCAGGTGACGCCGAGGAGGCCGGCGGCGCGCACCAGCGCCACGCGCCGGCCGTACCGCGCGCCGAAGGCGATGACGAGCACCGCCACCACCGGCACCGTGTGGGCGGAGACGGCGATGAGCACGTCCCAGTGTGAGTGGCCGTGCCGCCCGCCGCTGGAGAAGGCCCCGAGCGCCAAGCCGTCACCCAGGCTGTGGAGCAGCAGCCCGACGTAGCTGGCCTCCAGGCGGAGGTGACCGGAGCGCCCTGGAGCGCCCCCCTGCGAGGGCCAGCGAGCGACGCCGCGCTCGGCCAGCAGTGGCAGCAGCAGGCCCAGGCCGAAGAGCGGCGCCGCACCGAGCCCCAGCACGGCGACGGACTCCGGGAGCAAGTGCACCACGATGGTGGCGAGCGAGGCGCTGAGCGCGAAGCTGCGCACGGGGCCGAGCTGCCGCTCGGCGCCGAACGACGCCAGCGCGGCCCCGAGCGCCACGGCCAGCAGCGCGACGAGCCCGGCGACCAGCATCCACGGCAAGCTAGCTCAAGACCCAGGCGAGCGGGAGGCTATTGCGCTTGGGTCTCAGATGAAATCGAGTTGCAATGATGGGGGGCGCTCAGGGGGCGCGGTCTCCGCGCTCGGCGTCTCTGGCGCCGGGACCCAGCAGCGTGCCGCACATCGTCTTGCAGAGGATGTCCCGCTCCGCGCAGCGGCACTCTCCCTTGGCCTTCAGCTCCAGCTTCTCCTGCATCTGCGCGCGGCTGAAGCGCGCGAGCTGCTCGACCCGCTCGAATTTCCAGCCGTCGTGCTTCTGCTTCTCCGTGCGTGGATCGGTCGCTGCGCCGTCGGGCTCCGCGCAGCAGCGGAAGCTCAAGAAGTAGTAATAGAAGCCCTCGTCGTGGGTGTAGATCTTGGGGCGGCACTGGTTGCGGACGCCCTTGTACCAAGGGCCGCCCGTGTGCACGCTGTCGTACTTGCCGGTGAAGTCCCCGCGGAGGAAGTGCTCGCTCTGCACCACCTCGTCCGTGTTGGCGGGGAGGTCAGCGACGCCGTAGTCACTGACGCACTCCGGCTGGCTCCCGCTCGGCACGCCGCGCCAGAGCCGCGCCAGCTCCGCCGGATCGCGCTTGGCGACCTTCGTCATGTTGGGGCCGTCCCAAGGGTGATCGCCGTTGCACTTGTTGGGGTCGCGCACGTAGCCGTAGGGGAAGGGCTTCATCTCGGGCCCCTCACAGGCGAGCGTCCACTCGCTCTCGGTGCACATGCGCTTGCCCACCGCGGCGCACTTCACCTGCGCTTGGTAGAAGTTGTTCATCACCTCCGGGCGGGTGCCGCGCTGATTGGGCCACTCGTAGGTGTCGATGCAATAGCGCTTCTTGGTGCGGGTCCCGACGCACCGGGCGGTGGGCTCGAAGTCCTCGCAGACGGTCTTCTTGTTGGACTTGTCGTACCAGCTACGCTTGCACACGTGCTCCACCTCGCTGCAGTACTCGCCCTCGACGAGCTGCATGCCCGCGGGACAGGCCGTGGGCCCCGCGGCGTCCTCCGAGCCGACCGGGGAGGCGGAGTCCTCCGAGCCGTCCGGGGGCGCGGCGTCCGCGGCGCTGGGCGTCGCGCCTGGCTCCCGCGCCGGAGGTGATGCGGCGTCCGCGGAGCTGGCCTGCACGCTCAGCGCTGGCGGAGCCGCCTCCGGCTGGGGCGCCGCGGCGCAAGCGACGGCGATGGCGAGGGCGAGGGCGCAGGACAGGGCGAGGGGCCGTGACATGACGCCCGTGGTGTATCGGCGTGCGGAGCAAAGGGCCAGTGAAAGCGCTCGCCGTGGCTCAGAGCTGCCGCAGCGTGGCAGGTAGGCGCAAGATCCGCGCACCCCCCTGCGGGTCGCGTGGGGGCAGGGAGAGGACGAGCCGCTCGAGCGCGGGCAGGGCGTGGAGGAGGGCGGCCTGGGCGTGCAGGGCGGAGTAGGTGCCCCGGAGGGCCAGCACGGCGTGGTACCCCCCGCAAAAAGCACGAGACAGGACGCCGCGCGCCTCGAGCTCGAGCGTCGCCGCCTCATGGGGGGAGCGCTGCGCCGCGCGTCGGACACCACCGACCGCCTGGCAGAGCTGCACGAAGTCCTCCCAGGCGGCCTGGCTGGCCCGGGGGGCGATGGCGCGGCAGCGGCGCAGGGTGTCGAGCAGGGAGCGCTCGGTCAGGCCCGCTCGGAGGAGCTGCTGGAGCGCCGCCTCGGGGGGCTGGCTCAGCAGCGGCGGCAGCGTCAGCGAGCGCTC
>CAUJEM010000030.1 GCA_963169915.1 Myxococcota bacterium
GTGGGGGCGGCCCTCGGCGCGGAAGACGCGTCGGCGGCGCGTGAGGCCGTGGCCGAGCTGGCGGATCTCCTTGGTGTCCACAACAGCAAGGAAGAGGGCCTCCTCTACCCCAGAACGGACAGCGCGCTCGGCCCCGCCGGCGCCAAGGCCCTCACCGAGCAGCTGCGCGCGCGGCTCGGCGACGACCGCTGAGCTCCTCTACCCCCCGCACGCCCTACCCCCCCTCTTGGAGACCCCATGCACGACCACCAGCACCTCCGCGCCGACTCCCTCTACCCCTTCGACGCCCGCGGCATCGCCAAGCGCTTCCGCCACGCGGCCATCTTCGGTGCGCTGGACTCCCTGCAGCCCGGCGAGACCATGCGCTTCTGCAACGACCATGATCCGCTGCCGCTCTTGGCGCAGCTCCAAGCGCGCTACGGGCAGGCCGTGGAGATCAGCTACGTGGAGCGCTCCCCCGGCGCCGTCATCATCGACTTCGCCAAGAAGGGCTGAGCGCGCCGCGGCGCGCGCGGGCGCGGCCGCCACGCCGGGCGCCCCCTACTGGAGGCCGCCGGCGCCGCGCACCGGGGCCACCCCCTGCCGCACCAAGGCCTCCAGCAGCACCCCGGAGCCGGTGCGGCGCCAGCGCTCATACAGCCTGACGCGGTCGGCGTCGGTAGTGGCCGCTCGGGCAGCGAGGCGCTCCGCCACGTCGCGTAGCCACGCGACGAGCCCCTGAAACCCCTGAGCCAGCTCGACGATGACGTCGACCGCGCCGGGGGCGCCGCTCGGGAGCATGGCCGCCGCGTCCCAGTAAGCCCTGGCGCCGACGGCGCTCACGTAGTCTCGCTGGACACCGCGTCGCTCCAGGTGCTCGGCGAAGAACCCGGACACGTAGAGCACGCCATCGCCCAGGAGGCGCAGCCGGTCGAAGCGCTCTCGACCTCGATGGTGGCGCGCCTCGGCGAGCAGCAGGGTCACGGGGCGCTCGAGCGCCGCTTGATACTGACCGGTCGAGTGCGCTTGCTCGCTCAGCAGCGCGACCAGGTAGGCCTCCAGGGCCGCGCTTCCTTCATAGCCCCCGGCGCGCCGCGCCTCCTCGAGGGCCTCACGGAAGAAGCTGCTGAGGTCACCGCTGAGGATGACGCTGGGGGCTGGGTCGAAGCGGGCGGGCTGGCTCATGGGGGCTCCTCTCGATATTGCTCCGTCAGTGAAATTCACTAATACTGAATTGCTTGATCCTCGAAGGCGCTTCGACGGATCTACGCGAATTGGACGGCTCAGGGCGAATCTCGAGCCAGCCCGGCCGCCGTTTCTCAGCACTCGCAGGGGAGTGCTGCTCGCGCCGGACGCGAGCCTGGGCTGCGCTGGGGAATGGAGGGCGCCGCCGACGGTTGTGTGGCGAGCGAGCGTCGGCACCTCCACCTTACTTTTTCCGCGAGGCCCGGGGCTTGACGCGACTCACTCGCTGGATATGTTCCGGCGCGCTGTCTCAGCACTCTCCCCTGGAGAGTGCTAGCAACGGCCAAACACTGAACAAACCAAGGGGCCGCGGCGGGAAGTCGGACGGCAGGGTGTCCTGTCACTCCGCGCTCGCTCCGGCTGCCTACGGCCCGCGTGGCACCCCACAGCACGACGTTTCTAGGAGACCACTGTCATGAAGATCCGACCCTTGCAGGACCGCATCATCGTCAAGCGCGTGAAGGAAGACGAGAAGACCAAAGGGGGCATCATCATCCCCGACTCCGCCAAGGAGAAGCCCGTGGAGGGCGAGGTCATCGCGGTGGGCAACGGCAAGGTGCTGGAGGACGGCAAGGTGCGCGCCCTCGACATCAAGAAGGGTGACCGCGTGCTGTTCGGCAAGTACGCCGGCACCGAGGTGAAGCTGGACGGCATCGAACACCTGATTTTGCGCGAGGACGACATCCTCGGCGTCATCGAGAACTGAGGAGGACTAGACCATGGCTGCCAAAGAAATCGTCTATCAGGACAGCGCACGTAACCTCATCCTCGCCGGCGTGAACGCGCTCGCGGACGCCGTCAAGGTCACGCTCGGCCCCAAGGGCCGCAACGTGGTCATCGAGAAGAGCTTCGGGTCACCCACCGTCACCAAGGACGGCGTCACCGTGGCCAAGGAGATCGAGCTCGAAAACCGCTTCGAGAACATGGGCGCGCAGATGGTGCGCGAGGTGGCGAGCAAGACCAGCGACACCGCGGGTGACGGCACCACCACCGCGACGGTGCTGGCCCAGGCCATCTTCCGTGAGGGCGGGCGCCTGGTCGCCGCCGGGCACAACCCCATGGAGCTCAAGCGCGGCATCGACAAGGCGGTGGAGGCCATCACGGCCGAGCTCAAGAAGATGGCGAAGTCCACCAAGGACGCCAACGAGATCGCCCAGGTGGGGACGGTGAGCGCCAACGGCGACACCACCATCGGCAAGCTGCTGAGCGAGGCGATGGACAAGGTGGGCAAGGAGGGCGTCATCACGGTGGAGGAGGCCAAGAGCGCCGACACCACCCTGGACGTGGTCGAGGGCATGCAGTTCGACCGCGGCTACCTCAGCCCCTACTTCGTCACGGAGCCGGAGCGCATGGTCACCTCGCTGGAGGACGCCTACGTGCTGCTCAGCGAGAAGAAGATCTCCAACATGAAGGACCTGCTGCCGGTGCTCGAAGCCATCGCGCGCCAGCAGAAGCCGCTGCTCATCATCGCGGAGGACGTGGAGGGCGAGGCGCTCGCCACGCTGGTGGTGAACAAGCTGCGAGGCACCCTCACCTGCGCCGCCGTCAAGGCACCGGGCTTCGGAGATCGCCGCAAGGAGATGCTCAAGGACATCGCCATCCTCACGGGTGGCCAGGTCATCGCGGAGGAGCTGGGCCTCAAGCTGGAGAACGTGACCATCGGAGATCTCGGTCAGGTCAAGCGCGTCCGGATCGACAAGGACAACACCACGCTCGTGGACGGCGCCGGCAAGAAGGACAAGATCAAGGCGCGCCAAGCCGAGATCCGCACCCAAATCGAGCACACCACCAGCGACTACGACCGTGAGAAGCTCCAGGAGCGCCTCGCGAAGCTCGTGGGCGGCGTGGCCGTCATCAAGGTCGGCGCCGCGACCGAGACCGAGATGAAGGAGAAGAAGGCGCGCGTGGAGGACGCCCTGCACGCCACCCGCGCGGCGGTCGAGGAGGGCATCGTCCCCGGCGGCGGCGTCGCGCTGCTGCGCGCCCAGAAGGCGCTGGACAAGCTCGAGCTCGACGACGAGCAGAAGATCGGCGCGCAGATCATCCGGCGCGCGTGCGAGGAGCCCCTGCGGCAGATCGTCGGCAACGCCGGCGAAGAGGGCTCCATCGTCGTGCAGAAGGTGCGCGAAGCCAAGGGTAACTTCGGCTTCAACGCGGCCACCGGCGAGTATGGCGATCTGGTGGCCATGGGCGTCATCGACCCGGTCAAGGTCGTGCGCTCGGCGCTGCAGAACGCGGCCAGCGTCTCCAGCATGATGCTGACGACCGAGGCGCTCATCGCCGAGAAGCCCAAGGACGAGAAGCCCGCGGCGGGCGGCGCGCACGCCGGCCACAGCCACGACTTCTAGCCCGAGCAGGGCCCCTCGGCCCCTGGACTGGCGGCGCTCCCCGTGGGCGCCGCCAGTCTGCATTTCGTGCCCACGCCGCACGCTCGGATTTGACGGGTGAGCGCGGTGGGTGGTGCTATGAAACGACCATCGCATGCTGCGCCACCATCGATCGATGCTCGCCGGGGTGCTCGGCGCCTTCGCGCTCGGCTGCTCCGGGGAGGGCAGCCCGGAGACCTGCGACACCATGGCGCGGCCGGCCTTTGCGCTGAGCCTCCAGATGCAGCAAGGGCCGCTGCCGGCCGACACTCGCCTGCGCGTCAGCTACGGCAGCGGGGAGGAGATCTTCAGCTTGGCGACGCCGCCGGCGCGCCCGCGGGTGGTCTTCTGCGTGGTGACTGCCACCGACGCAGCGAGCCGGGCGCCGCAGGCGCTCGCCTGTGAGCTGTGGACGGACGGGCCCGCGACGCTGGAGGTGACCGGCGGAGAGGAGCCGCCGCTCGAGCGACAGCTCGCCGCCAAGCGCGACGAGTGCGGGCTCGTCACCGTGCGTGAGGCGCTCGTGTTCGGCGCCGCGCCCGAGGCGGGCTGAGCCCCGGGGCAGCCCCAGCGGGCGCGGTGCGCGCGCTACTGCGGCGCTGAGCCCAGGGTGAGGTCCACCTTGGGAGCGAAGGAGCGCAGCCGCGCCCGCTCGGCGTGGTACTCCGCGCCGACCTGCTGCTCGGAGTAGAGCTCGACGATGCCCACGTCCGGGCAGAAGGTGGTGGTGACGCGGCGGCTCGCGGACGGCGTGGTGGCGCTCTCGGTGGTCTGGACGCAGTGCTGGAACTCACCGGCCGGGACGCTGACCGCCTGCTCCACCGCGGTGACGCGGACCTCGCCGAAGGCGCCGCGCCAGCGCGCGCCGGGCTCCAGCGGGAGCTTGAGCAGCCACCCCCCCGCCACGTACTCCACCCCTTCGGCGGTGAGCTCGAGCCGCTGGCGATGATCCCCGCTGCCCAGCTCCGCGCGGCTCCCACGGCGCTGCACCCCGAGGATGAGCACGCCCGGCTCGCCGCCACCCTCGGGCACCAGCTCGTAGACGTAGACGTGATCGTGAGGCAGCGGCATCAGCCGCTCGATGGGCTGCGCGGGGCTCGCGGGGCGCTGCGGGGGCGGCTCCGTGGACGCCGCGCTCGCGCCGCAGCCCACGAGCAGCAGCAGCCCAGAGCAGACCCACAGCGCGCGCCGCATCGACATGACGCCGGAGCTTATCACCGCGAGGCCAGCGCACCGCGGCCCGGTGACGCGGCACCCACGGGCCCCGGCTGGGCCGCCGCCTAGTGCGCGTGATGCAGGTACGCCCACAGCGTCAGTACGACCAGCAGCACCCCCGAGGCGGCCAGCAGGTACTTGGCCGCCGGCTCGGGCTCCAGCCGCCGCAGCAGCTCCCGCGCGGCGGCCTGGACGTCGGGGTCCCGCGCGTGCTCCGCCAGGGCTGGGGCCTCCCGCCGGACGTAGGCGTAGTTGCCGGCCTCGAAGGCGCGCGTCAGCGCTTGGAGCCCAGGGTCCTCCGGGAAGCCGAGCAGGAACGCCGGCCGCTCTCGCCCGTGGGCGTCGAGCGGGATGGGCGGGGGGGCATCCGGGGGCGGCGTGGCGCGGGCTGAGGGAGGGTCGGAGGGCATCGTTAGAACTGGAAGTACACGAAGGGGACGGCCTCCGCGGAGGCTAGCCTGCGTACCATCATGGCGGCGAGCAAGAGCAGCAAGCCCTGGACGGGGAAGGGCGCGCGCTGAAAGGCCCGCAGCGCCCCGCGGTAGAGCCGCTCCGGGGCCCAGTGGCTGCCGAGACCGAGCGCCAGGACGAGCAGCACCTGGCCGCTGAGGTTGGGGTGGAAGGTGGTGAGGGTGGTGAGCTGCGAGAACATCAGCCACGCCTGAGCGAAGCTGGGCGACCGGAAGAACACCCACGCGAGGCACACCAAGTGGAAGGTGAGCAGCAGGCGGAGCGCCTTGCCCACGAGGCCCGGTCGAGGCGCGGCGCCGCGCGCGCGCCGCCACCCCGACCACCAGCGATCGACCGCGAGCGCCGCGCCGTGGATGCCCCCCCACACGACGAAGGTCCAGGCCGCGCCGTGCCAGAGCCCCCCGAGCAGCATGGTGAGCATCAAGTTGAGGTAGGTCCGGCGCGGCCCCCGGCGGTTGCCGCCCAGCGAGATGTAGAGGTAGTCGCGCAGCCAGGTGCTCAGCGAGATGTGCCAGCGCCGCCAGAAGTCCTGGATGCCGAGGGCCTTGTAGGGCGCGTTGAAGTTGGCGGGCATCCGCACCCCGAGGAGCAGCGCCGAGCCGATGGCGATGTCCGTGTACCCAGAGAAATCACAGTAGATCTGCGTGGCGTAGCCCAAGATGGCCGCGTACACCTCGAGCGCGGAGTACTGCAGGGGTGCGTCCCACACGCGGTCGATGAGGTTGAGCGCCAGGTAGTCGCCGATGGCGACCTTCTTCAGCAAGCCCACGGCGACGAGGAACATCCCCTCGCTGGCCTCCGCGGGGTTGAAGCGCGCGCGGCTGCCGAGCTGGGGGAGCAGATCCCGCGGGCGCACGATGGGCCCCGCGACCAGGTGGGGGAAGAAGGCCACGAAGCCGAGGTACTCGAGGTAGCTCGAGTGCGCCTTCAGCTCCTTGCGGTAGACGTCGATGACGTAGCTCATCGACTCGAAGGTAAAAAAGCTGATCCCGACGGGCAGCGCGATGCGCAGCGCCAGCTCCGGCGGGTGGTAGCCGAGCGCCAGCAGCGCCGCGCGCGCGGAGTCGATGCCGAAGTTGGTGTACTTGAAGAAGCCGAGCACGCTCAGGTTGAGCACCACCGTGGCGATGAGCCAGCGCTTGCGCGCGCGCCCCTCCGGCTCGCGGTCGATGCGGCGCGCCAGCCAGAAGTCCACGCTCGACGACGCCCAGATGAGCGGCAGGTAGCGCCAGTCCCAGAACGCATAAAAGACGTAGCTGGCCGCGAGGATGAACACCATGCGCAGGCGGCGCTGGCGCACGAGCGCCCACGAGACCGTGAAGACGATCGCGAAGAAGACGGCGTACTGTAGGGTGTTGAACAGCACCGCGCGCGTCTTACCCATGGGCTGGCGCCGGCGTCGAGCCGGCGCGCGCCGCGCGGAAATGCCGTAGGCTCGGCGTCATGAGCTCGGGCAAGGTGACGCTACTGGTGGCGAGCCTGGGGAGCCTCGCCTTGGCGCTGCGCGCCCTGCTCGGCGCGCCGCCGCCGACCTGGGTCGCCGTGCTGTGCCTGGGGCTGTACCTGGGCGTCGTGGTCGTGGGCGTGCTGGTGCCCCGCCTGGAGATGTTCGGCGCGGTGGCCTGGCGCGGGGAGCCCGAGGCGCGCGGCGTCGCCCTCAGCTTCGACGACGGTCCGAGCCCCCGCACCACGCCGCGCGTGCTGGCCACGCTGAAAGAATACGGCGTGACGGCCACCTTCTTCGTGATCGGCGAGAAAGCCGCCGCGCACCCGGAGCTGCTCGCCCAGATGCTGAGCGAGGGGCACACGATCGGCGTCCACGGCCACCGTCACCGTCGGCTGTACTCGCTGCTCCCGCCCGCCGCGGTCACGGAGGATCTGCGCGCGGCGCGCGCCGCGGTGGAGCTCACGGCCGGCGTGCGGCCGCGCTGGTTTCGTCCGCCGGTCGGGCAGGTGAGCCCGCGCACCGCCGCGGCGTCGCGCCGCCTGGGGCTGGTGCTCGTGGGCTGGAGCTGCGCGGCGCGCGACGGCCTGGGCACCCGCGATGACGACGCCGTGCTCGAGCGGCTGCGTCGCGGGCTGCGTCGGGGCGGCCTGCTGGCGCTGCACGACGCCGCAGAGCGGGAGGACTTCGAGCCCGCCAGCGTGCGCGTGTTGCCGCGGCTGCTCGAGGTGGCCCAGGAGCTGCGGCTGCCGGTCGTCCCGCTGGAGGAGCTGATCGAGGAGCGCGCCTACGACTGAGCGTCGCTGACCGGCAGCCGCACGACGAAGCGCGCCCCCCGCGCCTCGCCCGGCTCCAGGCTGAGCGTACCGGCCACGCCCTCGACGAGCCCCCGGCACACGGCCAGCCCCAGGCCCGTCCCGGCGCCCACCTCCTTGGTGGTGACGAAGGGCTCGAAGAGCCGCGCGCGCACCTCCGGCGCGACGCCCGGGCCGTCGTCCTCGACGACGAGCTCGATCTGGCCCGCGGCGAGGCGAGCCTGGAGCCTGAGCTGCCCTCGCCCCCCGCAGGCGTCGGCGGCGTTCAGCGCGAGGTTCAAGATGACCTGGACGAGCTGCGGCGTGCCGAGCACCACCCGCGGCAAGGCGGGCTCCACCGTCAGCTCGATCTGCATGTCTTGGAACGAGCGCTGGGGCTTCAGCAGCGACAGCGTCTCGTGCAGGGCCGCGGCGACGTCTCCCGGCGGCGCCGGCAGCGACTCCGGCGCGCCGCGCTCGGGGCGCGCGAACTGCAAGAGGTCCCGGACGATGCCCTGGATCCGCTCCGTCTCGAGCCGCATCCGTTGGAGGAAGTCTCGCTCCTCCTCCGGGCTGAGGCCGCCCAGCAGCAGCAGATCTTGCAGCCCGATGAGCGCGCTGAGCGGGTTGCCCACCTCGTGCGCGAGCCCCGCGGACAAACGCCCCACGGAGGCGAGCCGCTCGGAGCGGATGAGCTCGGCCTGCGCTTGGTGCAGCTCCGCCGTGGCGCGCTCGATCTCGGTCACCTGCCCACGCAGCGCCTGCTCCTGCGCGAGCAGGCGCTCGGTCATGGCCTGGAGGCTGACGCCGAGCTCGTCCAGCTCGCGCGTCGAGGCGCGCGGCGCCTCGAGCCGCCGAGCGCCGCCCTCCACCCGCTGCGCGGCCAGCCGCAGCGCGTCCAAGGGGCGGACGATGAGGCGCGTCAGCGCAAAATAGGCGGCGAGCAGCAGCGCCAGCGCGAGCAGCCCCATGTACCCCGCGACCAGGCGCGTCAGCGGCGCGGTCTGCGCCACCTCATCGTCGACGCGCAGCACGGTCACCACCGCACCGTGGGCGTCGGGGATGCGCACCGCGAGCGCAGCGCCGTGCTCGCCTTGCAGCCTGGTGAGCTCTTCCGTCGCGGCCACGACGCGGGCCGGAAGCAGCTCGCGCTCCCCCCGCGCCGCCTGCTGCAGACCGTCCGGGCCGTACACGCCGATGGCGCTGACCCCGGAGCCCCCGACCTGGGCCTCCAGGAGGGAGTCGAGGGCGACGGGCGAGCGCTCGACGCGCGCCACCGACACATAGGCCCCGATGACGCGCCCGAGCGAGCGCGCCGAGTCCTCGCGCGCCCGCTGCAAGCTGAGCTGCGCGTAGGTACTGATGGCGAAGTAGAGGGGCGCGAAGGTGAGCCCGAGGAGCGCCCCCAAGAGCACGACGATACGGACGCGTAGGCCGAGCCTCACCGCCACGACTCTCGCGCGAACGCGCCGCGAGGGGAACGCGCGGCGGCGCCGGCACGCGCCCACCTACATGCACCCACCTGTCCTGCCCGCGAACTGGGCCAGCGTCGCGGCGCGCTGGTACTCGGCGGCGCTGCCATGGATCCGCTGGTGCGCGCCTCGCTCGCCGTTCGAAGGGTCGCCCTCCGCTCCGCGGGGCTCGCGAGCGCGCTCGCGCTCGGGGGGGCGCTGGTGCTCGCCGCCAAGGCGTCGCCGCCCCCGCTCGTGCTGGCGACGCTCGGGCTCGTGCTGGTCGCGGCGGCGCTGCACCGCCTGGTGCTGCGGCTGCGGCGGCTGGAGGGGGCGCACGTCACGGGGCTCGACAGCGCGCTCTTCGCGCACCTGATGGTGCTCGGCTACGCCGTCGTCCTCGTCAGCCCCGGGGGCCTGAGCGGGCCGTACTACCCGCTGCTCTACGCGCTGGCCATGCTGGCGGCCGCCTTCGCGCGGCCGCTCGCCGCGGCCAGCGCCGTCGTGTTCGCGCTGGGGCTGGAGGTGCTGCTGCAGCGCTGGGTGCTCGGGGCGGACTGGCTGCACGCCGTCTGGCCGCACGCGGCGCTGCTCACCGGCTTCGCGACGCTCAACGCGCTGGTGTTCCGTGCCGAGATCACGCGCATCCGCGCGCTGTCCCGGGGGCGCGTGGAGGCCGAGCTGACGCGCGTCCGTGAGGCGGCGCGCTCGTACCGGCTGGTGACCGCGCCGAGCGGCGCGAGCGCGCTCGGCGCCCGCGGCGTCGCCACGAGCGACGAGGAGCGCCTGCTGCGCTCCGGGGTCGACGAGATCCACCAAGCCGTCGATTTTGCGCTACAGCTGCTGCGGCGGACGCTCGCGCTGCGCACCGCCGTGCTGCTGTGGCTCGACCCGAGCGGCCAGCGCCTCCACATCCAAGAGCTGAGCACGGAGGTGGACGAGATCGCCACCGGCCCCTTCGAGGCAAGCGACGGGATCGCTGCGGCGGCGCTCAGCAGCGGGCGGCCCGTCAGCCTGTGCGGCGCCCACGCCGGAGCGCACCTGCGCCACTACGCCGAGCTGCCGGTGGTGGGCGGGACCTGCGCGGCGCCGGTGTTCGAGCAAGGTAGCGCCCGCGGGGTGCTGGTGGTGGATCGCCCCGACCGGACGCCCTTCAGCGAGCAGGAGCAGGCGCTCCTGGTCGACGCGGCGCGCTTCGTGGCGCGGGCGATCGAGAACGAGCGAGTGTTCGTGCAGCTCGAGCGCGCCAAGAGCGAGCAAGGCAAGCTCTACCGCGCCACCGAGAAGCTCGCCTCGGCCACCACCGAGGCGGCCGTCATCGAGGCTGGCGTGGACAGCGCTCGAGAGCTGGCGTCCTTCGACTTCGCGGCCGTGACCCTCTTCGACCGTGCGAACAAGGAGCACGAGATCTGCGCCGTCAGCGGCGAGCTCGCCGACGCGCTCGTGGGCCAGCGCTTCAAGCACAACACGGGGCTGGTGAGCATGGTGGTGGCCAACCGCCACCCCTTGCCCTACCGCGGCGACTACGCCGCCAGCCGGCAGATGGTGTTCTCCCGGCGCCTGGCGCCGCCGGAGCTGCCCTCCCTGCTCGTGCTGCCGCTGCAGGTCCACGAGCACATCCTCGGGACGCTGGTGCTCGGCAGCGGGCGCAAGGGCGCCTTCGGGGAGGCGGTGCGCGGCGCGCTCGAGGTGCTGTCCAGCCACATCGCCGTGTCGCTGGCCAACGCCAGGATGATGAAGCGCCTCGAGGAGCTGGCGACGACCGATGGCCTGACGGGCCTCTACAACAAGCGCACCTTGCTCAACCTGGTGGAGCGCAAGCTCAAGAGCGCCGCGCGCTTCGGCAAGCCGCTGAGCGTGCTGGTGTGTGACATCGACTTCTTCAAGAAGGTCAACGACACCTACGGTCACGACGTGGGGGACGTCGTCATCCAAGGGTTTGCCGACGTGCTCCGGCGCGTCAAGCGCGACACGGACGTGGTGGCGCGCTTCGGGGGTGAGGAGTTCGTGCTGGTGTGCGAAGAGACGGACGCCAAGGGCGCCACCTTGCTGGCCGAGCGCATCCGCTCGGAGCTGGAGAGCACGACCTTCTCCACCGCCCAAGGGCCGCTGCGCGTCACCTGCTCGGTGGGCGTGGCGCCCTTTCCCACGGCCGGCGCCGACTGGGAGGCGCTGTTCAAGGCGACCGACGAGGCGCTCTACGCGAGCAAGCGCGGGGGCCGCAACCGCGTCAGCGTGTGGAGCCCGAAGCTGGCGACCGCCGCCGCGGCGTCCTAAGCGAGGCCCTGCAAGGTGGGGAGCTGGAGACCCCAGCGCGCCGCGCGCCCGAGCGCCTGCTCGAGCCGCCACGCCGCGCTGCGCCCGAGGCACTGGTGGCTGGGCTCCGCCGCAAACTTCTCCAGCAGCTCCGCGTAGAGGCGCTGGGTGTCCAGCGGCCGACCCGCGCGCGCCTCTTCGAGCGCGAGCACCTCCAGCGCCAGCTCACGCAGCAGGGTGGGGTGCTGCGCTGGGAGCTGCCCCACGCTGCCTCCCACGCGCAGACCGGCGAAGTTGGAGACCTGGATGTACAGGTTCTTCAGCGCGAGCGCGTCCGCGAGCGCCTCCACGCTGGCGAGCGGCGCCGCCGGCAGGCCCACGGCGCCGAGCGCCTCCAGCACGCGGCCGCTCTCGTGGCCCCACACCAAGCTGGGCGCGATGCTCCGAGGGAGGCGCCCGGGCTTCTTCTCGAACCACACGACGACCACGCCGCCGACCGCGTGCTCCTGCACCTCCGCCAGGGAGAGATCATTCTGGACGAGCAGCGTGGAGGCGAGCAGCGCGCGCGGGAGCTGTCCGAGCGCAGCGTGGAGATCTCGCTCACCGACCGCAGAGAGCGTGAGCACCGGCGGCTCTTGCGCGAGGCGCGCGGGCAGCACGCGCCCCCGCAGGAGCGGCGCGACCGGCAGCCCGAGCCGCAGGAAGCCCTGAGCGAAGACGCCGCCGAGCTCTCCCAGGCCCTGAACGGCGACGTACGGTTCGGTCGCGCGCTGGGGCACTCAGCGCTCACCGGCCAAGACGGCGCCCGCCGTGTTGAAGCGGGCTTGCTCCGCCGGGATGAGCGCTCGGATGGAGAGCTCCGGTAGATCTTCCAGCTCCAGCGGGATGGGGCGGTCGAGCGCGGCGCCCCTGGGGCTGGTGAGCTGCAGCACGCGCGGGCGGTCGCGGCGCGAGCCGTGCCGGGGTGGGCCCACGGTGACGGCCCAGGCGCCGTTGCTCAGCTCCACCACCGTCCCGGGGGCGAGCGGACCGAGCGCCTCGAGCAGGAGCTGGTGCGCGAGCGGCATCACGCCGGGCTCCTCTGCCAGCCGCGCCAGGGCTAGCGCCGGCGACTGCGGCGGGAGCTTGGCGTCGGTGGGGGCGATGAGCTCCAGCAAGCGCCGAGCGGAGTAGATGAGGGAGGCGATGAAGGCGATGGGGCCGTCTGGCTCCCCGCCATGCTCCAGCAAGGTGACCTGACGCGCGACGCTGACGACCTTGCACGCCGCGGCGCTGATCCCCAGCAGGCCCACGCCGCCCGCGCCGACCCAGCGGGTAGCGCTCAGCTCCACGGCCTCGCCGGAGGCCGGCGGGATGGCGCGCGCCAGCTCTGGCAGGCCGGCGACGAGAGCGAAGCGCGACATGGCCTCGAGGTCCACCGAGCCGGGCGGCAGGGCAGCCCCGACGAGCAGGCCTGCTTGGGCCGCGCGCTCCGCGGGGCCTCGGTGCACCAGCGCGAGCGTCAGCGCGACCCGCAGCTCCGGCCCGCGCAAGAGCGCGAGCGAGGCCACGCGCACGCTGGCGCGCACCACGCGCGGCGGCAGCCGCACCTGCCCTTGCCCGAGCAGCTGCAGCGCCTCACGCAGGGCTAGGGTCGCCTCCGCGTACACGGGCAGGAGGCGATCCCTCGTCTCCTTCAGAGGGGCGGGGACGCTCACGCCGCCCCCCAGGGCAGGTGCAAATGCCGCGCGGTGAAGCGGAGCCGCGCTTGGTCTTTGGTGGAGAGCTGATGGAGCAGCTCCGGCGCGATCGCTAGCGGCGCTTCGCTCTGCAGCGCCGCGCCGAGGGCGCACCAGGCCTCCAGCAGCGGCTCGCCCGTGGCCGACCCGACCATCCCCGCCAGGGTGCCGCAGAGCTTCGGAGACCACGCGCGCGCGACGAAGCGCTGCGCCACCACGGGCTGCCCCGTCTGCTGCTCCAGGCGCTCGCCGCAGTCTGCGATGAGGGCGAGCGGCTCCACCACCCCGAGCGGCAGCAGCCGCGCGAGCGTGAGGTGCAGCGCGTCGAGCACGAGCTCCGAGCGGCCCAGCGCCATGGCGCCCAGGTAGCTCTCCGTGAGGTTGATGTAGAAATGGCTCTCGATGACCTGGACGTCCGTGAGGATGCGCTGGGCGATGCGCTCGCGCTGAGAGCGTGCGCCGCTCACGGACGGCGGCGCGCTCTCCCGCTCCGGCGGGAGGCTCCCCGACGACGCGCTGGCGCGGCGCCGCACGCTGGCGTCCACCTCCAGCACGTACGCCAGCGGCTCTCGCGCGCCGCTGCGCGGCGGCTGCGCGTGGCCCTGGACCCAGGCCTCTTGGAGCTGGAGCGAGGTGTCGACGTCCAGCACGGCCAGCAGCTCCCGCGACTGCCGCAGCGCGTCCGGGAACAGCGCCTCCGGGCGCTCCACGGCGCGGTAGAAGACGTGTGACAGCTTGGCCCAGGCCAGCGCCACCACGCTGTCTTGCCCGCGCTCCCAGCTCGCGTCGTGGGCCGCCCGGAGCCAACCGACGAGCGCCAGCAGCTCCGCCTCCGTGACCGCGGGGCGGAGCCCGAGCAGGCGCAGCCCGTCGGCATAGAGTCGGCGCACCGCCTTGGCCAGCGGGGAGCCCGGCCGAGTGAGGGGGTGCGGCCCCGCGAAGAGGCCGTCCGCCTCCACGGCAAAGGTGAGCCCTCCCGGGGACGCCACGAGCGCCAGGGCCGTGCGGCCATAGAGCTTGGCGAGCGCGCCGCGCGTCAGCGCGTGGCGCGGACCGTTCTCCTCGTACCGCGCCAGGACGGCCTCCATCAGCTCCACGATGACCGTGAGCTCCTCGAGCTCCGCCTGGGAGACCTCCGTGGACTCGACGGCGCGGAGCTCCGGGACGGTGGGCCGGTGCGGGGAGCTGTCGCGGCGCACCCCCATGGACGTCGGCGTGGGACGGAGCGCGCCCCCCGCGGGCGACGGCGCCGCGGAGCGCGGTCTGGGCGGCGCGCTGCGTGGGGCGCGGCCCTCGGCCTCGAAGGCGGGCACCGTAGGGGTCATGAGGCGCGGCTGCAGCTCCGCGTGCTCGGCGAGCGCGCGGCGGGCGCCGCGCGCCGTGGCGAGCCCGCGAGCCTCTTGGATGGCCGCCTCTCGACCCACTCGAGCGACGGCGCGGGCGAGCTCCTCGGCGCTCTGGAAGCGCTGCGCGGGGCTCGGCGCCAGCGCGCGGTCCACCAGCGCGACGAGCGAGGGGGGCGCCTCGGGCGCGAGCTGCGCGAGCGAGCGCGCGGCCCCGGGGCGCGGCGCCGCCCGGCGGGCGCACCGGCTGGCCCACGAGCAGCAGGGCGAGCAGCGCGCCCGCGCTCCAGAGGTCGCCCAGCGCCGTTGGCAGCTGCCCCTCGAGCTGCTCCGGCGGGGCGTACTCCAGCGCCTCCTCCAGAAAGGGGCGCCCCTGGGCGCGGGCCACGGCGAGCCGGAGCTGCCAGGAGCCGGCGCCCATCACCCGCACCTGCCCGTCCGGCGTGAGGAAGACGCGCCGCGCGGACAGCGCCCCGTGCGGGCGCCCGTGCAGGTGCAGGGCCTCCAAGATCTTGAGCACCTCCCCGACGATGCGCAGGGCCTCCGCCGGCGGGATCCGCCCGGGCCGGCGCTCCGCGAGCCGCGCGCAGCTCTCACCCTCGAGGAGCTGAGAGAGCATGAAGGGGAGCCCGTCGGGGGTCTCGCCGTCGGCCAGGGCGTCCACGAGCCCCGGGTGCTCCAGCGCGGGGAGCCGGGCGGCCGCGATGAAGGCGAGCCGCACGTCCGGCTGGTCGGCCAGGCTCTGGGGGAGCACCGCCATGGAGGCGCGCTGGCCCCCGGTGGCGGAGCACAAGTAAATGTCACTCACCTCCGTGAGGGTGAGCAGCTCTTGGAGCTGCCACTGCGGGGTGATGGCGGCGCCGACACGCGCTTGTGCTGCGGCCCTACGTTCCGCCGAGACCCCCTGGATCGCTGCCACCATCGCTGGAGTGACCTCTTTTACTACCTGGAGCGACCGGCCTCAAGGCCCAAGCCTTCGGCCGGGCATAGACTGTCCGCCCGACGCCGCGCCGGGGGTCCTGCCTTAGCTCAGCCTGCTGCCCACGCAAGCCTATGGCGCCACGCGGGGCCGGAACGCTAGAGTGCCCCGCCACCATGAGCTCCAAGAAGTACGTCGTCCGCCCCGAGACCGCCGTCCTCACCCGCGGCTTCGATCCGGCCCTCTCGGTCGGGGCAGCACGGCCCGCGGTCTTTCGGAGCAGCACCTACGTGTTCTCCACGCCGGAGTCGGCCGCGCGGGCCTTCGACATCGCCCTCGGGCGCTCGCGGGCCTCCCGTGGGGAGTCGGTCGATCTCATCTACGCGCGCCTGTCCCACCCCAACGCTCAGATCTTGGAAGATCAGGTCGTCCCCTTGGAGCCTGGCGCGACCGGCGCGGCCGCCTTCAACTCCGGTATGGCGGCCATCTCCACGGTGCTGCTCACCTGTTGCCCACCCGGGAGCACCTTGATCTACACCTCGCCGCTCTACGGCGGGACGCAGCTGTTCCTGGACTCGCTGCTCACCGGCCTCGGGGTCACGCCGGTGGCGGCCCCGGCGGGCAACGGCGCAGCGCTGGCCGAGGCCATCGCCCGCGCCAAGAACCTGAAGCTCGTGTTCCTCGAGTCCCCCGCCAACCCCACGCTGCGCATGACGGACATCGCCGGCGCGGTGAGGGCGGCCCGCGCTCACCCCGACCGGCCGCTCGTGGCCGTGGACAACACCTTCCTCGGCCCCACGTTCCAGCATCCCCTGGAGCTCGGCGCGGATCTCTCCCTCTACTCCGCCACGAAGTACCTCAACGGCTTCTCCGATCTGCTGGCGGGCATCGTGCTCGCGCGGGACGAGGAGCTGCTGACGCAGCTCCGCGGGACGCGCGCGGTGCTGGGCAACATCTTGCAGCCGGACGAGTGCTGGCTACTCAACACGCGACTGCCCACCGTCGTGCTCCGCATGAACCGCCAGTCCAAGAACGCGCAGCGCATCGCGGAGAGCCTACACGGGCACCCTGCCCTCGAGCGCGTCATCTACCCCAGCTTGTTCGACGATCCGGAGCAGCAGCGGATCCGTGACGCTCAGTGCGATCACCCGGGGGGCGTCGTCACGCTGGAGGTCAAGGGTGGGCGCGCGGCGGCCTTCGACGTCCTGCGTCGGCTGACCATCGTGCACAACGCCGTCAGCCTCGGCGGGGTGGAGTCCCTCGCGTGCCACCCGCGCACCACGACGCACTCCGAGCTGAGCCCGGAGCAGCTCGACGCGGTGGGCATCACCGAGGGCATGGTGCGCTTCTCCATCGGCGTAGAGAACTGGCGCGACCTGCTCGCGGACATCCAGGGCGCGCTCGCCTCGCGCGCCTAGGGGGCGGGCTCGGGCGGCGCCGCGCCGTCCAGGAAGCGCAGGCCGAGCGGTAGATCGTCGCCGAGCGCGGCCGAGCGCTCCTCCGCGTCGAGGACCACGACCTCCAGCACCTGCCGCACGAGCGGCGGCGGCGCGCCCACCCGCTCGAGCGCCTTCACCACCTCCCGGCGGACCGCGTCGCTCACGTCGAGCGCGCGGTCACCGGTGCGCTGGGCGAGGCGAGCGGCGGCGGCGGCGGCGGTGGGCACCTCCGACCAGCGCTCGCGCAGCAGCTCATCGAGCCAGCGCTCGACGACCTGCGGGGGCAGCACGGCCTCCGCGCCGGCGCTGACCGGCACCCGCGTGCCCAGCCGCGCGAGCGCCGACCACAGGCGTGGGTCGCGGCTCGTGTAGGTCTTCTCGAGGATCCAGCGCCCGAGGTCGATCCGCTGCCGCTGCCCGACGCGCTCGAGCCAGCTCATCGCTTGCAAGGCCTCGTCGAGGCCGAGCGGCTTGATGCCCTTGGGGAGGGCGCCACGCTCGCTCGCGGGCCTCAGGAACGGGTCGAAGCGCTGGCGCAGCGCCTGCTGGCTGGCCTCGGGGAGCCCCGGCGCGAGCCGCCGCACGGCGATCCAGAGCTGCTCCCAGCCGCGCGCCTCCGCGGGGAAGGCGAGCGGCTCGAGCAAGAGCGGCGCTGCGCCGCGCAACCGCCGCTCGTCGTCCGGGTGGCCCAGCCCCGGGCGCCCACAGTAGCCGAGCAGCAGCCAGAAGGCGCGCTCGTGGTCGGCGCTGCGACGGCGGCCGGGCGCGAGCGGCAGCAGGGCGTCGAACAAGGCGCGGCAGGTGCCGAGCCCCCACTGGGCGCGCTCACCCAGCAGCTTCTCGAGCTCACGCAGGAGGTCTTTCACCGCGCGGGGCGAGACGTCCCGGCGCCCCTTGCCGAAGACCGTGACGAGCGCCTGCCGCGCCTGCTCGAGCAGCGGCTCGGGCGCACGCAGCGCCGACGCCGGGCGCTGTCGCTGACCCTCCGCCGGGAGCACGAGCTGCGCCTCCAGGCTCGCCGCGTCCTCGCGCAGCGCGAAGCCGAGCCGATGCTGCCGCGCCTCCCCGCCACCGTCGTCCAGCTCCACGCAGCGCAGCTCCAGCATGCCGAGCGCGTCCAGCTCCGCGCTGAGGCGCACCCGAGCCTCCGTGAGCGCCGGCGACGCGGGGAGCTGGGCGACCAGCGGCGGCAGGAGCGTCCAGGCCGCGTCGCGCGCCCGCAGCAGGCCGGCCGCGTCGGCGCCGGCGTCGGCGGCGTAGAGCTGAAAGCGCGCCGGGCGCCCCAACGTCAGCGCGAAGACGTGCTCGCGCAGCGCGTGCGGCTGGCCCTCTCGCGCGCCGCGCGGCAGCAGGCACACGACCTGGCGCTCATCGAGCGCCAGGTAGTACGCGAAGGCCGACCCGGAGGCGATCTTCGGCCCCTCGCCGCGCAGCGCGCGCGCGTAGGCGACCGCGCCGCGCGCCACCGACAGATCCGGCTCGGCCTGCTCGAGCCGCAGCACCGGACCGCCCCGCCCCCGCGCCACCACCTCGAGCAGACGCTCGGCGAAGGGCGCGGCATGGAAGGTGCCCCCATTGAGCAGCACCGCCGAGGGCCAGGGCTCGGCGCCCAGGTGCCGCGAGAGGAAGTCGACGACGTGACGGGTGATGGCCGGCTCTCGCTCATAAGGGAGGCCGAGCCCCACGAGCCCGCTGCGCCGCGCCGAAGGGGGCGTGCCCCGGTCCACCAGTGGGAAATAGGCCCCCAGCAGCAGCTCCCGCACCTCGCGCTGCTCGAGGCGCGCCGAGCGGGTGCGGGCCACCAGGCGCGAGCCGGGCTCCGCCACCGTGACGCGCAGCTCGGCGGGCGGCGCTGGGCCGAGCAGCCGCTCCTTGGCCTCGCGGCAGGCGAGCGTCAGCGCGGCCAGGCGGGGCGCGTCGAGGGGCGCTCCGGCGGGCGTCAGGCGCCCCTCGGCGAGCTGCGTCAGCGCAAGATCGAGGTTGTCCCCGCCGAGCAGCAGGTGCCGCCCGACCGCGATCCGCTCGACCTCGGGCCGCACCGTCGTCCCGCGCAGCTCGAGCAGGGACAAATCGGTGGTGCCCCCACCCACGTCGCAGACGAGCACGCGCCGCGGCTCCTGCTGCTCGAAGAGCGCCGCCAGCGCCGCGGGCTCGGCCTGCGCGAGCCACGCGTGGAACGCCGCCTGCGGCTCCTCGAGCAGGCGCGGGACGAGCCCCTCGGCGCGCGCGGCACGGAGCGTCAGCTCCCGCGCCACGGGATCGAACGAGGCCGGGACGGTGAGCACCAGCTCCTGGTCACGCAAGGGGTGCTGCTCGAAGCGCTCGTCCCAGCAGCGGCGGACGTGGTGGAGCAGCCGCGCGGCGGCGTCCACCGGCGACAGCCGAGGTCCCTCGCCCTCGACCCCCCAGGGCAGCAGCGGCGCCTCGCGATCGACGGCCGCGTGCGCCAGCCAGCTCTTCGAGGAGACGACGCCCCTGCCCGGGACCTCCCGCGCGCGCCGCTCGGCGTGACGCCCGACGACGAAGGGGGGCGCCGGGTAGGGATCGGCCGCCACCTCGCCCTCGACCGGCGCGTAGAGCGCCGAGGGCAGCAGCGGCGCCGCGGCGACCGCGCGCTCTGCCACGAGCTGCCGCAGCGGAAGCACCTCCGGCGCCACTGCGCCGGGCGCCCAGTAGGCGAGCGCGCAGTGGGTGGTGCCGAGATCCAGCCCGACGAGGTAGCGCTCCGTCACGCCTCAGCTCCTGACCGAGAGCTCCACGCTGAAGCGCTCGTCGGCGCTGAGCGGCTCGAGCGGGACGGCCTCGAGCGCCAGCGTGCCGATCGCCGTCACGCTGGCGTGCAGCGTGACGGCGACCTCGTCCCCCGCCGAGCGCCCCAGCGCGGGCAGGCTGAGCTCTACCGGGGCCAGCTCCTCCAGCTCCTCGGGCGCCCAGCGGCGCAAGAGCGTGCCGGCCGCGTCCTGTCGGCGGACGCTGGAGCCGTAGAACCGAAAGCGCACGGGCTCCCCCACCACCACGGCGAGGCCGAGCGGCGGCAGCTCCACGCGGCGCCCCTCTTCCATCCCGAAGGGCGCGACGCAGAGCGCGTGCACCGGCGGCTCGAGCCCCGGCACGGCGGGCGTGGGCTCCTCGATGCCCACGTAGTAGGCGCGCGCGCTGCCCCCGCGGATCCGAAAACCCTCGCCGTGGCGCAGGCGCCCGAAGACCGCCGCGCCGCGCGCCACGGCCAGATCCAGCTCCTCGCCCGGCAGCAGCCGCGCGGGAGGCGCGCCGGCGGCGGCGAGCCACTCATTGAGCGTCTGCAGCAGGCGCTCGCGTAGCCGCGGCGCCTTCATCACGCCGCCGTTCAACAGCACGCAGGTCGGCCAGAGCGGCGCTGCTGCGCCCGCGCGCTGGGCGTGGCGCCCCAAGAACTCCGCGAGGTGCCGCGTCACCGCTGGGTCCGCGGCGTACGACAGTCCGCGCTGGAGCAGCCCGCTGCGTGGGCGGCGCTGCGGTCGCGCGCTGGCCGGGACGCTGGGGAAGTAGCCCTCGAGCACCAGCTCCAGCACCTCGGACAGCGTCAGCGCGTCGCGGCGCGCGCCGCCGACGAGCTGCGCGCCGCGACCGGCGATCGCCACCGGGATCTGCGTCACGTCCTCCGCGCCGCTCAGCAGGCGCTCCTTGGCCGCGCGGCAGGCGTGCACGAGCGTGGCGCGCTCGCTCGGCTCGAGCGGCGCGCCGCGCTCCTCGAGGCGCGCCGCGACGCGGGCGGCCAGCGCCAGATCCATGTTGTCGCCACCGAGCAAGATGTGATCACCCACGGCGAGCCGCTCGAGCTGCAGGGCGCCGTCCAGCTCGGAGGCGGCGAGCAGCGAAAAATCCGTGGTGCCGCCGCCGATGTCCACCACCAGCAGCACGTCCCCCGGCCGTAGGTCCTCCTGGGCGCGCGCGCCGCGCTGGTGGAGCCAGGCGTAGACGGCAGCCTGCGGCTCCTCGAGCAGGGTGATGTCCTCGAAGCCAGCGGCGTAGGCCGCCTCCACCGTCAGCTCCCGCGCGGCGGCGTCGAAGGACGCGGGCACGGCGATGACGACCTCCTGCGCGCCGAGGCTCTCCCCCGGGTGCGCCGCGGACCAGGCCTCCGACAGGTGCTCGAGGTAGCGGAACGAGGCCTCCACCGGGGAGATGGGCTCGACCCCCTCGGCGGCCTCCAGCGGCAGCGTGGGTGCCCGCCGATCCAGCGTGACCGAGGACAGCCAGCTCTTGGCGCTCGCCAGCACGCGCCCGGGCGCGTGCGCCCCGCGGTCCCGCGCGTAGTGACCGACGGCGAACTCACGCGCCGAGTCCCAGGGGAGCGCGTAGGGTCCCTCTCCGGGCGGCGGGAAGTAGATGAACGAGGGCAGCAGCGGCAGGGCCGCCTGCGTGCGCGCCTCGACGAGCTGCGGGAGCGGCAGCACGCGGAGCTCGGCGCCGTTCGACTCCGCGAGGGCCGAGTGGGTGGTGCCGAGATCGATGCCCACCGTCCAACGGCTCACAGCTCGACCTCCGCGGGAGCCACCACGAGCGCCGCAGCGGCGTCCTCACCCTCGGCGGGCAGCAGGGGCGTCAGGCTCCGAAAGCGCCAGCCGGCGTGCCGCAGGACACCGCTGTACGGCCCAGCGCCGTGCACCGCGCCCACCAGCTTGAGCTCCGGGCCCGCGCAGTCCACGCGCAGGGGTGCGCCCTCCGGCTCGGGGCGAACGGGCTCGAGGCGGCCGAGCTGCGCGAGCGCGCGCCGCCCTCCGGCGTGGACCACGCGCGCGGCCACCCCGACGTCCACGTCGTCGAAGGACGCGATGTCCTGCTGCAAGAAGTCCACGAGCCGCGCCTCGCGCTGCAGCAGCCCGAGCAGCTCGAGCGCGCCGCCGGTGGCCCAGCGCTCGCGCTCGCCCGCGGCGCCGGGCGGGCTGACGGGCGGCGGTGCGGGCGGGGCGGGTGGGGGCGCCGGAGGCAGCGCCGGGGGCGCGTCCAGCGCGAGCAGGCGCGCGGCGTGGTCCGGGTCGGTGAGGGTCCGCCACCAGCTCGACCAGGCGAGCCCGAGGCGCTGAAAGAACGAGAGCGGCACGGTCCGCGTGGCATGGCTGAGAACGCACCGGGACGCCAGCGTCTTGCGGTGAGCTCCGCGGCGCGGCTGCGCTAGGCTCGCGCCCATGGCCTCTCTCGACCGGGTGACGGCGGCGCTCGAGGCGCTGGCCCCGCTACGCTTCGCGGAACCTTGGGACAACGTGGGCCTGCTCCTGGAGCCCGCCGAGCCTCGTGAGGTGACGCGCGCGCTGCTCTGCATCGACCTCACCGAGGACGTGCTCGACGAGGCGCTCGGCGCCGCCGCGGAGCTCGTCATCGCCTACCACCCGCCGTGGTTCGAGCCGCTGCGACGCCTCGGGCGGGGGGCGCCCCGGCAGCGGCTGCTGCTGCGCTGCCTGACGCGCGGCCTGGCGGTCTACTCGCCCCACACCGCGCTCGACGCCGCGGCGGACGGCGTCAACGACTGGCTGGCGGCGCAGGTCGGCCCCGGTGCCACCGCGCCCCTCACCGTCCGCAGCGAGCTCGCGCCGGGCAGCGGCTGCAAGCTCGTGGTGTTCACGCCCGAGGCCGCGGCCGACCGGCTGCGCGAGGCGCTCGCCGCCGAAGGCGCGGGCGTCATCGGCGCCTACACCCACTGCAGCTTCGCTACGCACGGCACCGGCACCTTCCTCGGCGGCGAGGGCTCGAGCCCGACACTCGGCGAGCGTGGGACGCTCGAGCGCGTGCCGGAGCTACGCCTGGAGCTGGTGGCGCCGCTGGCGGCGCTCCCCCGGCTGGCGGCCGCGCTGCGGCGCGTGCACCCCTACGAGGAGCCAGCCTGGGATCTCGTGCCGCTGCTGCCCGAGCCCCTCGCCGGGGTCGGCCCAGGGCGGCGCCTCGTGCTCGACACCCCAGCGCCGCTCGCCGAGCTGCTGCCCCGACTCAAGGCGGGGCTCGGGGTCGGGCACGTGCAGGTCGCGGCCACCCGCGCGCACGACCAGGGCGCGCCGCTGCGCACGGTCGCCGTCTGCGCGGGGGCCGGAGGCGCGCTGCTCGAGGGCGTCCACGACGCCGACCTGCTCGTCACCGGGGAGATGCGCCACCACGACGTGCTGGCGCACGTCGCGCGGGGCTCGAGCGTGGTGCTCGCCGGGCACTCGAACACCGAGCGCGGGTACCTACCCCGGCTCGCCGAGCGCCTGCGCAGCGCGCTGCCGGAGCTGAGCGTGCTGGTGTCCGCTCGCGACCGCGATCCGCTGTCCCTCCGCTGAGCGCGGCTCAGTCCCGCGCGCGCCCCAAGACCTTGGTCCCCGGCGGCACGCTCTGCGTGACCCACTCGTTGCCGCCGATGACCGAGCCGCGACCGATGACGGTCTCCCCACCCAAGATGGTGGCGCCGGCGTAGATGGTCACGTCGTCTTCGATGGTGGGGTGGCGCTGCACCACCACGCCGCCCGGCGCCGCGCGGCGCCGCGTGCTCAGCGCGCCGAGCGTCACGCCTTGGTAGATCTTCACGTTGTTGCCGATCACCGTGGTCTCCCCGATGACCACGCCCGTGCCGTGGTCGATGAAGAAGCGCTCGCCGATGGTGGCGCCGGCGTGGATGTCGATTCCGGTGCGGCCGTGGGCGTACTCGCACAGGATGCGCGGGATCATCGGCACCCCAGCCACCCACAGCTCGTGCGCGATGCGGTGCGTGAGGATGGCCTCGATGGCCGGGTAGCTGAAGACCACCTCCTCGATGCTGCGCGCCGCCGGATCTCCCTCGTACGCGGCCAGCACGTCCCCGTTGAGCAGGCGCCGGATCTTCGGCATGGCCTGGAGCAGATCGAGCGTCACCTCCTCACTCCAGCGCTCGGTGCGGCCCGGATCCCCGGGCGCGCGGCGCTCCTCGTAGCTGATGGCGCGCCGGATCTGCTCGCTGAGCAGCTCGTAGGCAGGGTAGAGGTGCTCGCTGATGCCGTGGCGCAGGTTGCCCCGCGTCAGCGGCCGGTGGCTGAAAAACCCCATGAACACCACCGGCTTGAGGTGGTTGAGCGCGTCGATGACGGCGCGCCGGTTCGGCAGCGCGGCGCTCTCCAGGTTGTTGATCTCCTCGGGGCCGTCGTAGCTGACGACCACCGCGTCGATGGCGCTCTCGAGGTCACGGAGGGAGGAGGGTGGTGGCTGGGTCATGATGGCTCGCGGGGCGAGGGCGTCGCCCGCCGCAGGGCTTACCGCAGTTGCGCTCCGGCGGTCAGTCTTGCGCTGGCGCCGGAGCGTGCGCATGCTGGTCAGACGATGAGCGTCGAGACCGAGAACGAGCCGAGCGCCGCGTCGAGCGAGGGCTCGGAGGCCGGCGGCCCCGCCCCAGAGGCTGCGCGTCACTCCCCAGCGGCTGCTTCGGACCCGCCCGGCGCCACGGCCTGGGCGCCGCCGGTGGAGGGGGCGGAGGCCGCCGGGAGCGGCCGGGCGCCCCACGCGCAGCCCAGCGCGGCGGACGACATCGGCGCCGGCCTCGGCCTGCTGCTTCGAGCTGCCAAGAAGGCGCTGGATCCTGCCCGGATCGAGCAGCTCGGGCGGCGCGCCGCTCAGCAGGTCGCGCCAGAGCGGGTGGATCGGCTCGGCAAGCGGGCCATCAGCGAGCTGACGGACCTCAGCCGCAAGGCGGCGGAGCAGCTCGACGCCAAGCGGCTGGAAGAGCTGAGCCGGCGCGCCGCGAAGAACCTCTCACCGGACAGGCTGGAGCAGGCGGTGGAGGACGCCGGGCGGGAGCTCTTGGGCGTGGTGGGCCGCGTCGCCGCCCGCGTGGACGATCTCGTCGCCCCGCGCGCCGCTCGGCGTAGCGCGCCGCCCCCCAGCGCCTCGGCGCCCAGCGGCGCGCCGCCCGGCGCCGAGGCCAGCGGCGCGCACGCGTGGGTGCCCCCCAGCGCGGCCGAGCCCGCCCCCTCGCCGTCGAGCGCTGAGCCCGAGGCCAGCGACCCGCGCGTGGAAGAGCCGGAGCGCTGACGGCGCTCAGCCGTCCTGGTCGGCTGGCGCGGCTGGCGCCGCCGGCGGCACGGCGGCCGCGGGCGGCGTGGCGGGGAGCTGCTCGAGACCGCTCTTGATGGCGGGCACCGTCAGCGGGTCCTGCAGCGCGCGCGCGATGAGCTGCGCCGCGGGCGCACCGCCGATGCGCTGCAGCGCGCGGGCCACGTCGAGGACGGCGGCCACCATGCTGTCGTCCTCCGCGGTGGCTCGGTAGAGCGCGAAGAAGGTCCGCAGCGGCTCGTACTCCGCGCTGGTGGCCAGGGTGAACAGCGCGTGGGACACCCGCGCGAGATCTCCCGTGCTGTGGACGGGGTCGTTCAGGTGCCGCGCCAAGAGCGGGGCCGCGCGCGGATCACCCAGCGCCGCCAGCGCGTCGGCCAGGGGCCCCACGGGTGGCGGGCGGGTCACGTCGGAGAGGAAGTCCACCTCGCGTGAGAGCGCCGCGATCATGGCGTCCGCGCCGTTGCGGCGCTGGGACAAGAGCCGGCGCGTCTCGTCGATGAGCGACGGCGGGGTGCGCCCGTCCATCGCCAGCGCGATGAGGACCTGCGTCACCTTGGGATCCGCCGAGGCGGCGAGCGCGCGCATGAGGTAGCGCTGCGCGGGGACCAGATCGGCGTCGCCGAGCGCCACGGCCTTGCCGAGCTGCTCGGGGAGGCTGGCGCTCGCGGCGCCGCGCGGCATCACGAAGTCACCGGCGCTGACCACGCAGGCCTGCAGCGGGGTGCCGAAGGAGAAGCCCGAGGCCGTGCCCCCGGCCGACTCCAGGAGGTGCACCGAGCCGTCCTCGGCGCAGAGCACGAAGCCCCCCTCCACCGCGGCGCCGCCCAGCGCCACCGCCGGCAGCACCTGCACGAAGCGCAGCTCCCCGCTGGCGGCGTCCGCGCCCAGGAGGAGCCTCCGATAGCTGGCCGCGTAGCGATCCGCGTCGAAGCCGCCCTCCTCGCCGGGCCGCGCGTAGATGCGGATGGCGTCGCGCCCGGTGGCAGCGAGCGGGGCGGGCGCCGCGCGCTCCGGGAACCAGGTGGGGTTGCCCGGCAGGTCGACCTCGGGGAGCCGAGCGAGCGTCGCGGCGCCGCGGCTGGCGCCACCGATCTTGTCGTCGAAGCGCACCATGGCGCGCTCGCCGAACCACAGTCGCCCGCCGAAGGGCTGCACCGTGCTCACCTGCACCCGCAGCAGCGCGCGCCCGACCTCCCGCTGGGCGTTGGGGTCCAGCACGCTGACGTACTGATTGCCCCAGGGCAGAAACACCAGCCCGCCCAGCACCCCTGGCGCGCCCATGGCCGGAGGGGCCGTGAGCCGCAGCGCGACCTTCCCTTGGCGGTCGACGACCACCAGCTCTGCCTCGTGCTCGTCGCTGGCGGCGAGCCCGACGGCGGTGAGCGCGGCGTCATCGCCGGCGCCGAGCAGGTGGCGCTGCGCCACGGGCAGCGACCAGAGCGGCTGGCCCGTGCGCGCGTCGAGCGCGAGCAGCGCACCGCGCTCGAGCCCCACGACCACGTTGCCCGCGATGACGGGGCGGGCCACGAAGCTGCGCACGCTCTGCCAGCTCCGCTGCCGGTCCAGGCTCTTGACGCTGACGCCGCTGGCCGTGAGGCCGAGCACGTAGCCCGGGCTGTCGGGCAGGGTCACCCCCGCGAGCCGCCGCTGCGCCGCCTCGATGGAGCGCCCGCCGTCGTTCGTCCACTGCTGCTCGAGCAGTGCGCTCGGCGCCTGCGGCGCGGCCGCCCCACACGCCACCAGGCCGAGGGCGAGCAGCCCGCACCAGTGCCCGCTCACGAGCCCTGCTCCCCGCCGAGCGCCGCCACACCCTGCGTGAGCGCGGCGCGCACCTTGGCGTCACCCGCCTTGGGGAAGACCTCCAAGAGCCGCTCGAGCAGCGCCTTGGCGGCCTGGGTCTTGAGCTCCACCACGGCGCTCACCGCTTGGAGCAAGACGGCCGGCGCGGCGGGCGCCGCGCTGCGCCCGAACAGCGCCTCCAGCCCGCGGCTCACCGTGGGGAAGGGCAGCTTGCCGACCCGCTCGACGAGCTGGGGGCAGGTCTCCGCCGCGCAGAGCAGGCCGAGGCTGGGCGCCGCCTCCTCCACGCCGCGGTCGAGGGCGAGCAGCAGCTCCGGGGCGGCCTCGACCACGCCCGCCTCGCCCAGCGCCGTGGCCGCGCGCCGCCGGACGGTGTCGTCCTTGGAGCGGAGCGCCAGCCGCAGCGCCTCCGCGGCGACGGACCCTCCCGTCTTGCCCAAGGCAGTGACCGCCTCCTCGCGCACGACGAGCTGGCGGAAGCGGGCGTAGCGCGCCAGCACGCCGCTCGAGCTCGGCTGGCGGAGCGCGCCGAGCGCGGCGATGCCGAGCCGCACCTGCGCGACGGGCGCGCCCTCCGCGAGCCACTGCTCGACGATGGGCGCCGCCTTCACCCACGCCGCCGGGCGCTCGGTGAGGGGCGCCAGCGCTGCCGCGACGCGCTCGGGCTCGCCGCTGCGCAGCTCCGCGTCGAGCTTGGCGAGCTCCCCGGCGCCCTTGTCCTTCTTGCCCGCGGCGGGCGCCTTCGCAGGCGCGGCGAGCGCGGCCACCGGCACCACCAGCGCGAGCGCCGCCACCACCAGCGCGCCCCCAGCACGCTTCCCCAGAGATCCTTGCATGGGGTGATGGTTACGCGCTGGCGCCGGAGGCGGCAAGTCACTGGGCCAATTGCCCGGGAGGCGACGTATGCTGCGCCCGACGTGACTCGCCCCGACGGCTCGGACCCCACCAGCCCCCTGGCGCCGGCGCTCGCGCAAGCGCTCCCGCCGCTGCCGGCGCTCGGCATCCAGGTGCTCGCCGATCATTCACCGCGGCAAGGGCCCGGCTTTCTGCGGCTGCGACGCCATCGCCTGTCCGTCACTTACCCCGACGGGAGCGTCAGCGCGCCGTTCACCTACGACGACGTGGACCGTCAGGCGCTCGACGCCGTAGTGCTGGCGGTGCACTACCTCGACGCCCAGGGGCGGCGCTGGGTGCACCTGCGCAGCGCGCTGCGCCCGCCGGTCTGCCTGCGGCGGCCCGAGAGCGGCTCACGGCCCGGCGAGGCGGACACGGGGCGGCTCTGGGAGCTGCCCGCCGGGCTCATCGAGCCGCACGAGCGCGGCCCCGGCGGCGCGGCGGCGGCGGCGGCGCGCGAGTTGGAGGAGGAGCTGGGGTATCGCGTCGAGGCGGAGCGCTTCCAGCCGCTCGGGGTGAGCACCTTCCCGAGCCCCGGCGTCATCGGGGAGCGCCACCACTACTTGCACGTGGAGGTGCGCCCCGAAGCGCGCGGACAGCCCAGCCTCGACGGCTCCGCGCTGGAGCAGGGCGGGCTCGTCGCCAGCGTGCCGCTCGACACGGCGCTCGCGCTCTGCCGCGCCGGCGCCTTCGAGGACGCCAAGACCGAGCTGGGACTGCGCCGGCTGGCGGAGCGCTATGCCTGAGGGCGGCGGACCGCCGCGCGTGGTGCTGGTCGCCAAGCGCTCGAGCTACGCGCGCTTCGTCGAAGAGGAGCGGGATCCGCGCGCTAGAGAGCTGCTGGCGCGGCGCGATCCCTCGGTGGCGCGCTGGCGCGCCAGCCACCGCGAGCACGCCCGCACGCTCGCCGCCACCGAGCGGGCGCTGCAGCGCCTCGGCGCGCGCGTGCTCAAGGTGCAGCGCGCCCACGCGGCCTTCGACACCGCCGACGCGCGGCTCGTCGTGGTGGTGGGCGGCGACGGCACGCTGCTGGCCGCCTCGCACCAGGTGGGCGCCAGCGTGCCCGTCTTGGGTGTCAACAGCTCCCCCTCCACGAGCGTGGGCTTCTTCAGCTCCACCGACTGGCGCGGCGTGGCCGCGGCGCTGGAGGAGGCGCTGTACGGCCGCCCCAAGGCCCTGGTGCTGCAGCGCATGGCGGTGAGCGTGAACGGGCGCACCCGCTGGCGCCGCGTGCTCAACGAGGCGCTGTTTTGCCACGCCTCACCCGCCGCCACCTCCCGCTACATCCTGCGCTACGGCGAGCAGAGCGAGGAGCAGCGCTCGAGCGGGCTGTTCGTCGGCCCGGCCGCCGGCTCCACCGCGGCGCAGCGCTCGGCGGGCGGCCGCGTGTTGCCGCTCACCAGCGCGCGGCTGCAGCTCGTGGTGCGCGAGCCGTACACCCCGGACGGGCAGCGCTACGCCCTGCGGCGTCTGGAGGTGCTGCCCGGCACCAGCCTCAGCGTCATCAACAAGATGCAGGAGGGCCGCCTGTTCTTGGATGGTCCCATCGCTACGGCGCCGGTCAACCTGGGCGACCACATCACCTTCCACCTCTCCCCGGAGCCGCTGACGGTGCTCGGGCTGAGCGCCCAGCGCGCGCGCTGAGCGGCTGGGCATGCCCCAGGGGGGTCACCCCCAGACCCCGGAGGATCTGCTAAGCTGCTGCTCGCGCCGGTCTAGCCCCCGACGCCAGGCTCCTCATGCGCACGCGTCCTTGGTCTTGGTTCTCGCTCGCCGCCCTGCTGGCGGCCTGCGCCGTCGGCAATGATCTGGCGGAGGAGGGCGCGGGCGGCACCGCGGGCGCGGCCGGCGAGGCCGGCGCGAGCGGGACGGACGCCGGCGCGAGCGGCGCGAGCGGTGCCGCGGGCGCTGGCGGCACCGCGGGCTCCGGCGGCACTGCGGGCTCTGGCGGCTCCGCGGGTGCTGGCGGCTCCGGCGGCTCCGCGGGCGCTGGCGGCTCCGCAGGCTCTGGCGGCTCCGCAGGCTCTGGCGGCTCCGCGGGTGCTGGCGGCTCCGCGGGTGCTGGCGGCTCCGGCGGCACCGCGGGCTCCGGCGGCACCGCGGGCTCTGGCGGCACGGGCGGCAGCGGACCGAGCGGTAAGCAGTGCGGTGGCCTCTGCGTGCCACCCGGGCTGACGTACGGCTGCGGCCTCCAAGACGGAGACTGCAATCCTTGCGTCGCCCCCAGCCCCGGCGGGACCAACCCCCGCTGCGCCGGCACCACGTGCGATTTCGACTGCCTGCCCGGCCACACCAAGACCGCCACCAGCTGCGTCCCCACCGGCACGGGGGGCAGCGGCGGCGGCACGGGCACCTGCGGCGCTGCCTGCGACCCCAGCCAGCCGGGCAACCAGATGGCCTGCTTCGTGTTCTGCGGCCTCACGGGCGACAATCCAGGGCTCTGCGTGCCCTGGAACACCCCCAAAGGCGGCTGCTGCACCTGCCTGTAGCACCCACGAGGATCTCCCGATGACCCGCGCCGCGCTCCAGCCTCGGCGGCGCACCCCGCGCGGCGCCGGCCTGGCGCTGCTGCTACTCGGCGGCGCGGCGTGCAGCTCGGTCACGCTGGTGGATGAGCTGCGCGACGCGGGAGACGGCCTGGACGCCAGCCGCGACGCGAGCAGCGCTGGCGCGGGCGGCCTCGACGCCGGCCGTGACGGGGGCGGCGGCGCGGGCACGGGCGGCAGCCAGGCCGCCGACGCGGAGAGCGGCGATGCGGAGGCCGGCGGCGCAGAGGGAGACGGCAGCGACGCCGACGCCTGGGTCTGCCTCTTCCCCTGCCACCTGGACGACGCCGGCAACGACCCCTCGTGTGAGGTCGCCTGCGCCGTCTACGGCCAAGGGCCAAGCTGCGTGGACCAGTGCTGCGTCTGCGTGACGCCCTGAGGCCCACCGGCGCCGCCGCGGCGGCGCCCGCTACGTGGCGTCCAGCAGCGCCTCGAGCCGCGCGGTGACGACCGGCGCCGGCAGCTTGCCGCCCGTCTGCCGCATGGCGGCGCCCACCAGCGCGCCCTTGAGCTTCGTCTCTCCGGCGCGGTAGCGCGCCACCAGCGCCGCCTGCTGCTCGAGCACCTGCGTGAGCTGGGCGGTGAGCGCCGCGTCGTCCACGGCGCCGTAGCCCTTGGCCTGGGCGAGCGCCCGGGGCGAGCCGCCGCGCTCGGCCAGCTCCGTGATGAGCTCACGCCCCTGCGCCATGCTGAGCGCGCCCTCGCCGAGCAGGCCGAGCAGCTCCACCACGGCCGCGGCCTCGAAGCGCGCGCCGGCCTCCAAGGGCTTGCGCAGCTCGTTGACCAAGAGCTTGGCGAGCGGCTGGCGCGGCGCGCCCGCCGCCACGGCGGCGATGAACAGCGCCCTCAGCGGGCCCTCGTCCGCCAGCACGTGCGCGTCGGCGGGGGAGAGGCCGTGCGCGGCCGCGAGCGCCTCCGCCGCCTCGCTCAGCCGCAGCGTGGCCGGCGCGGCGGCGGGCCGCGGCCGCGGCTCTGCCATGGGGGTGGGGGCCGGGCGCGGCTGCGCCTGCTTGGCCCAAGAGTCCTTGAGCGGCACCGTGCGGTTGAGCACCAGCGCGCCGGGCCGAGAGTCCCTCGCGTCCGCGCAGAAGAACCCGACGCGCTCGAGCTGCCAGCGCGAGCCCGGCGCGGCGCTGGCGAGGGACGGCTCCACCAGCCCTCGACGCACCGTCAGCGACGCCGGATCCAGCAGCGCCAGGTAGTCCTCCTCCGCGTCTGGCCTGGGGTGCGAGAACAGCCGCCCGTAGAGCCGCAGCTCGGCTGGGACGGCGCGCGCCGCGTCCACCCAGTGCAGCGTGCCGCGGACGCTCTTCGGGTCGAAGCGGTCGTCCAGATCTGCCACGCAGCGCAGCTCGAGCAGCTCACCGTCTGGCCCCTTGACGACCTCCTCGCAGCGCACGGCCAGCGCGTAGCGCAGCCGCACGGCCGCGCCCGGCGCGAGCCGCTTCCAGCCGCTCGGCGGCGCCTCGGTGAAGTCCTCCCGGTCGATGTAGAGCGACCGCCCCATGACGAGCGTGCGCGCGCCGGGGCGGCCGACGTCCGGGGGGAAGTAGGGCGCCTCGAACTCACGCGCGAAGTCCTCCGGCACGTTGGTGAGCGTCAGCTTCAGCGGCTCCACCACGCCGAGCGCGCGCGGCGAGGTCTGGTTCAGATCGTCGCGGAGGCAGGCCTCGAGCAGCTCCACCTCCACCACGCTGTTGTTCTTGGAGACGCCGATCTTCTCGCAGAACGCGCGCAAGCCCTCGGGCGTGACGCCGCGCCGGCGCATCCCGCTCAGGGTGGGCATGCGTGGATCGTCCCAGCCGCTCACCCGCCCGGAGCGGACCAGCTCGAGCAGCTTGCGCTTGCTCAGCACCGTGTAGGTGAGCATCAACCGCGCGAACTCGTACTGGCGTGGCCGCGGCGTCGGCAGCGGGGGCAGCGGGCCAGGGCTCGGCGCCGCCGCGGCGAGCGTCGGCTCCAGCGGTGGCACGGGCAGCGGCGGTACCGGGAGGCTCTCGAGCACCCAGTCGTAGAGCGCGCGGTTGTTCTCGAACTCCAGCGTGCAAACGCTGTGCGTGATGCCCTCCACCGCGTCCGAGAGGCAGTGGGCGAAGTCATAGAGCGGGTAGAGGCACCACGCGTCCCCGGTGCGGTGGTGGCGCGCGCGGCGGATGCGGTAGAGCGGCGGATCTCGCAGCTTCATGTTGTCGGCCGCCATGTCGATCTTGCCCCGCAGCGTGTGCTCGCCGTCGGCGTATTTGCCGGCGCGCATCTCGCGGAAGAGCCGCAGGTTCTCCTCGATGCTGCGCTCGCGGTACGGGCTCGGACGCCCCGGCTCGCTGATGGTGCCGCGGTCGGCCCGCATCTGCTCCTCGCTCTGACTGCACACGTAGGCCTTGCCCGCCACGATGAGCTGCTCGGCGTACTCGTAGAGCCACGGGAAGTAGTCCGAGGCGTGGCGCACCGGCCCGGTCCACCGAAAGCCGAGCCAGCGCACGTCCTCGGCGATGGAGGCCACGTACTCCTCGTCTTCCTTGGTGGGGTTGGTGTCGTCCATGCGCAGGTGACACTCACCGCCGAACTCCTCGGCGAGCCCGAAGTTGAGGCAGATGCTCTTGGCGTGTCCGACGTGCAGGTAGCCGTTGGGCTCCGGCGGGAAGCGCGTGACCACGCGGCCGCCGTGCGTGCCCGACGCCAGGTGGCCGGCGATGAGCTCGCGGATGAAATTGCCAGGAGCGGAGGGGGCTTCGGTCGGGTGCGTCATCGGTCTTGGGCGCCAGGCGGCGGGGCGGCTACTCTAGCCGCTGATGGCGAGAAAGCTCCAAGGCCGGCGTGGCCTCTGCGCGCCGGCGCTCGCCGCGGCGGCGCTGGTGGGCTGCGCCGGCCCGGGCGCGCCGCCGGCGGCCGCGATCGTCCTGGTGGCACCGCCGCCAGCGCCGCCGCGCCCCGCACCGGCACCGGCGCCCCGCGCGGCGCCGCCGGCGCCGGCGCCCGCCGCACCCCCGGAGGGCCCCGGGGAGGCGCGGGTGCAGGTGCCGCTCGGGGTACGGCAGCCGCTCGAGCTGGTCGGCGCGCTGCTCGCCCCGGAGCCGCTCGCCCAGGCTGGCTGGCAGCGCTGGACGGTGGTGGCTCCCGGCCCGCTCGAGCGGCGCCGCTTCGAGCTGCTGCTCACGCCTCCGGA
>CAUJEM010000031.1 GCA_963169915.1 Myxococcota bacterium
CCGACGTCCTCGAACGCGTCGCGACGGCCACCACCGACGACGAGCTCGATGCGCTGCTGCCCGATCGCTGGCGCCCACTGGGGCCGGCGCCGTAGTCGTCATCGAAGCTGCCGACAACCACGTGCCTGGTCAGACGGTTACAGAGCGACGTCGCGGGGCCGTCGCGCGTCTTCAGCGACGCGGCGGCGCAGCGGAGCACACCGTGGAGATCTCCTCCACGCGCTCTCGGACGTTGGGCATGTTGAGGCTCCAGGTATACTCCCCGCGCCGGCGGACGCGCGCCATCAGGTTGTAGCCTGGACGCTGGGGGAGCTTCCTGGCGTGCAGCAGCGCGACGACGTCCCGCATGGCGCAGGTGAAGGCCGGCTTGGCAGAGGTGCTCTCGTCGGGCTCTGTGCTGGAGCCGAGCAGCACCTGAGCCTTGCCGTCGCTGATCAAGAGCCGCAGCTCCGTGGGGGGAGCGCTGTCGGAGACGGTCTGCATCTCGCGGGCTGCGCGCCGGCGCGCTGGCGAGAAGAAGCGGTAGTCCGCGTCGCTGCGCGCGGCGCTCGTGTCGAGGGTGCCGTCTTCGCGGACGCCGCTGACGTAGAGGGCGTAGAGCTTGGCGTCCGGGGACCACGCGCGCGCTACCCGCTCCGCCCAGGGCAGCTCCGCCACGGGCTCGAGCTGGTCGAAGGTGGTGGTCATCCCCGCGGGGTCGACGGTGATGTAGCCGCCGCCGCCCGGGTGCTTGCCGAGCTCCGCCGGGCGCGTCAGGGCCTCGGTGGGCTGAGCGGCGCGGGGGATGGGGTTGGACTGCTCGATGAGCTCAGTGGTCCTCCTCGAGGCCGACTGGAGGCCCCAGCCCATGGCGGCGAGGCCTCCCACCACCCCCACGATGGGCAGGCCGACCATGAGCGCCACGAAGAGCCCGACGCCCTTGGCGCTGGCCCGTGGGACCGTGGGGGCGCTCACCTGGATCATGGCCTGAAACACCTGCGGTTCCATGGGCTGGACGACGACCTGCGGCGCCGCGGGCGCGCCCCCTTCGAGCCGGTTCTCCGTGTTGCAGAAGGTGCAGCTCACGACTTGCCCCGCGACGGCGAGCGGCAAGGGGGCGGCACAGTTGAAGCAGCGCTGACTAGACATGGAAGAGTGACCTAAGGGCACCCTACTTGGCAGCGCTGCCCCTGTCGACGTCCGGCAGCGCTCTGCGAGCGAGGCGTGGCGGCTTCCCGATGACCTCAGGGCGTGGTCATCGACCGTCGCGGTCCGCGTCGTCGCCGCATCCAGAGCAAGAGCGCCCCGAGCAGCGCCAGACCGTAGGCGCCGTCCCTCGGGCGCGTGGTGGTGCAGCCATACCCAGCGTCACTCGACGTGGTGGGAGTGACGGAGACGCTGGCGTCGGCGCCAGCGTCCGACCGTGGGCCTCCGCCGTCCTGCTGGGTGGAGCCGCCGTCCTGCTGGGTAGAGCCGCCGTCCTGCTGGGTGGAACCACCATCCTGCTGAGTGGAGCCGCCGTCCTGCTGGGGAGCGCCACCGTCCGTCGTCGCGGCGAGCTCGTAGGCGCCCAGGTCATAGGCTGGGCCCTGTGGCCGCGTGAGCCCGACGAGATCGACGGTCACCTCGGGGAGCGCGAGCCCGGTGTCGCGCGCGGGGCTGTCCTCGCGCAGCCGGTAGTCTCCGGCGCCCTCGTCCATGAAGCCGGGGTTCGTCTCCAGGTTGTGCGAGCCCGTGTAGCTGACGAGCGCGTTGTTGACGCGCGCGTTGCCGTACAGGATGTTGTTGACGAGCCGGGTGTTGGCCGCCGAGGTGTACAGCTCCTCGATCCCGTTCTGTGGGGCTCCCGTCACGAAGCCATTGCCCACGATGGTGTTGTTGAGCAGCGCGTTGTTGCGCGCGGGGCCGTACACGGTCAGCCCTACCCCGCGGTTGCGCGCGATGACGTTGTTGGCTATCAGCCCGTCCTGCGCCTGGAGCAGGACGCCGTCGATCATGGAGTTCGGCCGCACCACGTCGGAGGACTCGTGCCAGCCGCAGCGGGCCATGCCGTTGTCCTCGAAGCGGTTGCGCTCGATGCGTGGGGCCAGCAGCACGGCGCCATCCTTGTAGAAGTGGGCACCGAAGGCCTTGTTGTGGTGGATGTGGTTGCCGCTGACGTTCAGGTGATCTCCGGCGAGGTAGACCCCGTAGTGGCCGTTGTGGTGGATGTTGCAGTCCACCACGGAGAGGGCCTCGGAGTGCCAGGCGGCGAGCCCGAGGCGCGAGTGATGGTGGATCTCGAGCGCGCGCAAGGTGACGTGGTGTAGCTCGGCGTTGGTGTCCGCGTTCATCAAGATCCCGTGGTTCTTGTAGGTCTTGATGCGCGCGAGGTCCGCGGGGACGCAGGCGTCCAGCGCGAGGAAATCCTGCGCGAGCACGTAGGAGTCCAAGAGCTCGAAGCCCTCGATGGTCAGGTAGCTCGACTGATAGATGCTGAGGGTGAACCCCGAGCTGCCGCCGGCGCTGTAGTCCACGACGACGTGATGCCCGGGGACGGGCCTGAAGAGGATGGGGCTCGCGGCCGTGCCGGCCTTGTAGTTGACCTCGAAGCCCCCGTAGGTCCCCGCCTTGACCCACACGGTGTCCCCCGGGCGCACGTCCCGTCCGGCCTTGAGCAGCGAGCACCAGGGGGTCGCCTCCGTGTTGCTAGTCCAGGAGCGGCCGTCATCGCAGGCGCCGCCCTGCCCTTGGACGTCGACGTAGAGATCCTTGGCGGCCGCGTCCACGGTCACCACGGCAGCCGCCATGGCGAGCACCGACGCCCGCCCACGCCATCGCCCGAGCTCGTGCATGGGGTGCAGCTTAGCACCGTGGCCTGCGGAGAGCAGCGCCGGAGCGTGGGGTGTGAGTGTTGGTCGTCGGTTCGCTGAGGCGGTGCGATACTCGGCGCCATGGACGGTCCGTCATGGGCTTGGGTGCGGCGCGCTCCGGTGCGGGGCTTGGGTGCGCTGGGGGTAGCGCTGATGGTGGCGGGATCCGCGCTCGGGGGCTTCGCCTGCGGCGCGGACGGCGACGAGCCCGGTGGCCAGGGCGCGAGGGACGCGGGCTGGGCGGGGGCTGGCGCGGAGGCCGGGTCCGGTGGCCGAGCTGGATCCGGTGGCCGAGCGGGGTCCGGTGGCGATGGCGCCGCGTCGTCGCTGTGCGAGCCCGTCACGACCGAGCGCTGCGACTGCGCTGGGCCGGGAGAGGTCGGGGCGCGACGCTGTGCGGCTGACGGGAGCGGCTGGTCGAGCTGCGAGTGCGAGCGCTACGGCGCGCAGCTCGCGGTGAGCCCGAGCGGCTCGGACTCGGGCCCGGGGACGCTCGAGGCGCCGTACCGGAGCCTCGAGCGCGCCAAGCAGCGCCTCACGGAGCTGGTGGCCGCGGGGCTCCCGGCGGAGGGTGTGGTGGTGTGGCTCCGGGGCGGCGTCCACGTGCTGCGAGCGCCGTGGTCGCTCGGCCCCGCGGAGTCTGGCGCCGAGGGGCGGCCGGTGGTGGTGCGCGGCTATCCGGGGGAGCGCGCGCGCGTGATCGGAGGCGCGCTGCTCGACGCCGGCGCCTTCACCCCGCTCACGCCGGCGGCGCGGCTGTATGAGCGCCTCAGCGTGGCGGCTCGGGCGGCGGTCGTCACTGCCTCGCTGCCTCGCGCGGGCGTCACGGAGCTGGGTGAGCTGACGTCCCGGGGCTTTCATGGCCAGGCGGCGCGCGGCCCCGTGGAGGTGTTCGTCGACGGCGTCGCGATGACGCTCGCGCGCTGGCCGGACCGCGACGAGGACACCGTGGTCGGTGGGCTCGAGGAGGCCGAGGCGCTCGACCTCTACGGGGACACCACGCCCAGCGTGGCCGGGCACTTCGTCAAGAGCGGCACCTCGGATGGCGTCAGCGCGTTCACCCGTGAGGGAGAGGTCGAGGGCCGCGTCTATCACCTCTACCGGCATACCTGGGTCCATCAGGGCAGCCAGCACACCGCGTGGTTTCTGACCACGGCCGAGCGCGGCTACCCCGGCGACGCTCACCCTTGGTGGTACCTCTATGACGCGGCGCTCGGGCCGCTCGCGCCCGCGGCGGGCGGCGTGGGCACGGTCCTGACGCAGGCTCCCGCCGCCATCAACCATGGCTTCGCGAGCGTCGCCAGCGTCGTGGACGGCAAGATCTGGCGCTACTTCGGCGAGCGCGCCGCGGGCTGGGCGGAGCCGAGCGAGGCGTGGTTTCACGGCTTCTGGAAGTACCCTTGGGCGGATCAGCACCTGCGCGCCGCCGGCATCGACCCGTCCACGAGGACGGTGACCCTCGCCACGGCCTCCGGCTATGGCATCGAGGCGGGGCAGCCCTACTACGCGTACAACATCCCCGAAGAGCTCAGTGAGCCCGGGGAGTACTACCTCGATCGCAGCGACGGCACGCTGTACCTCTGGCCACCCGGGGAGCTGCGCGGCGCTGAGATCGCCGTCTCCGAGCTCGACTCCACGCTCGTCACCTTGCAGGGCGCCCGCTACGTCACGCTCCAGGATTTCACGCTGGAGCTGGGTCGCGCGCGCCTCGTGGAGGTGCGCGGCGGGGAGCACGACCGGCTCATCGGCTTGACCTTGCGCAACGCCGGCGCTGGCGCCGGCAGCCTCTCGGGCGCGGAGCACCTCGTGCGGGGGTGTCACGTCCATGACACGGGCAACGGCGGGCTGGAGCTCGACGGGGGCACGCGCCGCAGCCTGAGCGACGGTAAGCTCACGGTGGAGCACAGCTACTTCCATGATCTCTCGCGCTGGGAGTGGACCTACCGCCCGGCGATCTCCGTGAGCGGGCACGGCAACGTGGTGCGCCACAACCTCATCCGTCGGCTCCCGCACTCGGCCATCATCTACGGCGGGAGTGGCCACACGCTGGAGCTGAACGAGATCGCGCAGGTGTGCCGCTACTCGAGCGACGCAGGCGCCATCTATGGCGGGCGAGACTGGGGCGCGCGCGGGGTGGTGATCCGCCACAACTTCATCCACCACCTGAGCAGCTACTTCAGCGGGGACGGCGTGCAGGGCATCTACCTCGACGACTGCTTGAGCGGCGTGCGGGTGGAGGGGAACGTCCTCTACGCCATCGAGGACTATGGGCTGCAGCACGGCGGCGGCCGCGACGTCATCATGGTGGGCAACATCGTCGCCAGCTCCGGGGGAGCGCTCGTCGCCGACCGGCGCTGCGCCACACTGGTGACGCGTGGGAGACCCAACGACGAGCCGGGGGACAGCTGGAACCTGCTGGAGAAGCTGCGCAGCGTAGGTTACCAAGAGGAGCCGTGGGCCTCCACCTGGCCCGAGTGCGCGGCCATCCCGGACGATTGGGCCGCCATCAGCGCGCCGCCGTCGCACTGGCTGGAGCCAGAGGGCACCGTCTTTTCACGCAACCTGAGCTGGCACAACCGCACCCTGGCGGTCGGCTCGCCGGAGACCTTCGCGGCCTACGCCGAGCGAGTGAGCAACCTGGATGGCGTGGATCCACGCTTCGTGGATGAGGAGAGCCTGGATCTGTCCCTCCACGCGGACTCTCCCGCGGCCTCCCTCCCCGGCTGGCAGCCCATCCCGTTCAGCGAGATCGGCATCAGACCGTGAGAGGGGAGCGCCACGGCGGTGTCGTGGCACCGCGCGCGGGCGCGGCGCCCCTGGCGTGCCGCCATTGGGGGGTGCCCCCTTGGCGTCGGGCCTGCGTTGCCCAATGATGCTGCCATGATCGAGCTGCACACCTGGACGACCCCCAACGGCTACAAGGTGAGCATCACGCTCGAGGAGCTGGGGCTCCCGTACACCGTCGTGCCGGTCGACATCGGCGCGGGGGAGCAGCACCGGCCGGAGTTTCTGGCGCTCAGCCCCAACAACAAGATCCCGGCCATCGTGGACACGGACGGCCCCGGGGGCGCGCGGCTGAGCTTGTTCGAGTCGGGCGCCATCCTGCTGTACCTCGCGGAGAAGACGGGCAAGCTGCTCCCCAAGGAGCCCCTCGGGCGCTACCGCGTCATCGAGTGGCTGATGTTCCAGATGGGCGGCGTGGGCCCCATGCTGGGGCAAGCGCACCACTTTCGGCAGTATGCGCCGGAGCCCGTCCCTTACGCCATCCAGCGCTACACTCAGGAGGCCCAGCGCCTCTACCGCGTCATCGACCAGCGCCTCTCGGGGAGGGAGTACATCGCCGACGAGCTCTCCATCGCGGACTTCGCCATCTTCCCGTGGCTCCGCTCTTGGGAGCGGCAGGGCGTAGAGCTCGAGCAGTACCCGCACGTCCAGCGCTGGCTCGCCGCGCTGGACGTGCGCCCCGCGGTGCAGCGGGGGCTCGCGGTGCTCTCCGAGCGAGCCTCCCCAGCGCCGCTGACGGACGCGCAGAAGGCCGCGCTGTTCGGGACGCAGCGCTGAGCCGGAGGGTCTAGCGCGCGCGCCGGCGCCGCAGCAGCGCGAGCAGCGTCAGCGTCAGGAGCGCCGCCGCGCCGGAGGAGCGCGCCGCGCCGACGCGACACCCGCAGCCGCCGTCCGAGGTGGTGGGGTCGCCGCCTGGCGCCGTGCCGGCGCTGCCTCCCCCCGTGCCCAGGGTGCCAGCGCTACCTCCCCCGGCGTCGCTGCCCGCTCGGCCCGCCGCGCCCGCGTCGCTGCCCGTGCCCGCCGTTCCTGCTTCGCCGCCCGCGCCCGCGCCGCCGCCCGCGCCCGCGTCGCCGCCCGCGCCCGCGCCGCCGCCCGCGCCCGCGCCGCCGCCCGCGCCCGCGCCGCCGCCCGCGCCCGCCGCGCCGCCGCTAGGTTCCCGCGGGGGGACCGTGTCGCAGTCGCCGAGCTGGCTCTCCAGCGCGCCGAGCGTCGGCAGGGTGGCGCTGCGTGGCCGACCGCAGTAGTCCGTGCTCACCCCCTGGATGGGCGTGCCTTGCCCCACCACGCGGCTGAGCTCCGCGCCGGGCTGGAGCCGCAGATCACCCAGCGCGGGCGCGCGGTAGAGCTGCGCGAAGGTGGTGAGGGCGACGCCAGCCAGGTTGGGTCCCTCCGTGTGGCTCCCGCCGTCGCGGTCGCGCAGCGCGCCGGCCAGCAGGTTGCCGTGGGCGACGCCAGAGCTGGTGTCGAAGCGGAAATCGACGCCAAGGTCGGTGATGAGCGTGTTGTACAGCACGCGCGTGTCCGCGCTGCGGTTCAGGTAGATGCCCGCGTCCGTGCAGCCGGCGATGATGTTGTTCTGCAGCGTGCCGTTGCGGTGCTCCACGCTGCAGGGGACGCTGGCGTCGTAGGCCGGGGCGCAGAACTGCGGCGCCGTGCCGCCGCCCCCGAAGGACAGCCCAATCCTGGTGAGCCGCGGCTCTGCGCGGGTGGTGCAGACCACCAGGTTGCCCTCGTAGAGCCCCCGGCTGCCGCCGCTCTTCATGAAGGCGCCGTAGGAGACGCCGTTGCCGCCGTCCTTGCCGAAGTCGTGCAGGTAGTTGCCGCGCACGACCCAGTCGTCCCCAGTGTCGATGTTGAGCTTGGTGACGGGGTTGGAGGTCTTTCGGTCCGCCTCGTCGAACAGCTCGCTGTACGCGACGAGGCCGCGGTGGGGCGCGCGCATCGCGCCCGCCACCAGCTCGGAGTTGACCTTGAGCTGGGCGTTGAAGTTGCGGACGCGGCTCCTCAGCAGGCGGAAGCCGTCCGCGGCGCCCGTGACGTGAAAGGCGTGCTCGCAATCGCTGTCGCTCCCGCACACACCGACCACGTCCAGCCCGTCGAAGGTCCAGTAGGCGCCGGAGATCTTGAAGCCCTCCACGGTCGAGACCTCCACCCGCGCGCCGAGCGGGCTGGCCGCGCGCACCGTGATGGGCTGCGCGGCCGTCCCCTCGGCGGCGCAGGACAGTCGCGGGATGGCGTAGACGCCGTCGGCGAGCACGATGACGTCACCGGGCTGCGCCGCGGCGATCGCCGCCTGCAGCTCGGTGGGCGTGCTGACGCGGGTCTCGGCGGCGAGCGCGCTCGGGCCGAGGCCGTAGAGCGCGCCGGCGAGCGCGCTGGCGGCGAGGTAGCGGTGGGCCATGAGCGGGAGCGTATCCGCAGTCGCCAGGGATGGTTCCGGTAATTCTGCCACCCCCGTCTTCCGGCAGTTTCGCTGGCTCCGAGCCGCCGGGACGTGCCCCGACGCCTCCAGCTCGGCGAGCGGGCCAGCTCAGTCCTCACGCGCCCGACGCCTCGTGCCCCGGCGCGTGACCCTCGGCGAGCCGTCGCCCTACCGGAAGATCCCTCGAGGCTCCCAGGAGCGAGCGGAGCTCTGGCGCAGGCGCCCAGGGACGGGTCGAGCGCGCGGCGGGCTCATGAGTCCGTGCTCGGCCTCGTGGACCTAGCGGGGACGCCGCTCAGGGCAACTGATCCACACAACCGAACGGGTCATTGCCATCCAGGGTGAAGTCGATGTCGAAGTGCTTGCCGGACAGCGCGCCGCAGGCGTCCTCGATGGGCCAGATGTTGAGGGTTACGAGCCCGTCGTCGGGACTGTCAGCGAGGGTGAAGACGATGGTGTTCTTGCGAATGGCGCCGACGAGGCGCTCCGAGAAGCGGGCGCCGTTCACGAAGTAATACGCATCGGCTTCCAACTTGGTCAGCTCGATGAGGCTGGGCGAGAGCTCCATGGTGAGCTGGCGTGTCGAGGCGTTCCAGTGGAGGAGCTGGACGTAGGCATTCTCACAGAACAGTGGATAGACGCTGACGGTGCTGCAGCTGACGCAGACGCCCTCTACCCAGTCGTGCCACTCGCCGGAATCGCAAACGAGGCCCGGCGCGCCACCGGCCCCTCCAGCCCCACCTGCGCCGGCAGCGCCCGCAGCGCCGCCGCTGCCCGCGGCCCCGCCCCCGCCCCCGCTACCGCCGCTGCCCGCGGCTCCGCCCGAGCTGCCGCCACTGCCCGCGGTGCCACCACCCCCTGAGCTGCCCGCCGCACCGCCGCTGCCCGCGGCTCCGCCCGCGCTGCCGCCGCTGCCCGCGGCGCCAGCGCTCCCTGAGCTACCCGCCGCGCCAGCGCTCCCTGAGCTACCCGCGGCGCCATCTGCCGTGGCGTCGCTGCCGGCGTCCGCACCGTGACGCGCCTTCCGTGCTTCTTCCTCGGAGCAGCCGCTCACGAGGGCGAGACCGAGCGCGCCCACGAGCGCTAAGAACTGGGGCTTCATGAGCCCCGGGAGGTTAGTAGGTACGCGGCGCGCGTTCAACCCAGCCCGGCGCGGGTTGGAGTTCGTGTCCCTCCGCAAGCGAGCTAAGGTCCGCGAGATGTCGGCGCGTGAGTTCTTCCAAGCAGAGGCGAAGCTCAGGGTCCGTCAGGCCATCGAGCGTGTCGAGCAGCAGACCTCGGCGGAGATCGTGGTGGCCGTGCGCAAGCGCGCTGGCGGCTACCTCGCCGCCGATCTCGCTTGGGGCGCGGTGGCCGGCCTGTCGTGCCTCGCGTTCCTCATCTATTCGCCGCTGCCCTTCGCCACGGCGTGGATCCCCGTGGACGTCGCGCTGGCCTTCGCCGCGGGTGCGCTGTTCTCGTGGCAGACCCCCACCGTGAGGCGCCTCTTCTGCTCGGCGCGCTCGAGGGAGCAGAACGTGCAGCGCGCGGCGCTCGAGGTGTTTCATCGAGACAAGCTGTCACGCACCCAAGGGCGTACCGCCCTCTTGATCGTGGTCGGGGTGTTCGAGCGGCGCGCGGCGGTGATCGGGGATCTTGGGATCGATCCCGAGGCGATGGGGAGCGCGGTTCAGCAGGCCGTGGAGGGCGTCCAGGGCTCCGTGCGAGGGCTGTTCCCTCGCCTCGAGACCTTCGCGCGTGCGGTGGAGGCGCTCGGCCCGGCGCTCTCCACGGCGCTGCCCCGCCAGGCCGACGACGTCAACGAGCTCCCCGACGAGCTGGAGGCGAGCTGATGCGCGGCGGCGGCAGGCGCTGGCTCCAGGGCGCTCCAGGGCGCTCGCTGCTCGCGGCGGCGCTCCTGCTCACAGCCGTGGCGCTGCTGAGCGCGTCCGCCGGGGCGCGCCCCGGAGGCGGGGAGTCCTTCTCTGGAGGCAGCGGGAGCGGCAGCAGCGGCGGTGGTGGCGGAGGGGGTGGTGACGCGGGGTTCGTCTTCGAGCTGCTCTGGCTCTGCATCGAGGAGCCGGCCCTGGGCATTCCGCTGACGCTCCTCGTCATCGTCATCGGGATCGGCAAATGGGTCTGGGAGGCGCGCCAGGAGGAGTGGAGCACCGCGGCCAAGGCGGCCCGCCTCGTGGCGCCGGCGCCGCCTGCGTGGACGGCGAACGTGGCGTCACCGCCCACACCGCCGCGCCCGGTGACGCCGAGCGCCCTCGCCACGGTCGATCCGCACTTCTCTCAGATCCTCTTCGAGGACTTCCTGTATTCCCTCTACGCGGAGGTGCACGTCGCCCGCGGCGCGGCGCCGGTGCCGCCCGCCACGTCACCGCTGGATCGGCTCTCGGCGTACCTGACGCCCGCCGCCGCCACGACGCTCCTCCAAGCCACGCGAGGCCACGTGCAGAGCGTCATCGTCGGCGCCCTCCGGGTGCTCCGCGCCAACGCTGGGCCAGAGGGCGCGCTGGTGGAGGTGGAGTTCGAGTCCAACCTCACGGAGGCGGGTCAGGCCTACTACGTGGTGGAGCGGTGGTGGCTCACGCGCGGGCCAGGCGTCACGTCGCGCCCCCCCGAGCGCGTTCGTCTGCTCGGCTGCCCGAGCTGCGGCGCGCCGCAGGACCACTTGTTCGGCGGGGCGTGCCGCCACTGCGGGCGCGTCGTCAACGACGGCACCTTCGACTGGGTGGTCAGCGACGTGCGCGTCATCAGCCGGAGTGCGCGTGGCCCCCTGCTGACCAGCACCACGGTGGAGCGCGGGACGGACCTGCCCACGCGCCAGGATCCTCGGCTCTCAGCGGAGCTGCAGCGGCTCACGATCAAGGACCCGGCGTTCTCGCTCGAGTCCTTCTTTCAGCGTGTGAAGCTCATCGCTCAGCAGTTTCAGAGCGCCTGGACGGCGCGGGATCTCGCTGCCATGCGCCCCTTCCTGAGCGACACGCTGTACACGACGCAGCAATACTACGTGGCCGCCTACCTCGCGCAGGGGCTCCGCAACGTCACGGCCAACACGCGCATCTTGCGCTTGGAGCCGGTGAAGCTGACGTCCGACGCCTTCTACGACGCCCTCACCGTCCGCCTCTACGCCACCGGCCTCGACTACACCGAGCGCGAGGACGGGCAGCTCGTGGCCGGGAGCAAGAGCCAGGAGCGTCCGTACTCGGAGTATTGGACGCTCATCCGCGGGACGCAGCGGCGCGGCCCGGCGCGGGCGGAGCTGAGCTGCGCCAACTGCGGCGGTCCGCTACGGGTGAACATGGCGGGCGTCTGTGAGTATTGCCATGTGAAGGTGACCACCGGGGGCTTCGACTGGGTGCTCTCGCGCATCGAGCAAGACGAGGTCTACACGGGATGACGCCAGGGCCCCCGGCGCCGGGGCGGGCGCTCAGGACAGGCCCGTGTCCACCGGATCGAAGCTGCGCCCCTCGGCGAGCTGCACCTGCGCGCTGGTCTTGCCGAAGCGGCGCTCTTTTCGGCCATACGCCGTGATGGCCTCCAGCAGCGTGGCTGGGCGGAAATCTGGCCACATGAGCGGCAAGAACACCAGCTCCGCGTAGGCGGCCTCGAACAGCAAGAAGTCGCTGAGGCGCGTCTCTCCGCCCGTGCGGATGAGGAGGTCCACGTCTGGGAGCGAGCCCGTGGACATCTCCCGGTGCAGTGAGCTCTCGTCGATCTCTTCCGGGAGCACCAGCCCCGCTCGAGCCCGCACCGCCAGCGCGCGCGCGGCCTCCACGATGTCCGCTCGCCCGCCGTAGGAGAGCGCGAGCGACAAGGTCATGCGGTCACCGTCCGCGGTGTAGGCGATGAGCTCCTCCACGGCGTGACGCGTGGAGGTGGGCAGCTCCTCGAGCTGACCGATGACGTTGACCCGGATGCCTTGAGCCCGCAGCTCGCTGCGCTCCCGGCGCGCAAAATCTACCAAGAGCCGCATCAGCGCCTCCACCTCCGCCCGGGGCCGCGCCCAATTGGCGTTGCTGAAGGCGTAGAGCGTCAGGTAGCCGACGCCGATGCGCGCCGCGGTCTCGACGGCGTCGCGCACCGCGCGCGCGCCTTCGGCGTGACCGTCCACGCGCTCGAGGCCGCGCTGTTGAGCCCAGCGGCCGTTGCCGTCCATGATGATCGCGACGTGACGAGGGATGCTCTTCGATTCCAAGCGTGGCTCCTGAAGCAAGGGGCGCGAGGTGAGGACGAGCCGCCTCGCGTGGAGCGGTAGCTTGGTCGAGCGGGCAGCGGCGCTCGGTGGAGCTTTGGTGAAAACTAAATTGTGTATCAATATCAGGCGGTTATGCGTCCTTCATCGGGCAAGAGCAGGCGCGCCGCCGGGAGCCGCGCCGTCAGCTCCACCCGCGGGGGTCCCGCGCTCGTGAGCTCCACGCTGCCGCCGTGAGCCTCGACGACCGCGCGGGTGATCGAGAGCCCGAGGCCGCTGCCGCCCTCGCTCGCGCGGGTGGTGACGAAGCGCTTGAAGATTTGGCGGCGGACGTGGGGCGAGACCTGTCCCGGGTTGCTCACGCGCAGCTCCACCCAGTCGCGCTGCCGGCGCAGCTCGAGCCGCACCTCCCCTGGCGAGCCGTGCACCAGGGCGTTGTCCACCAAGTTGCCGAGGGCGCGACTGAGCCACGCTGCGTCGCCCCGCACGCGGAGGTCTCCCTCGGCGGACAGGGTGACGGCGGGCTCGCCCTGGCTCGCGAGCACCTGGCGGGCGAGCCCCCCGAGATCGACGGGCTCGGCGTGCTCCACGCCGCGCGCCTCGATGCGCGCGAGGCCGAGCAGCTCACCGAGCAAGCGCTCGATCCGGCGTGTGCTCTCGAGGATGCGCTGGACGAAGCGCCGCGCGGCCTCGGGGTCTTCGAGCGCGCCCTCGTCGAGCAGCTCCGCGCTGGCGCGGATGGCGGCGACGGGGTTCTTCAGCTCGTGCGAGAGATCCGCCGCGAAGGCCTCGACGAAGGGGCGACCCTCGAGCTGCCGCCGCATGGAGTCGAGGCTCGCTCGCAGGTGGGTCAGCTCCCGCCCGAAGACGGCAGGGGGCGGCGTGGTGCGCTCGCCGCTGCTGACCCGCTCGGCGAACACGGTGAGCGCCTCGATGGGCTGAGCCATGGCGCGGCCCAGCCACGCGGCTGCCAGCGCCGACGCGGCGCCGAGCACCAGGCTGACGACCAGCACCGCGGGCGCGAAGTCGGCCAGCAGCGCGCGGATGACGACGGTGGGCTTGATGACCCGGACCGTGCCGAGCAGCTCGCCCTCGACGACGATGGGCGCGCTGACGCTCACCGCGCCTTGCTCCTCGAGCTGGGTGGAGGCAGCGCGGGGGTAGAGCGGTCGCCCGTCGGCACCGAAGAGCTGCAGGTGCAGGGGCGGGGCGGGGCTCGGCTCGCGCTCCAGGCGCTGTGCTAGCTCCGCGAGGCTCGCGCCGCGGCGGGACAGGTCGCCCTCGAGCACGCGCGCGATGCTGGTGGCCTCGTCGCGCGCGGCCTGCTCGGCGATGCTGCGCGCGCGTGCCTCCACGCGGTCGAGCACCATGAGGCCGAGCCCGAAGGCGAAGGCGCCCACGATGACGGCGAGCGCCAGGAAGACCTGGAGCCGGATGGACAGCCCTCGAGTGCGTGAGCGCACCAGCCGTGACACGACGAAGGCCACGAACAGGATGAGCCCGAAGGCCGCCGCGGCGACGATGACGAGGCGCAGCACTGGAGCTCAGGGCTCCTCGCTCGCGACGGGCGCGTCCGTGACGCGGTAGCCCACGCCG
>CAUJEM010000032.1 GCA_963169915.1 Myxococcota bacterium
GGGCAGCGCCGGCTCGGCGGGCAGCGCCGGCTCGGCGGGCCGCGCCGGCTCGGCGGGCAGCGCGGGGCCGGCCGGGACGGGCGGCTCCGGTGGCCAGGCCACGCTGTGCGACCCAGACAATCAGACGGATCCCTGCCAGAAGTGCATCGAGAAGAGCTGCTGCACGGAGCTCGAGGCCTGCGCACGTGCCACCGGCTGCAGCGCCGAGCTCGCGGCCTACCAGGCCTGCATCTCGCAGACCGACGGCTCCGACGGGGAGAAGCTCCGCTGTGGTGGCGTCGCCGCGAAGGACGGCATCGCCGTGATGGACGCGACGATGGACCTCATCACCTGCATCGATCCGGGCGTGGACTCGGCCGCAGGCCTGGGCTGCTACGACGTCAGCGACGGCACGAAGTACAACATCTGCTTCGGCATCTGAGAGGAGCCGGAGCCGGCCTCGGCTCCTCGCCCCCACTCGTCACCACCCGAGGGAGTCTCCACCCTCGGGTGGTCCTGTTTCACGAGCCGGGAGACGCAGGCTAGGCTGACACCGGCTCAGCCCCCAGCCCAACACCGCAGCGTGGAGGTGGGGCGCGCGCCGCACGCCCTGCTCGACGCCCAGGCCACGTTCTTCGAGCATCTCTTGCAGGTCTCTTGCACCCACTGACCCACCCTTCCCAGGAGCCCACACCATGACCTACTCCCCCTGGCTCGCAACACTCGCCGTCGGCGCACTGCTCTCCACTAGCGCCTGCACGACGGTCCACCTCGACTCGAAGGGAGGCGACCAGGACGGCGGCGCCGGCGCAGCCGGGAGCGCGGGCGCAGGCGCTAGCGCGGGCTCAGGCGCTAGCGCGGGCTCAGGCGCTAGCGCGGGCGCGGGCGGTAGCGCGGGTGCGAGCGGCAGCGCGGGCGCCGGCGGTGGCGCGGGTGCGAGCGGCAGCGCGGGCACGGGCGGTAGCGCGGGTGCGAGCGGCAGCGCGGGCGCCGGCGGTAGCGCGGGTGCGTGTGGCACCGGCGGCAGCGCGGGTGCGGGCGGTAGCGCGGGCGCCGGCGGCAGCGCGGGCGCGGGCGGTAGCGCGGGCGACGGCGGGTCGAGCGGCGGCGCTGGCGCGGGGGGCTCCGCACCGTTTTGTAACCCCGAGGCCCAGACCGATCCCTGCCAGAAGTGCATGGAAGAGCGCTGCTGCGCCGAGCTCGAGGCCTGCGCGCAGGCCTCCGGCTGCACGGAGGAGCTCGTCGCCTATCAGGCCTGCATCTCGGAGACGACCGGCTCCGACGACGATCGCCTCCACTGTCTTGGTGCGGCCGCGAAGGATCACGTCAGCCTGATGAGCGCGACGCAAGCCCTCGTCACCTGCATCGATCCCTCGCCGACGGGCACCGGCGTGGTAGGCCACGGCTGCTACGCCGAGGATGCTTCTGCGACGTACAACGTCTGCTTCGGCATCTGAGCCCCTCCAGCTCGCTCGCCCGCCGCTCTGCCAAACGAGCCGTGGGCACGCGGGGCGCACCGGCGCGTGGCACCGCGCCCCGCCGGGGCGCTAGACGTTCATCAGCTTGCGGAACCGCTTGGCGTCCGCGAACTGATCCACGTTGCAGAACACGTAGGTGGCGCGCTGCTCCAGCCCGTCGGCGGCGATCTCTGCGAGGCGCTCGATGGCGGGGTCTTCGTACCGCGACTTGTGCCCCGCAGGGCCAGGGAGGCGGTAATAGGCGGTGTCGCGCTTGGAGAGCCCCGCGACGAGCGGATCTCGCGCGGCCAGCGTCCCGGTGTCTTCGGCGAGTTGGTCGGCGTCCTCCGGATCCCAGCTCGAGCCAGGCTCGAAGACCACGGTCTCGAAGCGCTCCCGCGCGAAGCCCAGGAACTCCTTGAGGGCCGCGCGGTTCGTCCGGGTCGCGGTGAACTCCTGCGGCGCCACGAAGACGGCGGTCCGCGCCTGCAGGTCTGCGGCCACCTCGCCCAGGGCGTCGAGGGCGGTCTCGATCACCTTCCCGAGGCGAAAGTTCTCCTGACCCACGGCCCGGGGACCGAGCAGCGCGAAGGCGAAGCCCTCCGGGGCCTCACGCCGCCAGCGCCGGACCGTGCCAGCTCCCGGGGCGCCCAGGTGCGTCTCCTGCACCTCCACGAAGAGGTACTCCTTGAAGTAGCGGGTCGCGGGGACCGCGAAGCCGGCACAGCCAACCGTGATCATGGGAGCCGAACGCTAACACAGCCCACGCTGGAGGGCTGTAGCTCCCCCGCGCTTCAGGCGATGAAGTTGATGATTCGGCCCGGGACGTACACGAGCTTCTTGACGGTCTTGCCTTCGAGCGCGCGCTGAATGGCCTCGTCCGCCAGCGCGCGCTCGCGCGCTTGGCCCTCGGAGGCGTCTCGCGCGAGGACGATCCGGCCCCGCACCTTCCCGTTCACCTGCACGGCCAGCTCCACCTCGTCATCCACGCACAAGGCCGGCTCGAAGCTGGGCCACGCGGCCGTCGCCACGCTGGGCGCCCCGCCGAGCGCTGCCCAGAGCTCCTCCCCGAGGTGTGGCGCGAACGGCGAGAGCAAGAGCACCAGCGCCGTGAGGGCCTCTCTCGGCGGCTGGTCCAGCTTACTCAGGTGGTTGACGAGGATCATCATGGAGCTGATGCAGGTGTTGAGCCGGAGCGCGTCGATGTCCTCGCCCACCTTCTTGATGGTGCGGTGCACGAGCCGTCGAGTCTCGAGCTCGGCCGGGCCCTCGCCCACGGGCCCCGTGCACAGCTTGTAGACCCGATCGAGGAAGCGCCGCACCCCCTGGATGCCGCTCGTCTGCCAGGGCTTCACCTGCTCCAGCGGGCCCATGAACATCTCATAGACGCGCAGGCTGTCGGCGCCATACTTCTCCACCACCGCGTCGGGGTTGACCACGTTGCCGCGGCTCTTGCTCATTTTCTCCGCGGTGGGCACCACGCGGACGCCGTGCTCGGCGTGCTCCACGCCGCCCTCCCGGCTGAGCACCTCGGACTCTTTGGCGAAGCGCCGCTCCACGGGCGTCCCGTCCGCCAGGTGCAGCGCCCCCGTGTCGGCCTCCACGCTCACCTCCGCGTCGCCCGGGTGAGCGCGGAGCAGCTCCCCCGCGGGCCCCAGCTCGGCGTACCAGCGGTACGCCATGCCCAAGATCATCCCCTGATGGACGAGCTTGGTGAACGGCTCGGGGTGCTTCACCACCCCTAGATCGAACAGCACTTTGTGCCAGAAGCGCGCATAGAGCAGGTGCAGCACCGCGTGCTCCGCGCCGCCCATGTAGAGGTCCACGGGCATCCAGTCGTCGTAGGCCTGCTCCGAGAACGCCGCGGCTGGGTTCCGAGGATCCAGGAACCTCAGATAGTACCAGCAGCTGCCCGCCCACTGCGGCATGGTGTTGGTCTCCCGCGCGTACCACTGGCCGTCTCTCTGGAAGAAGCGCCAGGCGAGCGCGCGCGCCAGCGGCCCCTGCGGATCTCCGGGGCGATAGTCGTCCAGCTCTGGCAGCAGCAGCGGCAGCTCTGCCTCCTCGACGGCGAGGGGCTGCGTCCAGTCGATGCTGTACGCCGCGCCCGCGCGAGGGTCCCCCTCGGTGGCGACGGGGAAGTAGATGGGGATGGGCTCCCCCCAGTAGCGCTGGCGGGAGAAGACCCAGTCCCGGAGCTTGTACTGCACCTTGCGGCGCCCCACGCCGCGGGCCTCCAGGAACTCGATCATCTTGCGCTTGGCGGCGGGCGTGGCGAGCCCCTCGATGAGGGGAGAGCCCATGGCGACGCCATCGTCACAGAAGGGCAGCTCGACCGGCTGGGCTCCCGCCCCCGCGGGCGCCACCACCTGCGTCACCGGCAGCCCATAGGCCCGCGCGAATTCGAAGTCGCGCTCGTCGTGCGCGGGCACCGCCATGATGGCGCCGGTGCCATAGGCGCCGAGGACGTAGTCCGCGGTGTAAATGGGGATTCTCTCGCCTGTGAGGGGGTGCAGCGCGTGGGCGCCGGTGAACACCCCCGTCTTGTCCTTGCCGAGCGCGGTGCGCTCGAGGTCGCTCTTGTGGCGCGCGGCCTCGACGTAGCGCTCGACCTCGGCGCGCTGCTCCGCGCTGGACAGCTCCAGGGTCAGCCGATGATCGGGCGCGATGACCATGTAGCTGGCGCCGTACAGCGTGTCCGGGCGCGTCGTGTAGACGGTGAGGTGGTCTCGCCGCCCCTCCAAGGCAAACTCCACCTCCGCCCCCTCGCTGCGTCCGATCCAGTCCCGCTGCTTCTGCTTCGTCTCCGGCCAGTCGAGCGGCTCGAGCTCGCTGGCGAGGCGGTCGGCGTAGGCGGTGATCTTGAGCTGCCACTGCCGCAGCGGCTGCCGTACCACCGGGTAGCCCCCGCGCTCGCTGCGACCGTCGATGACCTCCTCGTTGGCCAGCACCGTGCCCAGCTCCGGACACCAGTTGACGGGGATCTCCGCTTGGAACGCGAGCCCAGCGTGAAACAGCTTGAGGAAGATCCACTGCGTCCACTTCACGTAGCCTGGGTCGGTCGTGGACACCTCTCGGTCCCAGTCGTACGAAAATCCCAGGCTCTGGAGCTGGCGCTTGAACACCGCGATGTTGGCCAGCGTGGTCTCTCGCGGGTGCGTGCCGGTCTGGATGGCGTGCTGCTCTGCGGGGAGCCCGAAGGCGTCCCAGCCCATCGGGTGCAGCACGTCGAAGCCGCGCATCCGATGGTACCGCGCGACCACGTCCGTGGCCGTGTAGCCCTCGGGATGCCCCACGTGCAGCCCCGAGCCGGACGGGTACGGGAACATGTCGAGCACGTAGACCTTGGGCGCCCCGGGGCGCCGCACCGCGCGGAAGGTCCCGTGCTCTGCCCAGTAGCGCTGCCAGCGCCGCTCGATCTCCAGGTGTTCGTAGGCCATGCTGCCTGCGCGAATAGCAGGTTTTGTCCGTCTGGGGCAGCGCGCGAGGGGTCCGGTCGGAGGGCGCTTGCGGACGACGGAGCCTCCAGCGACAATGAAGCCCGCGGGATTACCCGAGGAGGTCCATGATGAAGGCGCGATGGTGGTTGGTGGGGGTCTTGGGCGCTGGTCTGAGCGGAGGCGTCGTCGCCTGCGGCGGCGACGCTGACGGGAGCTCGGGGGGCGCCAAGCTCGAGGACGTCCCGGCGCGGTTCGCGGCAGCGCAGTGTGCCGCCTTCAGGAGCTGCTTCGGGCCCTTGGCGGACATCTACTTCAGCGGGCAGTCGTGCGAGGAGCGCTTCACGAAGGTGGTGGAGCAGGGCAACTGGCCCGAGGTCATCCAGGCGGTGGAGTCGGGGCGCGCGAAGTACACCCCGTCCAAGCTCCAGGGCTGCCTCGATCGCATGCGCGAGGGGAGCTGTGGGTCGATCAACACGAGAGATCTCCCAGAGTGCGTCGCGGCCTTCGACGGGAGCGTCGCCGCCGGCGGCGACTGCACCCTGGACGCGGAGTGCGCGAGCGGCACCTACTGCAAGATGGGCAGCACCTGCCCCGGGAAGTGCACCGCGCGAGGAGCTGCGGGGGCGGAGTGCGAGGAAGAAGAGCACTGCGCGAGCGGCCTGGTCTGTAGTCCGGAGGGGCGCTGCGTGGCGCCCGCGAAGCTAGGAGAGGCCTGCGACGCCGGCGCTCCGGAGTGTGAGCCGGGGCTGCTCTGCATGGGCGCGGACGACCAGGCGCGGCGCCCCGGCAGCTGCCGGACGCAGGCCGACGCCCTCTCGTCGCAGCAGGGGGAGGTCTGCTCGCCCAGCGAAGGCAAGCTCTGCAAAGACCTCGCGCCCTGCGCGTTCGACGGCATCGTGGGGCAGCAGCCCGTCTTCAAGTGCATCGCGCCGGTGGCGAAGGGCGGGGCCTGTGCCATCGCCTTTCCGGATCCTTGTCAGGCCGACGAGTGGTGCTCGGGCATCGACACCCAGCAGGGCGTGTTCACCGGGACGTGCCGCCCGCTCGCGGGCGAGGGGGAGCCCTGCTCGGACGGCTTCGGGAAGGCGTGCCGCCCCGGCGCCGCCTGCGACGACGGCGTCTGCCGGACGGTCCAGGAGCGGGGCGGCGCCTGCTCGAGCGACGTGGGCTGCTACAGTGATCGCTGCAGCGGCGGCACCTGCGTCGCCAATTCCCCCTGCTCCACGTCCCCCTAGCGCCCTTGGCGTCGGAGCTTGCCTTGTAGCCGGCTCCGACGCCGCGCCTGGCGCTCTGGGGTCTCACTGGTGCCACGCTCCACCTGCTCGAGCGCGCTCCATGGTCGCTTGACGTGGTGCTCATAGAGCTTGGCGAGCTCCAGCCGCAGGCTCGGGTCGGACACCTCGCGCGCCAGCGCCTCATAGTCCTCGAGCGCGCGGCTCCGCTCGCCCCGCGCCTTGGCGATGTCGCCACGGGCGCGCAGGGCCGCCGCACCACCCCCGTGCACCACCGCGCGCTCCGCGGCCAGGCTGGCCTCCGTCAGCGCCCCGGCGCGCCGCAAGGTCCTCGCCAAGCCGACGAGGTCGCCCCCCTCCAGGCGCTCCAGCGGCTCCCCATAGAGGCCTACCAGCGCGGCCATGCTGAGCACGTCCCATGCGTTGTGCTCGATCACCGGCGCGAGCTCCTGCACGTCACCGGTGCGGAGGAAGTGCGCGTAGCGCGGCGCGACCTCGGCGCCCTCGAGGTCCTGCCCACGCTGGAAGCCCAGCACCTCGGCCTCGATCCGCTTGAGCGAGCAGCGCCCGAGCCTCGCGCGGTGTAGGCGCCTCGCGACGTGGAGCAGATCCAAGTGGGGGGGCGCCGGCGGCGCTGGGCACCGCGCCATCACGTACCGGGACGCCAGCAGCGGCCAGTCGAAGCTCCGCCCGTTGAAGCTCACGAGGCAGGAGGCGTGGTCCACGCGCTGCGCCAGCCAGCCGAGCAGCGCGGGCTCGTCGCCCGGGGAGCGCAGCAGGAGCTGCTCGAGCCAGAGCGCTCCCTCCGCGTCGAAGGCGGCCAGGCCGATGAGGAACGCGAGGCTCCCGGCGCCGCCGAGGCCCGTCGTCTCCGTGTCGAGGTAGAGCGCGCGCCCGAGCTCACGGCCGGCCAGGGCGGGCTCGAGCGCGAGCAGCGCGAGCAGCCCCGCCGAGGCGCTCCGCGCCGCGCTCGTGGGGGCGCGGCCCACGAGGTGATCCGCGGGCAGCCGCCAGCGGCGCACCAACACCGGCCCCCGCTCCGTCGGCCGGGGCTCGAAGCCCAGCGCCTCGAAGCTCCGCCACGGCGCCGCCTCCGCAGACGCCATGAGGCCCCCCTGCCCCAGCGCGTCGAGCCGACGCTGGAGCTGCTCGAGCGGCGCCACGCTGGGCGCCGCACCGCCCACCGGCGGTGAGGCTAGGCGCTCGAGCTGGCGTTTGAAGCGGCTCACGGCAGGGCAGTCTAGCCGAGCCGGGGCCGCGCCGTCGGCGGGGCGCTTGGCGACGCGCGGCTCCCCAGCTAGTTCCCGGCTCGTGGCGCACGTCTTCGGGCTCACCGGCGGGATCGGCTCGGGTAAGAGCGCCGTCGCCGCACACTGGCGCGCGCGCGGGCTGCCCGTGGTGGACGCCGACGAGCTGGCGCGGGAGGCCGTCGCGCCCGGCAGCGAGGGGCTGGCGGCCCTCGTCGAGGAATTCGGCCCCCAGATCTTGGACGACCAGGGACGGCTCGCGCGCAAGCGCTTGGCGGGCCTGGTGTTCGAGGATGAGGCGCGGCGCGCACGCCTCAACGCCATCACTCACCCGCGCGTCCGGGAGCTCAGCCTGCGGCGCTTCGTCGAGCTCGCGCAGCAGGGGGAACCCTTGGCGTGCTACGAGGTCCCGCTGCTCGTGGAGAGCGGGCTCACCGAGGCGCTGCGTCCGCTGGTGGTGGTGGCCGCTCGGGAGGAGCACCAGCTCCAGCGAGCCATGGCGCGTGACGGCGCCACCGAAGCCGAGATCCGCGCGCGCATCGCGGCGCAGCTCCCACTCTCCGACAAGATCGCGGTGGCCGACCACGTGATCTACAACGACGGCACCCTGCAGCACCTCCACGCGGCCGCTGACACGGTCCTGCGCGCCCTCTGCGAGCAGCTCGGCCTGGACGCGGCGCGCTACTTCGGGTGAGCGCTCAGTCCCCGGCGCGGGCGCGCGCTGCGCGCAGGGTGTTCTCGAGCAGCATGGCGATGGTCATCGGGCCAACACCCCCCGGCACGGGGGTGAGCGCCGCGACGTGCCCGTGGACGTCCTCGAAGTCCACGTCGCCGCACAGCTTGCCAGCCTCGTCACGGTTCATCCCGACGTCGATGACCACGGCCTCTTCACGCAGCCACGAGGCCTTCACCAGCTTCGCGCGGCCCACCGCGGCCACCACCACGTCCGCCTCACGACACAGCTCTTGCAAACCCCGCGTGCGCGAGTGGGCGACCGTCACCGTGGCGCTGCGACCGAGGAGCAAGGCGGCCATCGGCTTGCCGACGATGTTGCTCCGGCCGATGACCAGCGCGCGAGCGCCCGCCAGCTCGACGCCGAGCTCGTCCAGGAGCCGTAGGCAGCCGCGCGGCGTGCACGGGACCAGCCCTGGGGCCCCCGTCCACAGCGCCCCCACGTTCACCGGGTGAAAGCCATCCACGTCCTTCGCGGGATCGATGGCGAGCAGGACGGGCTCCGCGTGGGCGCTCGGTGGGAGCGGGAGCTGGACCAAGATGCCGTCCACCTCCGGCGCCTGGTTCAGCTCACGCACGAGCGCCAGCAGCGCCTCGGTCCCCACGCTGCTCGGCAGCCGGTGCACCCGACCGGCCATCCCGACCTCCGCGGCCGCGCGCTCCTTGTTTCTCACGTAGACCGCGGAGGCTGGATCTTCCCCCGCGAGCACCACGTGCAGCCCGGGCGCGCGCCCGTGGCGCGCACGATACTCCGCGACGCCTTGCGCCACCTCCGCGCGCACCTTCGCCGCCACCGCCTTGCCATCGATCAGCCGTGTCATTGCGCGGCGAGGGCTACCAGAGCTAAGGCGCCGCCTCCAGCCCCACGACCGTCAGCCCCCCCGCGCGCACGCGCAGCTCCACCGTGCGCGGCTGCCCCGCGACGACGTAGTCCAGCGTCGTGACCCCACTGGACGCGTCCACGTTGGGGACCAGCGCGAGCCCGGTCGCGTCCGTCACGTCCACCACGTCCGACCAGCCACCGAGCTGCGCGTAGAGGATGGCGGCGCCGCCATGGGGCAGGACTCGCGCTCCCTCCGCCGGCCCGAAGCGGTCTCGCAGCTGCACGAGCAGCACGGCCTTGGTGAGCTCACGCGTGAGCGGCCGGCTCGCGAAGGACAGCGCCAGCTCCACGTCGACCGCGCGCGCCACCACCAGCTCGACGGGCTGCGCCTCGGGGAGCGTGCTCACGGCCTGCACGGTGGGCAGGTAGCCCCTCGGGGCGGGCCCCGGCTCCGTCACGTCGACCCACGCCGCGCTCGAGGCCACCACGCCGTTCACCGAGAACGGGCCGCCCCCGCTCCAGGTGGCGGCCACGCGCTGCCCCCGCGGCGCGGGGAAGCTCAGCTCGAGCGGACCCGCGGCCATGATCCTGGAAAGCAGCCCGGCGTCTGCGTAGGCCGACACGAAGCCCGTCACGGTCGTCACCGTCTCCGCCCCCCCCTCCGCGGACGCATCGGCGCCACCCGCACCGCCCGTCCCCGAGGAGCCGCCCTGGCTCCCTGGTGCGGCTCCGCCTCCGCAGAGCGCCCCTGCGTCGCAGTAGCCGTCGAGCCGCGGGGCGCGCTCCGGCCCCTCACCGCACGCCACCAGCCCGAGGGCCAGGCCGACGTAGAGAAGCCACGGGCGCTGCATCCGCAGCAGCCTAGCACTCGGTCGCGCGCGCGGCACCGGCGCCCCACCCTGGGTGAGGTGGGCGTCGTGCGTGCTAGGCTGCGCGGGCTCTCGCTCCCCACGCCCGCCGTGAAGCCGCTGAACGTCCCGCCACCTCCGCCGCGCTCGGAAGGCTGGATGATCCTGCACGGCGCGCTGCTCGCCGCCGGCCTCGCGCTGCTCGTGGCGCTCGCAGCGGTGCCGAGCCGCCTCGCGCTGGCCGAGCACCGCGCACAGTATGGCCAGCGCCCCGTCGAGCTGCTGCTCACGGGGCTGACGGTGGACGTGCGTGACGGCCTCTACCTCACCTGGCTGCTCGGCCTGACCCTGCTGCTGCTGCGGTCGGGGTGGTGGCTCGCACGTCGCCGCCGCCGCCCCACCGCGCCGGCGCTGCACGCTTGGGCGGAGAGCTCGCTGCTCACGGCGGGCGTCCTCGGGGCCGTGCTGCTCGCCGTGGTCTGGGTCGCCCCCACCGAGTTCATGATCGAGCGGGGCCTCTACCCCACCCGGCTCGATCTTCCCGTGGACGCGACGGGAGGGGGCTACTTCAAGAGCGCCCTCGGCACCTATGGGCTCGAGCGCTTTCGTTGGCGGCTGCTCGTCACGCTGCCCACGCTCGCCCTCGTGGGCCTCGGCCTCGCGCGCCTCTCGCGCCGGCACGGCGCCCGGCCCGGGGGTGGAGGGCTCCGGCTCACCGGGGTGTTCCTCGGCGGCGTCGTCGTCCTCGGGCTGTGTCACGTCCTGCACCGCCAGAGCCCTCGCTGGTGCACCAGCATCAAGAACTGGAGAGAGGTGAGCTCACCGCTCGTCACCTTCGCGGGCAACCTCGGGGAGACACAGCAGAACGTGCGCCTGGGGCTCATCGGGGCGCTGGCCTCGGCGCCGCTGGAGGCGGCGGCGCGCCCGCAGGGCCCGGCGCTGCTCGGCTTCCCTCCGCCGCCGACCGCGCCGCCGCCAGCGGCCCCCGGGAGCGCGGCCTGCCCCCCCCACTCCCTCGCGCGCCGGCTCGACGAGCGCTCCAACACCGCGCTCGAGCGGCGCTTCACGGAGCTCAGCGAGGCGCTGTTCGAGGGGCAACGGCGCCCGCTCCGGCTCTGGCACGTCCTGCTGGAGAGCTTCCGCGCCGACGACCTGCACGCGCTCCAGCCGCTCGCCCCGGCGGTCCTCACCCCCAGGATGACGGCGCTCTACGACGAGCGCGCCGCGCAGGGACAGGTCATCGCCGCGCGGCAGCTCTATCAAGCGGGCGCGCGCACCTCACACGCGCTGGCCGCGGTGAGCTGTGGGCTCGGCACGCTGCCCCTCGGGCTGTCGGCCGCGCGTGATCTCGGCCTGCTGTCGCTGCGGTGCTTGCCCGACGTCTTGGTGGACGCCGGCTTCTCGGCGCGCTTCGTCTACGGCTCCGATCCCGCGTTCGACAACATGCTGATCTTCTTGCGGCACCACGGCGTCCGGCAGCTCCTCACCGAGCACGATTTCATCGAGCCCGCCCCGCACCAGGGCTGGGCCGTGCCCGACGACCGCGTGCTGCAGCAAGCGGTCTCTACCGCCGGCTCCCCGCGGGCGGGGCCAGAGTATCAGCTCCTGATGACGCTCTCGCACCACCACCCCTTCCCGCTCCCGGAGGACTACCCCCCCGAGCTCGAGGCGCAGGTGGAGCGCGCCGCAGCGAGCAGCGCGACGCCGCTCACACGAGACGATCGGGCGCGGCTGCGCACCCTCGCCTATGCGGACTGGGCCTTCGGACGCTTCCTCGACGCCGTCGACCAGAGCCCTGACGCCGAGGGCAGTGTCATCGTAGCGCACGGAGATCACTCGACGGCGGATCGACTGCTCTGGCGCGCCGCGGACGCTCCGCTCACCGAGCCGGAGCGCCTGCGCGCGCTCGCTCACATCCCGTGGGTCATCGTCCTGCCCAGCGCCACGGTGGCGGCGGCCGCGCGGCCCGCCCGGGTGCGGAGCGCCGTGAGGGCGCTCAACGAGCTGCTGAGCACCCTGGTCCTCTCCGAGAACGACGTCCCCGCCCTCCTGCTGGAGCTGCTGCGCCACTCCCGAGAGCTGCGCGCCCTGCGCCCCGAGCAGCGCTGGCACACCCTCGGCGGACAACGCACGAGCCCGCACTACCAGCCGCCGGCTTGGGCGCCGGACACCGTCTACGGCTTCAACGCCAGCTCGGAGCTGTTCCTCGTGGGTGCCTCCGGACCCCAGCGCGTCGGCGTGGAGACCGCCCAGCCCCTCCGCGACGGCGCCCAGCTCCTCGAGGCCGCAGGCAGCCTGAGCCCGGCGCTGGGGCTCCTACAGCAGCTCCTGTTGCGCCCCGCGAGCTGTGACTCGAGCCCCGCCGCGCCCTGACACCGCCGCCGCTCAGCTCGGCGCGGGCTCGAGCGCCGGCCCATCCTCGACGCGGCGCACCCGGAGCCGGTGGATCACGAGCACCGCGAGCAGCAAGCCTACGCCGATGAGCTGAGACGTGCTCAGCCCGAGCCAGCCGCCGCGGTCGTCCCGCCGCAGGATCTCGAGCAAGAACCGGAGCACTGCGTAGAGGCCCGTGAAGGCCAAGAACACCTGCCCGTCGTAGCGCTTTCGGCCGTGGACCCAGAGCAGCAAGTAGGCCGCGATGAGCAGGCTCCCCGCCGACTCCATCACCTGCGTGGGCTGCACCGGCAAGCTGGGCAACAGCGACGAGCCGAGCAGCCCCTCCTTGAACTGAGACAAGCTGGCGGGGCTCCCCGCGGGGAAGCTCATCGCCCACGCGCCGCTCGTCGGCGCGCCGAAGCAGCAGCCCGCCAAGAGACAGCCCATGCGGCCGAAGCCGAGCCCCACCGGAATGACGAGCCCCGCCATGTCCGCAGCACGCCAGAACGGGAACCGGTCGCGCTTGAGCAGGAACCACGCGGCGCCCACCGCGCCGAGGAAGCCCCCGTAGTAGGTGAGGCCGCCAGCCCAGAACTTCGCCCAAGCGAAGCAGTCGGTCTCGAGCGGGCGGCACACCTGCTGGGCCGCGTCCCAGCTCCCGGTAGGCCCGTGGGGCACCGAGAACCAGCCAAACACCCCGGGGCTGTACTGGTCCCGTAAGCACTCCGCTTGGCTGAGCTTCCACTCCACCAGCTCCGGCGCGGTGCAGAGGTGCACGTAGTCCCAGAAATAGCCGTCGGCCAGAACGTGCAAGAGGCGCGCGCCGGCGACCCCCGCCAGCAGCATCGCCAGGCCCAGATCCACCACGACGTCCGGGTTCTGGCCGATGCGCTTGGCCCACAGCGCCCCCATCACGGTCGCGATGAGAAAGCCCGTGACCAGCAGCACGAAGTAGCTGGGAAAGCCGATGTCGAGGAAGGTGAAGAGGCGCCCTTGCACGCTTGGCCTCAGGTGGCTGGCCGGCTCTGCCGCGTCGCCGCGGCACCCCGCTTGGAGGTCACCATGTCCACCGCCATGAGCCCAACCCCGATGCAGATGGCGATGTCGGCGACGTTGAAGGTGGGCCAGTGATCGGTCACGCTCCAGCCCGTGTAGAGCTTGGCGACGGCGGCGTTCATCTTCTCTACCCACACGGCGCGGTAGTCGATGAAATCGATGACGCTGCTACGGGTGATCCGATCCGAGAGGTTGCCCAGCGCCCCCCCGAGCACCAAGGGCAGGCCCCACTGGAGGGCTCGCTGCTGCGTCGTGAGGCGATGGTAGAGCGAGACGATGAACGCGATGGCCAGCGCGCTGACGATCAGGAAGAACGGACGCCGGAGGTTCTCGCTCTCATTTTGCAGCAAGCCCCACGCCCCGCCACGGTTGTAGGCCAGCGTGAAAAACAGGTGATCTTTGATCACGACGATGCTTGGATCCAGCAGCGTCCGCTGGGAGAGCGTCAGCTCCGCCCAGGCCTTGGAGCCGATGTCCGCGGCGAGGGTGAGGGAGGCGAGCACCCCAAAGAAAAGGTAGCTCGGGCGGGCCGCCAGCGCGGCCAGCTCCGCGCGACGCTCCTCCACCGTCGGGGAGCTGGGCCCCGCGGGAGAGTCCGAGGCAGTGGGGGCGAGGGGGGCCCCCAACGGCTGAGCCTCCTCCGAGGGAGCCGGCGGGGCGGGCGGGTGGCTGTCGCTCATGCGGCGGCTGTCCTACGCCAAACGGCCCCCCCCTGCCAGGCTCAGCGCCCTGGCTCCCTGAATTGAGCCTCTTGCCGGGCACCGCACATCTGTCTAGTGTTTCAGGGTGACCTTCGCCGCCCCGTGGACCGAGCCGCATGGGCTCGGCGCCGTGCTCCAGCGCTGGCAGACCGCCGGCAGCGTGCAGCGCTGCCTCAGCTTGGACCGAACGCTCGAGCCCAGCCCGGGCAGCTATGCTCCGCTGCCCGCGACGCTCCACCCGGGGCTGCGCGCAGCGCTCGCGCAGCGCGGGATCGAGCGGCTGTACGCCCACCAGGCGCGCGCCATCGCCGCGGCGGAGCAGCGGCGCCACGTCGTCATCGCCACCCCCACGGCCAGCGGCAAGAGCCTCTGCTTTCACCTGCCGGTGCTCGACGCCCTCGCGAAGGATCCCAGCGCCACCGCGCTCTTCCTCTACCCCACCAAGGCCCTCTCGCGCGACCAAGAGGCGAAGCTCCTCGAGCTGACGGCAGACGCAGCGCTGCCGCTGGGGGCCGTGGTCTTCGACGGAGACACCCCCGGGGACGCACGGCGCGTCGCGCGGGAGCGCAGCCGCATCCTGCTCACCAACCCGGACATGCTCCACTCCGGCATCCTGCCGCACCACCCGAAGTGGGCCAGCTTCTTTCAGGGGCTCCGCTACGTCGTCCTGGACGAGCTGCACACCTACCGCGGCGTCTTCGGCTCGCACCTGGCGCACGTCGTCGCGCGGCTCCTGCGCCTCGCGCGCTTTCACGGCGCGTCGCCGACGCTCATCACCGCGACGGCCACCATCGGCAACCCGCAAGAGCACGCCGCCAAGCTCCTGGGTGTCACGCCTCGTGAGGTGGAGCTGGTGGCGGAGTCCGGAGCCCCTCGCTCCGCGCGCCACCTCTACGTCTACAACCCCCCCGTCGTCAACGAGCAGCTCGGGATCCGCGCGAGCGTGCTCAAGCAGACCGTGCAGCTCGCGGCGGATCTCGTGCGCGCGCGGGTCTCCACCATCGTGTTCGGCAAGACGCGCAACGCGGTGGAGGTCATGCTGAAGTACCTCCGAGAGGCGTGCGCTGGCGTCGTCCCCCCGGAGGCGCTGATGGCCTACCGCGGCGGCTACCTCCCCGAGACGCGCCGGCACATCGAGCGGGGGCTACGCTCGGGAGAGATCGCCTGCGTCATCGCCACGAACGCGCTGGAGCTAGGGATCGACATCGGGGACCTCGACGCCGTGCTGTGCGCCGGTTACCCGGGCACCGTCGCTGGCACCTGGCAGCGCTTCGGCCGCGCGGGGCGGCGCGGCGCCGACAGCATCGCCGTCCTGGTCTGTAGCAGCGAGGCCACGGATCAGTTCCTCGCGAGAGAGCCGGAGTACCTCCTCGCGGCGGGCGCGGAGCAGGCCCTCATCGACCCCAGCAACCCGGAGATCTTCATCCAGCACCTCAAGTGCGCCGCCTTCGAGCTGCCCTTCGTCCTCAGCGCGCCGGGAGCGAGGCCGCTGGCGCCCCGCCCCGCCGCCGGCGAGGGCTACGCTGGCGCGGACGCCGAGGTCACGCGTGACGCGCTGGACTACCTCGCCCAGCACGGGCTGGTGCACGCCAGCGACGGCCGCTACCACTGGACGGGGGAGGCCTTCCCCGCGCAGCACGTCAGCCTGCGCAGCGTCGGGTGGGACAACTTCGTGATCATCGACGTTGCCACCGAGCGCGCCCTCGCGGAGCTGGACTGGCGCTCCGCGCACACCATGCTGCACGAGCAAGCCATCTATCAGCACGACGCCGAGCAGTGGCAGGTGGAGCGGCTCGACTACGACAACCACAAAGCCTTCGTCCGCCGCGTCCAGCCAGACTACTTCACCACCGCGCTCACCTACCGCAGCGTGGAGGTCATCGAGCCGCTGGAGGAGGAGCGGCTCGGGCCAGCCACGCTGGGCCTCGCCGAGGTGAAGGTGGTGGAGAAGGTCACGGGCTACAAAAAGCTCAAGTACTTCACCCATGAGAACGCGGGCTACGGGGACGTGGCGCTGCCGGAGATGCAGATGCACACCATGAGCTGCTCGCTCACCCTGCCCAGCGCGCTGCTCGACGGCCTTGGGCTCGGCAAGGAGCAGGCGCTCGACGGGCTGCGCGGGCTCGGGGCGGCGCTGGAGCTGGTCAGCGCCCTGGCGCTCATGTGTGACCCGCGAGACCTCGGGCAGACCCTCGGCGACGGCGCGAGCCCCGACAGCCCCGCAGGGAGAGACTACCTCGCCGGCAAGACCGGCGGCTTCAACGCCACGCTCTTTCTCTTCGACGCCATCCCCAACGGCGTCGGGCTCGCGGAGCGGATCTTCCGCACCGCTCCGGAGCTGCTGCAGCGCGCGCGCCGGCTCGTCAGCCAGTGCCACTGCCGCGCAGGGTGCCCCGCCTGCGTCGGTCCCGGCCTCCCGGAGCGCAAGCCGGTGGCGCTGAGCCTCGCCACGCTGCTCCTGAGCTGAGGAGGCAGGCCACCTCGAGACGCCTCCTGGCGAGGTCCTCTCGAGCGTGCCCATGACGTCGGCGGCGTTGGCGCGCGGGGGAGCCTCGCGCGCCAGGCCGGGGTGCTATGCTCCCGGCCCGTGAGTCCTCGGCGTTCCACTGGCGCTCCCCCGCGCGCGGGGTGGCTGCTCCTCGGCCTGCTCGGCTGGGGGGCGTGCTTCGCGGAGGGCGAGGCGGGGGTGCAGCGCATCACGGACGGCGAGGGCGGCGACGCGAGCCTCAGCCTGCCGGACGCCGCGCCCACCACGGACGCGGGGAGCGAGCTGAGCCCGCAGGACCCGCACGCGGTGCTCAGCGTCACGCCAGATCACGGCCCCTTCACCGGCGGGCAGCAGGTGCTGCTGCGCGGGGCGGGCTTCGGGCCCCACGTCCGGGTCTGGTTCGGGGACACGGAGGTGGATGCCGCGGAGCTCGTCCCCGTGAGCCCCACGCGGGTGCAGGTGCGCGTGCCCCCGGGTCACGCGGGGCTAGTGACGGTGACCACCCAGAACGCCACGGACGAGTCCACGCGCCGCAGCTTGCCGGACGCCTACGCGTACGACGCCTTCTACCTCGAGCCGAGCGCCGGGCCGACGGCCGGCGGGACGGAGCTCCACCTCTTCGGCGACGCCACCACGTGGGCGGACGACACCAAGGTGAGCGTCGACTTTCGAGACTGCACGGGCGTGCGCGCGCTGAGCCCCACCGAGCTGCTCTGCACGGCGCCGCCTGGCACACCCGGCGCCAAGCCAGTGCGCGTCACCACCGCGGACGGCGTGAGCGTGGACGTGCTGGATGCCTATCGCTACGGAGACAGCGACGACGGCTACCGTGGCGGGCTGTCCGGCGCGCCCCTGGACGGCCGGCTCAAGGTCATCGCGCTCGACAACCTGCTCGGGCTGCCCATCCCGAACGCCACCGTCATCGCCGGAGAGTCGACGACCTCGCCCACGCAGCTCACCGGCGCGAGCGGCACGACCGTCTTTCAGGCGTCGAGCTTGAAGGGCCAGGTCACCGTCACGGTCGCCAAGCGCTGCTTTCAGCCGCAGACCTTCGTGGACGTGCCGGTGGACTCCGTCACGGTGTACCTCGACCCCGTGCTGTCCCCAGCGTGCGCGGACTCGGGTGATCCCCCAGCGGTGGGCGGCACCCCAGGGAGCAGCTCGGCCGTCACGGGCGAGGTGGTGTGGCCGGAGATGATGGAATTTCAGCGCTCCGGCTGGAACGGCGTCCCCGAGCCCAAGGGCCCGGACGAGCGCCAGGTCGCGTACGTGTTCCGCCTCGCCTCGGACTACACCCGGGGCTTCCAGCTCCCGGAGGCGAGCGCCGCCATCACCCCAGAGTCCGAAGGGGAGCGGGGCTTCGCGTTCCGCATCAACAGCGGGCCTGGCAACCTCACGCTCTACGCGCTCGCCGGCATCGAGAACCGCAAGCAGAGCCCCCCGCGGTTTTATGCTTACTCGCTCGGCCTGCTGCGTGGGGTCAGCGTCCAGCCGGGCCAGGCCACGCAAGAGCTCTACCTGCCCATGACCCATCAGCTCGGGCAGGTGCTCGAGGCCACCGTGGAGGGCCCCACCCCCACGCGGCGCGGCCCCGATCGCGTGCAGGTCAACACCGCGGTCGCGGTGGCGGATCAGGGCTATGTCTTGCTCCCCGGAGGGCGCGCGGAGGTCCCGCTGCCCAGCCCCGGTCTGCTCCGCTTCAGCGGGCTACCGCCGCTCGTGGGGGCGCTGGCGGGCTCGTCCTTCATCGTCAGCGCCAGCGCGGTCACCGGGTCGCTCGGGGGCGCGCCACGCTCGGTGCTCTCGGCGCTCAGCACCACCCACACCGGGCGCACGCTCTCGCTGACGGACTTCGTCGAGATCCCGGTGCTGGTGGAGCCCGCGCTCAACGCCCGCTTCAGCGGCGATCGCGTCGAGCTCGACTGGCGCCCCGGCGGGCCGACGGTGGCGGTCTCCGTCACGGAGATCGAGGCCGCGGGCGGGCTCGTGCGCTGGACCATCGCGGCGCCCGGGTCGAGGCGACTCCTGTCCCTCCCCAACCTGGGCGCGCTGGATCCCGCGCTCGCGCCGCCGCGCGGCAGCCTCTCCATCACCGTCTCGCTGGGGCACATCGCGGGGGCCTTCGACTACGGGCGGCTACGCTACCGCGACCTCCAGCCGCGCGGCTGGACCGCCTACGCGCGGGACGTCACCCTCGTCAGCTACTGATGCGCCCCGTCCTCCGCCCCGCCGTCACGAGCGCCGCGCTCGCGCTCCTGTTCACGCTGGGCTCGTGTCTGGAGCCCGGGGAGCGCTGGGAGCACGGCGAGCGCCCCCCCGAGACGGGCTGTACTCCGGGCCGCGTCGCCTGTCAGGGCGAGCGCCTCCAGCGCTGCGAGGCCGAGACGGGCACGCTCGGGCGCTGGGTCACCGTCGACGACTGCGCTGCGGGGGGGCTCACGTGCGTCGCTGAGCTCGAGCGCTGCCTCACCTGCCGCCCCGGCTCGACCCGCTGCGAGGGGCAGACGGTGCTGCTCTGCGATGCGCGCGGCGGCGCCTTCACCCGAGCTCGCGACTGCGCGGGGACGGCCACCAGCGTGTGCCGGGGCGGCGCCTGCACCAACCTCTGCGCGGACGCCGCGCTCGAGCACAGCAACGTCGGCTGTGAGTACTGGGCGGTGGATCTCGACAACGCCAACGTCGGCGTCAACAGCAACGCGGCGGCGCAGCAGTTCGCCGTCGTCCTCAGCAATCCCCAGCTCGACGTCTCGGCGCAGGTCACCATCGAGCAGGACGACGCGCCCGTCGGCGCGCCGAGCGCCCCCTACGTGGTCGCGCGCGCCACCGTGCCGCCCATGGGGCTGCGCGTCTTCAAGCTGGGCCCCAGGGAGGTGGATGGCTCGGCGCCGGGCACCTTCGACACGGGGACGCACACGGCCCACACGCGCAGCGCCTTCCGGGTGGCCAGCGACGTGCCGCTCATCGCCTACCAATTCAATCCGCTCGAGAACGTCAACGTGTTCTCCAACGACGCCTCACTGCTCAAGCCCACCGAGGCGCTCGGCGATCCTCAGGGGCGGCTCAGCCCCGCGTACGTGGTGCTCGGCTGGCCGCAGACCATCGCCAGCACCGACGATCCAGACACCAATTTCGATCCCCGCTCACCCACTGATTTGCGCGCCTTCCTGACGATCGTGGGCACGCGCGCCGGGACGCGCGTCCGCGTCACGCCCACCACCCGCGCGCTGGGCAGCGGCGGCGCTGGCGGGGTACCCGAGACGCTCCCTGGGCAGGCGCTCGAGCGCACGCTCGGGCCCTTCGAGGTGCTCAACCTGGAGACGGACGACTTCCTGGCGGATTTCACCGGCACGCTGATCGAGTCCACGGCGCCGGTCGCCGTGTTCAGCGGGAGCGAGGCCAGCGACGCCCCGCACTTCGAGCGCCTCCTCGAGCGCCGCTGCTGCGCGGATCACCTCGAAGAGCAGCTCGATCCCATCCGCACCGCGGGCACGTCCTTCGTGGCCAGCGTCTCTTCCAACCGCTCGGCCGCCGTGAAGGCTGCGGGCGGGGCCATCGAAGAGGTGCCACAGGTCGAGTACTTCCGCGTCATCGCCGTCACGCCCGAGGGCGCGCGCGTCCACACCACCGCCAGGGAGGAGGACCGCGCCTTCACCCTCTCCGGCCGCGGCAGCTACCGGGAGCTGGTGAGCGACCGCGCCTTCACCCTCACCGCCAGCGCCCCCGTGATGCTGGCGGCCATCTCTCCCAGCCAGGACGCGGCGGGCGTGCCGCGCGGGCTGCCCGGCGGCGACCCTAGCCTGCTCATCCTCCCGCCCGTCCAGCAGTTCCGGACCCGCTACGTCTTTCTCACCCCAGACAAGTACGCCTTCGACTTCATCCGCATCATCGCGGCCCACGACACCCGCATCGTCATCGACGGAGCACCCCTCGAGGGGCTCGCGGGCTGCGTCACGCTCCCCGGGGACGGGCTCACCGCGAGGGAGCGCGGCGCGCCGGAGCCCCCCTGGGTCGTGCACCGCTGCCAGCTCAGCTTCCCCGTCATCGACCCGCTGTTGCCAGCGCCCAGCAACGTCCTGCCCGGCTCCCAGGACGACGGGGTGCACCGGCTCGAGGCGAGCGCCCCCGTGGGGGTCATCGTGGACGGCTTCGACAGCTACGTGAGCTACGCGTACGCCGCGGGGACGGAGCTCAAGGAGCTACTGCCGCCGCAGTGAGCGACGGCGGCGCCTCCACCCAGCGCAGCAGCGGCACGAAGGCGTCCGGCCCAGACTCCGTGAGCGCGCGGCGACAGTCCGCGAGCGTCAGCCGGCGCGGCCCGAAGATGCTGGCGTCCGCCGCGTCCGCGTCCATGAGCTGCGAGGTGGTGTCCACTCCGTAGTCGTCGGGGTGGCGCGGCAGGTTGAGCAGGACGTGCCCCAGCTCGTGCGCCAGGGTGTACGAGCGCACGCTGGCGCGGAGCCCGATCCGATCCACGATGACGGCGTTGAAGCGCCCCGCCCCCTCGCGCGCCAAGAAGCTCTCGCCGATCCGGCTGGCGCCCGCGAAGCTCGGCACGACGAGCACCTCTATCGTGGAAGGATCCCCATCGTCGAAGGCGCTCAGCAGCGCGCGCTCTTCCACGGTCCCCAGGGCGGCGTCATCGTTGCTGAAGTGGCTGAGGCCGTCGGTGAGATCCACGCTGCCGAGCTGGACGCAGAGCGCGGCGTCTTGGCTGAGCGGCGCCGCGCCGTCCGCGGCGAGCTCGAGCGTCCGACCTCGCGAGTCCACCGCGCTCACGTCCACGCTCGGCAGCGCCGCGGACTCCGCGCGCACGTTCCAGGCGTAGCGAGCTCTGGCCCCGCTCCGCTCGATCGCGCGCCCGATGCGGCGCGCGGCCCGCTCGGGGGAGTCCCCCGGCTCCACCCGCACCTCCAGCGGCCGACCGCCGAGCCGCCAGCGCACGCGCCCGCCCCGCGCTGGCAGGCCCGCCCCACAGCCCACGGTCAGAAAGCGCGGCGGTGGCGGCGCCACCACCTCCACCTGCTCCACCTCGAGCGTGACGCCGCACTGTCCCCAGACGAGGCTCGCCGCGCGGACGGCCGCGCGGGCGCGCTGCACGGCGTCCGTCGCCTCCTCCCCCACCGCGGGAGAGCCCTGCTCGGAGATCCGCACCACGGCGACGCGCAGCCGCGCCGCGAGGAAGCCGCGCCCCCCTAACTCTCGAGGGGCCCCGACGCGCCAGGAGCCCACGGGACCGGCGCCGGCGCTCACGACGACCTGACCCCCCACCTCGGCGAGTAGGGAGCTGCCCTGCGCGGCCGGGTGCTGCGCGTCCACCTCGTCCATCACGAGCCGCTGCACGCTCGACCGCCAGCACGCCACCCGCGCGGGCACGCCCTCGGGGCAGGCCCCGGGGCGCAGCGGCAGCGCCCGCTCCGCCAGCGGCTCGCCGTGCGGCCCGAGGGAGCGCACGCGCAGCGACGTGACGCTCCGGCTCGGCGACGTCCACACGACCCAGCGCACGCCAGGCTCACGCTCCGTGACGAAGGAGGGCACGAGCTCCAGCGGCCACCCTCGCGCCAGGCTGAGCTGGTCGAGCCGCGCGCCGCTGGCGCTCCACACGCCCACCCCGGCCTCGACGGGCGCCCTGGCTGGCGGCAGCGCCAGCGCGCCGCTGGGGCTCAGCAGCGCCAGCGCGCCGCCGAGGGCAGCCTGGAGGGGGCGCCGGCGATCGACCATCACCCGCCGCGATCTAGCTCAACCAGCCGAGCTCGAGCCAGCGATAACGAGCCTCGGTGACGAGCGGCTCCGCGCCCTCGCGGCAAGCGACCAGGATGGCCCAGGCGCGGGGCGCCACCGCGCGCCCCTCGAGGAGGCGCGGCAACGCTGCGCGCACCTCCTCCTCACGCCCGAGCTCGGCCAGCGCCGCGAGCGCGAGCCCGAGCCGAGCCCCGCTGGCGCGCTGCCGGAGCACACCCA
>CAUJEM010000033.1 GCA_963169915.1 Myxococcota bacterium
CCCGCGGTGAGCACCAGCTCCTGCTGCGCGAGGACGACCGCCCCGTGCCGAGGAGCGAGCCGCTCCGCGGCGCCCGAGCGGAGGCTGCGGAGCTGGAGCGAGCTGCCGCGGAAGAAATAGAGCACCCGCGCGAAGTCCTCCGCCGCCGGCGAGGGCGGGAGCGTCAGCTCCGCGTGGGGCTCGAGCTTCAGGGTCCAGATCGCCACGTCCGCCTCCGGGTGCGAGGCGTAGGACTCGGGCGGCGGCGCGAGCGGGGTGGCAGTGCCGAAGCGCCCCGCGACCACCACGACCTCGCTCCTGCGGCCCTGAGCGTCCTCGAGCGTGAGGCGCGGCACGTCCTCCGCCCAGAACATGGAAAAGTGGGGGCGTGCGCGCTTCGAGGCGCGAGGCAGGTTGAGCCAGAGCTGAAACAGCTCGTTCGGGTTGGGCTCCGTCTCGGAGAGCAGCGGGAACATCTCCGCGTGCACCACGCCGTCGCCGGCCGTGAGCCACTGCACGTCCCCTTGCCCGTAACGCGCGGCGGCGCCGAGGGAGTCGGAGTGATCCAGGTGGCCCTCGCGCGTGATGGTGACGGTCTCGAAGCCGCGGTGGGGGTGCTGTGGGAAGCCCGGAACTTTGTGGCCGTGGTACATGCGCCACCCGTCGATGCCCGCGAAATCATGGCCTAGCGCTCGGCCCGCGAGGCTCGCTGCGGGGCCCAGGGTGCCGTCGCCGCGCGGGTACGTGTCGCGGTGGTGCACGCAGAGCAGGAAAGGATCCAGGGTGGGCCACGGCGCGACGGAGCTGGCCGGCCCGAGGGGGAAGGTCTCGAGCACCAGAGGAGGAGCAGCGGCGTCCACGGCGTGGGTCATGGCTCCACTCTAGCGCCCCGCGTCCCAAAAGGCCTACCCAGGTGCCGGCAGCCGTGCCAAGACTCCAGCGTGGCTTGGAAGCGCTGGAGCGGGCTCTTGGTGGTGTTGGGTAGCGTCGCGGCGTGCTCTGCCGCAGGAGGCCAGGACGACGACCACGGTGGTGGTGGTGGTGGTGCGGGCGGCCAGGGCGCCGCGGCCGGCACCGGCGGCGGCCTCGTGGAGCTCGACGGGGGCGGGCGGGACGCAGCGCCCCCGCCGGCCGTGGCGCACCTCAAGGGCAAGGTGGTGGCGCCTCAAGGCACCATCCCCATCGCCGGGGCCTTGGTCTACTTGTCGAGCGGCGCGCCGGAGTCCATCCCGGACAAGAACTACTGCCAGACCTGCGTGCGCCTGCCGGAGGGCACGCCCTTCACGTTCAGCAACCCGGACGGCAGCTTCGACCTTGGCGTGCCGGACACCGGCCGCTTCACCCTCGTGGTGCAGAAGGGACAATTTCGGCGCTATCGAGGCGTGGACGTCGTGCTGGGCGATCAGCCCGTGCCGCAAGAGCTCACCACGCTCCCGCGTAAGACGGACGCGGCCCTGGGCGACACCATCCCCAAGCTGGCCGTCGTCCAAGGTCAGTGGGACGCCATCGAGGTGGCGCTCGCCAAGTTCGGCTTGGCGCAGCTCCAGCCGGCTCCCTTTGGCCTCGGCGTGACGGTCAAGCCTGGGACGGCCTCGTTCGCCATCATCAACGACAAGCAGGCCTTCCTCAGCAACCCCGCCCGCCTCGCGCAGCACAACGTGGTGTTTCTGCCGTGCTCGGGCAGCGACGGCACCACCTGCAACGACTTCGTGCCCGGCAACGGCGCGGTGAAGGCCGCGGTCCAGAACTACGTGGCGGCGGGTGGGAAGCTCTACGTCACGGATTACTCCTACGAGTTCGTGCGGCAGCCCTTCCCCGGCTACGTGGACTGGGTGGGGCAGAGCAGCGCGCTGGGCTCGGCGTGCCAGGGGGGCCAGTACGACGCCCGAGCGAACGTGCTGGATCCTGGGCTAAAATCCTGGCTCTCCGCGCAGGGCGTGGGAGACTTCGACGTCAAGGCGAGCTGGACCATCATCGACAAGGTCAACCCGGTGGCCACCACGGACCTCGAGGGCAACCCCACCACCGTGACGCCCAAGGTCTGGGTGGAGGGGCAGGTGCCCAGCTTCGGCGCGAAGCCCACCACCATCAGCTTCGAGCGCTCCTGCGGGCGCGTGCTCTTCTCCACGTACCACACCGAGGCGGGCCAGACGACGGCCACCGCGCCGATGCTGCCGCAGGAGCTCGCCTTGCTCTACGTCATCCTCGAGATCGGCGTGTGCATCGAACCGCCCCGGCCGCAGTGAGGGGCACGCGCCCCTCGCGGCGGCGCGCGCCGACTCACTGCTGCACGACCGACAGCACGTCCATCTGGATGAACTGGCCGTCGTAGGCGTCCGGGTAGGGGGCCACGTCCGGGACCCTCAGCGGCGTGGCACCGTCCTCGCCCACATTGCGGATCTGGTTGAGGTCCACTGGATCCGCGGACAGCGGGACCGTGGCGCCCGCCGCGATGGTGACGGTGTGCGTGTAGTCCAAGCTGACGCACCAGTAGCGGTCGGAGACGCCGCTGTTCAAGTAGTAGGTCTGTGGGGG
>CAUJEM010000034.1 GCA_963169915.1 Myxococcota bacterium
GCCGCCCTCGAGGTCGCTGCCATCACCGGCGAGGCGGAGCCCGCCGATGTCGAGCGCTGTCTGCTCCTCACCGATCGGCTCTACGGGCTGCTCACGGGCCTCATCCGCGCCCGCTGAGCGCCGCCATATCACGGCCGCCGCGCGGCGGCCGTGATGCCATCCGCTCATTCGTTCGCCCCTGCGCGACAGCCTCCGAGTGCGGGTCGAACGTCGTGGGTGAAGGGTATGTCGTGCCGGGAGCGGGAGCGGGCGCGGGAACGGCCGATCTCGTGCCGCCGGATTGAGGGCGCGCCACCGCACCCCGGAGGAGCGCTCAGGCGCGTTGACGACGCCCCGTGGGAGCCCGTAGCCTCACCCCCGACCACCCAGCGACCGCGCGGTGGCACCTGGTCGGGCCCGTCAGGTCCGTCCTCGGCTTGGTTTGGTACCGCAGGGAGGAGAGCGTCCATGGGTCATGCAGGAAGTCATCAGCAGGGAGTCCAAGCGCTTCGCCGCGCGCGGCGGCTAACGGTCGGCCTCGCCGCACTGGCCACCGCTACCGCGTTCAGCGCGCTCGCTCACGCGGACGATCGCGCAGCGGCGCAGCTGCTATTTCAGCAAGGGCGGGAGGGGATGGCAGCGGGACGCTTCGCCGAGGCGTGCAAGAAGTTCGAGGGGGCCGCGCAGCTCTCCCAGACGCCCGGCGTCCGGCTCAACCTCTCCGAGTGCTACGAGAAGCTCGGTCGTACGGCAGCCGCCTACGGCAAGGCGGACGAGGCCCTGGCGCTGGCGGAGCGGGCGGGCGACGCCGCGGCGGCAGCGGCCGCGCGCGCCCGGCTGCAGGACCTCACCCCGCGGCTCTCCTACTTGACGCTCGTCGTGCCGGAGCGGGCGCTCATCCCTGGCTTGACGATCACTCGGGATCATGAGGCGGTGCCCGAGGCAGCCTGGGGCGTGGCCGTCCCGGTCGATCCAGGCAAGCACACCATCAGGGCACGCGCCGCCGGCTTCGTCGCCTGGCGCACGACGACGACCGTCGGTGAACGCGGCAAGCTCACGGTGACCATCCCGAGATTGGAGCCCGTCGACGACCCGTCCGCGCCGAGTTCGAGCTCCACGCCGGGCGCCACCTCGAGCGCAGCACCGCAGGGGCCCGCAGCCGGCACCCCGAGCCCGGACTCCGTGGAGCCTCCTGGTCAGACGCAGCGCACGCTGGGGCTCATCGGCATGGGCGCCGGGCTCGTGGGCATCGGCATCGGCAGCTACTACGGCCTGGACATGCTGTCGAAGCAGGCGGACTACGAAGACCGCCTGGGGCCCAAGGGGCAGTGTCTCGACGCGAGCTGCCTGTCCGCCAACGAAGAGGCGCGCTCGTCCGGGACCCTCGCCAGCGTCGGCTGGATCGCCGGCGGCGCGCTCGCGGTCGCCGGCGCCGTGCTCTGGTTCACCGCGCCCAGCAGCGACACCCCGGTCAGCCTGGCGCCCGTCGCTGGCCCACGCACGGCCGCGGTCACCCTGCGCGGCGCCTGGTAGGGGCGCGCGGCTCTCGAGCTCAGGGCTCCTCAGCGACTCCCCTTCCGGCGCGGCGGTGCTATCTCGCCGCCCCGGATGCACCCCATCGCCGAAGCCAGCGACCCGCGCGCCGCCAGCGCCCCCCTCGATGAGCCACGGCCGAGCGCCGCGCCGGTGCGCCCGCTGGCCGCTGCGGGCTGGCTGCTGCTGTCGATCCTCAGCTTCGCTGGGATGACGCTGTGCGTGCGCCGCGCGGCGGTGAGCCTGCCCTGGCACGAGATCGCCTTCGCCCGAGCCGGCCTCGGGGCGCTGTTCATCTACCTCGGAGGGCGCGCGGCGGGCGTGTCACTCAGGGTGGTGAATTCGACCGGGCAGTGGCGGCGCACCATCGCCGGCACGCTCGCCATGGGCTTCTCCTTCTTTGCGCTCTCACGCCTCCCCGTGGGCGACGCGGTCACGCTCTCGAGCCTGGGGCCCATCTTCATGGTGCTGGCCTCCCAGCGCCTGCTCGGTGAGCGGCCCACCCTCAGCGTCTGGGCCGGGGTCGTGCTCGGCTTCGGTGGGGTCGCCAGCATCGCGGGCGTGCAGCTGGCCTTGGGTCCGGCGCAGGTGCTCGCCGCGGCCGCGGGGGTGGTCGGCGCGGCCTTCGCGGCGGCGGCCATGCTGTTCTTGCGGCGCCTGGGCTCGGAGAGCCCGGAGGCCGTCGCGCTGCACTTCGCGGTGTGGTCTGCCGTGGCCATGGGGCTGGCCGGGCTAGGACGCCACGTCTGGCCGACGCCGGAGGGCCTGCTGCTGCTGCTCGGGGCGGGCGTCTCCGGCGCCCTCGGGCAGGTCACTCTCACCCGCGCCTACGCCAACGACGAGGCCGCGCGGCTCGGCGCGCTCAGCTACCTGGGCATCGCCGTCAACGTGGGGCTCGGCGCGCTCGTCTTGGGGGAGATCCCCGGTGCGCGGCAGCTCCTGGGCGCCAAGCTGGTGCTGGTGGCTGGAGTCGTGACCATGCTGGGCACGGCCTCTCGTGCGCGCCAACAGCGACGCTTGGCCACCAGCCGCTGAAGCGGTGCTAGCATGGCGCCATGCCTCCGAAGCGCCTGCTCGTCCCCGTGGATTACTCGCCGCAGTCAGAGTACGTGGCCGCCTACGCCATCGAGATGGCCCGTCACATGGGCTCGCGTGTCGACATCCTCAACGTCTGGGAGACCATGCCCAACGCGCCGCCTGGGCTCAAGGTCGTGACCGAAGACGGGCCGCGGCTCCTGGCGGAGGTGCTGCGGCAAGAGGCTGAGGGGCAGATGAAGGCCTTCCTCGCCAAGCTGGAGTTCGGCGAGGTCGAGCATGGCTTCCTGATCGAGTCGGGAGAGCCCGTGCGCGCCATCCTCCAGGGTGCCGAAGCGCACCACTACGATCTCATCGTGATGGGCACTCACGGCCGCACCGGCGTCAAGCACTTGGTGCTCGGGAGCGTGGCGGAGCGCGTCGTGCGCGGCGCCAAGGTGCCCGTGCTCACCGTCCCGCTGAAGCAGCGCTGACGCTCCCCTCCGCGGGCCTGGAGCACCCTCGCGCCGCGCGGCCACGCCCCACGTCAGGCGCCCGCGGCGTCGTCGAGGCCCAGACGCGCACAGCGGCCTCCGCTCCCTCGCGCGCGCTGGCGCCTCTCGAGCAAGGTCGCCTCGAGGACACGCTCGAACGCCTCCACCGTGACGCGCCGCTCATCCCGAGCACGACGACGCGCGAAGCATGGAGCGCACCACGATGGGCATGCACGCAAGGCGCGCGCCCGTCAGCCGAGGAGGAAGCGCTCGAGCAGCGCCGCGGTGGCCTCCGGTTGCTCCGTGGAGAAGTCGTGGCCAGCGCCACCGAGCCGAGCGAGCCGGGCCTGGGGGATGAGCGCCGCCAGCTCCTCGGAGGCGCGCGGATGGATCAGGCGGTCCACGGTGCCCGTGACGCAGAGGGTCGGCACGGCGAGGCGGGGGAGCTGCCGGCGAGCGTCGTGGCGTGCCGCAGCGGCGAGCTGGAGCAGTACGCCGCGCGGCGACGGCGGCTCATCCCGCGCGAGCTGCTCCCAGCGCTGGAGCACCTCTGGGTGCCGCTGCGCGAAGGCGTCGCTGACCACCAGCCGGTGGCTTCGCCTGAGCCCCTCGACGCCGCCCGCGCGCATCGCCGCGAGCAGGCCGAGCACCGTGGACGGGCTGATGGTGCCAGGCCCCGGGCCCGCCCGCGTACATCCCAAGACGAGGCGCTCGACGCGTCGAGGGTAGCGCAGCGCGAGCTGCTGCGCGATCATGCCGCCGAGGGACATGCCGAAGATCTGCGCGCGCGCGACCCCCGCCGCGTCCAGCACCGCCACGGCGTCAGCGGCCATGTCGCGCGTGGTGAACGGGAGACGCGGCACACCGCTGCGCCCGACGCCGCGGTTGTCGAACACCACGACGAAGAACCGCCGTGCCAGCAGCTCCAGCACCGGGCCCCAGTGTCGCGCCGTGCGAGCGAGCCCTCGGATCATGAGCAGCGGGGGCGCCTGCCGCTCCCCCATCGTCTCCCAGTAGAGGCGCTGTCCCTGACGCTGGGTCTCCATCGACGCCAGCCTAGGCGGCGCCCCCGTGGAGCGCCAGCGCGCGCGCCGCGCAGCGTGAGCCCTAACGCTCGACGCAGGAGCCCGTCGTCCAGCGGAAATAGCGCCGGTGCACCGCCGAGTAGAGCCCGTTGCCGGCGACGATGCCAGCCAGCGTCCACAGGGCTGCGAGCTGCCCCTCACCGAGCTGCACCAGCACGATGGCGGGGCACGCGCCGCTGAGGGCCCAGCCCACGCCGAACAGCGCGCCGCCAGCGAGCGTGCCAGGGTGGATGGGGCGCGGGCTCCAGCGCGGGGCGGAGAAGCACGCGATGACGCGCCACGCGACGGCGAGCACGATCACCGCGGTGATGAAGCTGAGCAGCAAGCGTGGCTGCGTGAAGGTGAACATGGCGTGCAGCTCGTCCCACGACGCGAAGCCCATCTGGCTCAGGCTGAAGCCGAAGGCCACACCGATGAGGAGCGTCCCGAGCACCGCCCTCATAGCCACCTCTGGAGCAGGAAGGAGGTGCCCACGCCGGCGGCGAAGAACGCCGCGGTAGCGAGCAGGCTCCCTGGCTGAAGGCGGCTCGTCCCACAGAGGCCGTGACCCGACGTGCAGCCCGCGGCCATGCGCGTGCCGAAGCCGACGAGGACGCCGCCCCCGCCGAGCAGCAGCGGCGTCAGCCAGGGACGCCCCTCCACCAGCGTCGTCAGGCCTGCGCCGCGCACGGCGAAGCTCGGAGTCCAGCCCGCGCCGAGCACCGCGGAGAGCAGCCCCCCCGCGACGAGCGCTCCAAAGAAGAGCGCGTGCGTGCCGAGGGACAGCGGCGCGGCGCTGACGGGCGCCGGCGCCGCCGGCTCGAGCGGTGCCTCGAGGGCGCCCTCCCCGAACTCTGCCGCCGTCAGCTCCCGCAGCGCGGCGCTCAGCTCCTCAGCGGTGAGCGCCTCCTCTGCCTCCGACGGCGGCGGCGCTCGCCAGCGGTCGATGAGGGCGGTGTAACGCCCGGAGACGCCCATCATGCGCCCCAGCACCAGCCAGTGCAGCACCATCACGCCCGCGAGCACCACGCCCCCCTGCCACCAGGCCCAGTAGCTCATCCGCCGTTCCCCGGCTTCTTGCGGAGGAGCGCGCCGTTGGGCATCAACTGGAGGGGGACCTGCTGCCCCGAGGCGGCGCGCTGGTAGCGGGCGCAGCGCGAATAGTCCCCCGTGCAGTAGTTGATTTTCCAGGCCGCGAGCGTCCCCGCGAAGGAGAACAGCTCGTACATGGAGCAGCTTGCCATGTGGGGACAGTGCTGGGACATCCGCAGGCGCTAGTCTACGCCTCTGCCGAGCACCGGTCAACGCTCCCCCGTCTCGCCGCTCGCGGAGGGCGCCGTGAACGACGACCGGCAGACGGGCCTCCCCGATCAGGCCGCCTTCAGCTAGGGTCAGCCGCTGCGGCCCCTTGGCGGAATGGCAGACGCAGCGGATTTAAAATCCGCGGCTCGAGAGAGCGTCCCGGTTCGAGCCCGGGAGGGGCTACCACATCGGGACGCAGCGGCGGACACCAGCCCAAGCCGGCGCGGGAGTCGGGCGCCCTCGTCGCCGCGTCCGCCCTGGGCCACCTCCCCCGCTCGCTCTTGGCTGGCGGCCTGACAGGACGCGTCCTCGCCGGGACGCACGAGCTCTCTGGCGCTGAGCGCTTCCCCCACTGGCGACGCTGGGAGGCGGCCAAGCTACCGCTCGCGGTGCGCTCGGGGCTCGGTCGGCGGCTGCTGAGGCTCAGCGCCCTCCGCCGCGCCGACGATGAGCGGCGGGGAGCCTCGGGCGCGCCACCAGTGACGAGCACGAGCTCGAGCGCTTCCCTCGTGCCAGCCGGTGCGCCCCCAACCGTCCTCAGCCTCGGCGCGCCCGCCATGTCCGAATTTGCACCCATCATGGCCGCGAATTGGGGGGTGTCCGAACCCCGAGAGGGTGTTGTGGGTCCCGCACGAGTCACCTAGGCTAGGGTCATGAGCCACCGGGTAGCGTGGGTGATCGTGGTAGCGCTGATGGGCGCGGGCCTTGGTGGCTGCTCGGACGATGGCGGCGGGGGCGCGAGCGGGAGCGGAGGCGCGAGCGGGAGCGGAGGAGCGAGCGGGAGCGGAGGCGCGAGCGGGAGCGGAGGCGCGAGCGGGAGCGGGGGCGTGAGCGGCAGCGGCGGCGTGAGCGGGAGCGGAGGAGCGAGCGGCAGCGGCGGCGCGAGCGGGAGCGGAGGAGCGAGCGGGAGCGGAGGAGCGAGCGGCAGCGGCGGAGCGAGCGGCGGCGCTGGCGAGAGCGGGAGCGGGCTCGCCAGCGGCCGCGGGGCGGCGCGCGCGGGCGCGGCGGCGCGAGCGGGTGCGGTGGGGCGAGCGGCTGCGGCGGCGCGAGCGGGTGCGGGGGCGTGAGCGGCAGCGGGGGTGCCGGGGGCGGGGCTCCGGTGCCAGCGGGGTGGCTCTACACCGTGCCGGGGGAGACGCAGGTGCGCGTCGCGACCCGCAGCGGCGGTGAGGTGTGGATGGGGCGCGGGGTCAACGCCGATGACCTGTTTCTCTGCGGCTACAACTCCGGCCTCTGGATGGCCTCGCCCAGCGCCGAACAGGCCCTCGACAGCGTCTTCGATGCCCTGATGACGAGCTGGCACCCCAACTTCGTCCGGGTGTCCCTCGGGATGAACAGCTACAGCCCCGTCGTCCACTGGGAGAGCAGCGACGCCTACGCCGCCGCGATGACGCGCGTCATCCGCCGGCTCGGGAGCCACGCCGGCACCTACGTGCTCGTGGCCTTGCGCAGCGACACCAGCATGGTGGATCCCGAGGGCAACACCTGTGGGCAGGGGGATGATGCGGTGTGTCTGCCGTCGAACGACACGGACGCCGTATACCGCGCGCTCGTCCGCACGTTTCAAGCTGACCCCTTCGTGATCTTCGGCGTCGCCAACGAGCCAGGGGGCAACCGCTCGACCAACGCGGACATCCGCGCACGGATGGACCGCGCGGTGTCGGTCATTCGGAGTGAAGAGGACACGCTAGGGGTGCCACACCACCTCGTCACGGTCCAAGGCAACCAGTGGACGAGCAACCTCTCCATGTACTCTGGCAGCCCCCTCCCCTACGACAACGTGGTCTATGAGTATCACTCCTACCCACCCGTCGCCGCGGAGTACACGATCCCCGGGCTCCCGGTCATCATTGGAGAGTACGGTCCGCTCGGCACGGACACCTCCTTCACCACGGCCTTCTACGCCGACGTGGAGGCCCGGAAGATCCCCAACCTAGCATGGTCCCTCTCCCCGTATAGCAACTGCACCCCGGACCTGGTGAGCGTGACCCACGACGCCTCCCTCACCACCACTGCCTGGGGCAGCCTGGTGCGGGCTTACCTGCAGGCTCACTGAGCTCCACGGCGCGCCGCGGCACCCGCGAGCTCGGGCTGCGCGCTGGCGTCGCTGCGCGGAGCGTGGCGTCCCCTTGGAGCCCCTACCAATAGGTGGTCCCAGGGTGCAGCAGCCCGAGCACGGTGCCGAGCTTCGGCGCCACGTAGCGGAACAGCCGCATCGCCAGCAACAGCCCCACGATGGCGAGCAGCGGCTGCTGGCGAAGCGCCTGAAAGAGCTTGCCCACCTGCCGGTGCGCCAGCCCCTCGACGACCCCCGCGCCGTCCAAGGGCGGCAGGGGGATGAGGTTGAAGATCCCGAGCACCAGGTTGAGCCAGCAGCCGATGGAGAGCGCCATGGCCAGGAAGGTGAGCGGGGTGCGCGCCCCCTCCGCGCCCGGCACCTCCACGAGCTGACTGAAGCTGGCGTGCGCAGGCGCGATGAACACCCCCTGCCACACCATCAGCTTCATCGCCAAGAAGCAGCCGAGGGCCAAGCCGAAGTTCGCCAGCGGCCCGGCCAAAGACATGACGGCCTGGCGACGGGGGTAGCGCTGCCCCCACAGCGCGTCGTACGGCGCCGACGCCCAGCCCAACATGAAGCCCAGCTGATAGAAGCTGAGCAGCGGCATGAGCACCATGCCGACCGGCTCACGTCGGATGTGCGGGATGGGGTCCAGCGTGGCCTGTCCGCCGTCCTTGGCCGTGGAGTCCCCCCCGAGGTGAGCGGCGATGGCGTGCGCCGCCTCGTGGCAGGTGGTGCTGAAGACGAACACCAGGTACCACACGAGCCCTCTGGCGAGCTGTGCACTGTCCATCAGAGCCGCAGCTCCATGCCCTCGCGCGCGGCGAAGACCACCAGCTTGCCGCCGAAGCGATCGGCGCGGGCTCGGCACTGCATCACGATGGCGTCGATCTCGTCGTCCGCGTGCATGGGGTCGTGGTGGAAGATGGCGAGCTGCCGGACGCCAGCGGCGAGCGCCAGATCCACCAAGGTGGTCGCGCGCGAGTGCCCCCACCCGACCTTCTGCGGGTACTCTTCGTCGGTGTACTGACCGTCGGCGATCAACAGGTCCGCCCCAGCCACGAAGCGGACGAACTCTGGGGGACACAGCCGGCGTGCGTCCGGGTACCGCGCGATGGCCTCCGGGGCCGCCACCAGCATGTCCAGCTCATTGTCCGTAGCGTACACGACCTTCTTGCCCTCGCGCTCGAGAGAGTACGCGAAGCTGCGCCCGGGGTGCCGCTGCTCGAAGGCGCTGACCCTGACCCCGGCGATGGTCTTGCTGCCACCGTCGAGGTTCGCCGAGTGGATGCTGGCGCCCAGATCACTGAAGCTCACGGGGAAGTAGTCGTGGCGCATTTGGCCCCGGAGCAGGCGGTGGACGCGATCGTCGTGCGGCTCGACGTCGTACACGTAGAGCGCGGTGGAGGCGACGTACGCCGGCGAGAAGAAGGGAAAGCCCTGGATGTGATCCCAGTGGGTGTGCGAAAAGAGCAGGTGGGCCTCGATGGGCGTGCCCGCGCTCCGCGCGACGAGCTCCAAGCCGAGCTCACGCAGCCCCGTGCCACCGTCACAAATGAAGAGCTGACCGTCGACGCGGACCTCCACGCACGACGTGTTGCCGCCAAAGCGGCGGGTAGCGTGGCCTGGCGTGGGGATGGAGCCTCGGGTGCCCCAAAATTTCACGAAGACGCTCACGTTCCGCCGCCCGTCTCACGAAAGACGAGCAGCACGTCCCCGAGCTGGAGCTCATCGCCGTCGAAGAGCACCGCCGAGTGGATCCGCACGCCGTCGAGGAAGAGTCCGTTGCTGCTCTCGAGATCCAGCGCCTGATAGGTAGGCCCCACGCGGCGCAGCAGCAGATGGCGGCGTGAGATGAGGTGGCTGTCGATGCACACGCTGGCGTCGGCCGAGCGACCCACGATGAGCTCGGGCGCCTCCAGGGCGAAGCTCCGCGGGGCGCCCGGGCCGCGCCGCTGCTCCAGCGCCGCCCCACCACGGGAGGGCCGCCGAGCGCTCGTGGGCTCGAGCCGATGAATGACCGTCTGATCGCTGTCCACGCGTCGAGCCATGGGAGACGGCCTGCCAGGCTAGCACCTTCCTGCGCCTCACCCTACCCGCGAGCCCCACCGCCCCAGCGGCTCGACGCCGCCCTCATTCGCGCGCGTGGGCTTCCGTCGATGCGTGAAATCTGGCAGGTAAGGTGGCTTCATGGCCCGCCGTACCTTCGCGATCGGGGACATCCACGGAGAGACGACCCACCTCTTCCAGCTGATGTCCTGCCTCCCCACGCTCACCTCGGAGGACACGCTGGTGTTCCTGGGGGACTACCTCGATCGCGGCCCCCGCTCCGCCCAGGTCATCCAATTCCTTCGCGACCTCCCGAGCCAGACACCGGCGCAGGTGGTCACCCTCCGTGGCAACCACGAGGACGCCTGGCTGCGCGTGCTCGAGCGGGGCTGGCCAGAGTTCGTCCTCCCCCCGGGCAACGGCTGCCTCGCCGCGCTCCGGAGCTTCACCGGCGGCCCCGTCCCGGGTGACGATGAGCTCCCCGGCACGGACGAGGAGCTCCTGCTGCACACGGGCGGCTTCTTCCCCGACGAGGTCGTGGCGTGGATGCAAGAGCTGCCGTACTGGTACGAGGACGAGCACGCCATCTACGTCCACGCCGGGCTTCCCAAGCGTGAGGGTCGGTTCTTGCACCCCCAAGACGTCTCCGCCCCACCGCTGGCGCTGCTCTGGTGTCGGGACGAGGACTTTTTCCGCAACTACCGTGGGAAGCGTGTGGTTTTTGGGCACACTCGCACGGAGTACCTCCCGCCGGAGCTCTCCGGCTACACCCCCGAGGACCCCACGGACCTCTGGGCCGGCGAGGCCGTCGTGGGGCTCGACACCGGCTGCGGCAACGGGGGCTTCCTCACCGCGCTCGAGCTGCCCGCCATGAACGTCTACGAGTCCCGCTGAGGCGCCGAGACGAGACCACCCGGTCGGAGTTGTTGAAAGCCGTTTTCATCTGCGGTAGCACGCGCGGATGCCCACGCTCGCCGACGTCGCCCCGGGCACCCGCGCCACCATCGCCAGCGTCGGTGGGGAGCGCGCTTTCCGGCGCCGCCTCCTCGAGCTCGGCTTGCTCCCGGGTACCTCCGTCGAGGTCCTCCGCGTCGCCCCGCTAGGAGATCCCCTGGAGCTGCTGGTGCGCGGCTGTCACCTCTCCATCCGGCGCCGCGAGGCAGCGGCGCTCGAGCTGACCAGCGCAGCAGGGGAGAGCGCAGGGTGAGCGAGGCGCGCGTCTGTCTCCTGGGGAACCCCAACGTCGGCAAGACGGCGCTCTTCAACGCGCTGACCGGACAGCGTGGGCGCGTCGGGAACTACCCCGGCGTCACGGTGGAGTGCGTGGGCGCCCCCCTGCGCCTCGGCGACGACCGCACCGCCGAGCTCATCGACGTCCCCGGCTGCTACTCGCTCTGCGCGCGCTCCGCGGAGGAGCAGGTGGCGCTGAACGCCGCCCTGGGGCTCGGGGGCTTCCCCAAGCCAGATCTGGTCGTCCAGGTGCTGGACGCAGGCCAGCTCCTACGCAACCTCTACCTCACCGTGCAGCTCGCGGAGCTGGGGATCCCGCTCGTGCTCGCGCTCAACCTGATGGACGAGGCCGGCGACGCCGCGCCCGACGTCGCCGCGCTCACACGGCAGCTCGGCGTGCCGTGCGTCGGGACCTCCGCGCGCCACGGCCAGGGTATCGAGCAGCTCCGTGAGGCCATCGCAGGGGCGCTCGACGAGCGCCCGCTCGCGCGCGTCGGGGTGCGCTACCCCGAGGCGCTCCGACGCGACGCCGACCGCGTGGCGGACGCCCTCCCGGAGGCGTGGCAGCAGGGCAGCGTGGAGCGGCGCCGAGCGCTCGCCCTCTGGGCGCTCATGAGCCTCGAGGACGAGGACGAGCTCACCGGGATGAGCCCCGAGCTGAGGGAGCGGGTCAGGGACGTCCGCCGCGACGCTGGGCGTGATCAAGATCTGGAGATCGTCTCGGCGCGCTACTCCTGGCTCACGGAGCTGCTCGCCCGCGCGGGACAGGGTGAGGTCTCCGGCGCGGCCCATCCGCTGACCGAGCGGGTGGACCGAGTGCTCCTGCACCCGGTGGCGGGCTTCGCCATCTTCCTGGTGCTGATGACGCTGGTCTTCCAGGCGCTGTTCACCTGGTCCGATCCTGCCATCTCCGCCGTGGAGCGCGGCGTCCAGGCGGTCCAGCAGCTCGTCCAAGGACTCCTACCCGAGACGGTGATGCGAGCTCTGCTCGTGGAAGGGGTCCTCGGCGGGGTGGGCAACGTCTTGGTGTTCCTCCCGCAGATCTTGCTGCTCTTTGCCATCGTGGGGCTGATGGAGGACAGCGGCTACATGGCGCGCGTCGCTTACCTCATGGACCGCGTGATGCGCGCGCTCGGGCTGCACGGGCGCGCCTTCGTCCCCATGTTCTCCGGGTTCGCGTGCGCCATCCCGGCGGTGCTGGCCACCCGCACCATGGAGCGCCGCCGAGACCGCATCCTGACCATGCTGGTGGTGCCGCTGATGAGCTGCTCCGCGCGGCTGCCCATCTACACCTTGGTCATCGCCGCGCTCTTCCCGCCTCGGCTGATCGGCGGGGTGCTGCCGCTGCAAGGCCTGCTGATGGTCGCCATGTACCTGTTCAGCACGGTCATCGCGCTGGTGGCCACGGCGGTCCTCGGGCGCACCATCGTCAAGGGGAAGAGCGTCCCGCTCATCTTGGAGCTACCGCCGTACCGGATGCCTAGCTGGTTGGCCGTGGCGCGGATGATGCGCGACCGGAGCTGGGAGTTCGTCCGCGAGGCCGGCACCGTGATCTTGGCCTTCACGGTGGTGCTCTGGGGCCTGCTCAGCTTCCCCAAGCCACCCGCGTCGGTGGTGGAGACCAGCGCCGCTCCGGCGGCGCTGGTGGCGGCGCCCGAGGCGCTGCCCGCGGCGACGGTAGGCCCCACCACCGGCGCGGGGCACGGCGCCGAGACGGCGCCCCCCCCCGACGCCGCGTCGAGTCCTGAGCTCGAGGCGGAGGCGGAGCGCTCCCCCATCGCGCAGAGCTACGGCGGACGGCTCGGCCACGCGCTCGAGCCGCTCCTGCGCCCGCTGGGCTTCGACTGGAAGATCGGCGTCGGGCTCATCGGCGCCTTCGCGGCGCGCGAGGTGTTCATCTCGACCCTGGGGCTCGTGTACGGCATCGGTGACGCCGACGAGAACACCGGCACCCTCCGCGAGAAGCTCCGTGCCGAGCGCGGCCCCGACGGTCGGCCGCTGTACCGCCCGCTCACCGGCCTGTCGCTGATGGTGTTCTTCGCCGTGGCGTGCCAGTGCATGAGCACGGTGGCCGTGGTGTACCGCGAGAGCAAGAGCTGGCGCTGGCCGCTCTTGATGGTCGTGTACATGAACGGCCTGGCCTGGGCGCTGTGCTTCGCGCTCTACCAGCTCGGGACCAAGCTCGGGTTCTAGGCCTCAAGGGCGGGCCATCGTGACCGGCGTCGGGTTCACGTCCGTGATCCAGTTCCCGAGCTGCCCCAGCTCATCGTTGCCCCAGCACCAGACGTCGCCGGCCTGGTCGACGGCGCAGCTGTGCTCATGCCCCCCAGCAACTCGAGCCAGTCCTGGCAGCCCCTGCACGCGGACCGGTGTCGCGCTGGAGGTCAGGCTTCCGTCGCCCAGCTCTCCGTCCGAGTTGGAGCCCCAGCACCATCCGGCCCCCGCCGAGGTCGCCGCGCAAGCGTGATAGCCCCCTACGGAGAGCGACGTCACGTTCATGAGACCGCCGACCTCGACAGGGCTCCGATCACGACCTGCGGAGTCAAACCGCTCTCCCCAACAAACGACGCTCCCGCCCCCGCTGAGCGCGCAGGTGCTGACCATCCCTGACGACACCTTCTGCATGCCCGTCAGCCCGTCCACTTTCACGGGCACGAGACTGGCGACGTCCGTGCCCGTGCCGAGCTGCCCGTCGTCATTGGAACCCCAACACCACACCTCACCAGCTCCAGTGACGGCGCAGCTGTGCTCCGCACCCGCGGTCACGTCGGTGGCGCCGGTCAAGCCGCTGACCCTGACCGGCTGGCGGCGAACGGTCGTGCTGCCATCGCCGAGCTGCCCTCTCTCGTTGTTGCCCCAGCACCACACCTCCCCGGAGTGTGTGCAAGCGCAGCTGTGGCCCCAGCCGGCTACCACCGCCGTGACGTCCGTGAGCCCCGTCACCGCGACGGGCTCCGCGCGCATGTCATCAGTAGCATCACCAAGCTGCCCATGGAAGTTGTAGCCCCAGCACCGGACGGTGCCGTCGGCCTTGATGGCGCAACTGTGCGCCCGCCCGGAGGAGATCGCGCGAGCGTCTGACAAACCGATGACGGCTTGTGGCGCCCAGGCCTCGCGGCGGCTGTCTCCGGCGCCAATCTGCCCGTAGCTGTTGCCTCCCCAGCAGTGTACCGCACCGCTGGCGCTCAGCGCGCACGAGTGGTCTTCGCCGCCAGCCACGGTCTGCACCGCCGTGAGGCCCGGGACCCTCACCGGGCTCGTGGACCGCGGGTCTGGGCCGTTGCCGAGCTGGCCGCGATCGTTGAACCCCCAGCACTGGACACCCGCTGCTGCGTCCTGCACGCAGCTGTGCCCATGCCCTGCCGTCAGGGCCTTGGCCCTCGCCGCCTCCCGCACGAGCACTGGTGAACCGCTGCGCGAGGTGCTGCCATTACCCAGCTGCCCCCACTGGTTGTCACCCCAGCACCAGGTCGTCCCGTCGCCCAGTGAGGCGCAGCTATGACGGCCCCCTGCGGCAAGCCCCACGGCACCACTGACGCCCGTCACGCTGCCGGGCTTCACCTCGGCCAGCTCGGTGCTGCCGCCCGCTTGCCCGTCTTGCCCGTCACCCCAGCACCAGACGCCGCCGTCGCCCCTGAGGGCACAGGTGTGCTCGCTTCCAGCCTCAACGACGACGGCGTCCGTCAGACCGGGGACCACGCCGGGGGTGGTCCGATGGCCGCTCTTGGAGTGCACGCCCAGCTGCCCGTGACCGTTGTTGCCCCAGCACCACACCTCACCACCGAAGGTCACCGCGCAAGTGTGGGCCTCACCGGCCGCGAGCGACACCAGCCTGACGTCCGCGAGCGCCTGAACCGGCTTCAGGCTCCGCGCCCCCACCTCACGGCCGAGCTGGCCCTGCGTGTTGTCACCCCAGCACCACACACCGGCGCCATCCGTCAGCGCGCAGGTGTGCTCTCGCCCGGCCACGATCTGCGTGACGCCCTCCAGCGAGGCAACCGTCACGGGTTGCAGCCGGTTCTCTCTCGACTGGTCGCCGAGCTGACCATACTGGTTGTCACCCCAACACCACGCCCGGCCTCCCTGCACGACGGCGCAGCCGTGACGCTCTCCCGTCGCCACCCAGGTCGCCTTCGGAAGCATGCTGACGGCAGCCGGGCGAAGCCGCTCGTCCGTGGAGCCGTCACCGAGCTGTCCCACGTCGTTCGCCCCCACGCACCAGACCGCGTCGACGGCATCCAGCCCACAGGTGTGCCCCTCTCCGGCCGCGATTCGGCCGGCTTCCACGCAATCCCCTAGCGTCCACGCGCCCTGACTGCACGTGTAGCGCCCCGCTCCGCCCAACGCCGACCCGCAGGAACCGACCGTGACCGCTCCCTCTGAACAGGTCTCCTCGCACGCCTCCCGATCTTCCCAACGCCCCGCAACGCACGCCTGCTGCTGTCGGCCCAGGCCACGCGCGCCACAGCGCAGGGTCCGCGTCGTCCCGTCCGTGCAGACGGTGTCACCGGAGCAGCCGCCCACGTCCACCCACTGACCAGCAGAGCAAACACGCTGCTGCACCCCCGCTCCACTCGAGCCGCACGCGACCGTGGTGGTCTCCCCTTCGACGCAACCACCCTGGCCCCCCGTGCCTCCAGCTCCTCCAGCTCCTCCAGCTCCTGGAGAGCTACCTCCCTCCGCGCCGCAGCCCAGCGCCACCAGCAGGGCGACGAGCACCGCGACGCCATCCCACGCCGCGCGCCTCGCCCCTGCGACGTACCCTCTGCCTCCCGAAACGACCTGCCAGCTCGAGCTCATGGGGGCTGATCCACCATACGCATGCCCGTCCGTCAACGCCTGCGCTCCCCCGTCTCAGCCCACGAACACCCGCGCGTTGCGGAACAGCCGTAGCCACGGGCCGTCCTCACCCCACGCGCGCGGGTGCCACGAGTGCTGCACCGTACGAAAGACCCGCTCCGGGTGCGGCATCATGATGGTGACGCGTCCGTCGGGCGTGGTGAGCGCGCAGAGCCCGCCGGGGGAGCCGTTCGGGTTGAACGGGTAGCGCTCCGTCGGGCTCCCGAAATGATCGACGTAGCGACCGGCCACGAGCGCCGCGCGCTCGAGCCGTACGCGCTGCTCGTCCGCCGCGAAGCGCGCGCGCCCCTCACCATGCGCGACGACCACGGGGAGCCGCGAGCCCTCCATCCCGCGCAGGAGCACCGAGGGGCTCTCTGCGATCTCCACCAGCACCAGGCGCGCCTCGAACTGCTCGGAGCGGTTGCGCACGAAGCTGGGCCAGTCCTCGGCGCCCGGCACCAGCTCCCTCAAGGCGGAGAGCATCTGGCAGCCATTGCAGACGCCGAGCGTGAAGGTGTCTGGGCGCTCGAAGAACCGCTGGAACTGCCGCCTTGTGCCCTCGCGGAACAAGATGGACTTCGCCCAGCCCTCCCCGGCGCCCAGCACGTCGCCGTACGAGAAGCCGCCGCAGATGGCGAGCCCCTGAAAGCCCGCGAGCTCCACCCTCCCGGAGTGGACGTCCGTCATGTGGACGTCCACCGCCTCGAAACCCGCGCGGTCGAGCGCCGCCGCCATCTCCACCTGACCGTTGACCCCCTGCTCGCGCAGCACAGCGACCCTCGGCCGCGCGCCGCGGCCGATGAACGGCGCCGCGACGTCCTCCTCCAGCTCGAAGCCGACCACGGCGCTCAAGCCGGGCTCCTCCCGCGACAGGCGCGCGGCGTGCTCTTGCTCCACGGAGGGGACGTGATCGCGCAGCCGCGCGATGGCGTGGGTGGTGCTCGACCACAGCGCGCGGAGCTCGAACCGCGACGCCTCGAAGAGCGTCGCGCCCTGCCGGCGCAGCACCACGCGCTCGTCGTCCCGCGGCGTGGCGACCGGGTGCGCGAGCTGCGCGAGCCCGTGCCGGGCGAGCAGCTCGCGCAGCGCGCCCTCGTCCCGCTGCCTCACCTGCACCACGACGCCCAGCTCCTCCGCGAACAAGGCGCCGAAGACGTCACCGCCGAGCTCACCGAGCTCCACGTCCAAGCCGACGCCGCTCGCGAAGGCCATCTCCAGCAGGGTGACGACGAGCCCACCGTCCGACACGTCGTGGTAGGCGTGGAGCAGCCCCTGCGCGCGCAGCTCCGGCAGCGCGGCGTAGAGCGCGCGGAGCCGCTCGGGGGCGTCCAGATCCGGCGCCGTGGCGCCCACCTTGCCGTAGACCTGGGCGAGCGCCGACCCTCCGAGCCGCTGCTGGCCACCGCTCAGGTCGATGAGCCACAGTCGGGTGTCGCCGAGCCCACGGCGCAGCTCCGGGGTGAGCGTCTGGCGCACGTCCGTCACCTTCGCGAAGGCGCTCACCACGAGCGACAGGGGCGCGGTGACGCTCCGCGCCTGCCCCGCCTCCGTCCACGCCGTGCGCATGGAGAGGGAATCTTTCCCGACGGGGATGGCGACGCCGAGCGCTGGACACAGCTCCACGCCGACCGCGCGCACGGCCTCGTAGAGGCGCGCGTCCTCGCCGGGGTGCCCCGCGGCCGCCATCCAGTTGGCCGAGAGCTTCACGTCGCCGAGCTGCGCGACGGGCGCCGCGGCGAGGTTGAGCAAGGCCTCCGCGACCGCGAGCCGCGCGCTCGCGCCGGCGCTGAGCAGCGCGACGGGGGCGCGCTCGCCCATGGCCATCGCCTCCCCGGTGTAGCCCTCGAAGCCCGTGCAGGTGACCCCACAGTCTGCCACGGGCACCTGCCAGGGGCCCACGAGCTGATCCCGCGCGATGAGGCCCGACACGCTCCGGTCACCGATGGTGATGAGGAAGCTCTTGTCGGCCACCGCCGGGAGCTGCAGCACGCGCGTCAGCGCCTCGCCTAGCTCGAGCCCCTCGCTGGAGAAGGGCTCGGGGGTGAAGCTCCCGCGCGCGGCGTCCCGCTGCATCCTGGGGGGCTTGCCGAGCAGCAGCTCCAGCGGCAGCGCGATGGGCGTCGTCCCGAGCAGCCGGTCCTCCACCAGCAGGGTCCCGTCGTCCGTGGCGGTGCCGAGGACCGCGAAGGGCGCGCGCTCACGCCGACAGATGGCCTCGAAGGCCGCGAGCCGCGAGGGCTCGAGCGCCAGGACGTAGCGCTCTTGGGACTCATTGCACCACAGCTCGAGCGGGCTCATCCCCGGCTCCGCGCTCGGGATGTCCCGGAGCTGCAGGCGCGCGCCTCGGCGACTCTCGTGGACGAGCTCCGGCAGGGCGTTGGAGAGGCCGCCGGCTCCCACGTCGTGGATGCTGACGATGGGCGTGTCTCCTCCCAAGGCGGAGCAGGCGTCGATGACCTCCTGGCAGCGCCGCTGGATCTCTGCGTTGTCTCGCTGCACGCTCGCGAAATCCAGCTCCGCGGAGGAGCTGCCCGCCGCCACCGACGAGGCCGCGCCGCCGCCGAGGCCGATGAGCATGGCGGGGCCCCCCAGCACGACCAGCGGCGCCCCCACGGGGATCTTCCCTTTCTTCACGTGCATGGGGCGCACGTGGCCGTAGCCTCCCGCTATCATGATGGGCTTGTGGTAGCCGCGGCGCTCCACCCCGGCGGGGCCGGGGGCGTCCAGCTCGAAGCTGCGGAAGTAGCCGCACAGGTTGGGGCGCCCGAACTCATTGTTGTACGCGGCGCCGCCGATCGGCGCCTCCAGCATGATGTCGAGCGCCGACGCGATGCGGTCCGGCTTGCCGTAGGGGGTCTCCCAGGGCTGGGGTAAGCTCGGCAGCTCGAGGTTGGAGACGCTGAAGCCGGTGAGCCCCACCTTGGCCTTGCTGCCGCGCCCGGTGGCGCTCTCATCGCGGATCTCCCCTCCAGAGCCGGTCGCGGCGCCCGCGAACGGCGCGATGGCGGTGGGGTGGTTGTGCGTCTCCACCTTCATCAAGATGGGCGCGGACTCCCGCACGTAGTGGTAGCGACGGCCCTCGGGCTCCACGAAGAAGCGGCTCGCCTCGTGCCCCTCCATCACCGCCGCGTTGTCGCTGTACGCGCTGAGCACACCTCCCGGGCTCGCCTGGGTGCTCTGGCGGATCATGGAAAATAGGGACTGCTGCTGCGGCTCCCCGTCGATGCTGAAGGCGGCGTTGAAGATCTTGTGCCGGCAGTGCTCGCTGTTGGCCTGCGCGAACATCATCAGCTCGACGTCCGTGGGATCACGGCCGAGCTGCCCGTAGGCCTCCGCCAGGTAGTCGATTTCATCCGGAGCCAGCACGAGGCCCAGCGCTTCGTCGGCTCGCCTCAGGGCGGCGGGGGCGTCGGCGCCCAGCGCGATGACCCGCAGGGGGCGCGGGGCGGCGCTCTGGAACAGCGCCTCCGCCTCCGCCTCCGCGTGGAGCACGGACTGCGTCATCCGGTCGTGCAGGGCCGCGCGCAGATCTGCGCCGTCCTCCACCTCACCGACGAAGCTCCAGCGGACGGCGCGCTCCACGCGCACGACCACCTCGAGCCCACAGTTGTGGAAGATCTCCGTCGCCTTGCTCGACCAAGGCGAGACGGTCCCCAGGCGCGGCGTCACCAGCAAGGACCAGCCCTCCGCGTGGTGCTCGGCCGGGAGCCCACCGTACCGCAGCAGGGCCTCGGCCTTGGCGCGCTCCTCGGGCGTGAGCTCGCGCTGCAGCTCCAACAAATAGAGGTGGGCGGCGTGGACCCGCCGAAGCCCAGGCCGCAAGCGACGCAGGGCCTCGAGGCGCTGTTCGAGGCGAGCGGGGGTCAACGCGGCGGCACCGGCAAGGACGAGCATGGGCGCCTCTTGCCCCGAACCCTGCCCGCCAGCAAGCGCTCCCCCACGGATTCGGGCCACCGCGAGCGACGCTGCGGCGACCGGCTCGCGAGACTCTGGGCGAAGCCTGCCTTTCCTGCACTAGACTGCCGGCGATGTCCCTCAGGCTCTCCGGTAAGCGCGTGACCCTCGGCGTCAGCGGCAGCATCGCCGCCTACAAGGCCGTGCTGCTCGCCCGGCTCCTGCTCGGCGAGGGCGCCCAGGTCCAGCCCGTCTTGACCCGGAGCGCCGAGCAGTTCGTCGGGCGCGCCACCTTCTCCGGGCTCACCGGGCGGCCCGCCTTCACGCAGATGTGGGACGCGGACCACGGCGGGGAGCGACACGTCGAGCTGGCGCGTGACAGCGACCTCATCATCATCGCCCCCACGACGGCCGATCTCTTGGCGCGGCTCGCCGGCGGTCGCGCCGATGATCTGCTCACCGCCACCGCCCTCGCCAGCCGCTGTCCGCTGCTGCTCGCGCCGGCCATGCACCCCAGCATGTGGGAGCACCCGGCGACCCAAGCCAACGTCGCCACCCTGGAGCGCCACGGGCGAGCGCGCCTGCTGGGGCCCCGGCACGGCGTCGTCGCGTCGGGGGACGAGGGCTTCGGACGGATGCTCGAGCCGGAGGAGCTCCTGGAGGCGGTGATCGCCAGCCTCTCACCCCAGGATCTCGCCGGCGTGCGGCTGCTGGTAACGGCGGGGCCCACCGTGGAAGATCTCGATCCCGTGCGCTTCGTCGGCAACCGGTCGAGCGGGAAGATGGGCTTTGCCATCGCGCGCCGCGCGGTCGAGCGCGGCGCGCAGGTCACGCTCCTGGCGGGGCCCGTCCGGCTCGCCACCCCCCTCGGCGTCGAGCGCATCGACGTCCGCAGCGCGCTCGAGATGGAGCGTGCGCTGCTGGAGCGCGCGGACCGCGCGGACGCCGTCGTGATGAGCGCCGCGGTCGCGGACTACCGGCCGGCGGAGCTGGCGCCCCAGAAGCTCAAGCGTCAAGCGGAGTCGCAGGCGCTCCAGCTGGTCGCCAACCCGGATTTGCTGGCGGGCCTCGGGGCGCGGCGCCACGGCGCGCGCCCCGTCCTCGTGGGCTTCGCGGTGGAGACCGGCGACGACCAATCCATGGTGCAGCTGGCGCGCGGTAAGCTCCAGAGAAAGCGCTGCGACCTGGTGGTGGTCAATCACGCCAGTGAGTCGCTCGGGCGCGACGACAACCGCGTGGCGCTCGTGGACGCAGCAGCTCATCGCTGGCTCCCCGCCATGAGCAAGGCCGAGCTGGCGGACGTGTTGCTCACGGAGCTGGGGAGCTGGCTCGCGAGGACGGCATGAAGCGCGCCGCTGCCGTGTTCTTCGGTACCATGGGCTGCACCACGGCGGCCTTCCATCCGGCGCTCGCGCAGACGCCTTGGTTCTGGCTCCTGCTGCTGCTGCCCCACCTCGTGCTCGGCGGCTACTACGTCTACCGGTGCTGGGACGAGGGGAGCCTGCTCGAGCGACTCCAGCCGCGCTGGGGAGATCTCTCGCTCGCCGCGCTGATGGCGATGGCGCTCTTGTTTGGGTCCATCGCCGTCCAGGCCAAGCTGACGCCGCCCGGATCTGCGGAGCAGGCGTGGCTCTTGCGTATCTTCTCCCAGCTTGGCTCTGGCCTGCTCCTGGAGCGTCGCTGGGGCATCGTGCTCGTCGTCGTCGCCATCGCCACCTTGGAGGAGCTGAGCTGGCGCGGGCTGCTGCTCGACGCGCTGGCAGAGCGTGTAGGCTGGCGCCGCGCCTGGCTGGCCGCCGCCCTGCTCTACCCCTTGGCGCTCGTCCCGACGTCGTTCATGCTGGCCGACCCCACGGCGGGGCCCAACCCGCTGCTCCCGCTCGCGGCGCTGGCCGCGGGGCTCCCCTGGAGCTTCTTCGCCGCGCGCCAGCAGCGCCTGCCGCCGGTCATCGTCGCGCACGCCGCCTTTGCGTATTTCTCCACCGTGCAGCTCAGGCTGCCAGGCCTCTGAGCCAGCGCCGCGCGGGGCTCACTCGCTGAGCTTGGAGAGCTCTTCTTCCGAGAGATCGAAATCCGAAAACACGTTCTGGACGTCGTCGTGGTCGTCCAGCGCCTCGGACAGGTTGAGCGCCACCTCCGCGTCCCTCCCGGTGAGCAGCTTCTTGTTCTTGGGCACGTAGGCGATCTGGCTCTCTACGATGGGTAGCTTGGACTCCGTGAAGGCGGCGAGCACTCGGTCGAAGTCCTCCGGCGCGGTGTAGACCACCCAGGCCTCGCCCTCGTCGCGGTAGTCCTCGGCGCCCGCGCCCAGCGCGGCTTCCATGAGCTGATCTTCAGTGACCACCGCTTTGTCGAAGCTCAAGGTCCCCAGCCGATCGAAGGCCCAGGCCGCGGCGCCCGCGCCCCCCATCACGCCCCCGTGACGCTCGAAGGCCTTGCGGATCTCCGCGGCCGTGCGGTTGCGGTTGTCCGTGCTGCCCTCCACGAGAAACAGTGAGCCGCCCGGCCCCGTCCCCTCGTAGAGGACGTCTTCGTAGCTGGCGCCCTCGAGGGTGCCGGCGCCGCGCTGCTGCGCGCGCTTGATGGTGTCCGCCGGCATCTGCTGCGCCTTGGCGTCCTCGATGGCCTTGCGTAGCCGCGCGTTCCCGGAAGGATCTCCGCCGCCCATCCGCGCCGCCGTGACGATCTCACGGATGAGCTTGGTGAAGACCTTGCCGCGCGCCGCATCGAGCGCGCCCTTCTTCCGCTTGATGGTTGCCCACTTGGAATGTCCACTCATACGCGCGCTCGCTCGTGCTAGGCCCGACGCCTGTGGCCGGGCGAGGCCGTCCAGGTAGCATCCGGGGGCGCCGTGGGGAAGATGCCCCTCGCGGTTTTTCCGAGCAAACCCGCCGTCTCAGGCGGGCAGCGCCTCAGCGGCGCTCGCGCTCGAGCGCCTCGGTGAGCAGCTCGACCACCCGCTGGGAGGACAGGGTGCTGGGGCGGCTCACGGCGCTAGCCTGGGAGTCCAGCGGCACGTGGTCCAGCGCCTGCAGCGGCTGCGGGAGCCAGTCGGCGCGCCGCGCGGCGACGAGGAAGCTCTGCTCGCCCGCGGTGGGCACCGCCGCGCGCACCACGCGAGTGACCAAGCCCGCCGCCTCCGCGGTGGCGCGCACGTTGGCGACCATCTCGGGGCTGCGAAACGCGCTGAAGGTCGCCTGCGTGAGCACTCCGCCCTCCGCGAGCCGCAGCGCGAGCTGCCGATAGAAGAAGCGCGTGTAGTGCATCCCGTGGCGAGCCACCGTGGGCTCGGGCAAGTCCACCACGATGGCGTCCCAGCGGGGCTGCGCCGGCTCGCTCAGGAGCCAGGGGAGGGCCTCGTCTTCCAGGAGGGTGAGCCGTGGGTCCCGGCGCAGGCGGTCGAGCCCCTGGGCACGGCCCCAGGCCGAGCGCGTCACGAGCTCGAAGAGCCCCGGCTCCGGGCAGACGCTCACCAGCTCCGTCACGCCCTCGTGCGCGAGCAGCCGCGCCTCGGCCCGCCCCGTCCCTCCACCCAGGAGCAGCACGCGGCGCGCCTGGGCGGGGAGCTGCGCCGTCAGCGCGTCGAAATAGCGCGCCTCCGCGGCGCTCGAGCCGCGCCAGCGTCCGTCCACGAACAGCTCGAGCGTGTCTTGCCCCGAGGTCACGACGATCCGGCGGTCGTCGTCGATCGACGCCCAGACCACGTCATTCGGGTGGAGCTCGTGCTCCCAGCGCGGTAGCCAGCGCAGGCTGAGCGCGAACAGCGCCACCGCGCTCACCAAGGTCAGGCCGCTGCCCCAGCGCACCCACCGGCGCGCCCGCTGGCTCACGGCGGCGCCCAGCCAGCCGAGCACCTGGAGGCTCTGCACCGCCAGCACGGCCAGCAGCGCGGCGAGCAGGAGCGGCGCGCGCAGCGTGCCCAGCGTCAGGAGCAACGACGCGCCCAAGCCGACGCTCAGCCAAGCCACCAGCGCGACGAGGGGATGCGTGAGCGTCGCCACCAGCCCGAGCGCGACGGCCGCGCGCAGCCAGCGCCCCGTGAGCAGCGCCAGCGCCGCCCCCAACGAGAAGGCGCCGAGCGCCGTAGCGCCGCTGAGCCCGCCCACCAGCCACCCGCCCCCGAAGCCGTACCAGCCGGCGAGCGCCCCGAGCAGCTCACCCCAGCCCACCCCGAGCAGCGCCGCCGCCAGCCCCCAAGCCCGGGCCTGCTCAGCGACGCGGCGGGCCGAGACCGCCCCCAGCGCGCCGAGGGCGAGGGTCAGCGCCCACCACGCGACTCGCCCTGGGCCGAGCCCCGCCACGAAGTAGCGCTCCGGGCGCGCGACCGACAGCTCCCAGGCCGCGAGGCCCAAGGTCCCGCCGACGAGCGCGAGCGGGAGCAGCGCCCGCCACGCGTCCGTGCCCCTGCTGCCAGAGGACGCGGCGGGCGTGAGGGGGCCGTAGCCTGGCGGCGGAGGAGCCGCGCTACTTGCCACCGGTGAAGACGCCCGAGCCACCAACGACCCCACCGCCTCCACCGTCCGAGTCTTGGAGGAAGCCGACGCACGCGCCGCAGGCGATGAGCACCACGACCAGCGCGATGGTCCCCCACACCCCACCACCGCTCGAGCTGTCGCTGCTGCTGCTGCTGCTCGACGCGTCGAATTTTCCGGCGGGTGAGTCCAGCGGCAAGTTGAAGGCCTGCGCGAGCACGGGCCACGGCACCTGCGTGGAGTAGCTCCAAATGACCTCCCCGTCGCTGGACTCCCTGGAGAGCACGTCCGTGCCGTTCACGTAGTCCGCGACGTCTACTTTGTCACCGAGCTCCACCTTCCAGTAGACCTCGCCCAGGACGTACTCCACGGTGGCGTCTTGCGCGTTGCGCTTGGCAAAGCTGCGCCCGCCCCAGCTCACCGCAGCGTGCGCCTGGCTGAGATCCAGCTCCGCCACGTTGACCGGCATCACCCACATCCACGAGGTCTCGTCCTTGACGAGCCAGCGGTAGCCGATGCCCTCGCTCCAGAGCAGGAACTCCTCCCACGAGAAGTGCTCGAGGTCGTCGTCGTCCCCGAACATGGCGCCGCGCCGGATGCTGGCGATGGTGATGTACTCCACGCCGTCGAAGACGCCGCGCGCGCCGATGGGGATGAGCGGCTGCTGCATGAGCCGCTCCTGCTGGGCCACGACCTGCTGCAGCGCGATGTCGTTGACCGCGCCGCAGTAGGGACAGCCCACCCGCGTGGCGCGCTCCCCGGAGAGCTTGGGCACGTCCCCGCCGCAGTTGGCGCACTTGATGGACGCCGCCTTGACCTTGTGGATGCTCCGCGGGCCCTGCTGTTCTACCTTGAGCTGCGACTCCGAGAACACGTAGCCAATGAAGACCGTGTAGGGCTTCGTGCCGTCGCCGTAGTCCAGCGTGGCGAAGCCGCCCCCCGCCGCGTAGCAGTCCGCGTAGTAGCGCGTGAAGCCCGCCGGGAACGCCTCCGGCAGCTCCCCCTCCGCGCTGACGATGGTGCCAGACTTCACCTCCGCGACGCGGAACCACTGCTGGCCGAGGGGCACGTCCAGCTCCGGCCGCAGCTCTTGGTAGCCCGGGACCGCGAGCCCGGAGACCTGCGAGGTGGCGTACCACTGCCCCTGGGCATAGGCGAGCCAGCCCCAGCTCCGCCCGTAGTCGAAAGAGACGTAGTATTCGTCCCAGGGGCCGCGGCCGTGGTTGAGCTGGACCCTGCCCATGACCCGGAAGGGGCGACCTCCCAAGGTGCCGGTGTCGCCCACCTCGATGAGCGAGGGTGTGTTGACGAGCTCCGCGCAGCGGCCGAGGTTCTCCAAGCCGCGGTCGCTGCGGACCACGGTGGAGCGGCAGTACTCGCACACCTTGGCGATGGACGAGCCAACGCCGAATTCGATGGAGGCGCCACACGACGGGCAGGTACCTTGAGCGACGGCCATGACGTAGCGGGGTGCTCGGCACCCTAGCAGATCTCCGCCCGGCGCGGCGAGGGCTCGGCGACCCTCAGGGCGCTAGGCCCCGAGCACGCGGGCCAGCCACGGGCGCTCCTCGCGGACGTCGATCATCCCGAGGGCGACGCTCTCCGGCATGCTCCTGAGCGCGTCGACCAGCGCGCGGTTGGAGCGGACCCACGCGAGGGAGCGCTCGAGCAGCTCCCGCTGCGTGACCGCCAAGGCCTTGAGCGCCGGCCGCGCGCCGTGCCCCGCCTGCTCGATGAACAGCGCGGTGGCGAGCGCCAGGCTGGCCGGATCGAGCTCCGTGAAGCTCGACACCGACGGCCCCCCGCACGATTTACGGTACACGTGCGAGGCCTCCAGCAGCAGCACCCCGAAGCCCAGCGCCACCGCCGTGAGCTCCAGGGAGACCGCGAGCGGCGGCTCGGGCTCCTCGCCCTCCGGCAGCACCTCCTGCAAGAAGATGAGCCCCAGCGCTCGCGCGAGCTGCGCGGCGAAGAGCGTCGGGTGGCTCACCTCTTCCGCTGGCACTTGCAGCAGCCAGCCCTCCCCCTGCTCTACCACGCGGGGCAAGCTGCCATCCTTCGAGACGACCGGGCCACCACAGCAGCCACCGCTCGAGCCGCAGCTCCCTGCACCGCCCGCCACCTGCCCGACGAGCATCACCTCGATGGGCACGTCCGTCATCCCGGCGTGCTCCTGCAGGCGCGCCACGAAGCGCTGGACCGACGCTTGGTCTCCCGTGAAGGTGTCGGGAAAGAACGCGCCCGTCGGGAGCACCAGCGGGCGCTGTCCCAGCTCCTCCGCGAGCGCGGCGACGAGCGCGGCGTAGCGCTCGGTGAGCGCGCGCCGCTGAGCGAGAGAGGGAAACTCCGTCATGCACCCAAGCCTAGGGTGGACCCGGCACCGTGGCCAGAGGGGCGGCCGGGGGACGCGGGAGGCGCCGGCGGCTAGCGGCACTCCTGAGCGCGGTCCATGCAGCGCCCCTGCACGCAGGCAGCGTACGGCGCCTCGCACGGTCGCTCGGCGAGCACACCGGCGGGGAGCTCGAGGCGCGGCAGCGGCGGGAGATCGAGGCGCCACAGCGCCGCCACGAGGCCGTCCGTCAGCCCATGCGGCAGCGCGACGCAGGGCGCCCCCACGTCCGCAGGTGGCTCGCAGCGCCCGCGCACGCAGTAGAGCCCGGCACGACATGCCTCGGAGCTGGCGCACGCCGCCCCCTCACTGGCCCGCGGCGTAGGCGTGCAGGCGCCGTGCGGCGTGCACTCACCGCCCTCACAGTCCGTGGGAAAGGTGCAGGCGCCGCCCTGCGTGCCGACGGCGCAGCGGCCCTCGGCGCAGACGAGCGAGCCGCAGTGGAGCGCGCTCTCGCAAGCCTCGCGGACAGGACGCACCGGCTGACACGTGAGCGCGCGCCGCGCAGCATCCGGGCGGCAGGCGTGCCCCGGCACACAGCGCGCGAACAGATCCTCGCAGCGCTCACCCGCCGCGTGCGCTCCCCGCTCGCGACAGCGCCCGTCGACGCAGAGCGCCCCCCCCTGGCACAGGTCCGTGCACGCCGCACCCAAGCCGGGCACCTCGGACGCGCAGCGCCCCGCCACGCACCACAGCCCGTCGCGACAGGCACTCGACGCGGCGCAGGGCTCACCGCTCCGGCCCCGCGCCACGCAGCGCGAGCCGGCGTCGCAGCGCAGCCCCTCCGCGCAGAGAAAGCCCTGCTCGCACGCTGCGCCCTCCGCAGGCAGGGCAGCGCAGGTGCCGCGCTCCACGCGCCCCCCGCGCGGCTCCTGGGGACGACAGTAGAGGCCCCGCGCGCACTCGTGGAGGAGCGGCGACGCGCTCTGCCCGCCGCCGCAGGGCGCGCCGAGCGGCTGGTCTGCCGGCACGCAGGCGCCGCAGCCCGCGAGCGTGAGGCTGCACGCCCCCGAGCGACACTGGAGTCCAGTGCTGCACGCCGCGCCGTCCGCGCGGCGCCCGCGAGGGCTCAGCGCGTCGTCGGTGAGGTGGTCGAGCCACGCGCAGCCGCGCGGCGCCTCGGCGATGAGCTCCGCGTAGCGACGCCGCACGTCCCCGGTGTCCCGCAGCGCGAGCGTCCGCGCGCAGTGCCGCTCGAGGTGCGCCGCGAGCCCATCGTCGCGCGCGGCGCCGCGCGCAGGGGCCAGCGGGGGGCGCGCCCGGCCGGCCCCGGAGCGCGCGAGGACGCCGCGCGCGCAGCCCGCGCAGCGCGCCGCGTCGGCGCTCACGGCTCCCGGGCTCGGCGCGCGCGCACCCGCAGGGTCGCCGAGCCCTGCGGGGGAGCTGGGCGGCGACCCGGACCGACACGAGTTCCCGAGCGCGCTCGTGCCCAGCGCGACCACCACCATCCCCCAGCCGCGAGCGCGCCCCATGCACCCCAGCCTACGCGCAACGGCGCGTGACGGCGACGCCCCAACGAGCCCCCTACCAACGGCAGGCGCCTGACCGCACGGTCCCCACGCCGCAGGCGCGTCCGCCGCGCCTGGCATGCAGCCTCGGCGCGCGCCCAGGGCCCGGGTGGCCTCTTCGGCCGCGCGCCTCGTGCCGGCTCGAGGAGGCCGAGGCTCAGGGCGCCAGCCGCCAGAGCTCGAGCTTCGGATCGTGGTAGATGTCCACGGTGGCGCCGAACAGCTCCGCGCCGGGCCCCGGGCGCGCCTCGAAGCGAGCCTCGAGCCGCGCGTGGGCGGCGAGCTGCTCGTACCAGCGCCGCAGCTCGCCGACGCGCTCCGGCTCCTCCGTGGGTGACCGCAGGTAGCGGCTCATGCTGCCCCAAGAGACCAGGACGTACTGACCCTGGGCGCGCAGCTCGCTCACCGGCGTCCCGGCCCTCACCTGTCGCAGCGGGTGGCCGTGCCGCCGCGCTGGCGGCAGGTAGTGCTCGTAAGTGCTCGGCGCCACGAGCACCAGCGCGCCCGGCGGCAGGTGCGCTCGGAGCCAGTCCGCCGCCTGCTCCCGCGTGTCCGGCTGGGTCAGGGTGCGCGCGAAGCGAGCGCTCTGCCACGCTGGGAGCGCCACGAGCGCGGCGAGCGCCACGCCGAACGCCGCGTCGCTGCGGAGCCGCTGGGTCAGCCGCTCGAAGGCGACGGCCGCCACGACCGCGAGCAGCGGCAGCAGGTGGACCAGGTTGCGCGCGAAGAACGTGCTGCGCGTGGCGAGGAAGAGCCCCCAAGCGAGCGCGCCGAGCAGCACGGCCAGCCACGCGCGCGAGCGCCACGGCGCGCCGCAGACGCCGCCGACGACGAGCGCCAGGCTCGCCACGGGGGTGAGCCCGTAGAGCGCCGTGTACGCGAGCAGGTGCCACCAGACCCGCTCGGAGGTGTAGCCACCGCCGCGCTTGACGGCGTAATGCCCATACTCGTCGAGCAGCGCTCGCCAGAGCCGCTCCAGGTCGCCGAGCGCCGGGGGGTTGAGCAGCAGGAACACCCCGAGCGCCGCGGCGCCCACGAGCAGCAGGCGCGGCGCCCAGCGGCGCACGCGCCGGGGCTCCTGGAGGATCACGACGCTGACCACCACCAGCGCCGACAGCGCGCCGACGTACTTGAACGCCGCGCAGCAGCCCACCGCCGCGCCGGCCAGCGCGTGCCGGGTCAGGCTGGGTGAGCGAGCGAGCTGCACGGTGGCCAGCGCCACCAGCGCCGCGCCGAAGGCCGTAGGCACGTCCACGGTGAGGTAGCGGCTCTGCTCCACCATCAGCGGCGACACCGCCGAGAGCGCGAGCGCCGTGAGGCCCGCGCGCCGCCCGGCGAGGCGGTGAGCAGCGTAGCCGGTGACGCCCGCCGCGCCGACCCCCAGGCAGAGCACCAGCACCCGACCGCCGAGCATCCCCGCGCGCGGCGGGACGAGCGCGGCCACGAGCCCGGCCAGCGCCGGAGGGTAGTTCCAGAAGCCGACGGAGGCGGTCGGGTGACCACGGAGCTGCGCCGCCACCTCCAGCACGCGCCACTCGTCCGGGTGGAAGGAGTCCGGCAAGCCAAAGCCGAGCCCGGCGGCGCGTAGGGCGATCGCCACGCCGAGGAGGGCCAC
>CAUJEM010000035.1 GCA_963169915.1 Myxococcota bacterium
TCGCGGGTGACGCGATCGCCGGTGGCCTCGAGCAGCCGCGCCACCACGTCCCCCACCACCGCGCCGCGCCCGTGGCTGATGACCAGCGGCCCCGTCGGGTTGGCGCTGACGAATTCCACGTTGACGCGCTGCCCGCTCGCGGCCGGCGCCCGACCGTAGTCGCTCCCCGCCTCGGCGATCTCGCCCAGCACCCGCGCGTAGGCGAGCTCGCTCAGCTGGAAATTCAGGAAGCCGGGGCCCGCGATCTCGATCGAGGCGACCTCCGGGCTCGCCTCGAGCGCCGCGGCCAAGCGAGCCGCCAGCTCCCGGGGCGGCAACTTCGCCGGCTTGGCGAGCACCAGCGCCACGTTGCTGGCGAGCGCGCCCGAGACGCCGCGCTTCGGCGGCTCCACCCCGAATTTGAGCCCCTCGAGCGCGGCCGCGTCGAGGCGCCCCTCCGCGGCCCACGCCTGCAGGACACCCTCGATACGACCGCGTAGCTGTTCTTCTAGACCCATGAGCGCCGATAGCCTGTGCTCTAGCGAAGCCGGAGGCGAGAGGCCCAATTTCTGTAAGTGCTCCGGCCCACGGGCCAGCGTGGGCCGTGAAGGAACCGAGCGGGGCCGTGGCGGCCTGGTCGGGGCTGGCGTAGGGAGGGGCCCATGCGCCTGGCCGTCCCCCTCCTGCTCGTCTCCTGCCTAGGCTGTAGCGACGAGGCGCTCGAGCCCGGTCGCTTTCGGATCGTGCTCGGGGAGGACGCGGCCACCTGGACGGAGGCGCCGGCCGTCACGAGCGCGCGGTTCGACAAGCTCCTGGGCGATGGAACGCGGCGGACCTTGGCGGAGCCCACCCTCCCCGTGGAGAGCGTCGCGCTGGATCTGGGGGGCGCCGGCCGGTACGAGCTGAGCGGCCTCGACGCCGAGGGACGGGTCCGGGTGCGCGGCCGCAGCTTGGGGCTGCTCCCCACCGGGCTGGCCGGGATGACGCTCCCGCTCTACGTGGCGCGCACGGGGCGCTTCGGCGTCGCGCCCGGGCGCCTCGGGGTCCCGCAGCAGAGCCGCCCCCTGGCCGCCGTCGTCGGCGGCCGGCTCGCCTACGTCGTCAGCTCCTCCACCACCAGCGAGACGGCGCCGGACGGCTACGACCTCGGCGGCTGGGCGCCGCTCACGAGCGCAGGGCGGCTCGCGTGTCCCTCCGCGCCCTGCTCCATCGAGAGCTTCGCCGTCTTCGACGACTGGATCGGCGTCGTCGTCGGGCCCGACTGGGCCTTCTACGTCGACCTCTACGCCGGCGGTGGGGCGGCGCTCGAGCCGCCCGAGGGGCTGGACGGCTTCCAGCGCGTCGCCGGGGGTACCGCCGTCACGACGCCGCAGGGAGCGCTCTACCTCGTCGGGGGGACGCGCCCCGCGGCGCCGACCAGCGCCGTCCTGAAGATCGACACCGACGGCGTCCTCTCTGCGCTATCCTTGACGGCGCCTCGCGCGGGCGCCGCGGCGCTCTGGGTCCCTGGCCGCGGCCTGGTCGTCGTGGGAGGCAGCGCGCTCGGCGCGGGCGCCGAGCTCTTGGCCGAGGACGCCACCAGCTTCGCGCCGCTGCCGTTCCCGCCCGACCCCACGCTCGGGGCCGCCCTCGCCGTCGTGGGGGACGGGGTGCTCGCGCGCTTGGGCGGGCTCGATCCGAACGGGGCGCCCGCCGCGAGCGTCCGGCTGCCCCTCGGCTGCGCCCGCTGTACCCTCGAGCCGGCGGGCCCCAGCGTGCCGCTGAGCGCCGCGAGCGCCTACCCCCTCGACGCCGGCCAGGTGCTGGTCGTCGGCGCCCGCGCAGACGACCAAGCGACGGGCGCCGTGCTGTACGACGCGGAGCAGCTCAGGCCCGCGCCCCTGCGCGAGCCACGCCTCGGCAGCACGTCCCTCCTGCTCCCGACGGGTCAGGTCGCCGTCCTGGGCGGCTCGACCCCGAGCGGGGAGCCGGCGCTCGCGGTCGAGCTGTTCACCCCCTGAGCTCCTCGGGGACCGCGAGGAGCTGGGTCGGCGTCACGATGGCGCGGCGGAGCGGCGCCACGACCCGGGCACCAGGCCAGGCGACGACGTCGCGGAGCTCGCCGGCGCCGTGGACCTGGACCCCCTCCCCCAAGAGCACCCGCGTCGCGGTCACCGCTCGGGGCAGCTCGACCCCCGGCGCGACGTAGCAGCTCGCGGCGCGCTCACGCAGCCAGGCGAGGTTCTGCTCGAGGTAGGCGGCGGGCACGCCGAGATCCGCCCAGGCCCCCGCCCACGGCAAGGCCTTCACGGGTCGCCCCGCCCTCAGCCTGGGCAAGAAGAAGTCTCCGACGAGACAGCCCCGGGCTGGCAGCTCGTCGAGCGCCGCCCCGTCGAGCCCCACGAGCCCCACGTAGTCGCCGCCGCTCGCCTCCACCCCGAAGCGCTCCGCCCGGAGCCGCACGACGAGCCCCTCGGCGCTCAGCCCGACCGTCCCCTGACCGCGCGGGCGCGGCGCGACCAAGAGGCAGATCCCCGCGTCGTGCCCGGCCTCGAGCAGCGCGCGCAGCGGCGCGCCCGGCACGTGGAGGTCGCCGTTCCACACCACGCAGGGCGGCGTCAGCCTGGCGCGAGCCTGCGCGACGCCGCCGGCGGTCCCGAGCAGCTCCGACTCCACGGACACCTCGACCCCCTCGCGCTGACCCCAAGCGAGGATCTGCTCCGGCAGGTGGAACGCGTTGACGACGAGGCGCTCCAGGCCCGCCGCGCGCGCGGTGGCCACCGCGTGACCCAGCAGCGGGCGGTCGCCGAGCATCACGAGCGGCTTGGGCCGCTCCAGCGTGAGCGGCCGGAGCCGCGTCCCGAGGCCCGCCGCCAGCAGCATCAACGAGGTCACGCGCCCGTAGCTAGCAGCTCACCCGAGCGGGGGCACGGCCCCAGCTTACTTGCCACGCCCAGGCGTGGCATGACACCTAGCCTGGTGCCTTCCACCATGACCCCGCTGCGCGCCCTGTGCTTGGTCTTCACCGCGTCCCTCCCCGTCTGGGTGGCCGCGGGCTGCGCCGCACCCGAGGCCGTCGGCGTCGACGCTTGCCGCGCGATCGAGGCGGCGCGCTGCAGCGCCGCGGCTGCCTGCGGCCCCGACAGCCCCATCCACGTCGACGACGTGGCGGCGTGTCAGCGCTTCTACGAGGGCCAGTGCCTCCATGGCTTGGGGGTCTCCAAGGCGCCGAGCCGCTCCAAGCTGCGCGCGTGCGTCCAGACGCTCGAGGCCGCGGCGCGCTGCGTGCGTGCCGCGACGGACGCAGAAGACGTCGCCTTGGTGGACTGCCCCACCTTCGAGCCCTCGCTCGGCCGCACGCGGCTCGTGACGGCCTGCGCCGTCATCGCTCAACCCGAGCAGGTGGAGCCCTGCGCGTTCCTGACCAGCGACGGGATGGAGCCGCTCCCCGACGCCGGGGTGAGCGGCGCTGCCGGCGCGAGCGGCGCTGCCGGGGCGAGCGGCGCTGCCGGCGCGAGCGGGGCCGCCGGCACGGGTGGCCACGCCGGCGCGAGCGGCGCTGCCGGCGCGGGCGCGAGCGGGGGCTCCGACGCCGGCTGAGCGGCCCGGGCGCCTGGAGCCCTTGACGCCGGCTTGAGGAGACCCCGGCTCTGCACTAAAGACGCCGCCGTGTCCCGCTGGCTCTGGCTCCTCTCCACGCTGCTGCTCTCGAGCGCCTGTGGAGACGCTCGGCTGTCCGAGGGGGGCACCCCGCTGCCCACGCTCGTCGCCGTGGATCCGGTGGACTTCCTGGAGCGTGACGGCTGCGCGGCGGGTGAGGGCGCCCCGCGCAGCTACGTCGCCACCTTGACGGAGCTCACCGCAGCCGCCGACGCTGGAGCGCAGCCCCCAGCGCAGGAGCAGCGCCTGCTCAGCTCCGGCCCCATCGACTGTCATCGGGGCGTCGGCTTCTCCTTCGTCACGCCCTACGCCCGCTACGTCGCGGAGATCCAAACCTATGATCGAGCCCCCACGGAGCTGAGGCCCGAGCAGGCGGGCGGCGCCAGCATGCTGGACCTGGCGGGGGAGCGCGTCGCGCCCCTGCAGGTGATCGACTGTGGCCGCGTCGGCGCTACGCCCTCGAGCGACGGAGGCGGCGTGGAGGACGGCGTCTACGCGCGGCCCACCGCGACCGTCTTCGTGCGGCCCTGCGCACCCCGGCCCGCCGCGAGCGCCCCCTGAGGGCCGGCGCCCTCGAGCCATCGACCCGAGGCGCCATGCCCCCGACCCCCACGCTCAGCAGCTTCGGCTTCCCCAAGCCGGGGCCAGGCCTGCGCGCGGTGCTGCTGGGGTTGTTCTCGGTGTGGCTGACGCTCGCGCTCGCCATCAACTTCGGCGGCGCGGATCCTGCGCTGTTCTTCGCGCTCACCGGCAACGTGGACGACATCCTCCACGGGCAGCTCTGGCGGCTGCTCACGGCGCCGCTCGTCCACGTCCCGACCGGCTCGCTGCGGCACATCCTGGGCGCGCTGCTCGGCCTCTACTTCCTCTCTCCGTCGCTCGAGCAGAGCTGGGGCACGCGACGCTTCCTCGGCTTTCTCGGGCTGAGCGCGCTCAGCGCCTACCTCGTGCAGCTCCTGTTCGTGCTGGCCTGGCCCAGCCTGGGGCAGCGGCTCGTGCCGGCGCACTGGTTCGGCGCGATGCCCGTCGTCTCCGCCATCAGCATCGCCTGGGCGCTGCACTTCAAGGCAAGAACGCTCCACCTCATGATGGTGTTGCCCATCACGGGCAAGACGCTGCTCTGGCTCACCGTAGGCTTCAACCTGCTCGCCGTGATCGCCCTGGAAGACGCGCCTCATGGTCGGCTCGCGCCCTTCGGCGCCATGCTCGCGGGCTGGCTGCTGGGCGGAGGGACGCCCTCGCCGCTGCGCCGGTGGTGGCTACAGCGTAAGCTGCGCCGCCTCGACGCCCAAGCCCGGCGCGAGGCGCAGGAGCGCCGGCGCGCCGCCTCACTCCTGCGCGTGGTGCAGGGCGGGAAGGCGCCGCCGCGCAGCGACGACGAGGAGCCCGGCCCTTGGCTCAACTGAGGGCGCTCGCCGGCGCCTCCCCTCCGTAGCGCGCCCCACCGCCCAGATCCCACCCGACCCGAGCGGGCACCCGAGCGCCCGCACCCCCTGGCCGCTCTCGACGGCCCGCAGCCGGAGGCGTAGCGTCCGGGCCGCGATGACCGCTCCCTCCATGGCGCACCTCACCTCCATCCGAGAGCTGTCACGCGAGGGCGCCCTCGCGCTGCTCGAGGACGCCGGAGCCCTGCTGGACGCCGCCGAGCGCCGCGAGCCCCTCCCCGCCGCGCTGGCCGGCAAGACGGTCGTCAACCTGTTCTACGAGGCCTCCACGCGCACGCGCTCGTCCTTCGAGCTCGCCGCGCGGCGCCTCGGCGCTACCGTCCTCAACCTCAGCGCCGCGACCTCCAGCGCCACCAAGGGCGAGACCCTGGCCGACACCGTCGCCAACCTCGAGGCGATGCACGCAGACATCGTCGTGCTCCGACACCCCGCCTCGGGCGCCGCGCACCACCTGGCCACGCACCCCAGGCTGCGCGCCGCCGTCGTCAACGCGGGGGACGGCATGCACGAGCACCCGAGCCAAGCGCTGCTCGACGCCCTCACCCTCCGCCGCGCCAAGGGGCGCCTCGAAGGCCTCAAGGTGGCCATCTGTGGCGACATCGCCCACAGCCGCGTCGCGCGCTCGAACGCGCTGCTGCTGCCCATGCTCGGGGCGGAGGTGCGGCTCGCGGGGCCACGCACCCTGCTCCCTCGCCCGCTGGACGCCCTCGGCTGCCCCACCTTCGATCGCCTGGAGCCCGCGCTCGAGGGCGCCGACGTGATCATGATGCTGCGCATCCAGCAGGAGCGCATCAGCGGCGCCGTCTTCAGCACGCTGCGCGAGTACGCCCGGACCTTCGGCCTCGACGACTCGCGCCTGCGGCTGGCCCAGCCGGACGCCCTCGTGATGCACCCCGGGCCCATCAACCGCGGGGTGGAGCTGACCTCCGCCCTCGCCGACGGCCCACGCAGCGTCGTCTTGCAGCAGGTGAGCAGCGGCGTCGCCGTCCGGATGGCGATCTTGCGCGCCTGCGCCGCGCGCCTGGACGGCTAGCCGCGGCCGCTGCGCGCGTCGCGACCGCTCCCGCCCCGATCGCTTCAGTAGAGCCGCGTCGCCGCAGGGCGCGCGGGGGCGCCCTTGCCCATGATGACGACCGCGTCCTTGCGCGGTGGACCCACCATGCGCTCGTAGATGGCGTCGATGGACACCGTGATGTCGGCGGTAAACGCGGCGTCGGGCGAATAGAAGACGTTACGGCGGCGGCCATCGGGGCGCAGCGTCAGATCATTGTTCTCGTAGCCCACGCCGATCCCGAACTCCGCCGTGGGGAAGTACTGCGCGCCGATGTTGAAGCCCGCCATCCGGCGCGTCTTGGTCGCCTCGGAGTCCACGGGGAGATCCACGCACCCGGTGGTGATGGTCACGTCGCAGCCGCTGTCGGTGACGTCCGGGAGGAACTGGACGGCGTAGCTGAAGCCCCCGGTGAGGGCGAGCGAGGAGGTGCCGAAGCTCTCCTCCAGCAGCAGGGAGGTCCCGAGGCGCAAGGTGTTGTCGCCGATGCGCCGGCCCGAGAGCTGATCGGAGATGAAGCTGGCGCCGGTGTCGGTCTGACGAATGCGCTCGAAGCTCGCGTTGGTGGGGGTCAAGCTGCGCCCGAAGCGGTGATCCCAGCGGGCGCTGAGGGCGAGCGCGCCGCTCTTCAGGTGCTCCGAGCCGTCGCCCAAGATGGGGAAGCTCGCCAGCGCGAGCAGCCGCGGCGAGGTGGTGACGTAGTCACCGCGCCGGCGTGAGGGCAGGGAGGTGGGGAGGATCGCCGTGAAATTCGGCGTGATCCCGAAGCCCCAGTGGTTGTCGCCCTTGGCGAGCGGGATGAAGCCCGTGGCGATGGTCAGCGGAAGATCGCGGAGCCGCGGCTCACGCTGGGTGGTCGTGACGTCGCTGTTGGTGAGCTCCACGTCGAAGCCCACGGAGGTGCCGAGGCGCAGCTTGAACCCCGGGTCGTCGACCACGAAGTAGTTGAGGCTCATCGCGTAGCCCTGGGTGTAGACCTCGTGGCTGCTGCTCTGGTTGTCACGCCCGACGCCCGCCAGCGTGGTGGTGAGGCCGTGCGACCAGTTGAAGGCGGTCCCGCGCCAGCGCACGTACGCCGGCTTCTTCCCCGAAGGATCGGCGTCCGGGCCGTTCGCGCCCCGATCGGTCGTCGGATCCGCCGTAGCCGCCGCGGGCGCGGGCGTCGCCTCGGGCGGCACGCTCGCGGCCGCGTCGACCGTGGGTCCAGCGGCGGCAGCGGCGGCAGCCTCGGCCTGCCTCGCCTCCTCGGCCTTCTTCTGCTCCTCCGCCTGCTTCGCCTCCTCGGCCTTCTTCTGCTCCTCCGCCTTCTTCTGCTCCTCCTCGGCGCTCGGCGCTGCTGGCGGAGTCCCCTCGGGAGGCGCAGCGGGGGCCTCGGCGTCGCCCGGAGCCGGCGGCGCTGCCTCGGGCGGCGGCGCGTCCTGCGCGAGCCCGACGGAAGCGCCGAGCCCCTGCCCCATCACCACTACCGCGATAGCGAACCAATGACCGTGACGCATCCGAGGTCTCCCGACTGAGCGCAGTGATTCAAGCCAGACCGAAGGCGCTTGCGCAGGCATGCAATTCCGCCGCCATGGTAATCGCCGGGCCCGTCATACGGTAAGCATGGCACGCTTGTCAACGCGGGCCACGCCGGCCCCTGCGCCCTCAGGGCCGGAGCTCGATCAGCTCGACCTCCGGGAGCGGCTCCGTCAGAAACCTCCCGGCCTGCTCCGCGAAGCTCGTGGGGCGGTCGGTGACGAGCAGCTCCAGCCGCCCGAGCGCGCCACCTGCCCGTTGGCCGATGATGCCCTCCCTCATCCAGGCCTCCACCAAGGTCACCGTCGCCTCCGCGCTGTCGACGACCGGGAGCGGAGCGCCGCGAAGCTCGGTGGCCACCTCCGCGATGAGGCCGTGCAGCAGCGGGTAGTGGGTACAGCCCAGCACCAAGGCGCCCACCCCGGCCGCCACCAGGGGCTCCAAGTAGCGCCGCACGGCGAGCCTGGGCACGTCCCCCTCGAGCCAGCCCTCCTCCACCAGCGGCACGAGCAGCGGCGCCGCCTGGCCGATCACCTCGATCCGAGTGGAGAGCTGCGCGACGGCGCGGGGGTAGGCGTTGGAGGCGATGGTGCCGAGCGTCCCGAGCACGCCCACGCGCTGGGCGCCGTGCTGCTCTGCCACGCGCACCACGGCCGTGGCGCCCGGGACGATGACGCCCATCACGGGGAGATCCAGCTCCGCCCGGAGGCGCTCCACCGCGACGGCGCTGACCGTGTTGCACGCGATGACCAAGGCCTTGACCCCACGCTGGGTGAGCTCCGCGGCGCAGGAGCGCGCGTAGCGCAAGATGGTCTCCGCCGAGCGCGTGCCGTAGGGCACCCGCGCCGTGTCTCCCAGGTACACGATGTGCTCTCCCGGTAAGCTCCGCCGCAGCGCACGCACCACCGTGAGCCCACCGAGCCCGGAGTCGAAGACGCCGAGCGGCGCCCCAGCGCTCACCATCTCACACGTCCTCGATCCGGAGGAGGCGCGCCGGCCCACGGAGGAAGGGCTGCCGCGAGATGGCCTCCAGCGCGCGCTGGACGGCGCCCTCCCGAGTGACGTGCGTGATGATGAGCACGCTGACGGGCTGCTCCAGCGCGCGGGCGCGCCCGTCTTGCACCATCTGCTCGATGCTGACGCCCTCCGCCGCCAGGCCATTGGCGATGCCGCCGAGGACCCCGGGGCGATCTTCCACGTCGAAGCGCAGGTAGTAGCGTGACTCCACGTCCTCCAGGGGCAGGAGCGGCCGCTCCTGGAGCTGAATGCCCCGCGTGGCGAGGCCCGGCTCCCCTTCACGCCTCGAGCGGGCGACGTCCACGATGTCCGCGACGACGCTGACGGCCGTGGGCATCTCCCCGGCGCCACGACCGACGAGCAGGCAGGGGCCGAGCGCCTCGCCGATGACGCGCACGCCGTTGAGCACGCCGTCGATGTTGGCGAAGACGCTGGACTTGGCCACCAGCGCCGGGTGCACGCGCAGCGACAGAGCCTCGCCGTGCTCCCGCCCGATGGCGAGGTGCTTGATGGTGTAGCCGAAGCGGTCGGCGTAATGAAAATCGAGCTGATCGATCTTGCGGATCCCTTCGGTGGGGACCCGGGCGGCGTCCACCTTGGCGCCGAAGGCGAGCATGCTCAGCACCACCAGCTTCTGCGCGGCGTCGTGGCCGTCGACGTCGAGCGAGGGCTCCGCCTCGGCGTAGCCGAGCGCCTGCGCCTCCGCGAGCATCTCCTCGAAGCCCGCTCGACGCCGCTGCATCTCCGTGAGGATGTAGTTGCAGGTGCCGTTCAGGATGCCGTGCAGCGAGCCGACCCAGTCGCTCGTCAAGGCCTCGCGCAGCGTGCGCACGATGGGGATCCCTCCGCCCACCGACGCCTCGAAGGCCAGATCCACCCCCGCCTCGACGGCCTCGCCGAGCAGCGCGGGGCCCTGCCTCGCCAGCAGGAGCTTGTTGGCCGTCACCACGCTGGCACCGCGCGCCAGGGCGCGCCTCAGCAGGGCCCCGGCGGGCTCCTCGCCCCCGAGGACCTCCACCACCACGTCCAGCTCCTCGCTCAGCACCTGCTCCGGATCGGTCGTCAGCCACTCCCGGCGACACTCCGGGACGCGCGGGGCGTCCAGCTCTCGCACGAGCACGCGGACGATCTCGAGCGGCGCCCCCACCTTCGCCGCCAGGTAGGCCCGATGGCGCTCGATGAGCCGGATGACCCCTCCCCCAACGGTCCCACAGCCCAACAGCCCAATTTTGACGCTCGCGACTCTGCTCAAGCTGACCTCGACTCTGAGGCGCTCAGATAGCAGCGGAGGGTGCTCCAGCGCCAGCGGCGCGGGCGCGCCGCCGAGCGCCTCGCGTCAAATGGGCGGCGCCTGCTCCGCCTTCGTGGGGGGGTCGGCGAGGCTGACGCTCGGCTGGCTGTGCGTCAGCTCCTCCAGCCACTCGAGCCGTGGTCGGATCCTGGTCTTGATGCTCCGTCGCGGCGCCGGACGCATCTCCTGCTCCCAGGTGCGGACCCGCGGGACGCCGGCGTTGCTGGCGACCAAGGTGGGCATGCCGCTCACGGGATCGGCGTCCACGATGAAGAAGGAGTGGTAGTGCAGGTTCCCGTCGCTCCTCAGGCCGTGGATGGTGACGATGTCCAAGGGCCGAAAGCGCGCCCGGTGCGCGTACACCCCGTCGAAGAACGCGCGCCCGGCCATCAGCGGCACGCGCTCTTCGGGTGCCAGATCGACCACCTCGAACCAGTCCGGCCGGGACCAGGCGTAGTCCACGAAGCGCTCCACACTGCGGCGGTTGTCGAGCGCGAGGGCGTCGAAATCCAGCCGGCCCTGGGTGCGCTCGCGCGGCTCGTCTCGGCTGCGGTACCAGGTGCCGCTGCTGCGCTCGAGCACGTCCGTGATGAAGTCGATGCACACCTCCGGGATGAGCGGCCGCCCCGCGGCGTCGAAGACGCGGTAGCCGTCACCGTTGAACTGGTAGCTGTCCCAGCCATGGCGGTAGGCCCACGCCCACGCCCGGCGCAGCTCGCCGTCCTGCTGCCCGATCTCGGTGCGAGGCTCGTCGAAGGGCAGCGCTTCATCCAGCTTCCGGCCGATGACCTCCCGCAGCTTGGCCAGCACCGCCGCGCGCCGGGCGTGGAGGCTCCGCGCGGCCTGGAGCTGCTCGCTCGCGCCAGGAGGGACGAGCTCGCACTGCTCCCGCAGGCCCGTCCCGACCCGGCTGAGGAGCGTGGGCACCTCGAGCTCCCCGTAGCGCAGCGCCGCGATGAGGTGCGCGGCGGTGATGCGCTCCACGCGCAGCTCGTCGAAGCCGAGCCGCGCCGCCAGCGCGCCCACGTCCAGGTGCAGCGGCGCGGCCGGCGGCGCCTCCGCCTCCCAGACTCGATCGAACAGCCACAGGCGCGCGCGCTTGCCCTGCTCCGGACCGTCGAGCCACTCGTAGTACAGCTTCCCTCGGCGGACCCGGCGCACCTCCGCGCCGCGCTCGACGCGCAGCTCGGGCGCACGGAAGAGGTGCCCGAGCTCCACCCACTCGGTGATGGCCCCCGCGAGCTCCGGCGCCTCGGCGTAGAGGTAGCCCTCTCGCAGGAACACGGCTCGCGCCAGCTCTGGCCGGTTGACGAGGAGCTTCGACAGCAGGTGGAGCTGCCACAGCGGCGCGCGGCTGCTGCGTAGCTGCTCTCGGTAGAGCTGCGCCTCCCGCTGCGGCCCCTCGCTCACGGCGGGCGGCCGCTCGAACAGCACGGCAGCCGCCTTGGCGCGCCCGAGGATCCCGGGGCGCGCCGCGTCGAGCGCCGGCGTCCCGGGGAGCTGGGGCTCGGCCCGCGCCCGAGCGAGCAGGCGCTCACAGGCCGCGTGCGCCTCCTGCTCGCCCGCCACGACCGCCGGCGCTCGGCTGCCGCCGCTCGCGGCGGCGCTCGTGGCGGTCTGCTCCACGGGGGCGCTCGGGGACTGGCAGCCCACCCCGAGGAGCGCCAGCAACGCCGACGCCGACCACACGACGGTCGACCACGCCAAGGCGTCCACCCTACGGCGCGGCGCGCGCCGATGCAAACCGCCCTCGCGCGGCGCACGCGGCGGAGCCTCGCGGGGCCGGCGCGGCGCCGCCGGCAGGGTGAGCCCCCGCCGACACGAGGCGCCTCAGTTGCTCGCCACGGGCGCCGCCTCGACGGCCTCCGGGCTCGGCTGGGGGTACTCCTCGAGCGCGGCCTTCAGCACGTCGTCCACCTTGCTCACGAGCACGAACTCCAGCTCGTCCCGCACCTCCTTGGGCACCTCGTCGAGATCGGCCTTGTTGCGATCTGGCACGATCACGCGCTTGATGCCCGCGCGGTGCGCGGCGAGCGTCTTCTCCTTGAGGCCGCCGATGGGGAGCACGCGTCCGCGCAGGCTCATCTCACCCGTCATGGCGACGTCGTGACGCACCCGGATGCCCGTCATCAGGCTCACCAGGGCGGTGAACATGGTGATGCCCGCGGACGGGCCGTCCTTGGGCATGGCGCCCGCCGGGATGTGGATGTGGACGTCGCTCTTCTCCAGGAAGTCCTTGGGGACGCCGTAGCGCACGCTGTTGGCGCGGAGGTAGCTCAGCGCCGCGTGGGCGCTCTCCTTCATGACGTCACCGAGCTGCCCCGTGAGCTGCAGCTTGCCGGTGCCGTGCATGCGCGTGGCCTCGATGAACAAGATCTCGCCGCCCACGCTCGTCCACGCGAGCCCCGTGGCCACCCCCGTCTCCTCGGTCCGCTCGGCCACCTCGCTGGTGAAGCGGATGGGGCCCAGGTACGTGGCGATGTCCTCCGCGGACTTGATGAGGTGCAGCTCCTTGGCGCCCTCGGCGACCTTCACGGCGACGCCCCGGATCACGCTGGCCACCTGCCGCTCCAAGCTGCGGACGCCGGCCTCGCGCGTGTAGTGGTCCACGATGGCCTCGATGGCCTCGTCCGTGATCTGGATGAGCTCGGCGTTGAGGCCGTGCTCCTCCACCTGCTTGGGGATGAGGTGCTGGCGCGCGATGGCCATCTTCTCTCGCCGCGTGTACCCGGGGATCTCCAAGATCTCCATGCGGTCACGCAGCGGCGCGGGGATGGGGTCCGCCACGTTGGCGGTGGCGACGAACATCACGTTCGACAAATCATAAGGGATCTCGAGGTAGTGATCCGCGAAGGTGTTGTTCTGCTCCGGATCCAGCACCTCCAGCAGCGCCGAGCTGGGGTCACCCCGGAAGTCGTGGCCGAGCTTGTCCACCTCGTCCATCATGAACACCGGGTTGATGCTGCCGGTCTTCTTCATGCCCTGGATGATCTGGCCGGGGAGCGCCCCCACGTAGGTGCGGCGGTGCCCCCGGATGGCCGCCTCGTCGTGTACGCCGCCGAGGCTCACGCGCACGAACTTCCGGCCCAGCGCCCGCGCGATGCTGCGACCGAGCGAGGTCTTGCCGACGCCCGGCGGCCCGAGCAGGCACAAGATAGGACCTTTTTTGTCCTTCTTGAGCTTGCGCACCGCCAGGTACTCCACGATGCGCTTCTTGACCTTGTCGAGGCCGTAGTGGTCCTCGTCCAGCACGCGGCGCACCTCCGCGATGTCTAGGTTGTCCTCCGTGGACACGTGCCACGGGATGTCCAAGATCCAGTCGAGGTAGGTGCGGACCACCGTGTACTCCGCCGAGCCCACCTGCATGCTGCGCAGGCGCTTCATCTGCTTCTTGGCGACGGACTCCGCCTCCGTGGGCAGGGCGGCCTTGGCGATGCGCTCCTCCAGCCCGTCGAGATCGCTCTGATCTCCGTCGTCTTCGCCCAGCTCCTCCTTGACGGCCTTGAGCTGCTGCCGCAGGACGTACTCGCGCTGATTTTTGCCCATCTCCTCCTTGATCTGGGAGTTGATGCGCTCGCGCATCTTCAAGATCTCGAGCTGGCGCGTCAGCAGCCGCAGCACCTTACGGATGCGCTCCTTGACGTCCACGGTCTCCAGAAACTGCGCCTTCTCGTCCACCGGCGCGTCGAGGTTGGCCGCCACCAGGTCCGCGAGCGCGCCCGGGGCTTGGATGGAGTCGACCAGCGCGGCCGCCTCACGCGGCAGCTCTGGCATCAGCTGGATGACCTGCTTGGCGACGTCCCGGAGGCTCATCGCCAGCGCCTCCGCCTCCACGTCCTCCAGCGGCGGCACCTCCACCTTCGCGACCCGCGCCTTCATGAAGGGGCTGCTCTGCGAGACCGAGTCGAGCTGGATGCGCGTGAGGCCCTGCAAGATGAGCGAGTAGTTGCCGGAGCTGTGCTTCAGCGCCTTGAGCACGCGCGCGGCGCACCCGATGGGGTAGAGGTCGTCCCCGCCCGGGTCGTCCGTCGCTGGATCTCGCTGCGCAAAAATGGCGATGATGGGCGCGCCCTGCTCGCTCACCGCCTCCACGAGCGCGACGGACTTCTCCCGCCCCACGTCGAAGGGCGCGACGGCCCCCGGAAACAGCACGGCGTTGCGGATGGGCAGCACGGGGAGCTCTTCATCGAACGTCAGCTCCTCCTCACTGGGGACCGTGGCTTGCGCGGGCGGCTTCTTCTTGTCGGTCATGCTGTCCTTGCCTCGTTGCGAGGGCTCGGCGGCCCTCAGACAACGCTAATGCGTCCGGTCGTGCCTGGGGTCAAGGCCACGCCCTGCATTCAGCGTGCCAAACACCGAGCTGCCTCGGCGTGCGCGATCTCCGAGGGCCGCTCCCCAGCCTCCGGCGGCCTCGCTCCGGCGCGCTCACCCAGCGCCGCGACCCACCATGCACCGCGACCCCTGCCGCGCGGCCTCGCCCGAGCGGCCCCGTGCCGTGCACGCCCTGAGAGCCGGCGGTGGGCGCCGAGGCCGTAGGCCGAAGCCCTGCTTCAGTCGTCCATGACCTCGGGGCACTTCCGGTCGAGCGCCTCGCAGTCCGCGGTCTTCGGCACGTCCGGCTCCTCCGTGTTGGTGCAGCTCAGCTCCCGGTAGGCCTTGCTGTAGGCGGCGCTCATCTGGGTCATGCAGTCCTCCCACTCGCCCACCGTCGCGGTGCAGCCGGCCACCTTCTCACGGTCGCTCGAGACGTCATCGCAGGCGTTCTCATCCGGCTTGTTCTGTGCCTTGGCGCTCGCCACGCACTGGTCGATGGCAGCCTCCGTGCACCCCTCCGGGTTCATGGCGCCGAGCTGAGCCGCGCACATCCCGCGGTACTCTGCGTCACCGAAGGCGCTGGCGCTGGCCTTGCTGGCGTTGCGGCACGCCGTCTGGATCTCCCCGTCCGAGAGGTCCTTGAGCTGCTTGTCCCGTGGCAACCCGGTGCTGTAGCCGCCGCCTCCGCCATCGCCGGAGGAGCCACAGCCCACGGCGCCGAGCAGCGCAGCGGCCAGCAGAGAGCCACGAACCAGATCCATCCCTAGCGCGAAGTGATTGGCCATGGCCGCAGTCTGACTCGGCGCGGGCGCGACTTCAACCGGACCCGAGGGCGCCCTCCTCTGGCGGCGACCTCCTCGCCGCACGTTCCCCACCGAGCGGACGCACGTCTGCTGCGCCAGGCGGACGACCGAGGCGCCTGCAGGAGTACCCTCGGGCGAACGGCGCATGACTCGGGGTCATCGTGGGTCGCTCATCCTTCGATGTGAGGCTCTCTCATCCTCTCCTCTCTGCCGCGTGACTCACGGCGCACTCCTGGCGCAGCGGCCCGCGAGGTGGTCGCTCCGGTACGTCGGGGGGTAACTGTTGCGGTGGCCGGCGGTGAGGTACGAGGCGACGCTGTAGAACGAGCCACCCCGGTACACCCGGTCGGAGGCTGAGGTGATGTTTGCACAGTCATTGCATGAGCTCGTTGGGTAGGGGCTCTTGTACCAGTCCAGCGTCCACTCCCACACGCTCCCCGCCAGGTCCGACTGCCCCCAGCGCCCGTTGCCCGCCGGCACCGAGCCCACCGGCGCGATGTCCGCAAGACCGTCGCAGTTGCTCGTGCCGCTCCAGAGGCAGCCGTGCACCGCCCTCGTGATGTCCGGTGCAGGTGTCGACCCCCACGGATACGTCCTGTCGTTCGCTCCCCCAGCCGCCGCGTACTGCCACTCCGCCTCGCTCGGCAGGAAGCCTCCGTCCCAGAGGCAGAAGGCATGAAGCTCGTACCAGCTGAGGCAGTTCTGCGGCAGCTTCTCCGTGCTGCCGGCCGTGGGCGTCCAGGTAGCGACCGCGGAGCTGCAACTAGAAGCGAGCACGCTGTCCCAGCCGGCCTTCGTCGTCGGGATCTGGGTGTTCCAGGAGCCGTCCCACCCGGGCTCATGGCTGGGGCCATTGCTGTTCGAGAGCCCGGCGCCGCCGTTCAAATGCGTGTGCTTGCCGCTGCCCGCCGCAGGCCGCCAGCCGTCTACCCACGCGTCTACGAACGCACGGAACCGCCCCACCGTCACCTCGTACTGGTCCAGCCGGAAGCTGCTCACCCGCGCCGTGTGGCTCGAGTCCAGCCGCGTCGTCTCCCCGCCTTGCACCAGCAGGCTCGTGCAGCAGCTCTCATTGCCGCTCGGGCCACAGTCGCTCTTGCCGGGGCCGCTGGTGGCGCAGCTCGGGGGTGGCGCAGCGCACGCCCCGCCGGAGCAGATCTCCCCAGGGCTGCACGCCCTACGGGGAGCGCACGCGGTTCCACAGGTGGCGGGAGTGTTGAGGTTCACCTCGCAGCCGTTGCTCGCGTCGTTGTCGCAGTTGCCGTACCCGCTCGCGCACGTGATGCCGCACGTGCCATCACTGCACGTCGCCGTGCCGTTCACCGTGCTGCATGCCTGGCGGTTGCCGCACGTGGTGCCGCAGGCGCTCGGGTCGTTCAGGTTCACCTCGCAGCCGTTGCTTGGGTCGCCGTCGCAATCCCCCGTGCCGCCCGTGCAGCCCTGGCAGTGCCCCGCCGAGCAGTACTCCGTCCCAGCGCTGCACGCCGCCACGTCCTGCCACGTGCCCGTGCCGTCGCACTGCTGCGGCCGAGCGCCGTTGCAGCGCCGCGCGCCCGGCGTGCACGTCCCCGAGCAGGCCCCGCCCACGCACGCCCGCCCCGTGCAGGGCTCCACCTCCTCCGTAGTCACCAGGTCCGGACCGCACTCCTTGACCACCTGCCCCTCACAGAACGTATCCCCCGGCGCCTTGCCGGCACAGTCGGCCAGGACGGGCTCGCACAGCCCCTGGTTGTCGCTGCGCGTGTCGCAGACCTGACCGGCAGGACAGCTCCCGGTCGTCTCCCACGTGCCGCCGTTGCAAGCGAGCTGCACCCGCTGCGCGTGCCCCGCGCACGCCAGCGTCCCGCTTGGCGCACAAGGTCCGTCCACCGTCCCCGTCCCCCCGCTCCCGGGCATTCCACCCGTCCCCCCGCTCCCGCTCACTCCCCCGCTCCCGCTCACGCCCGCGCCCCCGTCCACCGCGCTCAGCTCCTCGAGCTCCTCGATCCCCAGCAAGGCGTTGCACCCCGCCCCCAGCGCCACGCTCACCGCCATCACACCCACCAGGCTCCGCTTGGACATCGCGGCGCCAATCTACCAGACCAGCGCCCAGGAGATCACCAGGGCGCCGCGCGGGCGCGCCGCTGGAGCGCCCCGAGACGGACGGGACGACGCCGGCCGGCTCGCCCTCCCCCGCCCCTCGTCCCTGCTCCCGCCACCATCCCCTCGCTCCCACCCAGCCGGCGCCACCGCGCGCCAAGCCTCCTCGAGCGACGCCGCGCCGTGACCTCTGCGCCCGGTCGCTGCATGACGGAGCGCGAGGGATGCGCCGCTCTCCAACGACCGCTGGTGGGGCCTCCGAGTGGCCTCCACCACTCCGCGCCGTGCGACGCTCCTCGCGCGCGCCGCGGGCGCACCCTTGACGTTCGCTTCCGCGCGTGCCCCCGCGAGCGCCCGCCGCGCGCTAGCCCTCGCCGCCGGGGCTGCTAGAGCTGAACAGCGCCGGACACCGCTCCTTCGCGGTGACGCACGAGGGCGGCGCTGGCGGCTCGGCCATCTCCGTCATGGTGCACGATAGCTGGGAGGTGGCCTTGCGGTAGGCCTCCCGGGAGTCGTTCATGCAGTCCTCCCACTGGCCCACCGTGATGGCGCAGTCCGCGAAGCGCGCCCGGTCCTCCCCGGCGTTGCTGCACTCGGACGGATCCGGGGGCTCCTCCTGAGCCCGGTAGGAGGCCATGCAGTCCTTGATGGCAGCGTCGGTGCAAGCCTCCGGGCTCGCCTTCGCGAGCTCCGCCGCGCAGAGTCCCCGGACCTCCGCGTCCGTCAGCTTGTAACCAGTGCCGCTCTGGACGCTCCGACAGGCCCTCTGGAGGTCTGCCTCCGTCAGGTCCTTGACCTGCTTGTCGCGTGGAAGCCCGGTGCTGTAGCCGCCCCCCCCGTCGCCCTCGCTCGGCGCGCCACAGCCCGCAGCCCCCAGCAGCGCTGCCATGAACAGGGCACCGAGGCCCCAACCGCTCACCACCCTCGAGTGACGCACCATGCCGGCATCGTGGCACGAGCGCCTCACCGCCGCAACGCACCGTGGCGCGAGCGTCGGCGCCCCGCTCGACCCCTCGGGCGCCTGCCGCTCCCGCCTCTGACCTCCGCGTGGTAGGTCACCCCGGTGCGCACCGCGTTCTTTGGTACCCCCGACCTCGCCGTCCCTGCGCTGCGGGCCCTGGCACGGACCACGCAGCTCGTCGGGGTGGTGTGCCAGCCCGACCGCCCCGCCGGCCGAGGGATGAAGCTCCAGCCGCCCGCCGTCAAGACGGCCGCGCTCGAGCTGGGAGTCGAGGTGCATCAGCCCGTGAAGGTGCGGACCGGGCGGCTCGACGAGTGGCTCCGTGAGCGCGGCGTGGAGGCGGTGATCGTCTTCGCCTATGGGCGCATCCTGCCTCCGGCGGTGCTCTCGGCGCCTCGGCTCGGTTGCCTCAACCTCCACGCCTCGCTGCTGCCGCGCCTGCGCGGCGCCGCCCCCATCCAGTGGGCCATCCTCACTGGGGAGCGGGAGACGGGGATCAGCCTGATGCAGATGGCGGAGGGGCTTGACGTAGGCCCTGTCTACCTCAGCCGTAAGCTCATGATTTCAGAGGATGAAACCGCTGGCAGCCTGGCCGAGAAGCTGGCCCACCTGGGCGCCGAGCTCATCCACCGGGATCTCCCCGGCGTGCTCGAGGGCGGCCTGCTCCCCACCCCGCAAGACGAGCGGCTCGCCACGTGGGCGCCCCCCATCACCCGTGAGCACCTCGAGCTCGACTGGACCTGGCCGGCAGCGCGGATCACGGCGTGGGTGCGCGGGCTGTCCCCGAGACCAGGGGCTCAGACGCACTGGCGCGGCAAGCTGCTCCGCATCGGCCACGCCCTGCCCGTCGAAGACGGTCCCGCCGGGCGCCCCGGGACCGTGCGCGTCAGCGGGCGGCGGATCTGGGTGTGCTGTGGGGCAGGGGCCGTGGAGCTGCTGCACGCGCAGCTCGAGGGGCGCAAGATGCTGAGCGCCGGCGACCTCATCAACGGCCGGGTGCTCCAGGACGGCGAGCAGCTCGGCCCGGGGCTGCCATGAACGAAGAATATCCTAACTATAACGCCTATTTGTCAAAGCTTCGGGAGGAGTTTCCTCAGTTTCGGATCCGCCCGAAGCGCGGGGACCGGCTCTCCACCTGGATCGACCGAGCGCTCAAGCTCGTGACCTTGGGACGCCAGGACCGCTACCTCACGGAGTATCACACGGTGCTCGGTGAGACCCTCTGGGTGCCGGACGCCTGGGCTCGCCTCGGAGATCTGGAGCGGGTGGTGCTGCTGCGTCACGAGCGCATCCATCTGCTGCAGCGGCGTCGCTGGGGCTCGGTCGGGATGGCGCTGCTCTACCTGCTGCCGCTGCTGCCGGTGGGGCTCGCCTATGGACGCGCTCGCCTCGAGTGGGAGGCCTACGAAGAGACGCTCCGCGCCACCGCAGAGCTCCTCGGCCGGGAGGCGGCGCGCTCTCCCGCGCTGCGGCGACAGATTGTTGGCCGCTTCACGGGTCCAGACTACGGCTGGATGTGGCCGTTCGAGGGTCAGGTCGAGCGGTGGTACTCGGCTGCCCTCGCGCGGGTCGAGTCGAGCCTCGGGCCCGCTGACAGCCACGAGCAACGCACGCTAGACTCAGGATGGAGCTGAATGGGACCTGTACTCGGCATCGATTTGGGCACGACGAACTCCGTCGTGGCCGTCGTGAAGGAAGGGGTCGCCACCGTGCTGGCGGACGACCAAGGGCGGCGCCTCATCCCCTCGGTGGTGTCCTTCCACCCGAACGGCACCGTGATCGTCGGGGAAGAGGCGCGTCAGCGGCGCCTCATCGACGCCCCCAACACCATTTATTCCATCAAGCGCCTCATCGGACGCTCGTGGGACTCCGAAGAGGTCCGCACGGCGCGCTCCCGCTTCCCCTTCGAGCTGCGCGAGGGCCCCGGCCAGGCGGCCCTCATCGTCGCCCGCGGCGAGACCTACACCCTCCCGGAGATCAGCGCCTTCGTCTTGCGCAAGGCCAAGGCCGTGGCGGAGGCGGCCTTGGGGGAGGAGGTGGAGCGGGCGGTCGTCACCGTCCCCGCCAATTTCAATGACCTGCAGCGGGCCGCCACCAAGGTCGCAGGGCGCGTGGCGGGGCTCGAGGTCGTGCGCATCATCAACGAGCCCACCGCCGCGGCGCTCGCCTATGGCTTCGGCAAGACCGACAAGGAGCGCATCGCCGTCTACGATTTCGGCGGGGGCACCTTCGACGTCACCCTGCTGGATCTGGCGGACGGCGTGTTCGAGGTGCTCGCCACCGCCGGGAACACCTTCCTCGGCGGTGACGACCTCGACGAGGCCCTCACGGGGGAGTTCGCTCAGCAGTTTCTCAAGCAGCATCGCTACGACGTCCGGCAAGATCCGCAGGCCCATGAGCAGCTCTTGTTCGCCGCGGAGCAAGTGAAGCGGCGCCTCAGCACCGACACCGAGGCGACGGTGGACATCCCGGAGGTGGCGCATGGCCCCGGCGGCAAGCCCCTGGGCTTTCGCGCCAGCATGACGCGCGCGGAGCTCGAGCGGCTGGCGCGCCCGCTCGTCGAGCGCACCTTCGACGTGTGCCGCGAGGCGCTCGGGATCGCCCGGCTCCAGCCCGGTGACTTCGATCGCGTCTTGCTCGTCGGTGGCTCCACCCGGGTTCCGCTCGTCCGAGCGCAGGTCGAGGAGTTTTTCCGCCGCCCCATCCAGGGGGACCTCAGCCCGGACGAGGTAGTGGCCTTGGGCGCTGCCCTCCAAGGACAAGCGCTCTCCGGGACGGAGCGGCGCCACGCCTCGCAGATCCCCTCGGCGCCGCGCCCCGGCCGCGCCACCGATCCGGCCCTCACCCCGAAATCACGCCCCCCTCAGCCGCGCGGTCGCGGGACCCTCCCACCGCAGATCGGCCTGCCGCCCGCTGGTGCGCGACCTCGGCTGGACACCCACCCAGGGCTCGCCAGCGCGGGTCGGCCCCGGATGCCGACGTCCCCGGGGCTCGCGCGCGAGGCCGCGCCGGCCCGCGGGCGACCGATGGTCATCCAGCCGCCGCGCGGCCTCGGCGCCGAGGGAGCCCCCAACACGCAACAACAGCGCTCCCACGAGCGGAGCACCACCAATCCCGGGCTCCTCGCGCCGGCGCAGCCCGCGGCGACCCCTGGCCGCCGGGTGACGAGCCCCACGGGCGTCTCGCCCGCCACGCCCCCGGCGCCGGGGCCCAAGGACGGGGCAGCCTCGCTCGCTCCCGCCAGCACGCTCATGAGCGCCGGGGCAGCCGCCCGGGAGGCCATCGCCTCCGTCCACGACGAGGAGCCAGGCGGTGCTCCCCAGCAGGCCAAGCCCGGCGCGGGGCGCTCGCGGCTCCCCACGACGACCCAGCGCCAAGAGCTCGGCGTCCCTGCCGCGGCGGCAGCGCTCGCGGCCGAGCTCCCCATCGTCACCGCGCAGGGCCTCGCCCGAGAGGCCACGCCCGCGCCGCCGCCAGCGCACGCGCCCACCCCAGGCCCCGCCGCGCTCGCGCCCCCGCTCGTCTCCCCGCCGGTCGCGCCATCCCCACGAGCGGGCGCAGCGCCAGCGGCTCAGCAGCGGCGCACGGCGCCCCTGGCGGCCGCTGCGCCGCTGCCGCTCGTGAGCCCCGCGACGCCCGCGCCGCCGCTCGCAGCGAGCCCCACGCCGCCCCCCGTCGCGCCCGCCGCCGCGCCGAGCGCTCGACGTGACAGCAGCACCTGGCAGCTCGACCCGGACGAGCTCATCACCGAGGCCTCGGTCCAAGCGGACTTCCGCTCGCTCGGGATGACCCAGTCTGCCAGCGGCGTCTGGCAGCTCTCCGAAGACGACGTCACGGCCGTGGAGGAGGACATCGAGCAGCTCGAGGTCCCCGCCGAGTTTGGCGCTCCCGAGCCCGCCGCGCCGCCTGCCGCCGCGGCGGCGCCGCTCGGCACTCGGACGCAGGTGCTGCCCACGCTGGGCGCGCCACCGCAAGTGCCGCCCACGCCTGAGGCTGCCCCCTGGGCGCCCCCCACGGCGCCGGTGACGGCGCCGGCGTGGTCCGCGCCTCCGATGGCCGCCGCGGCCCCCCCCCCGGCGTCCCTGACACCCGCCCAGCCTCCCGCCGCCTGGCCTGGCGCCGTCGCCCTGGGCGGCATCGCCGCGGCGCCGGCCCCCATCATCCGTGAGGCCCCGCAGGTCCCGCTCCTCATCGACGTGACCCCCCTGAGCCTCGTGGTCGAGACGGTCGGCGGCTACTGCGACACCGTCATCGAGCGCAACACCCCGGTGCCCACCTCTCGGACCCGCGAATTCGTCACGGGCAAGGACAACCAGACCCACGTGCGCGTCCGCGTCAGCCAGGGAGAGTCCGAGCACTTCGCGGAGAACACGCTGCTCGGAGAGCTGGAGCTGGCTGGGCTCCGCGCCGCACCTCGCGGCGCGGTGCGCATCGCGGTCTCCTTCGCGCTCGACACCGACGGCATCCTGAACGTGGCGGCCTCGGACGTGCAGACCGGACAGGCCACGACGGCGCGCCTGCAGCTCGTGGGCGCGACCTCCGCCGCCGACCTCCAGCGCATGGCGCAGCGCCACGCGCGCCACCCCATGTAGCCGCGTGACCGGCGAGGAGCTCGAGCCGCACCCCCTGTGGGCCTGGGACCAGATCCTGGACGACTGCAGCTACTACGAGCTGCTCGGCCTGCTGGAGATCTCCGACGACTCCACGATCAAGGCCGCGTACCACGCCTTCGCTCGGAGCTTTCACCCCGATGGCTTCATGGGGGAGCCCGAGGCCTTGCGCGCGGCGGCCTCGCGCGTCTTCGAGCGAGGCTCGGAGGCCTACCGCGTGCTGTCGAACCCCAAGCTGCGCACCCTCTACGATCGCGCGCTGGCGACGGGGCAGCTCCGGCTCGACGCCACCCGCGCGGGCGAGGCTTCGGACTTACCTCCCGGGAGCCTCTCGCTCAGTGCGCTGTGCCGCTCCCCCGGCGCCAAGCTCAAGGCGAAGGCCGCCGAGCAGTCCCTCGAAGCCGGGCGCCTCCGCGAGGCGTACCAGCAGCTCCAGCTCGCGCTCGCCATGGAAGGCGATGGAGCGGCGCCGGAGCTGCTCGAGCGCCTCGACGCGATCGATCTGATGCTGTTCGCGCGCGGTGAGTGAGGCGGTGAGTGAGGCGCCGCTCAGGTCAGGGCCGGCTGCCACAGCGTGCGATGCTCCACGAAGGCCTCGATCCCGCTGAGCGGACAGCCGGGCGCCAGGCTCCCTTCACCCGCCGAGGCGCGCCAGCCGCGTCGCCCGCTCCCGCGCGCCCAGCGCCCGAGCTCGGCGTCGAGCGCACCATCGCTGGTCCACCACGAGAGCCCGCGCACGTCCCGCCGCTCGAGCAGCCCGCGGACGAGCACGCCCTGATCGCCACAGAGGACGTTGACGGCGCCCGCAGGGAGCCCTGCCTCGACGACGCACTGCGCCCAGCAGAGCGCGGGCCGCGGCTCGAGCTCCGGCGCCACCACGACGAGCGTGTTGCCCGAGAGCAAGGCCGGGAGGCTCGCCGTGACCACGCCGAGCAGGCCAGGTCGCGCCGGGGTGACGACCAGCACGACCCCGAGCGGCGCGAGCGAGGGGACGACGCAGCTCCCCACGCCGCGCGGCGCCGCGCCGGCGAGCAGCAGCGGGGCCTTGTCCGTCCAACCTGCGAAGCTCACGCTCGCGTCGACGGCCGCCGCGTGCTCCTGCTCCGCGGCCGCCCCGAGCGCGGTGAGCAAGCGCTCGTCCCCGCGGCGCTCCTCGAGCGCCGCAGCCGCGCGATAGAGCAGCTCACCGCGCTCGGCGGCGTCCACGGCCGCCCAGCCCGCCAAGGCCTGGACGGCCGCGCCCCAGGCGTCGAGCGCGTCACCCTGGCCAGCGCGCGGGAGCCGCTCCCCCGGGGCCCCTGCAGGCTCGCCGCTCGCCGCCGCGCCGTCGACGAGCTGGCCGCCGATCAGCAGGCGCCACGGCTGCGCCACCCGCCAGCGCGGGGTGGCTGCGGACGGTGAAGCTCGGTGGCTCACTCCCCCACCTCCAAGAAGACGCGGAGCAGCTCCCAGCCGCGCGCCGCCAGCTCCATCGACCGCTCTTCACCGAGCCCGGGCGCCGCCGTCGGCTCGGCGTTGAGCCACAGCCGCTGCGCCGCCGCCCCCTGGGCCAGCCGCAGGGCGCGCGCCCCCGACTCGGACCAGACGACGAGCTCCCCTGACGGCGGCAGCCGCCGTAGCAGCTCGAGCGCCTCCGGCTCCGTGCGGAAGCTGGTCAGGGTGATCCGAGGCCCAGCGCCCTCGGCAGCCTGCCACCACGGCGCCGAGGGCGACACCTCCGTGAGCACGGAGGGCGCCAAGTACCAGCCCCGCGGCGGGAGCGCGAGCGGCGGCGTCCACGACGGCACGCGCGCCGTGCGCGCGCGCTCGAGCTCCGCGCGCGCGCTCTCGAGGTGCTCCACGGCGCGGAGCGGGCCGAGCTCGGTGACGCGGTCGAGCGGCTCCCCCACGCGCAGCCGCCCGAGCCGCTCTCGCAAGCGCTCGGCGAAGCGCTCCCACGCGCGCTCCTGCACCAGCACGCGGACCCCCGCGCCAGCGCCGCTCACGCGCGCCAGCAGCCGCGCGACCGTCCCGTCGACGGCGGCCTCCAGCGACGCGTCCGCGGCGACGAGCTGCGTCGCCGTGAGCTGGCGCTGCACCACGATCCGCTTCCCAGCGGCGACGCTCGCGGCGCCGAGGGCCCTCACGGCGCCCTCTCCCCCGCTGACGTGCAGCAGCTCGACCTCGGGCTGGCGCACGAGCGCCTCCGCCAGCTCCACCCCGCCGGTCAGCACGCTGAGCAGGCCGGGAGGCAGGCCCGCCTCGCTCGCGATCTCACCGAGCAGCAAGCCCCCGAGCGGCGCCGAGCGCGCCGGCTTCACCACGACGGCGTTGCCACAGGCCAGCGCGGCGGCGACCCTCTCCATGACCCCAGCGAGCGGCGAGCCGCCATCGACGAGCAGCGCCACCACGCCGAGCGGCCGTGAGGGCCGGCCACGCAGGGCCCAATGGAGCTTGTCGGCCCAGCCGGCGAAGTACCGCCCGTGGGCCACCGCTGGCAGCACCTCCTGCTGCGCGCAGGCGTGCACCGGGCGGCCCGTGTCGAGGCTCAGCGCCGCCGCGAGCCGGTCCGACGCCCACCGCAGCGACGCTGCGAAATGGTGGAGGCGCTTGCCCCGCTCGATCCCGCTGAGGCTGGCCCAACGCCGCTGCGCCTCCACCGCAGCGGTGAGCGCGAGCGCGGCGTCCGCGGCGTCCGCGGCGGCGACCTCGGTCAGCGGCGCTTCGGTGGAAGGACGGAGCACCACGTCGTAGCGTCCCGCACGTGGCGCCTGCCAGCGCCCGCCCAGCAGCAGCTCGTAGCGCGCCCGCACGCCCGCCAGCTCCGCCGCGACGACGGACGACTCATAGCCCCAGAGGCCCTCCTCCGCCGGGCGCGGCGCCTCGCTCACGACGCCCCCCGCGGCGCTGCGGGGAGCGCCTCGAGCGCCGCGACGACGGCGCTCAGCAAGGTGCTGGCGCCGAGGCGAAAGCGCGCGGGCGCGAGCCACGCGGCGCCGAGCGTCTCGCGCACCAGGACCACGTAGGCGAGCGCCTGCGCCGCGGTCCGGATCCCCCCCGACGCCTTGATGCCGACGCGCCGACCCGTCGCTCGGTAGTGCTCTCGTATCGCCTCCAGCATCACGAGCACCGACGCCGGTCGCGCCCCCGGCTCGCTCTTGCCCGTGGACGTCTTGATGAAGTCCGCCCCAGCGCGCATCGCGAGCAGGCTCGCGGCGCGCACGTCGTCGTAAGCGCCGAGCTCCCCCGTCTCCACGATGACCTTCAAGACGCGCGCTTGGCAGAGCTCCTTCATCGCCGCGATCTCATCGTACACCCGCGCGCCGCGGCCGCTCAGAAGCGCGCCACGGTCCAGGACCATGTCGAGCTCGTCAGCGCCCTCCCCGAGCGCGCGCCGCGCCTCCTCGAGCCGCACCTCGAGCGGGGAGTGCCCGCTCGGGAAGGCGCCCACCACCGAGGCCAAGGCGACCGCCGAGCCCTCCAAGGCACGGCGCGCCGGCGCCACGAGCAGCGGCGAGACGCACACGGCCGCGACGCTCGGCAGCGACGCGCGCGCCGACGGCCTCACCGCGCGGCTCACGAGCTGCGCGGTGCTGAGGGGGGTGTCCACCCCTTCGAGGGAGGTGAGGTCGAGCGCGCTCAGGGCGAGCTCGAGCGCCGGCCTGGAGCCACGCTGTAGCTCACCCAGCCGCGCGAGCTCGGCGGCGCGAGCCTCGACCATCCAGCGGCTCACGCCGCCGGAGCCGAGCTCAGCGGGCGGTGCGGCTCGCTCTGACATCATGGACAGTCAATGTGTGATTTTTCATCGAGAGTGCAGCCAGCGTCAGAGCCTCGCGAGGCGTGCCGCCACGCGCGGGGCTCGGCCTCGGCGGTGTAGGGTGTAGCGTAGGAGAGGCGCCTCGGGGAGCGCCGTGCTAGACTGTCCGCCGAGCGCTGGGCTCATCGCAGGCAAGGCCCGCTCGGTGGTGATGGGCGGCTCGCCCAAACTGCTTTCATCCTTGGCGCGGGCGGTGATAGTCTGCACGCGTCTTTTTTGTGGCTAGATCCCCATCGCCGCTCGGACGTAACCCAGTAAGACTCACCCCCCCCAACCCGCTTCCCAGCGCCTGATCAGTTTCGTCGAGAGGAAGGCCGTCAGTGAAGATCTCGTGCCCCGCGTGTGATGCCAAGTATTCGATCGCAGACGAGAAAGTTCAGGATCGTTCCGCCAAGATCCGCTGCCGTAAGTGCGGCACCACCATCGTGATCGACGGGCGTGTGGATCCGCCGTCGGTCACCGCGGACGGCGGCGCTCCGGTCGCGGAGGCTACGGCCAGCACCACGGAATACTCGGTCGATTTCGGCGACAGCGGCCAGCGCAACCTGTCTCTCGAGGAGCTCGTGCAGGCGTACCGAGACGGCTCGGTGACGGCGGACATGTACATCTGGTCGGAGGGGATGGACGACTGGAAGCCCCTCGGGGAGGTCCCCGAGGTCATGGGCGCCCTCGCGAGCGACTCCGCGCCGGCCGCTGCGGCACCCGCCGCGCCAGCGCCCGCCGCGGCAGCGCCCGCAGATCTCTTCGGGGCAGCCGCCTCGGCCCCGCGCGCCGCGCAGCGCTCGGGCGGGGGCCGCGGCTCCACCGCGGATCTCTTCGGAGCGGCGGCGCACGCCGGCAGCGAGGCGGAGTCGCTCGCGAGCAGCTCCGCGGGCGCCGCCGAGCCGGCGGCCGCCGCTACGGGCGCCCGCAACGAGTCCTCCGTGCTCTTCTCGCTGAGCGCGCTCACCAAGGCCGAGCCGCCGAAGAAGTCGAGCAGCAGCGCCACCACGGCGACGCGCGAGGACTCTGGCCTCATCGATCTCAAGGCGCTCACCGCCAAGCCAGCGGAGGCGGCGCCCGCCGCGGATCTCGGCCTCGGCCTGGGCAGCTCACCGCTCGGCCTGGGCAGCGCGCCGCTCGGCCTCGGTGCACCGCTCGGCATGGGCTCGCCGCTGGCGTCGGCCGCCGCCGCCTCGCCCGCCGAGCCGGCGAAGAAGAACAACACCCCCATCATCATCGGGGGCGCCATCGCCTTCGCCGCGGTCGTCATCGGCCTCGCGCTGGTCTTGACGAAGTCGGATCCTCCCCCCCCCGCCCCCACCGCGGCGCCCACGCCAACGCAGACGGCGGCCCCCGTCGCCACGCCGGCGCCCACCCCCACGGTGACCGCCGAGGCGCCCGCCACCGGGACGGCCGCCGCCGACGACAAACCGCCAGAGAAGGCGGCCGCCGCCAAGCCCGTGACCGCGACGCAGAAGAAGCCCACGTCCACCAGCACCGGCAAGCCAGCCGCTGGAGGCGCTACGCCAGCGGCCGCAGCACCGGCCACGCCCGCCGCCAAGCCGAAGAGCAAGTGCGGCTGCGCCCCTGGGGACCTGCAGTGCGCCATGCGCTGCGCCGCGGGCGGCTGAGCCACCTCTCACCGCTCGGGGTACGCGCGCGCTCGCGCTTCAAGGCGCGAGCGCGGCGGGGCGCTCCAGCCACAGCTCGCCCTGGCGTGCCTGGAGCACGAACACCACGCCGCGGCGGTCCGCGCGGCCGTGGCGTACCAGGCCGTCGTCGAGCCGCAGCGCGTAGGGACTCCCGAGCGCTGCGCCTGGCTCGCCCACCTGGACGCTGACGGGGCCGATGGGTCTGCCTCGCGGCGCGCGCCGGGGGCGCTCGAGGCACGCCGCGGCGACCTGCGGCTCGCGCTCTTGCTCCGCGCAGCGCTCGAGCTGCGCTCGCTGCTCCGGGCTCTGCGGCTCCAGCGTCTGGAGCAGCGTGGCGGCCAGGGCACGCACCTCCGGCGATGGATCGCTGCCAACGAGCGCGCCGAGGTCGGTCGCGCAGGTTCCACCCAACAGCAGCAGCCCCCGTAGCCCGGCGCTCCGGAGCGCCGCGCGGGGCGCGCCGAGCGCCTCGCAGAGCTGAGCTGGAGCGCTCTCGTGCGCGCGCTGCGCCATCCGTGTCAGCGCCAGCAGCGCGTTGGCCGCCACGGCGACGTGAGGGTCTCGGGTGGCCGCCTCCACCGCGGCGCGCTCCGCGGCGCCTCCCACCAGCGCGAGCGCCCAGAGGGCGTTCGCCCTCACCGCCGGGCTCTCGTCGCGCGCCGCGGCGACCGCCAGCGCGGCCAGCCGTGGATGAGCCGCGAGCGCCTCGGCGCTCTTCGCTCGGTCGGCGGGATCCGAAGCTCTCAAGAGCCGCGCGAGGAGGCGCTCCGCCGCCGTGCCCGGCGCCCTCCCGAGCGCCTGGAGCAGCGCATCACGTTCGCCGCCACGGCGGCTTGGCAAGAGCGCCGCCACGCGCTCGAGCAGACGCTCGGACGACCGCCGCGCCAAGATCCCCCCGAGCGCCTCGTAGGCGGCGCTGGGGTCGCGCGCGTGGCGCGCCTCGAGGCGCCCGACGAGGAGGCTCGCCGTCTCGAGCGAGGCGCCCGCGCCCAGCGCCGCTCCCGCCGCGAAGCGGACGCGCTCGTCCGCCTCGTCGAGCAGCGGCAGCAGCTTCGCGTCGAGCCCCGGCGCTCCCAGCCGCGCGAGGGCCTCGACCGCGGCGAGGCGCAGCGCTGGGGCGACCTCACGCGAGAGGAGCGGCACCAGGGCGGGCGCCGCGCGCGCTGCCCCGGTCCACCCCAGCAGCTCGACCAGCGCCCGCAGCTCCGGCGCCGTGCGCGCCACCTTCAACGCGCGCAGCACGGGCTCGACCGCGCGGCCATCGGGCCCAGCGGCCTCGAGCAGCGCGGTGGCGGCTCCTACCGCGGCCCTGCGCTCGCTGGCCGCGATCGCGGAGAGGTGCTCGAGCACGAACGGCAGCGACGCCGACGCCGCGGCGCCCGCGCGCCCCAGCAGGGAGAGCCCTGGCTCGAGCGGTACCCTGCCCCGCTCGACCGCGAGCGCCAGCGCCTGCGCGCTGGCCGCCGTCCCGAGGTTGGACGCCAGCTCCGCGCACCGCAAGCGCTCGACCTCCTCGGGGCGCTGCTCGAGACAGCGCTCGAGCAGCGGCAGGCCCTCCGCGGCGCGCGCCAGCGTGCCCGCCACGAGCCTCAGCTCCTCGGAGCCCTGGGCCAGCTCGAGCTGCGCGGCGAGCGCCGCCGGGCTGTCCTCGCGCCTCCCGAGCGCCACCAGCGCGGCGCGGCGCAGCTCGAGCGAGCCGCCCGACGCCCGGAGCGCGGCCACCAGCAGCGGCTCCACCTCGGCGCCACCGAGCCGGCCCAAGGCGTGGACGAGGGCGAGCCGAAGCACCTCGTCCGCCTCCTGCCACTGCGCGCCCAGCGCGGTGACGGCGCGTCGATCGCCGAGCTGCCCGAGGGCGCGCGCCGTCGCCACGCGCACCCGCGCGTCCTCGTCCCGGAGCCGCGCGGTGAGCGGCACCAGCGCCCGCGCGTCCTTCAGCTCGCCCAGCGCCGTGACGACCGCGAGCCGCACCGCGACGCTCGCGTCCTCGACGCGCCCGAGCAGCGGCAGCACCCCCGCCGGGCTCGCGCTCGCGCCGAGCGCCTGGGCTGCCGCCACGCGCACCTCCTCGCTGCCGTCTCCGAGCGCGCGCGCCAGGGCCTCCGCCGCGAGGGCCGTGGGGGCGCGCGTCAGCAGCTCCGCGGCGGCGAGCCGCAGCCGCACGTCTTGGTCCTCGAGCCACGACACCACCAGCTCCCCAGCTCCAGTGACCGCGAGCCGAGCGGCGACCCGCGCGGCCTCGAGCCGCACCTCGAGCTCCGGATCGACGAGCGCGCGGAGGAGCAGCCGCCGCGCCACCCCCGGCGGTAGGCGCTCCAGCTTCTCGACCGCGGCCAGCCGCTGCTCCGTGCGTGGGCTGCCGAGCTGGCGCTCGGCCTGCTGGATGACGCTGGGCCACACCAGGCCGAGCGCCGGCGGCGCCAGCGCCAGCACCGAGACCGACCAGGAGAGCATCGCGAGCCAGCGCCGCATCGGCGCCAGCTTAGGCCGACGGCGTCGCCGCGAGAACCGCCCCCACGCTCAGCGTGCGAGGGTGACCTGCGCGACGTCGATCCCCATCCGCTCGAGCGCGCGCCGGGAGCGCTCCTGCTGGAGCGGCCGCAGCCAGGCAAAAAATGCGAGGTTTTGCCCAAAGAACCGCGCGCAGCAGTAGACCTCCGGCAGGTTGAAGCCGATGGCGAGCGCCATGCCGAAGACGAGCGAGCCGAAGCCATAGTAGCGGGACCAAGAGCGCATCGGCGCCCGGCACTCTTCGCGGTAGATGGCCGCGTTCACTTCGGAGAAGGGCGGGAGCTGGCGGAGCCGCGTGGGCGTGTAGCGATCCGCTCCTTGGACGTAGCGCGCCTGGTTGCGCAGGTAAAAGTGATAGAGCCACCAGAACAGGCGCAGCCACAGCGCCCCCTTCGGGCTACTTCGCCAGCGCTCCTCCGCTTGGTCCACGTCCTCGCTGTCCTTGAAGCCGGGCACCGTGAACTTCAGGTACACGTTCTTGTAATGATCGTGGCTCGCCGTGTGAAAGGATCCGGTGTAGGCCGTCCCCACGGCGATGAGCAGCAGCGGCCAGTGCCAGGCGCTCCCGGCGTACTTCAGGTGCAGCAGCCACAGGCAGCCGCCCACCGAGGCGACGGTGGTCGTGAAGTCCGAGCAGCCGTCGAGCATGCGGCCGAACGCGGACGACGTGCCGCGCATGCGCGCGAGCTGCCCGTCGGCGCAGTCGACGATGGCGGAGAGGACGAGCGCCAGCGCCGCCCAGCCGAGGTGCCCCGGGAAGGGGCTGACGATGAGCGCTCCGCAGGCGATCCCGAGCAGCATGGAGAGCAGCGTGACCTGGTTGGGAGTGACCCCCGTGGGCAGCAGCGCGCGGGCCAGCAGGTACGCGAGCGGGCGATGAAAATAGAGGTCGATGGTCTCTTCGACGTCGACGGACTTCAGGCTCCGACGGTACCCATCGACCCAACCCATCGCCGCCATCCTCTCTACGGCGCTAGCTCACGCCGCGCTGACGCTCACTCCGCGTCGTGGTGCAGGCTCACCGCGCCCGGGGGCGGCGTGAGCTGGCGCCCGCCGCGCTCCGCGTCTCGAGCGCGCTGGAGCACCTGCTCGAAGCCGTGCAAAAACTGCTGATTTTGCTCCGGGGTGCCGACCGTCACCCGCACCCAGGTCTTGCCCAGGTGGTGCGTCGCGAGCGACCGGATGAGCACCCCGCGCGCCAGCAGCTCGTCCACCATCCGCGCCGCGGTGACGCCGGTGCGCGAGATGTCGATGAGCACGAAATTGCCCTCGCTGGGCAGCGCCGCCACGCCGGGCACCTGACCGAGCCGGAGCACCAGCTCTTCGCGCTGCCCGCGCTGCTCCGTCAGCCGCGCCTCGAACTCGGCCACGTCGTCCAGCGCGGCGAGCGCCGCCGCGATGGTGAGCGTGGGGACGTTCCACGGCACCTTGACCCGCGTGAGCAGCTTGGCGACGGCGGCGTGCGCCACCGCGTAGCCGAGCCGTAGCCCCGCCAGCCCCCAGGCCTTCGAGAAGGTCCGCAAGATGATGGCGTTCGGGAACTCCGCGAGCAGGCGCGACAGCGAAGGGCGGCCGCCGAACTCGTAGTAGGCCTCGTCGATGACGGTGGGCAAGCCCAGGCGGAGGACGCGCCGCAGCGCCTGCTCGTCCATGGGGTTGCCGGTCGGGTTGTTCGGGGTGCAGAGGAAGATGAGCTTGGTGCGCTCGGTGACCGCGCGGATGAGCCGGGGCACGTCCGGCTCGTGCTCCTCGTCGAGCGGGACCAGCACCGGCACGCCCCCGACGGTGCGCGTGCGCGCCTCGTACATGCTGAACGTGGGGACGCTGAGCAGCACCTCCTCCCCTGGGCCGACGAAGGTGCGGATGAGCACGTCGATGAGCTCCGTGGAGCCCGCGCCGAGCACGACGTTGCTCGCCTCGAGCCCCTCGCGCGCGCCGAGCCGCTGGCGCAGCTCCACCTGCCCGAAGGGATAGAGGTTGCCCTTCGTGGCGGCCTCCAAGATCGCGTTGAGGACGCGCGGGCTGGGCGCGTAGGGGCTCTCGTTGCTCATCAGCCGCGCCTGGACCTTGCTCTGGTTGGCGAGCTGAAAATGATCTTCGTTGTATGGCTGGGCCGCGCGCACCCAGCTCGGCGCAAAGGTCTCGATGGAGTCAGGGTCGATGACCGCGGGCGCCCCCGCGCCGGGCTCGTCCCCCAGGTTGTCCCCGAAGACCCGGAGCATGGCCTCCGCGCGCTCGAGCGCTGGCCCGGTGTCCACGTCGATCCAGCGCGCGTCGCCGACGTCACAGGCGAAAAACTGTCCCTTGTCGGCCAGGGCGCGCACCCCCTCGCTGAGCGAGCAGTCCCCTCGCTGAGCGAGCAGCGCGGCGAGCTCCTGCACCAGCGCCGGCCCGATGCGAAACACGCCGGTGTCGAGCGCGTCGTAGTCGCTGAGCTCCTTGCCGATGTCCGTGATGAGCCCGCTCGGCGCCATCTTCACCTTGGTGGCGTCGTCGATGTCGAAGCAGCGCTCGATGTCGCGATCGACCGCCAGCGCGCAGGCGCCCTGCGGCAGCTCCGCCGCGAGCAGGCGCCGCACGAGCTCCGGCGAGTACAGGTGATCGCTCATGGTGAGCAGGCACTCTCGGTCCACGAAGCTCGCCGCCGCCACGAGAGAGACGCCGTTCTTCGCGGTGTAGCGCGGGTTGTCGACGAAGCTGAGCTTGAGCGCCAGGCTGGGCTCCGCGCGCAGCGCGCGCTGGAGCTGCTCCGCCTCGTAACCGACGACGACCACCGCCTCCTTGATGCCCACCGACTGGAGGTTGCGCAGCACCCGCACGAGCAGCGGCACGCCCGCCACCGCGCGCAGCGGCTTGGGCGTTGGGTCTCCCCCCTCGGCGAGGCGCGAACCAGTCCCAGCGGCCAACACCACGGCACGAGTCAGGCGACGGTCACTCATCTTCATGGTCTTTCAAGCTAGAGGAGACGGCGCGCCTCTTATCACGCGGCGCGGCAATAGCAAAAAAGTTTGAGGAGTCCATGGCTTAGCGCTGGTTTAGCCTGTGACTGAGCTGCACACTGTGGCAAAAAATCCACACTGTCGGGGGGTGCAGCCCGGGCGCAAGCCGATCCGGAGCGCCGTGAGAACACGGCACGGGGCGGCGGAGGGGGTGGGGGCTGGAGCGCACTTCGAGCCTCTCCGCAGCAAGCTCGGTGCCAGCCGCCCCGACCGGCACGGCGAGCAGCGCTCAAGTGCCCGCCAAGCGAGCGCATTTCACGACTGCGGCCCCGGCGCTGCGCCACGCCGGCCGCGCGCCGGGGCCCCCTTGCCGTGCGGCCCAGCAACACCCGCGACGCGCCGATCCCACTCACGACGGGCGAGCGCGGCGCCGTCCGCCTGGCGGCTCAGCGCTCAGAGGGGCCGCGGCGGCGCGAGCTGCCCGCTCCGCACCAGCCCCGCGGCGAATTCGAGGTCTTCGAGGTCGTCCACCTCCGCCCAGCTCAGATCTTGGACGTCCACGAGCTCCGCCTCGAGCCGCCCGGCCTGGAGGAGATCCGAGTAGACGTCTTCATAGTAGCGCTGCGCCGCCTCGGGGCGCCGGAGCGCCTCGAACAGCGCCGGGAGCGCCGCCGCGTCGAGCCGCTCGATGCCGATGCTCTCGCCCGCCGAGCGCTCGACCGGGAGCTCCTTTCCAAAGGCCGTGATCCGACGGCCGTCCTCGCAGCGGACCTTCATGGCCTCGGCGTCGAGCCGGCGCCCGCAGTCCACCGCGACCGCGAGCGGCGTCGCGCGTGCGTCCAGCCGCTCGAGCACCTCGGCACGAAACAGCACGTCGCCGTCGAGCTTGAAGCAGCTCTCGCCGCCGATCGCCTCGGCGCAGAGCGCGAGGGAGGCGGCGTTCTGTGTGCTGTCGTAGCGCGGATTGTGGACGAAGACGTAGTCACAGCGGCGGTCGACGAGCGCCGCTCGCAGCGCCTGCTCCTGATAGCCCGTCGCCAGCACGACGCGCTCGACCCCGTGCCGCACCAGCACGTCGATGGCGCGCTCGAGGAGGCTACGGCCCTCGATCTCCACGAGCGCCTTGGGGCGCCCGTCCGTGAGCGGGCGTAAGCGTGACCCCAGACCAGCGACCAACAGCACGGCGACTCGCGTCCTCATCCCGCAGACGATTGCACGGTGGCACTCAGCTTGCTACGAGCGCCGCACCATGCAGCAGCCCGAGAAGATTCAGCCCGCTGACGGCAAGCTCGCCGTGTTCCTCCCTGGCCTTGGCGCCGTCGCCACCACCTTCGTCGCCGGCTGCCTGCTGGCGCGGCGGGGCCTCGCCCAGCCCGTCGGCTCGCTGACCCAGATGGGGACCATCCGCCTCGGCAAGCGCACGGACAACCGCTCCCCCAAGATCAAGGACTTCGTCCCGCTCGCGGGCCTCGATCAGCTCGAGTTCGCCGGCTGGGATCTGTTCCCGGACAGCGCCTATGAGGCGGCCGCCCACGCGGAGGTGCTGGAGGGCAAGCACCTCGACCCCATCAAGGAGGAGCTGCACGCCGTCAAGCCCATGACGGCGGCCTTCTACCCGGAGTACGTCAAGCGGCTCCACGGCACCCACGTCAAATCGCTCCAGACGAAGGCGGACGTGGTGGAGGCGCTCCGCGAGGACATCCGCCGCACCATGAAGGAGAAGGGCTGCAGCCGCGGCACCGCCGTCTGGTGTGGCTCCACGGAGATCTACGTGGAGGCGAGCGCCGTCCACCAGAGCATCGCCAGCTTCGAGAAGGGGCTGCTGGAGAACGACCCGGGCATCGCCAGCTCCCAGCTCTACGCCTGGGCGTGCCTCAAGGAGGGCATCCCCTACGCCAACGGCGCCCCCAACCTCACGGTGGACTTCCCCGCGGCGCAGCAGCTCTCCCGAGAGATGGCCACGCCCATCAGCGGCAAGGACTTCAAGACCGGCCAGACGCTGATGAAGACCATCTTGGCGCCTGGCTTCAAGGCGCGCATGCTCGGGCTCAACGGCTGGTTTTCCACCAACATCTTGGGCAACCGCGACGGCGAGGTGCTGGACGATCCGCAGAACTTCAAGACCAAGGAGGTCAGCAAGCTGGGGGTGCTCGAGCACATCTTGCAGCCCGCCCACTACGCCGACCTCTACGGCCACCTCTACCACAAGGTGCGCATCGAGTATTACCCGCCGCGCGGCGACGCGAAGGAGGGCTGGGACAACATCGACATCTTTGGGTGGCTCGGCTACCCCATGCAAATCAAGGTCGATTTCTTGTGCCGGGACTCCATCCTGGCGGCGCCGCTGGTGCTGGACTTGGCGCTGTTCATGGATCTGGCCAAGCGCGCCGGCTTCTCCGGGACGCAGGAGTGGCTGTCCTTCTTCTACAAGAGCCCCATGACGGCCGAGGGGCTCTACCCCGAGCACGATCTGTTCATCCAGAGCATGAAGCTGAAGAACACCCTGCGCTGGATGATGGGCGCGGAGCTCATCACGCACCTCGGCAACGAGTACTACGACTGAGGGCTCCGGACCGAGCGCCGCGCCCGCCGCGCCCCTGCCCACCGCGCGCTCACGCTTTCTAGCGCGCCGCGCGCCGAGTGATGGCAGACTGAGCTCATGCTGGAGCGCCTGCGTTGGTTCACCGTGCTGGGCTTCGCTAGCCTCACCCTCGCCTGCAGCGGGGACGACGCCGGAGAGGCGGCGGCGCCCTCCGTCAGCTTCGACCTTCGCCAGAGCGTCCACCAGCTCCACCTGTGGAACGCAGCGCCAGGGCTGCCCGTCACGCTCACGGGTCCGGACGGCGCTACGGTCACGGAGGCGGTGACGGACGAGCTCGGGAGCCTCGTGCTGCGTGAGCTCCCGGAGGGTGAGGGCTATCGGCTGACGGTCGGGCAAGAGCGCACCGGCACGCTCCGCGTGTACCGAGCGGAGGAGCTGCTGCCGGAGCGCTCGTTCTACGCGGCGCAGCGCTTGAAGGCGGGCACGGGCTACATCACGACCCGCGACGGCACCACGCTGGCGGTGTTCGTGACGCTGCCCGGCCCCGAAGAGGAGGGCCCCTACCCCACCGTCGTCAACTACTCGGGCTATGACCCCGCGCGCCCCGGCAAGTCCCTCGGCGGCGCCGCGGAGCTGCTCTGCGGCACCTACCCGGTGCTGTGCGACGCGCCCTCGGACGGCAGCGCGCTGCTGTCGGCGCTGATGGGCTATGCCACCGTGAGCGTCAACATGCGCGGCACGGGCTGCTCCGGCGGCGCCTACGATTTCTTCGAAGAGCTCCAGCTGCTCGACGGCTACGACGTGATCGAGACGGTGGCGGCGCAACCCTGGGTCTTGCACGGCAAAGTGGGCATGACGGGGCTGTCCTATCCCGGCATCGCGCAGCTCTTCGTCGCCAAAACCCGGCCTCCTGGGCTGGCGGCCATCACCCCGCTCAGCGTCATCGGCAACACCGTCACCACCTTGGTGCCCGGCGGCATCCTCAACGATGGCTTCGCGCTCAACTGGGGGCACAACGTCTGGGATCGCGCGGCGCCCTACGGACAAGGCTGGGAGCGGGAGCAGGTGGACGCAGGCGACGCCGTCTGTGAGCAAAACCAGCTCCTCCACGGCCAGCGCGTGGACATCATCGCCAAGGCCAGGGCTACGCCCTACGCCGACCCGAAGATCGTCGATCCGCTGAACCCCACGCTCTTCGCGGGAGACATCGAGGTGCCGGTGTTCCTCACGGGCTCGTGGCAAGACGAGCAGACCGGCCCCTTCTTCACCACGCTGCTCGACCGCTTCGGCGCGGCCCCCGTCCAGCGCTTCACGGTCTTCAACGGCATTCACCCGGACGGCTTCGGACCGCAGAACCTGGTGGAGTGGAAGACCTTCCTGGATCTCTACGTCGCCCAGCGCGTGCCCTCCATCTCCCCGGAGCTCCGCGGGCTCTCCGGCATGCTGTTCGAGTACGTCTTCGGCATCCGCACCACCCTGCCGCCCGACCGCTTCGCCCAGTACGCGACCCACGCGGAGGCGCTCGCCGCCTTCGAAGCGGAGCAGCCGCTCCGCGTCCTGTTCGAGAGCGGCGCGGGCGACGCCCCGGGGGCTCCCGTCGGTACCTTCGAGCAGCGCTTCGCGGCCTGGCCGGTCCCCGGCACCACGCCGCTGCGGCTGTTCTTCCAGCCGGACGGCTCGCTCGCGAGCAGCGCGCCCACCGCCGCGAGCGCCGCGTCCGAGTTCGACGCCGACCCGGAGGCGGGCCAGCGCGGGATCTTGGCGCCGCAGGGCAACCTCTGGGATCCGCTGCCGGCCTACGACTGGCGCCAGCCGGCGGCGGGTCGCCAGGTCGCCTTCGAGAGCGCGCCGTTCCCCGCGGATCACGTCATGATCGGCACCGGGAGCGTCGATCTGTGGGTCCGCTCGAACCGCCCGGACGCCGACCTCGAGGTGAACCTGAGCGAGGTGCGCCCGGACGGCAAGGAGGTGTACGTCCAGAGCGGCTGGCTGCGCGCCAGCCAGCGCAAGCTCACGGCGGACTCCACCGAGCTCTGGCCCGTCCCCACCCAGCGCGAGCAAGACGTCGTCCCGCTGCCGAGCGGTCAGTGGAGCGCGGCTCGGATCGCCATCGCGGGCTTCGCCCACGTGTTCCGCTCCGGCTCGCGCCTGCGCGTCACCATCGACACCCCGGGCGATAGCCGGGCGGAGTGGCGCTTCGCGCTGCTCCCCGACACCGCCGGCGCCGTCCACGCCGTCGCGCACGACGCGGCCCACCCCTCGAGCGTGGTGCTCCCGCTCGTCCCGGGCGTCACCGCCCCCGCCGCGCTGCCTCCCTGCCCCTCGCTGCGCGGGCAGCCCTGTCGTGACCACGTGGTGACGGCCAACCGCCCCGCTGCCCCCTGAGCGCCGCGGCGCGCCCCACCGAGCCCCACGCGCCAGGCGCGCAGGCTCGGCCTCCACGGCGCGCTGGAGGTGAAGCTCAGCGGACGCTCCTGGACGCCCTCAGCGCGGCGGCTCACCAGCGCGACATGGCGCCCAGGTTGGAGACCTTCGAGAACCCTTGGTGCTTGAGCATGCCGGCCGCCGCGGCGCTGCGCATCCCGGACTGACAGTAAATGATGATGGGGCGCTCCTTCGAGCCGAGCTCGGCCAGGCGACCCGTCAGGTCACTGAGCGGGACGTTGAGCGCGCCCGGCAGGTGACCCGAGCCAAACTCCGAGGTGGAGCGCACGTCCAGCAGCAGCGCGCCTTCACTCACGAGCTGCTTGGCGGCCTCCGGGCTGATGTCACCGCGGCGCTTGATGAGCATCCACACCAGCAGCAAGCCAAAGACGGCGATGAGGATCCACTGAAGGGGGGTCATGGGCGTAGACTTCATGGCGGCGCTGGCTCTCTTAGCAGGAGGCGCGCAGCGTGCGTGAGAGCCACGCGCGCCCCGAAGGGTTCGCGCCCCGACGCCCCACGGAACCCTCCTGGCGCCGTCTGGCTCTCACCGGCATGTCCAAAGCAGCCTCGGGCAAGCCTGCCCCCGGGAACGACCTCTTGCTCAGCGGGCTCGGCGTAGGCGCCGCTGGCGTCCTGGGCGCCACGGTGCTCGGGGCCGCGTGTCCGCTGTGCGTGGTCGCGGCCCCTGGCCTCATCGGCGCGGGGCTCTACCAGAAATGGCGCGCTCGCCGCGCCGAGCGCACGGCGAGCGCTGCGCCGGGGAGCGCCGGAGAGCGCCCCTCAGAGGCCCAGCAGGTCCACGGTGGCGCCCACGTGAGCGCGAGTGACGCTGGTGAGAAACCCGTAGTGGAGTAGCTCCGGCTCGTCGTTACCGTCGAGGCAGTGGTACTGCGGGTAGCGGAAGTTGGCCGTGTCCGTGAGCATGACGCCCGGGTAGCCTTGCGCCCAGAAGGAGGCGTGATCCGAGCGCCGTAGGTCGATGAGCAGCGCGCTCTTGGTCTGATCCTCGGTCAGCATCAGGGGGATGCTCGGCGGGCCTTGGTCGGCGCTCGCGCGCGTTTGCAGGGCCGTGGCCAAGGGCTGCGCGGCGGGGTTGCCGATGATGGCGACGAAGTCCGCGCGCATGTCGTTGGCCTGGAGCTGCGCGAACTGCTCGCCGAACAGCAGGTTGAAGCCCGCGGGCATGGCCTGGCTGTTCGGCTCATCGCTCTTCACGCCCATGGTCTCCAGCGAGACCATGCTCACGATGTCGTCGCCCCGCTCCTTGGCGGCCTTGGCGTAAGCGGCCGAGCCGATGAGCCCGAGCTCCTCCTCGTCCCAGCACGCGAGCACCAAGCTGCGTGCGGGCTGTAGGTGCTCGAAGACCCGCGCCGTCTCCAGCAGCGCCGCGACGCCCGTCGCGTTGTCATCGGCCCCCGCGCAGTCCGCGATGTGATCGTAGTGGGCGGAGACGACCACTTGCTCGGACGGCGTGGTCTTGCCCTGACGGCGACCGATCACGTTGACGCCCGTGGCGTAGCGGTGCAGCTCCACCGTGAAGCCGTACTGCTGAAAGCGCGAGGCGCAGAGATCTTGAACCGCCTGCCAGTGGGCGCTCTTGGGCGGGCGTGGCTGCGCGATGAAGAGGATGTCCTGCTTCAGGCGCTCCTCCTCCACGCAGCGCATCGCGGCCTCCGCCGACGCGGCGCAGCCGCCCGAGCCCGCGGCGCCCCCCGAGCCCGCGGCGCCGCTCGGCCCCCCCGACTTGCCGGTCTCCGAGCAGCCCAAGAGGGCCGCCGCGCCGAGGGCTAGCGCCATCCAACCTTGCAGACTCCGTGACATCGGCCAGAGCTTAGCGCACCCGACCTTCGGGCGGCCGCCAATCGTACGACCTCCCTCCGCGTCACCCGCCCGAGGAGCCCCTTCTGCGGCGTGCCCCCGCGCGCCACGGCGGCGAGGGAGCTCAGAGACCGGCGCCCTCATGGCAGCGTCCGGAGCCCCCGGGACCGGCGGCCCCGATCCGGCGGCTGCGCCGGCAGAGCAGGGGACGAGGAAGTGGGAGCGGGTGCGGGTGCGGGTGCCGGCGATCTCGTGCCGCGGGAGCGAGGCCGGCGGACGGACGAGGCCGGCCCGAGGCTGAGCGCCCCACCGGGGGGCCCGACCCCGTCGCGGCCATCGCTCAAGCAAGCCCGGCGCGACGTCGCGCGAGCCAGTGCAGCCCCGCGAGCACCGCCGCCGCCGTCGCCCAGGCCCAGGCTGGCGCCCACGGCGTGACGTGCCGCTCGGCGGCGACGGTCGTCGCGGGGGGCAAGGGCAGCTCGCCGATGCCACCGAGTCCCACGGCGACGCCGCCCAGCGCGCGGGCGAGCTGCCCCAAGCGCTCGGGATCCGGGCGCGAGTCGCTCCACGCCTCGCCGCCGCGCTCACACGCAAAATCCACGCGCGCAGCAGGGGCCTCTCCGATGCTCGCGCGCGCCGTGTAGCCCCCCGCCTCGAGCGCGCCGACGTCCACGACGACGCTGCCCTCCTCGGTGGGCTGCTCGAAGGTGCGCGGCGCCGGCTCTGCCCCGAGGCGCTCGAGCACCAGCTTCAGCGGTCCTCGCTGCTGTGCCAGGCGCGTCACTCGCAGGCGCGTGGGCTCGCCGGCGATGCACTCGCTCTCCAGCTCGATCCTGGCGGGCTCGAACCTCGGATCGCGCATCAGCCAGCCGAGCAGGCCGTCCCACAGCGCGCCGAAGGCCCGCCCCCCGCTCTCCGCCGCCCACTCGCTGAAGCCGAGCAAGTGCGTCCCGTCGACGCCGAGCGCGATGCTCCGCCCGTCCCCTGCCTCCGAGAGCGCGAGCACCGGCATGGGCTGCTCCCCGGCGCGCAGGCGCGGGTGCTCCCACAGCACGATCGCCCCTGGGCGCGGGCCGCCGAGCAGGTTCGCGCCCGGCAGCACGGGGAGGCCCTCCTTGGCGAGCTCCCGCAGCGCGGACAAAACCGGGGCCGAGCGGCCTGCGTCCGTGAGCGTCGGGAGGAAGCCGTTGACGTCGAAGGAGGCTCCACCGGTCGGGATGTGGACGGGGAGCACCTCGTCGAGGCCGCTGCCTGCATAGCCCCCCCCCGCGAAGGCCGCGGGTCCGCCCACCAGGATGAGCCCGCCGCCGCTGCTCACGTAGCGAGCCAGGGCGGGCAGGTACTGCGAGAGCTTGTAGCGGACCGCGTCGATGTCTTGCAGTACCACCGCGTCGAAGCTGGGGAGGTGCTGCGTGAACAGCTCGTCCACCGGGAACGGGATGAGCGCCAGCTCCGAGTCGTCGTCGGTCGCGGTGTCGTCCTCTTCGGTCCTCAGGATGAAGAACGCGACCAGATCGACGGAGTCGTCGGTCTTGAGCCAGCGGCGCAAGGCGCGCACGTCGTAGGTCGGGCGCCCCGCGACGTGGAGCAGGCGGACGCGCTCCCGCGCGACGCTGAAGGTCAGCAGGCGCGCGTCGTTGTCCGGGATCTCGTCGCCGCCGGGCGCGCGCAGCGCCACCTCGAGGACTCGCGCCCCAGCGCGCTCCAAGGTGACGCTGAGCTCGACGCGCCCCACCCCGTCTTCGAGCGTGGCGACCCCCGTGGCCAAGACCTCCGGCGGACCCGCCGCGCGCAGCTCGCGGACGGTGACCGGGAGCGCGTCGCAGTCGAGCCCCCCCGCGCAGCCCACCTCCACCACCAACTGCAGAGGCTGGTGGGCCACCGCCGCCCCCGCAGCGCGCACGGCGCGGACGCTCGCGTCCTTCGGCGTCACGCGCGTGGTGGCCACCGTGTGCCCCTGGATCCCCAGGGCGCCGAGCTGGGCCCGGAGCTCCTCCAGGCGTGGGCTAGGCGCGGGCCGCGTCAGCCGCCCGTCACTGACGAGGACGATGAGATCCGGTCGCCCCGTCGTCAGGCTGGCGACGCCCTCGAGCGCTCCGAGCGCGTCGCTCCCCGCGCGGCGCGGGGACGGCTGCTCCGTCCAGGGCCGCGGCGCGCCCTCGTCGAAGCCGAGGACGTTGAGCCGAGCCGAGGCGTAGCGCTCGCGCAGCGCCGCCACCGCGCGCCGCGCGCCCTCGTCGCGCGTCTGCTCGCCATCGCGCAGCAGCATGCGGCGAGAGCGATCCACCAAGACGACGACCTGGGGCCCGAGCACGCTGCCGCGCGTGGTGACGCGCGAGGGTCGGAGCACGACCCCCGCCAACGTGAGCCACGCCAGCAGCGCCGTGAGGGCCACCAGCGCTCGATGCCGCAGGTGCCGCCGGAGCTCGAAGGCCAGCACGACCGCCGAGAGCAGCAGCAGCAGCGCGGCCGCCCAGCCGAGGACGCCGCCGAGCTCTTCGGCAAAGGACAGCTCCGAGCTCATCGCTGCTGGGCTCGCCGGCGCATGAGCCAGGGCGCGTGCACCTGGTCGTCCTTGTAGTCGGAGCAGAGCAGGTACATGGCGATGTTCACCGCCAGCCTCACGGCCAGCTCGCGCTGCCTCGCCCCTCCGGGCTCCACCTCCAGCGCCCAGCCGCCGGCGGCGGTGCGCGCCAAGGCGCCGAGCAAATCATGCTGGAGCAGCAGCACCTGCGCCTGCCCCCCCCGCACGATGGCTTCGAGGCGCGGCTCCCCGAGCACGCGCCCGACCGGACGGTCCAAGATGTAGTAGGTCTTGTAGAGGACGTGCGTGCTGGGCAGCGTGAGCGGCGCGCTCGAGGGGAGCAGCCGCGCCAGCTCTCGTCGCGCGCCGCGGCCGAAGGCGCCGCGGCTCGGCTCCGCGTCGTCCACCACGAGCATCCCGCCGAGCTTGAGGTAGCGCGTCAGGTGACGCAGCTCCTCCGGCTGCAGCGGCGCGGGGTCGTCCGCGCCCGACCACACCACGAAGGGCTCCGCGAACAGCGCGCGGGAGTCCGCCGCCACCGAGACCTGGCTGAGCCGCGCGGGCGCGCTGGTGCGGCGCATCAGCTCCCAAGCCCACCGCGACGGCGCCGTGTCGCGGAGCCCCTGGAGCCTACGGCCACCGACGCTGAGCGACCGGGGCAAGAAGCTCCCCGCCGTCCCGAAGGCTCGCGCCGTGCCCGGCGCGAGCCCGAGCCCCAGGGCCCCCAGCAGCAGCCCGCGCCGAGCGAGGGTGACACGGCTCACTCGAAATCAGAGACGCGCCACGCGCCCCCCTCCCGTCGTAGCTTGACCCAGTGCCCGCCTCCGAGCTGGACGGTGGCGTCGTCCCCCTCGACGCGGACGTCGAGCGCCTGCGGCGACGCCAGCGCCTCCACCAAGCTCGTCAGCTCCCGCTCGAGCGCCCGCCGAGCCTCGACCGACAGCAGCCCGTACAGCGCCGCGAAGCTCCGCTGCTCCAGCGCCGCTCGGAGCTCGGCCAGCGCCGCCGGCACCGTCCCGGCGCTGCTCGGGAGCACCCCGGCCGCGTCGATGCGGTAGCGTCCCTGCTCGAAGGAGAGCGTCGCCTCGCGCCCCTCCTCGAGCGCCACGCTGACCGTCACGCGCGGCTCGGCGCCCTGCGCCCCGAAGCGCGCCCCCAGCTCTCCGAGCTCCCTGCGCTGCTCTCGGAGCAGCCGCCGCGCGGCCCCCTCGCCCAGCTCGACGCGCGCTCCTTCGCTCATGAGCTCGGTGAGCGCCCCCTCGTCGCCCGCGGCCACAGCGCGCTCGAGCTCCGCGGCCGTCGCGCTCGGGTCCGGGAGGCCGGGCTGGGCGCAGCCGAGGGCGCTCGCGGGCACGGCGGCCAGCGCCAGGCGACGCCCTGCGCGCAGGAGTCCAGCGGCGTGCCTCATGCGCCCCGACACCTAGCGAATACCCAGCGCCTTGGCTACCTTTGGAGCTCGATGTCCGTCCGTTCCCCCGTGTCCCTCGGCCGCTCCCTCAGCACGCTGCGCTTGGTCGGCCTCGCCCTCGCGCTCCCCCTCGGCGGCTGCAGCGGCGGCACCGTCCGCTCGGTGGAGCAAGCTCGTCCCCTGCAAGAGCGGCGGGCGCTCGCGGTCATCGCGGACGCCATCCGCGACGCCGGGCTCGAGCCGGTGGCGGGCCGGCAGGTGTCGCTGGGTGACGACGTCAGCGTCAAGCTCGACGTGGGCGTCCACGGCAAGCGCTACGGCGTCGCGTACCTCACCGGCGCCGATCGCCAAGCCTTGGGCGCCAGCTTCCCGCTGCTGAAGGCCGGCTCCACGGAGCTGCAGGTCAGCCGCGGCGCCGGGGAGGACGAGCAGGCGCGGGTGCTGCTGCTCCAAGACACCAACTATCTCTTCGACGACATGAACGACGACGAGAACGAGCAGCGCACCCTCACCGCGGAGCTGCGCCTGACGCGAGACGTCACGGATTTCCTGGTCAGGGCTCGTAGCGCGCGCTGGCCATGAGCGTGCGGGCTACCCCCACGTGGGCGCTGCGCGTCTTCGTCACGACGGGGCTCATCGGCATCGCCCTCGCGGTCGCGGACCCCGGGATGCTGGCCCCCGCCCTGACCGTTGGCTCGCTGGGCGCCGTCATCTACTTCCTACACCGACTCGGCCGGAGCGGTCCGGATGCTCCCTGGAAGCCCGGCGCCCCCTGAAGCTCAGGTCTCTTGGCGAATGAGGCCGATCACGACCTCCGCGCCCAGCGCTGGGGCACGAACCGCCGCCACGCCGTGGGGACGCTCGGCGATCTGGACGGGCCCCTTCCAGACCGCCTCCCCCTGGATCAGCCTCGTGAGCCCGAGCGCCTGGATGGCGCTCAAGCTCACGTCCGGCGTGGTGCGAGCACCATAGGCCTCGTCACCGACCACGACGAACGCATAGAGGAGCGGGACGTTGTGGCCTGGCCCCTTCGCCTCGGTCTCGGTCCTCGCGTCCCCTCGCGCGACCGTCTCGAGGCGGTACGCATAGAACGACCACGACCAGCCTGCCACGAGCACGCCGCGCGGAGCGCCCCCCACCTTGACGGCGGAGGTGGTGACGTACTGGGCCTCCGCGCGCCCCTTGACCCACTCCGCCCCCGGGAGCGTACCGCTGGCCACCAGGTAGTCCCGGCTGGGGGCCTGCCGGAGCGGCGGGAGGGCGGCGTACAGGTCTCTGCCCGCGAGCTGCTCCACCTCGAGATCACTCCGTAGAATCTGCCCCTCGGGCGTCGCGAGCGCGAAGAACGTGGCCTTGGCGCCGTTCAGCTCCGGGACGCCGCTGCGCACCCGCGCGAGCGCGCCCTTGATGCGCTCGAGATCCTTGCTGACGTCCTCACCCTCGGCGTACAGGCTAGCGAGCTGGGCGGCGCCCTTGGGCAGCCCCACCGCCAGCTCCCGCGCGTCCGCCTCGGTCGCCTGGCGCAGCGCCAGCACCTCTGCGGCCGCGGCCTCCGTGCTCTTCTCGGTCTTGTCCACACAGCCCGCCAGCGTCGCCGCCAGGACGAGCCCCCCCAGGGCCCACGCTCGAGCGTCTCGCTGCCGCCACATGGGCCGCACTCTAGCTCAAATTCGCGGGGCAGGGCGGCACTCCGTGAAGGTGACGGGCCGTGAGCCGTGCTACTCTTCGCGGATCGCCCGCTCGTCCGCTCGGCCCATGCCCTCCCTCCTTCCCCCCGCCTCCAACCGGCTGTCGTCGGCGAGCTCCAGCGCCGCCTGGGGTGGCCCACGAGACTCCCTCGTGGCCATGCAGCAGGTGGTCAGCGCGGAGGACTTGAGCGTCGTGTTCCAGCCCATCGTCTCGCTGGAAGACGGCGGGGTGTTCGCCTACGAGGCGCTCGTGCGCTGTCGACTCCCGCGGCTCGCCGGCAACCCGGCGCTGCTCGTGGAGGAGGCCGCGAACCTGCGCTGCGTGGGGCGGCTCGGGCGCATGATCCGCGAGATCGCCATCCCGCTCTGCTCAGGGATCCCGGTGTTCCTCAACGTCCACCCCCAAGAGCTCATCGAGGGCTGGCTCGTGCGCCCGGACGATCCCATCTTCGCCCATGACCACGACGTCTACATCGAGATCACGGAGTCCGTCCCCCTGACGCACCATCAGCTCTGCGCCACGGTCTTGAACGAGGTGCGCTCCCGCGCCGGAGCTCACCTCGTCGTGGATGATCTGGGCGCGGGCTACTCGAACCTCAAGCGCATCTTGGACCTCGAGCCCGCCATCGTGAAGCTCGACCGGGAGCTGGTCACCGGCATCGACCGCAACCCACGCCAGCGGCAGCTCATGAGCAGCCTCGTGCGCTTGTGCGACGAGCTGCACGCTCGGGTCGTCGTGGAGGGCGTGGAGACGCTCGCGGAGCTCACCGCGGTGCAGGACACCGGCGCCCAGTTCGGGCAAGGGTTTCTCATGGCGCGTCCGGGCTTCCCGCTGCCGCTCCCCAGCTGGCCTCCCCTGGAGGACGCGCCAGCGGAGCCCCAGACGCTGCGCGGCGCCTGAGCCCGAGGGCCCCACGGGCCGGCGCCTCGAGCTCGACCGCGACGCGCTCAGCGCGCGGCCGCGAGCACCGCCTCGACGTGGCCGTCGACCTTGACCCCGCGCCAGCTCCGCAGGATGCGGCCATCGGCACCCACGAGGAAGGTGCTCCGCTCGATGCCCATGCCGCGGCGCCCGTACCGGACCTTCTCCACCCAGACCTCGTAGGCCTCCGCCAGGCGGCGGTCCGGATCGCTGAGGAGGGTGAAGGTCAGCCCGTATTTCTCCGCGAAGCGCGCGTGGCTCGCCACGGAGTCCGGGCTCACCCCAAGGACGCGCAGCCCGAGCGTCAGCAGCTCCGCCGTGGCGTCCCGAAAGCCGCAGGCCTCCTTCGTGCAGCCTGGGGTGTCGTCCTTCGGATAGAAGTAGAGGACGTAGGGCTTACCCCGGAGCGTCGCCGAATCCAGGAGCTCGCCGTGCTGGTCGTGGAGCTGGAAGGCCGGGGCGAGCGGCCTCGCGGCCACGCGCGGCTTCGGCGCGCTCGCCGTCGCAGACTGTCCGGCGCGCGGCTTCGGCGCGCTCGCCTTTGCAGACTGTCCGGCGCGCGGCTTCGGCGCGCTCGCCGTCGCAGATTGTCCGGCGCGCGGCTTCGGCGCGCGCTCTGATCGCTGGCTTGCCATCTTGCTCATCCTTGACCCACGCCCCAGCGGCGCGGTCGAGGCAGCGTAGCGCACCCGAGGCGTCGAGCCTCGCTCGGATGCACCCGAGCACGTCTGGGGCCATTCCCACCCCCGCTCCCCGGCCGCCTCGGAGCGCCACCAGCCGCTACTTGAGCAGGACCGTGCGCAGGCTCACCATCCGTAGGTTCTGGCTGCCCTGAGGGGCGGCCCAGAGGCTCACCGTGAGCCGGTCCCCGGGCTGCCCTTGGGGCGCGGGCACGACCACTTCATAGCGCTGTCCGTCCGTGGTGACGCTGGGCTTGGGCCCCACGTAGCCCGCGGGGACGTGCAGCCGCGCCGGTGCGGGGATGGAGTAGCTGCCCGTGCGGTTGAGCTGCGCCGCAGTGGCGGGCATGGCGCGCTCGAGCTTTCCGACGCCGACGGCGCCGAAGCGGAGCGGCGGCCGCACGACCCCGGCGATCCGTAAGGGCTCACCGGCGCGCACCGCGCGTGGCAGGCCGTCGTGGTCTCCCAGGTCATCCACGAACTCCTGCACCAGGCAGGGTTGGCTCACTCCCTGGGGCTGCGCCAGCGCGAGCCCCAGGTGGGTGTGCTCTGCGGCGAGGATGTTCTGGCGGTGCCCGTCGTTGGGCGGCACCTCGTCCATGAACGCTCGCTCCAGCCGCTCCAGCGCCTCCGCGGAGAACGTCGGCTCCAGATCGAGCGGGCGCTCTTGTCCATCGGAGAAGCAGGCGGCGTTCTCTCTGACGAAGTCCTCGCCGCCGGCCTCGGTGTAGCGCTGCTCCGGGACGCTGCCGTCGCGGCCCCAGTGCGCCGTGAACCCACCCTGCGCGAGATCGTCCACGTGTCGCTGCGCGGCCGCCGCCGCCGTCGTGTCCCAGGCCACCGGCCGTAGCCCGTGGGCCTCCCGGTCTCGGTTGACCAGCGCCAAGACGTACGCCTCCGCGGCTCGTCGCCCCAAGGGCCCGGTCGGCGCGGCGGGCGCCGCTGTCTCTACGGGCGCGCGCGAATGGCGCTCTGGCCACCCGGCGCCCCCCGGCGTGCAGCCCACCACCCAGAGCCAGCCCCCGAGCACCCAGCGGACACGAACGTCATCACCCAGTCGCACGCCCGCTCGCATACCACGTCCGGAGGCCCCCTCGCCAAGGCTGGGCAGCCCTGCGCTCGGCGCGCCGCACGCCCTCCGCCGGAGGCGTGGGCTCCTCTCCGCGCCGAGCGGGTCCGGCGCCGTCCAGCCAGGAAAACTCTCCTCGACGGACCCGGAAAGCCGCCCGCCCCGGTTGCCCTCCCCCGAGCGGCGACTTAGGCTCCGGCTCACTCTTTTTCGAGGTGACATGCTAGATCTTCCCGACGCCGGTCTCTACCGCACTACTCAAGCTTTCCCTGGTCATGAGTCCGAATTCCCCGCGGGGATCTTGGTCTACGTGGGTGAGCGCAACAACGGCGGCCAAAAGTTCGTGGTGCGGCCTGGGCAGAACCGCAACAACCGCTGGTACTGGGGAGAGCCCACCACCCCCCTGCGCTCACCCTCCTGGGGCAAGACGCTCAAGCAGCTCCCCTCGGAGGGCTTCTACAGCCTGCCGGAGACCCTCGAGTTCGAGGGCGGCGGGAAATGGCTGAAGAACGCGATCGTGCAGCTCGGGTACAACGAGGAGGGGCAAGGCATCATCTTCGTCGCGGAGCAGCGGGAGGCCTCCTCCGAGAACGCGCTGTTCTTCAGTGACCGCGGCATGATCGTGAACGACGAGCTGCTCGCGCGGCTCACCTGGGCTCCCATCTTGCCGGTGCGGACGGAGTCTTCCGCGCCGCGGCTCGACGCCTGAGGCGAGCGCTCCCCCGCTCTCCCCCTCCTCGGGCGCGTCGACGGCCAAGGAGGGGGAACGGGCGGTTAGCCGTCGTCGTTGTCCCGCTCGACCGGCTGGGTGGCCATGGCCTTGAGGTAGTCGCGGTTCATTCGCGCGATGAAGGCCACGCTGATGCCCTTCGGGCAAGCGTGCTCGCACTCCCCGTGGTTGGTGCAGTGGCCGAAGCCCTCTCGGTCCATCTGCGAGACCATGTTGCGCGTCCGCGCCATGCGCTCCGGCTGGCCCTGGGGGAGTAAGCCCAGGTGACCGAGCTTGGCAGCCGTGAACAAGCTGGCGGAGGCGTTGGGGCACGCCGCCACGCAGGCCCCGCAGCCGATGCACGCCGCGGCGTCCATCGACTCGTCCGCGTCGGTCTTGGGTACCAAGATCTCGTTGGCGTCTCGCGGCGCGCCCGTGCGCACCGAGATGTAGCCGCCCGCCTGGATGATCCGATCGAAGGACGAGCGGTCGACGATGAGATCCCTCAGCACAGGGAACGCCGCGGCGCGCCAGGGCTCGATGGTCAGCTCGTCCCCGTCCTTGAAGCTCCGCATGTGAAGCTGGCAGGTGGTCGTCTGCTGGCGCGGGCCGTGCGCCTGCCCGTTGATCATCAGGCTGCACGCGCCGCAGATGCCCTCTCGGCAGTCGTGATCGAAGGCGATGGGGTCCTCGCCCCGCTCGATGAGCTGCTCGTTGACCACGTCGAGCATCTCCAAAAAGCTCATGTGGTCGCTGATACCCTTCGCCTCATAGCGGACGAATTGCCCCGGGGCGTTGGCGCTCTTCTGCCGCCAGACGTTGAGCACGAGGTTCATGTTGGCCATCGACTTCTTCCTCACTTGTAGCTGCGCTGGCTGGGCTTCACGAACTCGAACTGGAGCTGCTCCTTGTGGAGCCGCGGCGCGCTCGGGTCACCCGTCCACTCCCAGGCTTGGACGTGGCAGTATTTCTCGTCGTCGCGCGCGGCCTCGCCCTCGGGCGTGACGTGCTCTTCCCGGTAGTGGCAGCCAGCGCTCTCGTCGCGCTCGAGCGCGTCCCGGCACATCAGCTCCCCCAGCTCCATGAAGTCTGCGATACGCCCGGCCTTCTCCAGAGACTGGTTGAGCTCACTGCCGCTCCCGGTGACGCGGAGGTTCTGCCAGAACTCCTCGCGCAGCGCGGGGATCTTCTCGAGCGCGCGGGTGAGCCCTGCGGCGTTGCGCGCCATGCCGCAGTCGTCCCAGATGATGTGCCCCAGCTCTCGGTGAAAGGAGTCCGGGCTCCGCTTGCCCTGGATGGAGAGCAGCTTGTCGATCCTGGTCTGCACGCTCTCGACGGCGCCGCGCACCTCCGGGTGCGACTCCGACACCTTCTCCAGCTTGGTGCTGCCCAGGTAGTTGGCCACCGTGTACGGCAGCACGAAGTAGCCGTCGGCCAGGCCCTGCATCAGCGCGCTGGCGCCGAGGCGGTTGGCGCCGTGATCACTGAAATTGGCCTCCCCGGCCACGAACAGCCCGGGGATGGTGCTCATCAGGTTGTAGTCCACCCAGAGCCCCCCCATGGTGTAGTGGGTGGCCGGGTAGATGCGCATGGGCACCTTGTACGGGTCCTCCCCGGTGATGCGCTCGTACATCTCGAACAGGTTGCCGTAGCGCTCCGCCACGGTGGCGTGCCCCAGGCGCTTCACGGCGTCCCGGAAATCCAGGTAGACGCCGCGCCGCACCCCGGCGACCTCCGGGCCCACGCCGCGCCCCTGATCGCACATGTCTTTGGCGCGCCGTGAGGCGATGTCCCGGGGCACCAGGTTGCCGAAGCTCGGGTAGAGGCGCTCGAGATAGTAGTCCCGATCCTCCTCCGGGATGCTCGCCGGATCCTTCCCGCAGTCCGCGGCGTTCTTGGGCACCCACACGCGGCCGTCGTTGCGCAGCGACTCGCTCATCAAGGTGAGCTTGGACTGGTAGTCGCCGCTGACGGGGATGCACGTGGGGTGGATCTGCGTGAAGCAGGGGTTGGCGAACGCGGCGCCCTTGCGGTGAGCGCGCCAGGTGGCGGTGACGTTGCAGCCCTTGGCGTTGGTGGAGAGGAAGAACACGTTGCCGTAGCCGCCGGTGGCGAGCACGACGGCATCGGCCGTGAAGGCCTCGAGCTTGCCGCTGACCATGTCACGCGTGACGATGCCGCGCGCCACGCCGTCCACCATGATGAGCTCGAGCATCTCGTGGCGCGCGAACATCTTGACGATCCCGGCCGCCACCTGGCGCTCGAGCGCTTGGTACGCGCCGAGCAAGAGCTGCTGTCCCGTCTGACCCCGCGCATAAAAGGTACGGCTCACCTGCGCGCCACCGAAGGAGCGGTTGGCGAGCAGCCCGCCGTACTCTCGCGCGAAGGGCACCCCCTGCGCCACGCACTGATCGATGATGTTCACGCTGACCTGCGCCAGCCGGTAGACGTTGCTCTCGCGCGAGCGAAAGTCCCCACCCTTGACCGTGTCGTAAAACAGCCGATAGACGCTGTCGCCGTCGTTCGGGTAGTTCTTGGCGGCGTTGATGCCACCCTGAGCGGCGATGCTGTGCGCGCGCCGCGGGCTGTCTTGGTAGCAGAAGCAGAGCACGTTGTAGCCCTGCTCACCGAGCGTGGCGGCACCGGCGCCGCCGGCGAGCCCGCTGCCCACCACGATGACGGTGTGCTTGCGCCGGTTGGCCGGGTTGACCAGCTTCATCTCGAAGCGGTGGCGATCCCAGCGGGTCTCGATCGGGCCTGTAGGGGCTTTGGAGAGCAGTTGCACGGCGTTTCCTTACTTGATGAGGCCCGCCTGGACGGCGATGACGATGGTGAGGTTGCCCAGCACGATGAGCCCGGCGATGCCCTGCGCCGCGTGACGGCGCAGCACGTTGTAACGGGGGTGGCTCAAGCCAAAGGTCTGCAGCGCGCTCCAAGCGCCGTGAAAGAGGTGCAGACCGAGCGCCAGCTGCGCGAGGACGTACAGCGCCGCGACCCACGGCACCGAGAAGCCGTGGATGACGTTGGCGTACACGTCGTTGTGGTCGTGCGTGTAGCTGGAGCTCATGGCGACGCCCGGGATGGTGAAGTGGGCGAGGTGGTAGAGCAGAAACAGCATGATGAGCGGGCCACTCAGCCTCATGGTGAGCGCCGCGTAGGTGGTCGCGGGGTTCTTCTTCACCCGGTACGGCTGCCCCCGAGCTGCGACGGAGCGGCCCACGAGGGAGAAGGCAGCCCAGACGTGGAGCAGCAGCGCCGCCGCGAGGGTGAGGCGCGCACCCCAGAGCAGGGGGCCGAGCGCCTTCAGCCCCTGGGCGTACGCGTTCAGCTTCTCCGGTCCCAGAAAGACCTGGAGGTTACCGAGCATGTGGCCCACGAGAAACCCAAACCAGACGAGGCCGGTGAGCGCCATCACCGCCTTCTTGCCGACCGTGGTGTCGAGCAGCGTCAGTGCCTTCTGCATCTTCGGATCCTTGGGGTCACCGCGCCGCCGACAGGGGCGACGCGGTTGGTGGCCAGGCTGTGTAGCCTAGTCGGGGTGGCTTTCGCCAGTCCGTTGGGCGTCGTGCCGGGCGGTCGACGGCCGCTGCCTTCGCCCAGAGCTCGCGACGGTGGGGCCGCACCGTCGCGAGCGCCGTCGATGTGGGAGCGCGGCCCCCGGGGAGCGCGCTAGGCCTTCAGCCGCTGCGCCACCGCGTCCCAGTTGACCAGCTTGTCGCAGAACGCCTCCAAGAAGGCCTTCCGCGCGTTGCGGTGGTCGAGGTAGTAGGCGTGCTCCCAGACGTCCGCGGTGAGCAGGGCCTTGTCCGCCGTGGTGAGCGGGGTCTCCGCGTTGGGCGTGTCGATGATCTTGGCCTTGCCCTCGGAGAGCACCAACCACACGTAGCCCGAGCCAAAGCGCCCGAGACCACCGTTGATGAAGGCCTCTCGGAATTTGTCGATGCCGCCAAAATCACGCGTCAGCAGGTCCGCCACGTCACCCGAGGGCGCGCCGCCTCCTGCCGGCTTCATGCCGTCCCAAAAAAACGTGTGATTCCAGACCTGCGCGGCGTTGTTGAACACCTTGCCGGAGCTAGTCTTGATGACCTCTTCCAGGGACCTCTCGGCCTCGGGCTTCCCCTCGAGCAGCCCCTTGAGGGCCGTCATGTAGCCCTTGTGGTGCTTCTCATAGTGAAACTCCAGCGTCTCCGCGCTCATCACCGGGGCCAGGGCGTCCTTCCCGTACGGGAGCGGGGCAACTTCAAACTTCATGGGCTGATCTCCTGATTGTAGGCGCGGTGCTCGCGTCTGCTTCGGGGTAAGCCTTCGGCCCGGGCTGCGCCCTTGTCAAGGTCCACTACCCTTTGGTAGCTTCAGTGGAGCGCTGATCGCATCGAAGGCGCTTGCGCGCCCCTGGCAAGCCCGCCAGAGGCTCTTCCCAAGCCTAGCCGTGGAGTGCAGGTATGCTCATGATGTTCAAGCGCCGGTCGTTTCCTCTGTTCGTCGTGGCGCTCGGGATGGCGGCGTGTGACCCGGCCGCGAGTGATCCGCCCGCCCGCCAGGACGGCGGCGCAGGAGCCGGCGCGGCGGGTGCGGGCGGGAGCGCCGGGCAAGGCGGCGGCAGCGCCGGACAGGGCGGCAGCGCCGGCGGCTCGGGCATGAGCTGCACGGACCTCAACCTGGCACTCAGCGACGCACGGACCGAGGCGCGTGCCTGCAGCACGCAGGTGAGAAATCAGTGTCTAGGGACGGTCAAAGACCCCTGCAACTGTGACCTCCTCGTGAATGACCCCAGGAGCCAAGAGGCCCTGCACTATTCACAGTTGGTCGCGCAGTTCCACGCCAGCCACTGCGTGTCCGTGTGTGGGAGGTGCAAGGAGCCCGTGGGCACGCCTACCTGCGTGGCCGGCTCGGGCGTGGTGGGCCAGGGCACCTGTGGGTACCGGCTCCCCACGCCCTGACACGTAGTGCCCTACCCGGAGGCGCCCCTCCACCCTCAGTGGGGCGCCCTGGCCCCGTCCGGGACCCTCGCGGGGACGTCGAGGGCTACGCAGGCATCGGTGGCGACTGAAGCCCAGCGCAGTGAGCAGGGTGCCTTGAAGCCCGCGGGGAACCTCCCGCGGCCGCCCTTGCCACCGGGGGCGCGCGCCCACCCACCCCGAGGGGAGCTCGAGCAGGACGAACGGCGCTGCCGCCACGCTGCCCTGTCCGAGCGGTGGAAAGACAAGCTTCCTCTCCCCATCGATGGGCTGGCGCAAGAGCGCGCTGGCGGCCGCTCACCCCCTCGCCAAGCGTGACCAAGGACCGCTAGGCTCCGCCTCCGTGTCCGCCTCGGAGCCCTCGTCGTCCCCCTTCCCCCTGCGTCAGCCGGGCGGCGCTCCCATCGTCAGCGGCCGCTTCTTACGGCGGGCCCGGCTGCTGGCGGAGGCCATCTTCGCCAGCCACGCGGGCCCACCGCCACGGCAACGCCTCGACTGGTTGATGCTGGAGGCCGAGGACTACCTGGCCCGCGGCGGCGCGCAGATCCGCTTCACGCTCGGGCTCGCGGCCTTCGCCGTGTGCGTGCTCGCGCCGCTGTGGTCCTGGCGGCTGCGGAGCCTCGCTTCACTCGAGGTGAACGCGCGGGTGGCAGCGCTGGAGCGCCTGGAGGCGAGCCCGCTCGCCGCGCCCCTGCTCGCGGTCAAGGCCATGCTCTGCGTGCTCTATTACGAGCACCCCGACGCGGCGCGGGAGGTCGGCTTCGAGCCCACGTGCCTCACGGGGCCGCGGAGCCCCGCGGCGCACGCCAGCGCGGGGGTCGGCTCGTGAGCGTCCAGCACGGCGCCACGCACGCCGGGGATCTGCGCCTGGAGACCGACGTGCTCGTCATCGGCTCGGGCGCGGCTGGAGCCGTCGTGGCCTGTGAGCTCGCTGAGGCCGGGCAGCGCGTCGTCGTCGTGGAGGAGGGGCCTCACTTCACGCCCCAGCAGTATGGCGTCATGCGCCCCAGCGAGAGCCTGCGCAAGCTGTGGGTCGACGCCGGGCTCGCGTTCGCCATCGGGCTCGGCGACACCCCGATGATCAACGTCATGATGGGCCGCTGCATCGGCGGCTCCTCGGTGCTCACGGGCGGCGTCTGCTTTCGGATCCCCGGGAGCGTCCTCCACCAGTGGTCCACCGAGCTGGGGCTCACGGAGCTGACGGAGGCCAAGCTCGAGGCCGCGCACGAGAGCGTGGAGCGGGCTCTCCACGTGGAGGAGGTGCCGACCTCGCTGCGCTCTCGGTCCTCCCAGAAGTTCGTGCAAGGCGCAGAGCGGCTGGGCGTGCCGATGAAGCCCATCGTCCGCAACACCAAGGGCTGCAACGGCTGCGGCCGCTGCAACTTCGGCTGCCCTCATGGCGCCAAGCTCAGCGTGGACGTCACCTACCTCGAGCGCGCCCTGGCGGCGGGCGCAGAGATTTGGAGCGACTGCAGGGTAGACCGGCTGAGCTTCCGCGGCGCCCGCGTCACTGGCGCCGAGGGGCGCCTCTTGGACGCCGAGCGCCGTCAGCCCCGCGGGCGGCTCCGCGTTCAGGCCAAGCGCGTCGTGGTCGCGGCCGGCGCCTACGGCTCCCCGTTGCTGCTGCAGCGCTCGGGGGTGGGGCGCCGCTCGGGCCAGGTGGGGCGCAACATGACCGTCCACCCGGCCTTTCGTGTGATGGCGCGGTTCAAGGAGCCGCTCCGGGGCTGGGAGGGCGCCTTGCAGAGCGTCTACTCCGACGCCTTCGAGGCAGACGGCGTGACGCTCACCGGGCTGTTCGTCCCGCCCGGGGTGCTCGCCGCCACGATGCCCGGCATCGGTCCCTCCCACCTGCGGCGCGCCGAGAGCATCCCCCACTTGGCCATCTTCGGCGGGATGATCCACGACGAGGGCAACGGCGCGGTCACCCGTGGGCTCTTCGGGCCGCAGATGACCTACCGCATGTCTGCCAAAGACCGCCACTCGGCCACGGTGCTCATGCGCCGCATGGCGGAGATCTTCTTCGCGGCGGGCGCGGAGGAGGTCTTCTTGCCGGTCCTGGGCCTCGGCGGCATCCACGCGGATCGGCTCCCGAGCCTCGCGCTCGAGCGCGTGCCCGGGCGCCAGCTGGAGTGCGGCTCCCAGCACCCGCTGGGCACCTGCAAGATGGGCGTCAACCCCAACGGCTCCGTCGTGGATCCGAACGGCAAGGCCTGGGACACCGAGGAGCTCTACGTCGTCGACGGGAGCACCTTGCCCACGAGCTTGGGGGTCAACCCGCAGCTGTCCATCATGACCATGGCGACGCGCAGCGCGTGGAAGCTGCGTGAGCTCCCGCTCCGCGGTTGATGGCGCTCCACCACCCCTCCCTCCGGCTCCGCTACGGCGCAGACCCCACCCGGCTGGACGCCGAGCTCGTCGCGCGCTTCGTCCCCCTCACCTTGGACGCCGAGACGCGCCGCTTCATCGAGGACGCCGAGCTCGCGCGGCTGGGGCGTTGGCGAGGCGCGGCGCACGCGCTGCTCCGCCGCTTCGCCTCGGACTTCGACGTCAACGCCTGGCTGCACAGCTACCCGCTCTTTCTGCTGAGCGCCGGGCAGTGGACGACGCTGCTCGGCGCGCATCAGCGCGGCGCCCTGCTCGACGTGGGCGCCGGCGCCGGGGACGTGAGCCGAGCGCTCGGGCGAGGCTTCTCGCGACACCTCGCGGTGGAGACGAGCGGGCCCATGGTCAAGCGCTTGAGGGAGCGCGGGCTGGAGGCGCTGAAGGCGGAGCTCTCGGAGGAGCCTGTCCCGACGGGCCCCTGGGACGTCATCGCGCTGCTCAACGTCCTCGATCGCTGCGCGCGACCGCGCACGCTCCTGGGCCGCCTTCGAGCTGCGCTGCCGCCCAGCGGCCGGCTGCTGCTGTCGCTCCCCTTGCCCTACCGCCCCCACTGGTACGACGGTGGGCGCACCCTGGAGCCCCTCGAGCCGCTCGCCATCGGCGAGCGGCGCTTCGAGGCCGCCCTCCAGCAGCTCGCCCTCGAGCTCGCTCGAGCAGGCCTTCGGGTGGAGCGCTGGACGCGCGCGCCCTACCTGTCCGCGGGCGACGGCCAGCAGGCCGTCTATGAGCTGGACGCTGCCGTGCTCCTCTGCGAGCCTGAGCGCGCCCCGTGAAGCTCCGCAGCAAGGCCTGGAAGCGAGCCCTCCCCCTCGCGCTGCTCGCGCCAGTCGCCGCGCACTGGCTGTGGATGCGCCAGCGCTGCGCGGCCAGCGCCAGCGCCCTCTACGGCACGGCCGTGGCGCTGGCCCACTGCGCGCTCGGTGAGGCACCGCCGGATCGCGCTCAGGCCATGGACACCCTGCTGGCAGGGCGCCTTCGGACGCAGCCACCGGCGGCGACGCCCCTGGCCGCCTGCGCGGACCAGGCCTCGCGCCTGGCGGCCGCGGCCGGCGCGCACGCGGCGCTGCTCTACCACCGCAGCCCGGACGTCACCGCCGCGCTCCAGGCGCTCACCCTCGACCTCGAGCGCGCTCCCTGGGCGGCGCCCGCCGCGCTGCTGGCGGTCGCGACGGCGCGTGAGGCGCTGGCGCGGGATCTCGACCGAGCGATGCAAGACGCCTGCGCCCTCGCTCGAGCGGAGCGCAGCTTCAGCGCGGACGAGCTGGGCCTGTGCCCCCGCGGCGGCACCTTCCGCGGCAAGCTCGCCCCCGTCCCCCTCGCGATCGTCGACGTCCCGGGCGAGCTGGAGGCGCTGACCTGGACGCAGCACGGCCTGGAGCTAGGGCTGACGCTCACGCTCACGGGCGGCAGCGCACCCCGCATGGAGGTGCGTGGCGATCCCGTCCGCTGGGACTGGCGCCAGCTCTCGACGCCCGGCGCCGCCGCGGAGCCCGCGGCCAGCGCCGAGCCCGATCCCAGCGCCCCGGTGACCGAGCTGACCGTCGCCGCGGCCGAGGCGCCCCCGACCGCGCCGCCGCTGCACCTGCGCGCCGAAGGCGCGGAGGGCTTGCTCTATCTCACCGGGGGCTGGCTGCTGCTGCACCGCCGCCCCCTGGGGAGCGAGCGCGGCTGGGGGGCGGCTCGGGTCGTCGCCGAGCGGGACGCCACGGGAGCGGTCGGGCAGCCGCAGCTCGTCGCCACCCACGCGGGGTGGCTGGTCACGTGGCGACGCCAGGGGGCAGCGCGAGGTCGGGTCCGGCTGGAAGGGACGCTGCAGCGATTTCCATAGTGGAAATGCGCGCTCGTCGCTGCTAGACCGCCATTCCTCCTAGCCGGAGTGGCGGAATGGCAGACGCGGCGGATTCAAAATCCGCTATCCGTAAGGGTGTGAGAGTTCAAGTCTCTCCTCCGGCACCGCGAGGGCGCGCGCGTCGCCCGCGTAGCGTGGGGCGCGCTGCAAGCCTGAGCTAGGCTCTCGGCATGTCGGAGCGTCGCGCCCCCCAGCTCCGCGGTCTCGCGCCGCTCACGCCGCTGATGGCGGAGGCTCACCAGCTCGCGACGCGGCGTGGGCGGGTCGCGGTGGACCAGGAGACGTGGCGCCGTGCCGTCGGAGAGCGGGTCGCACGGCGAGCGCTGCCCGTGGCGCTGCGGCGTGGCTCGCTCCTGGTCCGAGTGGCCACCGCGGCCTGGGCTCAGGAGCTGAGCTTCCTCACCGGAGAGCTCCGCACGCGGCTCCAGGCGTGCGGCGTGGAGGTCCAGGAGCTCCGCTTCGTCGTGGGCGCGGTCGAGCCACCCCCGGCGTCACGCCCGCTGCAGCCGCCGCCGGCTCCGCTCGCCCCGCTGCCAGCCGCTCTGGCGGCGCGCCTCGAGCTCATCGACGATCCCGAGCTCCGCGCGGCCCTGGAGGGCGCGGCGCGCCGCTCCTTGACGCCGCGCTGACGTCGCCCTCAGCGCGCCGCCAGCGCCCGCTCGAGCCCCATGAGCCGCTGTAAGCTGAAGCGCTCACTCGGGCTCAGCCGGTCGACCGTGGCCTGCTGCTGCGCCAAGTACTCACGCAGCACGCCGAGGCTGGGCGGCGCCGCTCGCTGCACCTGGTAGAGCTGCTCCACCTGCGGGCCAGGCAGCAGCCGCCCCAGCGCCAGGTGCAGCGACAAGACCCAGTCCGACCACGCCCCGCGTCCGGTGGCCGCCGCTAGCTTCAGAGAAAAGTAGCTCGCTTTGTCGACCACGCCCGGATCGAGCGTGCGCCGCTCCCGCGCGGCGACCAGCACGTTGTTGAGGAAGGCGCCGAGCACCCGCTCCGCCTCCTCGGGGAGACCGCGGGCGAGCATCTTGTCCGCGACGCCTCCGAGCAGCTCCAGGGTGTGCGTGGGGAGGGAGCTGACGCTCACCTCCGGAGCCTCGGCGGCCATCGTCTCGAGGACGGGCGCGGACATCGCGTTGACCGTCTCCGCGCCGAGCCGCTTCGTCCCCGCCGCGCGTGGCGAGGCCCGGAAGTCCGCCGGCTGCACCACGAACTCGGCGTTGCCGATGGTGAAGCGATCTCCGACGCGGAGCGCTACCGGCCCGCTGATGCGGGCCCCACCGAAATGTACTCCGTTGACGCTCCCCAGATCCTCCAGCACCAGGTCACCGTGGGACAGGTAGACCTGCGCGTGGCGACGCGACACCTTGGCGTCGTCCAGCAGGACGTGACAGCCCTCGGCTCGTCCGATGAGCACGGGGGTGGCGCCCACCTCGACGGTGAGGGGCCCGCACTCCAGCCACACCGACCTCAGAGCCTCGCCCTCATTGCCCGGCGCAGCCGGCATGACGGGAGCAGTACGGCGCAGATCGTTCGAGCTCACGCCCCCGGAGCTTATCCGTCCCTGGACGAGCCTGCCACTGGCTCTACCCGCGCCGCTCAAGACCCCAAGACCAGCAGCAGGCGCGCCACGAAGCGCGGCCGGCGTATCAAGCCGTAAATTTTGAGCCTTCTGCTGCCCAGCGCGCGAAGCACGCGTGTCAGCACTGCCCTCCCTGCCGGGTCCGCGCGTCGTGGGAGGGGGAGCATCATGGTCGACTGAAGGGGCAGCCGCGCCAGCGCGCTGAGGTCCGCGCGCGGCCCACGGACGGTCAAATCCGGGACGCCGAGGACGCCATCGTGGATGGTGAGCCGGCCGTAGTCGAAGCGCAGCGTCAGCTCCGTCCGGTCATCGGTCACGAGCACCACGACGGCGCCGCGCAGCAGCTCGAAGGCCCGTCGCTGCCCAGGGCGCTGGACGTTGGCGCGCACGCGCTCGGCGAGCTCCCGCGCGAGCGGCTCTCGCTCGGCGCCGGCTGCAAGATCGATCACGGGCTCCACGGAGCGGCATCATAGCGAGGTTTCCCTGGGGGGCACGGGCTCCGCCGAGCACGGCCGAGCGCCGCACGGCTTGGACCCGGCCGGCGGGGCGACTATGGCGCCTCTCTGAGCCATGCGTTCCCTCGCCTCACCCCTCCTCGCGACCACCCTCTCGCTCACCTTGGCGCTCGGAGCCCTGGCGGCTCCCCCACCCTCGAGCGCCGCGCCGAGCCCCGTCGCCTCGAGCTCCGCCAGCGGCGACGCACCCGCTCCACCCGAGGGCGCTGCCTCGGCGGCGAGCGCGGCCGCCGCTGCGGCGCCGGCACCGTCCACGCCACCGCCCCCCGCGGCCGCCGCACCGTCCGCGACCGCGACGCCGACGGCGAGCGCACCCCCGACTCGCTCGGCGTCGCCCGAGACCGCCCGGATCCACGTCGGCCTGAAGCGCGCTGGCGCGCGGCTCGAGCGCCGCTCCCTCATCGATCTGGAGGAGGGCTGGGTGGTCGCCTGCAGCGTCCCGTGCGATCGTGACGTCTTCGTGGCCGACAGTGAGCTGCGCGTCACCGCGCCGGGGATGACGCCCTCCAACCCGTTTCGCGTCGAGCCCGGCAGCGGCACGGCGCGCCTGCGCGTCAGCCCGGGCTCGGCCGAGCTGCGCCACTGGGGCATCGTCTCGCTCGCCGTGGGCGCCCCCGTCGCCCTGGGAGGGTTCGGCCTCTACGGCGGCGGGCGCATGGCGCACGAGCCGACCCTCGAGCTCGGGGGGCTCATCGTGCTCGGGCTGGGCGCCGCCGCCATCCTCACCGCCCTGCCCCTGCTCGGGATGGGGGGCACCAGCGTGTACGATGGCAAGGGCGGCAGCATCGCCCGCGCGCGACGCACGCCGATCTGGCCAACGTTCTAGGCTCGCGCCGCGGGCGCTCCCGCCGGTGCGGTCGGGCGCCGCTCAGCCTGGGAAGGCGCGCATGAACTCTGCCAAGGCTTGGCACCAAGCGGGCTCACACGCGTTGTAGAGGCTGGCGCGGATGCCCCCCACGCTGCGGTGCCCCTTGAGGCCCTCCATGCCCTCCTTCTTCGCCGCGGCGAGGAAGGCCGCCTCGAGCTCGGGGGTGGGCAGGTTGAACACCACGTTCATCAGCGAGCGGCTCTCCGGCTCGACGGGGCAGCGGTAGAGCTCCGCGCGCGCGTCGATGACGTCGTAGACGAGCTTGGCCTTCGCCCGGTTGCGCTGCTCGATGGCCGCGAGCCCGCCCATCTCCTTGTAGCAGGCCAGCACGTTGCGCAGCATGTAGATGCCGAAGGTGGGCGGGGTGTTGTAGAGGCTCTTGTTGGCCGCGTGGGTGCGGTACTGAAAGATGGCGGGGATGTCGCTGCGCCCCTGCTCCACGAGCTGCTGGCTCACGATGACCACCGCCAGCCCGCTGGGGCCGAGGTTCTTCTGAGCTCCCGCGTAGATGAGCGCGAACTTCGAGACGTCGATGGGGCGCCACATGATGTCGCTCGACATGTCCGCCACCAGCGGCACGGCGCCGGTGTCCGGGAAGCTAGAGTACTGCGTCCCGAAGATGGTGTTGTTGCTCGTGATGTGGACGTAGGCGGCGCTCGGGTCGAGCTGGAGCTCGGCCTGGGACGGGATACGCTGAAACTTCTTGTCCTGCTCGGTGGTGGCGGCCACGCGCGCAGTCCCCAGCACCTTGGCCTCCTTGTAGGCCTTCTGTGACCAAGCGCCCGTGAGCACGTAGTCCGCGCTCTTGCCGGGCGGCAGCAGGTTCATGGGGACGAGCGCGAATTGCTGGCTCGCGCCCCCCTGGAGCAGGAGCACCTCGTAACCCTCCGGCACGCTCAGCAGCTCACGCACGAGTGCGATGGCCTCGTCGTGGATGGCCTCGTAGGCCTTGCCGCGGTGGCTGTGCTCCATCACGCTCATCCCGGTGCCCCCGAGATCCAGCAGCTCCTGCTGGGCGCGCTCGAGCGCGGCGAAGGGTAAGGCGGCGGGTCCAGCGTTGAAGTTCTTGGCTCGGGTCATGGTCCTCGATGGTCGCGCCCGCTCGGGCGCGAGGCGCGAGAGGTAGAGCCCGATACGCACCGCGTCAATAGTTTGTACCTAGCCATCCTCTCGCGACGGCCGCGAGGGCTCCGCCCAGCGCCGCGACCGCTCGGGCCCCGGCTGCCCTCCGAGCGCCGGCCTAGAAGACGCCGCCCACCCCGAGCCCGCCGCCGCCCTTGAGCGAATAGACGCTCGGCCAGAGCCGCGCGCTCGCCGCCTCCGCCACGGGCGCGCGCCCGTGATCCTTCGCGAGCGAGCCGGTGAGCCACCAGGCGAGGCCGAGTCCACCCGCGACACCCAGCGAGGTCAGCCCTGCGAGCGCTCGCCCGTCCACCTCCCGGTCGGCCACCGCGAGGTAGAGCCCTCCCGCGAGGACGCCCCCGCCCAAGCCGCCGAGATCCAGGAAGCGCACGCGCGCGATGCTGGGCGAGACAGGGCGCGCGGCGATCATGGTGCCCACGACGCCCAGGTTCATGCCGATGGCGGCGGAGAGCAGCGCCGCGTCGTCCTGGGCGTGGTCGTCCGCGTGCAAGGCGGCCACGCCCAAGCCAGCGACGAGGCCGCCCCAGAGCGCGCCCGAGCTGACGAAGGAGACCTGGCCCGGCGTCACGTCCGTGACCGTCGCGGTGATCCCTCCGGCGAGGGCACCGGCCGCGGCAGAGCCCCAGATCACCGAGGCGTTCGTCTTGGCACTCCACTCGTCCTCGTAGTTGACCGAGGCCTGGTTCCAGCCCGTCCACACGATGCCCTCGCTGAGCCCGATGTACATACCGCTCACGAGCGCCTGCGGTAGCCCGTACCGCAGCGGGTGCCGGTGGTCCACCAGCGCGATCGCGCCGGGCAAGAGCCCGCCGAAGGCGAGCATGGGCGCGATGACACCAGCGGGGCTGTTGGCTCCGCTCTGGCTGGCGACCCAGACGCCGGTCCCGAGCCCGAAGAGCGTGGCGTTGACGTAGAGGGTGGCCAGCTCGTCGATGCTGCGCTCACCCGACGCGCGCGCCGCGTCGTCCGCCTGCCCCTCGCGCAGCACGAGCCGCTGGGTGTGCCAGCCCTGGGCGAGCTGCCCCAGCTCCAGCGCCAGGCTCCGCTCACTCGCCCCGGGCGCGCGCGCCGCGAGCTGCTGAAAGTCGCGCGCCGCGGCCTCGAATTGCCCCGCCACGAGCTTGGCGCGCGCGCGCGCGTACTGCTCGCTCCAGCTCGGCGCGGACGCGCGCGCGAGCGGCGGCGCGCTGGACGGGCCGGGGACCGCGGTGGACGGGGCCGCTCCGGGTGGCGACACCGGCGCGCTCGCGGTAGGCAGCGCCGACGGCGTGCCCGCAGCGGGCGGCTCCGACGAAGCGCTGGGCTCGGGGCCCCCCGAGACGCCGCCGCTCGGCTCCGCCTGTCCCCACGCGGCGGTGGTGAGCGTCGCCAGGAGCGCCAGCGCGCCAGGGACGGTGCGTGTGGACCTGCGTTCCCTTCCCTGCGCCATCCTGCTCCCCACGGAGCCTATCCTGAATGCCTGCCGCTGTACACTGCGCGCCCCGACCGCCCGTAGCGCCTCACGCCGGCAGCGCCACGGCCCCCGCGCGCACCAGCCGCCAGCCTGCGCCGGTCCAGCTCACCAAGGTGCTGGGCGGCCCGCCCGGGGCGACCGAGCCCACCACGGTCAGCCCTGGAAAGTAGCCGAGCACCTCGCCTCGCGTGAGCGCTGGCGGCGCACCGCTCGGGTTGGCGCTCGTGGCCGTGAGCGGCTCTCCGAGCGCCGCGACGAGCGCCGCCGCCAGGCACGCCCCCGGCCAGCGCGCGGCCACGCTGCCCTCCACCGTCAAGCGCGGATCGACGCGCGGGTGCGCGGGGAGCGCGATCGTCAGCGGCCCCGGCCAGGCGCGCGCCGCCAAGGCCTCCGCCTCGGGAGGGACGGCGCGCACCAGCGCCTCCCAAGCGCTCCGCTGCGGCAGGATGAGCACGTGCCCGCGCGTGGGCTCACGCGGCTTGAGCGCGTGGAGCGCGTCGAGCGCCGCGGGTGAGCCGGCGCGCGCCAGCAAGCCGTAGGAGGACTCCGTCGGCGCGGCCACGACGCCGCCGCCGCGCAGCACCTCGAGCGCGCGCTCGAGCTCGCTCATGGCGCGAGGGCGCGCCGGCCGATGTCCCGCCGATACCGCCGGCCGTCGAAGTGGATGAGGGAGACGGCGCGGTAGGCGCGCTCGTGCGCCTCTCGAAGCGTCGCGCCGCGCGCGGTCACGCCGAGCACACGCCCTCCCGCCGTGAGCAGCGCCTCGCCCTCGCGACGAACGCCGGCGTAGTGCACCTGGACGCCCTCCACCGCCGCCGCCGCCGCCAGCCCCGTGATGGCGGTGCCCGTGGTGAGCTTGCCCGGATAGCCCGGCGCCGCCATCACCACGCACAGCGCGTGGTCGGACGACACGCTCACCACGCTGGGGTCGAGGCGCCCGGTCGCCGCGCCGTAGAGCAGCTCCCCCACGTCGCCGTCGAGCAGCGTCATGAGCACCTGGGTCTCGGGATCTCCAAAGCGCACGTTGAACTCCAGCAGCACGGGCTCACCCTCCGGCGTCACCATCAGCCCGGCGAAGAGCGTCCCGACGAAGGGCGTGCCGTCCGCCGCCAGCCCGCGGACCGCGCGCTGCACGATCTCCTGCTCGATCTTGGCGCCGAGCGCCGCGCCCACGACCGGCGCCGGCGCGTACGCGCCCATCCCGCCCGTGTTGGGCCCTTGATCGTCGTCGAAGATGCGCTTGTGATCTTGGGCGGCCGGGAGCACCAGGGCCCGAGCGCCGTCGCACACCGCGTGCACGCTCACCTCTTGCCCAACGAGCCGCTCCTCCAGCACGACGGTCTGCCCCGCCGCACCGAAGGCGACCCCCTCGAGCATCTCCCGAGCGGCGGCGCGCGCCTCGTCGAAGCTCTCCGCCACGACGACGCCCTTGCCCGCGCAGAGCCCGTCCGCCTTCACCACCGGCGGGCTCGAGAACTCCGCGAGTGCGCGGTCGAGCTCGGCCTCCCCCGACAGCGTGACGTGGCGCGCCGTGCGCAAGCCGTGGCGCACCGCGAACTGCTTCATGTACGCCTTGGAGCCCTCGAGTCGGGCGGCAGCGGCGCTCGGCCCGTAGACGGCGATGCCAGCGCGCCGCAGCTCATCCGCCAGCCCCGACACCAGCGGCGCCTCGGGCCCGATCACGACCAGCTCGACCCCGTGCGCGCGCGCCAGCGCCAGGGGCTCGCCCGACAGGTTCGACAAAGCGCCGCCGCCGTGGGCCTCCGTGCCCGCGTTCCCGGGCGTGACCCACACCTGGCCCACCGAGGGGGAGTCCAGCAGCCGAAGGGCGAGCGCGTGCTCGCGCCCGCCGCTGCCCACGACCAGCACCTTGCGTCCTCTGCTCATGCGCGCGGCTTAGCAGACGCGCTCCGACGGTGAAACGCTCCCGCGGACCCGGCGCGCTACCGTGAGGAGCCCCCCAGCCCACGGCCGGCGCCGGCGCCCCTCGAGAGGCGCCGAGCGCGGCGGGCCGCCCCTAGCTGATTTTGGCGCCGAGCCGGGCTATTGCTCTCCGCATGCCCCTCATCCTCGAACCCAGAGACGCTGTGCGCGTGCTGCGCTGGACGGACGGCGACAACCGCTTCAACGTGGACACCCTGGCGCGCTGGCACGCCGCGCTCGACGAGCTGGTGGCGCTCGAGGGGCCGCTCGCCCTCGTACTCACGGGAGACGGGAAGTATTTCTCCAACGGGCTGGATCTCGAGGCGCTAGGCGCCGCGCCTGAGCAGACCCCCGCGGTGGTGGAGAGCCTGCACCGGCTCTTCGGGCGCCTGCTGGTGTTCCCGGCGTACACCGTGGCGGCGCTCAACGGGCACGCCTTCGCCGCGGGCGCCATGCTCGCCTGCGCGACCGACTGGCGCATCATGCGCGAAGACCGCGGGTACTGGTGCCTCCCCGAGGTGGACCTCGGGATCGCGCTGACCGACCCCATGTACGCGCTCGTCAGCGCGCGGCTACCGCGTCCCACCACCAGCGAGGCGCTCCTGACGGGGCGTCGCTTCCCAGGGCCGGAGGCCCTGACCAAGGGCCTGGTGGACGAGCTCGCCCCGGAGCCCCAAGTGCTCGAGCGCGCGGTGCAGCACGCCGCGCAGTATGCGGGGAAGAATCGCCACGTCATCACGACGCACAAGCGCCAGATGTTCGGCGCCGCTGCCCGAGCGTGCGGCTTCGAGCCCTGAAGCGCGCGCGGCCGAGGCGCCCCCCGCGCGCGGGGCCGCGGGCGCACGCCGGCGCCAGCGCTGCTTGACCTGCGTGCCCTGCCCCGCCTAAGCCCCGCGCGTGGCAGAGCGGCCCGAGCCGATTTCCGTCGCGGTCGTCGGAGCCGGCCGCTGGGGAGCGCGCGTGCTCGCCTGCCTGGCCGGCCTCGGCGAGGCGCGGCTCCGCTACGTCTGCGACACCTCCCCCGACGCGCGGCGCGCCGTCGCGCCGCTCTATCCCGGGGTGCGCTGCGTGCCCAGCCTGGAGCTGGCGCTCGACGACCCGGAGGTGCAGGCCGTCCTCGTGCTCACGCCGCCCAGCACGCACGCCGCGCTGGCCATGGCTGCGCTCGAGCGAGGGCGCCACGCCTTCGTGGAGAAGCCCCTCACGCTCCAGCTCGGCGAGGCCGCTCGGCTCCTCGCCCTCGCGCGCCACCGGCGGCTGGTCCTCGCCACCGGGCACCTGCTGACGCATCACCCAGCCTTGGCGGAGCTCCACGCGCTGCTCCAGGCCGGGGAGCTGGGCTCCCTCGAGCAGCTCCTCGCCTTCCGGGGCGGCGCGCTCCGCGCGACGCGGGACTGCGGCGCCTGGTGGACGCTCGCCCCGCACGATCTCAGCCTGCTCGACGGCCTGCTCGGCTCCGCGCCGAGCAGCGTCCTCGTCGCCAGCGACCGCACCCCAGGGCTCCCCTTGGAGACGCGGGTGCACGCGACGCTGGGGTACCCCTCGGCGGTGAAGGCCACGCTGGACTTGGCCCAGGGCGGGCTCGGGCAGCGGCGACGCCTCTTCGTGCTGGGCTCCCGCAAGCTCGCCGTCTTCGACGCCGAGCTCGGGAGCCGGGCGCTCAGCGTGCGTCCCCGGCGCGGCCCGCTCGCCGAGGAGCTGGCCCAGCCGCTCCCGGCGAGCCCGGCGGAGCCCGTGGACCTGCTCGCGCTGGAGCTCCGGCACTTCTTCGCGTGTGTCCGCGGCGACGCGCAGGCCGCCGCGCTCAGCCCGGATCCTTGGCGGGTCATGCAGGCGCTCGACGCCGGCGAGCGGTCCCTGCGCGGCGCTGGGCTCGAGGTGCGGCTCGCGCCAGCGTCGGAGGTGCGCCCCTCCCCGCCCGGCTGAGCGTGGCGCCGCCCGGCGCCTAGCGCTTGCGGCTCGCCACCACCCTCTCGGCGTCGATGCCGCTCGCCGTGAAGAAATCGTTGGCGAGCGTCCCCGTCATGCGCGTCAGCTCCCTGGGCGTCCCCTGGACCGCGAGCTGCCCGCGGTGCAGCAAGAAAATTCGGTCGGCGATCTTCAGCGCGCCCGCCATGTCATGAGAGATGATGAGGCTCGTGACGCCGAAGCGATCTCGGGTGTCGACGATGAGCTCGTCCACCAGCCGGGACGAGAGCGGGTCGAGCCCGCTGGTGGGCTCGTCGTACATGAGCACCTCCGGATCGAGCATCAGCGCGCGCGCGAGCCCCACGCGCTTGCGCATCCCGCCCGACAGCTCGCTCGGGTAGAGCCGCTCGACGCCGTGGAGATCGAGCAGCGCCAGCTTCTCCGTCACCCGCTCGGCGATCTCCTTGCGGGACAGCTTGGTGTGCTCCACCAGCGGGAAGCCCACGTTGTCCCCCACGGTCATGCTGTCGAGCAGCGCGGAGTACTGGAACACCATCCCGAATTTCTTCTGGAGCTGCCGCTTGAGCCGCGGCCGCGCGCTCACCACGTCCTGCCCGCCGATGAGGATGCTCCCGGAAGTGGCCGGCACGAGCCCGATGAGCACCTTGAGCAGCGTGGTCTTCCCCGCGCCCGAGCCGCCGATGATGACGGCCACCTCGCCTCGCCCGATCTCGAGGTCGATGCCGCGCAGCACCGGGTTGGAGCCAAACGACTTGGTGAGCTGGCGCACGAGCAAGTGGGCCGGCGCCGGCGTCGTGGCTTCGCCCTCCAGGAGAGCCGCGGCGGCGCTGTCGGACATCGGGCAGATCCTAGCGGGCGCGCGGCGCCTGACCAGTACCCCAGCGCGCGCCGCTCCCTCGGCCTTGGCGCCAGCAGGGCGGAGAGGGAGCCTTGACTCGGGGCGGCGAGGAAGACCATGACCCGCGCATGACTCAGGATCATCTCAGCCTGCTGCTCGAGGCGGCCAACGCCACTCAAGACGCGCAGGGGTGGCAGCGGCTGCCGGAGCAGCACCATATCTCGCTGTACGTCGCGAGCGGCGGTGGGGCGCTCACCGTCAGCCGCGTGGACGCCTTGCGGAGCAACGGGGATTTCCTCGAGGCGCGCACCACGCGGGGAGAGCTGTTCGTGCTGGCGCTCGAGCAGGTGTTCGCTGGCGCGGTGGAGGGGGCCACCAGCGCCCAGCGCAAGGCGGGGTTCGTCTGAGGGGGGCCCCGCGGGGCGCCGGTGCTAGAGTGCGCCGCGCATGAGCGGCCCGCCCCCCTCGCCCACCAGCGGCCTCACCGCCACGGACGCCCTGCGCTGCATCGCGGTCCGTGTCGGTGAGAGCCTCTACGGCATCGCCATGCAGGACGTGCAGGAGGTCGTCGGCCTGCGGCCCCTCACTCGCGTCTTCCATGCACCCCCGGCCCTCGCGGGCATCACCAGCCTCCGGGGTGAGGTGCTGCCCGTCATCGATCTGGCGGCGCTGCTCGGGCTGCCACCGCGCCCAGAGCCCGACGCGCGCATCGTCGTCGCCGCCGACCGGACCCAGCCCGGCTGGCGCGCCGGGCTGCGCGTCGCTGCGCTGGTAGGGCTCCGGGACTTCCCCGCCGAGGGGCTCGCGCCCGTGCCCCCCGGCGTGCCCGCGGAGCTCGCCGCGGTCTTCCAGGGCGTCCTGACCGCGGCGCCGCCCTGCCTCGTGCTCTCGGTCCCCGCGCTGCTGCGGGCGCCCGCGCTCCAGCCGCTGTCGGGCGTCGCGTGCTGACGCGATCGGCGCCATGAGCGCGCCCCGAGCGCGTCCGTCGGCGGCCGCGCTGCAAGCGGTCTTGGCGCTGCTCGAGCGCCACCACGGGATCGGCGCGCGAGGGGCCTCCCCCGCCTGGCTGGCGCAGCGGCTCGAGCGCGCGCTCGCGCAGCTCGGCGAAGCGCACCGGCTCGGGCCCGAGCGGCTCGCGGGCTGGCTCGCCGCCGAGCCTACCGAGCTGGCTCGGCTCGCCGAGCTCCTGCGCGTCGGCGAGACGCGATTTTACCGGGATGCGGAGCAATGGTCCGCCATCGCGGCGCTCGCCCGCGCGCGTCCGCTGAGCGCCTGCGCCTCGGTGGGCTGCTCCACCGGCGAGGAGGCATGGACGCTCGCCTGCGTCCTCGCCGAGCAGCGCGAAGACCAGCGCTGGCGCGTCGTCGGGATGGACCGTAGCGCGCACGCGCTCGCCATCGCGAGGCGAGCCCACTACTCTTCCGAGGCCCTCGAGGCGCTCCCATCGGCGCTGAAGCAGCGGAGCTTCCACCGCACGGCAGACGGCGCTTGGACGCCCAGCGCCGCGCTGCGCGCCCGGGTAGACTTCGTCGAGCGCGATCTCACCCAGGGCCCGCCAGCGGGGCGCTGGGACCTCCTCCTCTGCAAGAACGTGCTGATCTATTTCGGCGCACAGGCGCAAGCCCGCGCCATCCAGCGGCTGCTCGGCGCGCTCGGGCCCGAGGGGCTGCTGCTCGTGGCGCGCAGCGAGGTGCCCCTGCTGCGCGCCCACGCGGGGCGCGCGGTGGAGCTCGCCGGAGGGGTCGTCGGCTTCCACGGACGCGCCGAGGCTCGGAGTGGCTCGGAGTGACGATAACCCATGACAGGGCCCCCCGTTCATCGCTACGACTGCGGCCCTGGCTCCCGCCGCGCCGACGCCCATGCCCGAGGATCCCTCCCCCTATTTCATCCACGCCACCGCTGAGGTCGAGCCCGGCGCCACGGTGGGAGCAGGAACGAAGGTGTGGCGTCACTGCCACGTCGTCAGCGGCGCACGGCTCGGCCCCGACTGCTCCCTCGGCCAGGGCTGCTACGTGGCGGGCGGCGCCGTGCTGGGGCGCGGCGTGCGGATCCAAAATCACGTCAGCCTCTACGACGGCGTCACGCTCGAAGACGAGGTCTTCGTGGGCCCCGCCGCCGTGTTCACGAACGTGCGGCAGCCGCGCGCGCACGTCTCCCGTAGGCACGCCTACACCACCACGCTCGTGCGGCGCGGCGCCACCATCGGCGCCAACGCCACCATCCTGAGCGGGGTCACCATCGGGGAGTACGCCTTCGTCGGCGCCGGCGCGGTCGTCACGCGTGACCTGCCGGCGCACGCGCTCGCGCTCGGCGCGCCAGCGCAGGTGGTCGGCTGGATGAGTCGCCACGGTGAGCGCCTGGACTTCGACGTGCACGGCAACGCGATCTGCCCCAGCACGGGCGAGCGCTACCGCTTCCACGACGGACAGGTGAAGTACGTGTCCGCCGCGGTGCAAGGGCCGGCGTCGTAGGGGGAGGTGGCGCCGGTGGAGACCGAGGGGAAGACGAAAGGCGTTGGCTTCGTCAACGTGAAATCCTTCGTGCTCGAGCGCTGGGGCGCCCCGGGCTGGGCAGCAGTCCTGGAGCGCCTGCCCACCGAAGACCGCCTCGAGCTGCAGTCGATCATCGCCGTCGGCTGGTACTCCCTCGCCCTCTACGCGAGGCTCATCCGGCTGGTGGACAGCACACACGGCCTGGGAGATCTGAAGCTCCTGAGCGAGCTTGGCACCTTCGAGGCGCAGCACGATCTCACCACCATCCACCGCGTCTTCTTGCGCCTCGCCAACCCCTCCTTCGCCATCGGCATGATGGGCGAGTACTGGGGGCGCTTCCACGACACCGGCACGTGGACCATCGAGCGTGGCCGCGACCGGGTGCTGGCTTCCCTGGACGGCTGGGCGCTCGTCGACGAGGCCCTCTGCGTGGAGCTCACCGCCTACTTCAAGCGCACCCTGGAGCTCGTGGGCGCCAAGCACGTCGTCGTGGAGCACCCGCGCTGCCGCGCTCACGGCAGCGCCCAGTGCGTCTTCACGGGCCGCTGGGGCGGCCTGAGCGAGTCGAGCTGAGGGCGTCCCCAACGGGATTCGAACCCGTGTTACAGCCTTGAAAGGGCCGTGTCCTAGGCCGGACTAGACGATGGGGACCGGGAGAGGCGCGCCTTGATAGCCCCGAGACGCCGGAGCGCGCAAGCCTGAAGGGCCCGCGCCCAGGCGGCTGCGGCAGCGAGGAGGTGACGTCCAGCCCCTCCCCGTACTAGCTTGGGCGCCCATGGTTCATCGCTTAGGCTTGGGTCTGGCGCTGCTCGCCTGCTCGTGCGCCACCACGGTCAGTCGGTTGGATGGGGAGGTGGTCACTCCGCTCGGTGGCGCCAGGAACGAGTGCGAGCAGCGCGATTGGCTGGTGATGGCTCCCACGCGCGCCGAGTACGTGCGGCCGGGCAAGAAGCGCAGCGTGGCGCGTGACGACGGCGTCGGCCTCTATCGTGTCGGGGGCCGTGAGCCGGAGGCCATCCCCGAGCGCACGGACCTGTTCGAGGACTCCGCGCTCGTGAGAGCCCACGAGGTCGGCGTGCGGAGGCACGATCGCGACCGCGCCATCGCCATCGGGCTGGGGGCTGCGAGCGCGGTGGCCTTCGTGGTGGGCTCGGTGCTGTTCGTCAACGCCTTCGAGACCACCACGGAGAGGAAGGCCGATGGCACCAAGGACGAGGTCCACTCCGTCGACACGGGGCTGGCCGCGGCCGGCGGCGCCACCGTGGCGCTCGGCTTCGGGCTCGGGATCGGGGGGCTCTGGATGGCGCCCAGCGCGAAGGAGCGCGCGGAGGCCGACGCCTGGCGCTACGTCTTCCTCCCGGAGCGGGACGACCTCGAGGACGTGCAGCGGCGGGTGATGGGGCACAACTCCGCCCTCCGCAAGCGCTGTAACGCGGCGCCCTAGACCGCGAGCCGCAGGCCCCCGGGGCTCGTCGCCTCGGGCCGCTCCACCCCGGCCTCTTCGGCCGCCGGCGGGCACGCCGCAGCAGCGCGCCGAGAGCCCTGGGCGGTGTGCAGCCGGGCGCGCTCGAGGATCGCCTCGCACAGCTCGGTAAAGCCGAACCCCGCCGCCGCCGCGATCTTCGGGAGCAGGCTGGTCTTCGTCATCCCGGGGAGCGTGTTGACCTCCAGCACGTACTCGTTCATGCCCTCGGTCACCAGCAGATCCACCCGCGCCACCCCCGTGACCTCCAGCGCCTGGATCGCGCGCTCCGCCAGGTTGAGCACGCCACGGTAGCGCGTCGCGGGCAAGCGCGCCGGCATGTAGTAGTCCGTCAGGCCCGGGGTGTACTTGGACTCGAAGTCGTAAATGCCCTTCTTGGGGGCGATCTCGATGGCGCCGAGGACCCGTCCATCGAGCACGCCCACCGCGATCTCCCGGCCTTGGATGAAGCGCTCCACCACGACCGAGCCGTCGTACTCCAGCGCCAGCTTCAGGCCGCTCGCCAGCTCTCCCGGGTGCGTCGCCTTCGTGAGGCCCAAGCTCGAGCCCTCGCGGCGCGGCTTGACGATCACCGGGAAGCCGAAGGAGCCATGCAGCTCCTCGATGTCCGTGGTGGCCTCGGCCTCGTTCACCCAGTAGTACGGTGGCGTCGGGACGTTGTGGAGCCGAAGCAGCTCTTTGGTCTTGAGCTTGTCCATCGCCAAGGCGCTCGCGAGCACCCCGCTCCCCGTGTACGGGATGCCCAGCAGCTCGAGCGCGCCTTGCACGCAGCCGTCCTCGCCCAGCCGCCCGTGCAGGGCCAGGAAGGCCACGTCGAGCTTCGCCTGGGCGAGCTGCCGCACGAGCTCGCGTCCATCACGCAAGTCGATACGCACGACCTCGCGCCCCGTGGCCTCCAGGGCGTCGGCCACCGCCACGCCCGAGCTCAGGGAAATGTCTCGCTCGGCGGAAGTACCGCCCATCACGACGCCGACTCGCTTCATCTTCATGGGTTCGACCGCCTGTCTCTGCTGTCGTGGAGCGCTACCGCCCCAGCCCCTGCCGGGCCAAGTTTGCGGGGGACGGCCCGAGAGTGATAGCTAGCCCGCGATGAGCAGCGGCACAGTGATCGTGACGGGCGCAGGGGGCTGGCTCGGGCGAAGCGTCTGCCACGCACTGTTGGATGGGCTCAGCGACACCCCGGAGCTGCGGGAGCCTGGGCTCGGCGTGCGAGCCCTCCTGATGCCGGGCGAGCCCGAGCCGCCCGAGTGGCGGGGGCGCGTCGAGGTGCTCCGAGGCGACCTCACCCGCGCCGGGACCGCGGCGGCGCTCTGCGCGGGCCAGGCGGGAGCGCGCCTCGTCCACGCCGCGGGGGTCATCCATCCTCGCCGCATCCGCGAGCTCTATGCGGTCAACCACGAAGCCACGGCGCGCTTGATGGACGCCGCCCTCGAGGCCAAGCTGGGCCGGGCGGTCGTCGTGTCGTCCAACTCCCCGTGTGGCACCAACCCGGACCACCACCACCGCTTCGACGAGACCTCCCCCTACGCGCCGTACTTCAATTACGGTCGCTCCAAGCAGCTCATGGAGGAGGCCGTCGCGCAGCGCGTCCGGGCGCGCGGGCTGGACGCCGTCATCGTGCGGCCCCCTTGGTTCTACGGCCCCTTCCAGCCCCCGCGTCAGACCCTCTTCTTCGAGATGATCCGGGACGGCCGGGGCCCGCTCATCGGTGCAGGCAGCAACCTGCGCTCCATGGGCTACGTGGACAACCTCGCCCAGGGCATCGTGCTGGCGCTGCGGGAGCCGCGCGCCAGCGGCCGGACCTACTGGCTCGCCGACGCGGAGCCCTACGCCATGGCGGAGGTGCTGGACGTCGTGGAGCGGCTGCTCCGCGAGGAGTTCGGCGTCGCCTGCCGGGGCGGGCGGCTCCGGCTCCCACCGCTGGCCAGCAGCATCGCACGCTTGTGCGATAAAATCATTCAAAGTACGGGACTTTACCACCAAAAACTTCATGTGTTGGGTGAGCTAGATCGCAACATCGCTTGCAGCATCGCGCGCGCCAAGGCGGAGCTCGGCTACTCCCCACGCGTCGCGCTGGAGGAGGGGATGCGCCGGAGCCTCCGGTGGTGCTTCGACGAGGGGCTACTGCACCGGAGCCCATGACCGACGCGGTCACCGCCCGCAGTCGCTCGGGGCGGCTCTTGCTGCTCTTCTCGCTCGGCTCGAGCGTCGTGTTCGTCGCGCTGGCGGTGCGTCGCCTCCAGCCCGAGCAGGTCTGGCAGGTGCTCGGACGCGCTCAGCTCTGGCCCTGGCTGCCCCTGGCCGTCCTCAGCTACATCGCCGGCCACTGGGTCCGCGGGTGGCGCTGCAAGCTGCTGGTCGGGGCGTCCGCCCCCATCACCACCCGCGCCGCCACCGAGGTCGTGGTCGTGGGTTACGCCACCAACAACCTCTTGCCGGCACGCCTGGGGGAGCTGGCGCGCTCCACGCTGCTGGCGCGGCGCACCGGGCTGGCCCTGGGGCAGGCCCTCACGGTCACCTTCGTCGAGCGCGTGCTCGACGGCTTGGTGCTCTCGGGGCTGCTCCTCGTGGCCTGGTCCGCGGCGCCCCACGTGGCGTGGGTCGGCGCGCTGCTCCGCGTGGGGGCCATGGTGTTCGGAGGCGCGGCCTCGCTCGTGCTGCTGGCGGTGGCCGCGCCGGGGTGGCTGCTCGCGGTCACCGCGCGCGTGGCGCGCCCCCTCGGGCCGCGGCTCGCCCCGCGCCTGCTCGCGCTCAGCTACCAGGTGACCAGCGCCGTCGCCTACCTCCGGCAGCCCTCGGCCGCGCTGCGCAGCGTGAGCCTGTCGCTCGTCGTGTGGCTGCTCGAGAGCGGCCTGTTCCTCGCGCTCCTGCCCGCGCTCGGCCTCGCCCCGAGCTGGCCCGTCGCCTTGCTGGCGATGACCGTCACCAACCTCGGCATCCTCGTCCCCTCCAGCCCCGGCTTCATCGGTACGTTCCACTTCTTCTGTCAGCAGGCGCTCACCGCCGTGGGGGTCGGGGCGACGACCGCGCTGGTCTTCGCGGTGCTGGTCCACGCCGCCTTCTTCGTCCCCGTCACGCTCTGGGGCGTCGCCATCCTCGCCCAGCTCGGGCTCGGGTGGGGCTCGACGGTCAGCGCGCTGGCCAGCGCTCGCCCGGCGGCGCAGCAGCTCGAGGAGCTGCTCGCTCGACCAGCGCCAGCGCCGCCCCGAGCCCCGGCACCCAGCGCCTTTGTCCAGGCCCTCGTCGAGGCCCTCGTCCCCGAGGACGACCACGTGCCGCCGAGCGCTCACGCGCTGGCGGTCGCGGAGAGCGCCGCGTTCACGGCGGAGGCCCTGAGCCGGCTCCCGGCGCGCTTGAAGTTACTCTTCGGCCTGGGCACGCTCGGCTTTCGCGTGCTCACCTGGCTGCGCTTCCTGCGCCCCTACTCCCGCCTCCCGTTGGCCCGGCGTCGCCGCTGGACGGAGGCCGTCGCCTACGGCCGGCTCACGCTGCTCCGCCAGCTCTTTCGCGCGCCGCGCAGCACCGCGCTCGTCGCGTACTACGGCTCCGCCGGGGTCCGTGCGGCCCTGGAGGGCCGGTGAGCTCCGCCTACGACGCCGACGTGCTCGTCATCGGCTCGGGCGCCGGCGGCGCCGTCACCGCCTGGGTGCTGGCGGAGGCCGGGCTGCGCGTGCTCGTCCTCGAGGAGGGGCGCCGCCACGACTTGGCGGACTACGGCGCCCCGGCGCACGTGGCCATGCCTCGGCTCTATCGACGCAGCGGGATGACGCCCATCCTCGGGCGAGTGCCGATCGGCTACGTGGAGGGCGCCTGCCTCGGCGGGAGCACGGAGATCAACAGCGGGTTTTGGCACCGCGCGCCGCGGGAGACGCTCGCCCGCTGGGCGGCGCACTACGATCTCCGGGACGCCACCGAGGCGTCGCTGGCGCCGCACTTCCAGTGGGCGGAGGACAAGCTCGGGGTCGAGCTCTGGCCGGGTCCGTGGCCCAAGAGCACGGCGGTGTTCGCTCGCGGGGTCGAGCGGATGGGCTGGTCGTACGTCGAGGTGCCGCGCGCGGCGCCGGGCTGCCGGAGCACCAACGCCTGCGCCCAGGGCTGCCCCACCGGCGCCAAGCAGGGCATGAGTCGCCGCCTCTTGCCGGAGGCCGAGCGCATGGGCGCCCGGATCTTGACCAGCGCGCGCGCGCAGCTGCTCGTCCACGACGGCCGCCGCGTCTCGGGGGTGGTCGCCGAGCTCGGCGCCGAGGGCGGCCCGAGAGAGCTCCGCTCCTTGAGCGCGCGGCACGTCTTCGTCTGCTGCGGTCCCACCGAGACGCCCGCCCTGCTGCTGCGGAGCGGCATCACGCGCAACGTCGGCAACAGCCTGCGCATCCACCCCTACCTCAAGGTGGTGGCGCGCTTCCCCGAGCCCGTCGACGCCGCCCAGAGCGTCTTGCCGCTCATCCAGGTCAAGGAGTTCGCCCCCGAGCTGGCCCTCGGCGGCAGCTTCACCTCGCTCGGCCAGCTCGCCATGACGCTGGCGGAGGACTGGCCCCGCCGCCGGCAGCTCCTGCGCGACAGCCGCTTCCTGGCGCAGTACTACGTCGGCGTGCGCGGCACCGGGCACGGGCTGGTCCGCCCCCACCGCCTGGGCTCGGACACTACAGAGCTGAGGTACGACGTCTCGCCCGAGGACGAGCGCCTGCTCGGTGTGGGGCTCGCCCGCCTCGCCTCCATCCTGCTCGCCGCGGGCGCGGTGGAGGTGGTGCCGGCCGCCACGGGGGAGGTCCGGCTCCGCTCGGAGGCGGAGGCCGCCCGCTTCCTCGATCGGCCGCTGCCGGCGGCGAGCCTCGGGCTCGTCACCGTCCATGCGTTCTCGTCCTGCCCCAGCGGGGAGCAGCGCTTGCGCTGCGCCACCGACAGCTACGGCCGGGTTCATGGGATGGACAACCTCTGGCTCGCCGACGCCAGCACCCTGCCGGACTCCCCGGGGGTCAACCCCCAAGGCACGGTCATGGCCCTGGCCCGCCGCAACGCGCTAGCCTTCGTGCGCGGGCTGAAATGACGATGCGAGCACCAGCATGAAGAGCCTAGTCACCGGCGGGAGCGGCTACTTCGGGGAGCTGCTCCTCGCGCACTTGCTCGCGCGCGGCGACGCCGTGCGCAGCTTCGATCTCGTGGACAACGACGACCGGCCCCCGACCGTGGACTTCGTCCAGGGCGACATCGGCGACGCCCAGGCCGTGCGGCGCGCGCTCGCGGGGGTCCAGGTGGTCCACCACAACGTCGCGCAGGTCCCGCTCGCTAAGGATCGCGAGCGGTTCTGGCGCGTCAACGTCGAGGGCACGCGGGTGCTGCTCGAGGCCGCGCTGGAGGCGGGGGTGCGCAAGGTGGTGCTCGTCAGCTCGAGCGCCATCTATGGCGTCCCGCTGAGCAACCCCGTGACCGAGCGCACGCCGCCCGCGCCCCGCGAGGCCTACGGCAGCGCCAAGCTCGCCGGAGAGGCGCTGGCGCGCCGGTTCATCGAGCGCGGCTTGGACGTGTCCATCGTGCGCCCTCGGACCATCTTGGGGCACGGCCGGCTCGGGATTTTCCAGTTCCTGTTCGAGCTCGTCCGGCGCGGTCGCCCCGTCTACCTGCTCGGCTCTGGACACAACCGCTACCAGTTCGTCCACGCCGACGATCTAGCCCGCCTGTGCCTCCTCGCGGACGCGCGGCCGGGGCCCGACGTCTTCCTCGGCGGGGCCGCCCAGTTTGGCACCATGCGACAGCTGCTGGAGGGCCTGGTCGCCCACGCCGGGACGGGGAGCCCCGTCCGCTCGCTCCCCTTCGGGCCCACCCAAGCACTGATGACGCTCACCAGCCGCTGGGGCCTGTCCCCGCTCGGGCAGTACCACGCCTTGATGTACGGCCGCTCGATGTTCTTCGACATCGGCGAGACCCAGCGCAAGCTCGGCTGGACCCCACGCCTCTCCAACGCGCAGATGATCGCGGAGAGCTACGACCACTACGTCGCTCACCGCGAGGCGATCTTGACGCGCCACGGGGCCTCGCACCACCGCTCCCCCCTGCCTCCCGGCGTCCTGAAGCTCTTGCAGCGCCTCCCTTAGCGCCCATCCCGTGAGCCCCGAGCCCAGCGCCCTCGACGCCCCTCCGCCGCCGCCTCCGCGGCGTGCGCTGCTCTACGGCGCGCTGGCCACGCTGCTCGCGCTCGCGGCGATCTTCCGGACCCACCTCGCCCTGACCCGCCCGGAGCCCGCCGTCCTCAACCCCTACGACGAGGGCTACCTCAGCGCCTTCGCCTGGCGCATGCTGGAGGGGCAGTGGCTCCCCTACGTGGACGCCGTGAGTCACCGCGGGCCCCTGCTCTACTGGGTCACAGCGGCGGCGACCTGGGTCTTCGGCACGGGCTCGTTCTACCCGCTCCGCTGGCTCGCCACCGCCAGCATCAGCCTGAGCGTCGTGCTCACCTTCGTCATCGCGGCTCGCGCGGGCCGCGCGCTCGGCGGCGCGGTGGCGGCGCTCGGGCTCACCATCAGCTACCTCTTGGTGCTGCCCCTCAAAGACGGGCTGGCGTTCAACGCCGAGCACCTGCTCAACCTCGGCTCGCTCGGGGCGGTGGCCTGCGCGTGGCAGGCCGTCACCCACGGACGGCGACGCTGGCTCTTCGCCGCGGGCCTCGCCTCCGCGCTCGGCGCCTTGAGCAAGCAGGTGGGCCTCGTCAACGTCCTCCCCGTGCTGGCGTGGCTGCTGGCGGATGGGCCTCACCGGAGGGACCCCCAGCGCCGCGCCCTGCTGCGAGATCTCGGAGCGTACGCCGCCGGGCTTGCCCTGCCCGTCGCCCTCGTGGTGCTGCGCTACGCTTGGGCCCAGCACCCGAGCACGCTCGGCTACTACCTCATCACGTACAATCGCGCGGTCTACATGGCGCCGCTCCAGGGGAGCGTCGGCTACCTGGCGGCGGTCCGGCTGCTGTTGGCGCGCACGGAGTGGTGGGCCCTGCTGCTGCTCGCCCTCGGCGCGGGCGGGCTCTGGCTGGCGCACGCCCTGCGGCGCCGGGGGTTCAGCGCCACGGTGCGCGCCTTCGGCCTCGAGCTGACGGTCGCGCTGAGCGCGCTCACCAGCCTCGTGGCGGCTTGGGCTCCGCTCCGAGATTTTGCTCACTACTACCTCCAAGCGCTGCCGTGGCTCCTGCTCGGCGGAGGGCTCCTGCTCGAGCGCTGGCTGCGCCCCGTGGTGCGGCAGGGCTGGCTCGGCGTAGGCTTTCTGGCCCTCACGCTGCCGCTCGCCCTGCTGCTCCACCTCGGCTGGAGCCTCCGGCTGGAAGACGCCCGCAAGTCCAGAGACTTCGTCACGCGCCTCGCTCCCTCGCACAACAAGGCGTGTCGCTGGCTGGAGGCGCACACCCAGCCGCGAGACACCCTGTTCGTCTGGGGCTTCGATCCTAGCCTCTACACCGCCTGCCAGCGCCGCCCCGCGACGCGCTTCGTCTACACCACGCTCCCCGCGGGCTACGTCCCGTGGTTCGAGCAGACCCAGGAGGAGGAGGAGCGCCTGGTGGTCCCTGGGAGCCGCGAGCAGCTCCTCGCCGATCTGGAGGCCAACCCGCCCGCGGCCATCATCGACTCCGGCGCGACCATGAACGGCCGCAGCCTGGCGCGCTACGCCTTTCTCCAGCCGTGGCTACACGCCAACTACTGCCCACGCCCACGGGAGTTCAGCTACGGGCTGTACACGCGCCGACCGGCCGGGGGCACCTGCCCCGCGGAGTGAGCCCCCTCTCCCCCGGCGCCGCGCGCCCTCAGCTCACCTCGAGGAGCACCGCCGTGATGTTGTCGGCCCCGCCCCGCTCGTTGGCCAGCGCGATCATCGCCTCCACGGCGCGCTGGCCCCCAGACGCTGCCACCTCCGGGAGCTCTTCCGCCTTGAGGTAGCCGTGCAGACCATCGCTGCACAGCAAGAACTGGTCTCCCAGCTCGAGCTCACACATCAACAGGTCCACCTGCACGTAGTCGCGGTTTCCCACAGCCCGGGTGATGACGTTCTTGTTCCGGCTCTGCTTGGCCTCCTCCGGGGTGATGAGCCCCTGCTTGAGCTGCCAGGCGATGAGCGTGTGGTCTTCGGTGAGCTGCTCCACCTCGACGCTCCGGAGCCGATAGATGCGGCTGTCCCCCACCTGCGCGCACACCACGTGGTTGCCAAAGCGCATCATGGCGCTGATGGTCGTGCCCAGCCCCGCCTTGCCCTGCTCGAGCTCACCGATGGCGTACACCATGTAGGTGGCAGCTTGGACCGCGCCCTCCAGCAGTCGGCAGGCCGCGTGCGACGTCGCTTCCGTCAGCGGCTCGCTGGCATCGAGCTCCCCGATGCCGCGCTTGACCATCCCGTAGATGGTGTCCACCGCCTCGCGGCTGGCGACCTCCCCGGCCGCATGGCCGCCCATGCCGTCGGCGACGATCCAGAGCCCGAGCGCGTCGTCACAGAGGTAGGAGTCCTCGTTCCCCTTCCGGCGCCGGCCGACGTCGGAGAGGCCGTAGGAACGAATGACGAGGGGGTCGGACATGGTCGCGTGGGCTAGTCTAACCACGGTACGCCAGCGTGGGGAACGAGCCACCTCCGGGTGAGCCGCACCCCGCGCCGCGGGCTGGCGTCCGCCCTCGCCGGGACCAGACCGCTCGAGCCCCGTGTCGGGAGCGCGGAGCCGTGCCCGGCGCTCAGCCCCACTGCGCGTCGAAGACCACGCGCCCCCGCCCGGCGCTGGCACGCCAAGCGACCGTCACGCCCCGTGCCCCCGCCCGCTCGAGGAGCAGCTCCATCCCCCCCGCGATCCCGGAGAAGACGAGCGGGCTACCCTCGGCCATCCCCTCCAAGCCGAGCTCACAGCGCCCCGGCTCGAGGAGGTCCAGTCGTGGGGTGACGCCACGCAAGAACGTCGTCACGACGCGGTGCGAATGACGCATGAGCAGCTCTGGGCTCGTCAGCACGAGCACGTAGCGCACGAGGCCTCGCGTCTCGCGGTCCATGGTGGTTCGGCCCAAGCGGTGCGCGAACGGCTCCCCTCCAGCCAAGACACGGTCACAGGCGGCGTGCAGCTCCGTAAAATCCGCCAAGGGATACCAGCCGACCCGCGTCAGCGCGCCACGCTCCAAGTCCTCCTGGAGGCGCCGTGGCAGCGCGCTGCGCACGCCCACCATGCTGGCCTGCCCGCGCAGCTCGGCCAAGCACTCGAGAAAGGAGGAGAAGGTCGCCCCGCGGATCTCGGCACCAGCCATCGACCCCCGCTAGTAACGGCGGTCGGCGTGCTCCGCAAGGCACGCCAGCGAGCCCCACGGTCACCTCCCCCCATCGCCTCCCCCATCGCCTCCCCCCATCGCCTCCCCCCATCGCCTCCCCCCATCGCCTCCCCCCATCACCTCCCCCCATCGCCTCCCCCCATCGCCTCCCCCCATCGCCTCCCCCCATCGCCTCCCCCCATCGCCCGCCCCCCACCGCTCGAGCCGTCGCCAGCAGCACCCAAGCGCCGCGCTACCCGCTTTTTCCGGGATGGAAAACGCGGTACGCTGGGGCCTCGTTCGCAGCGTGGGGTGGTGCCTGATGGTCGGTGGTCGAGCGGCTTCCCTTCTCCCCGGCTCACGCCGGCGGCGGCTCAGCAGCGCGGACTCGGTCCTCGCCGCCTTGGTGTTGGGCATCGTCTCGCTGCTGGTCGTGCCGCTGCCCACCTGGCTGCTCGACGGGCTGCTCGCCGCCAACCTCGCGGGCTCGGTGGTGGTGCTGCTCATCGTCTTGAACGTCACCGACGCGCTGAAGATCGCGGCATTCCCCACCTTGCTCCTGCTCACCACGCTCTTCCGGCTGGCGCTGAACGTCTCCTCCACCCGCTTGATCCTGCTCCAAGCGAACGCCGGAGAGGTCATCCAGGCCTTCGGGCAATTCGTCGTCCGAGGGAACTACGTGGTCGGCGGGGTGATCTTCCTCATCCTCACGGCCATCCAGTTCATCGTCATCGCCAAGGGCTCCGAGCGCGTGGCGGAGGTGGGCGCGCGCTTCACGCTGGACGCCATGCCCGGCAAGCAAATGGCCATCGACGCCGAGCTGCGCTCGGGCGCCATCGACAGCGCGGAGGCGCGCCGCCGGCGCCACGCGCTCGCGCGGGAGAGCCAGTTTTACGGCTCGATGGACGGCGCGATGAAGTTCGTCAAGGGCGACACCATCGCCAGCTTGCTCATCACCCTCATCAACCTCCTGGGGGGGCTAGCCATCGGCGTGGGTCAGCGTGAGATGGACGCCGTGGAGGCGCTCAAGCGCTACGGCCTGCTCAGCATCGGGGACGGCTTGGTGTCGCAGATCCCCGCGCTCGTCTTGGCGACGGCGGCCGGCATCCTGGTGACGCGGGTGGCGAGCGAGGCGCCCGACACCGCCCTCGGCCAGGAGCTCGGCGGCCAGCTCTTCGCGGCGCCCCGCGCGCTGCGCTCCGGCGCCTATTTCGTGCTGCTCTTGGCGCTGGTCCCGGGCCTGCCGGCCCTGCCCTTCCTCGTCATCGCGGGCCTGCTGTTCGCAGCCTCCCGCGCGAGGCCCTCCGAGCCGGAGGCCAGCGCGCACCTCGCTGGCGGGCCGCGCGCGCCCCAGGCCCCAGGCGAGGCCGCGGCGCCACGCTTCCTCCCCATGGTCGTCCCCTGGAGCCTCGAGCTCGGCCCTGGGCTCTCCGAGCTGCTCGACGACGACTACCGCGGGGAGGTCCTCAAGCGCCCCGGCGTCGCCTCGGCCATCGCGGCGCTGCGGGAGCTGACCTTTCGGGAGCTCGGCGTCCCGCTGCCCGCCTGCCAGCTCCAGGTCGAGCCGGAGCTTCCCCCTCGCGGGCTCGTCCTCTCACTCCAGGAGGTCCCCACCCTGGTCCTCGAGGTCCCGGAGGAGCTCCCGGACCAGGAGCTGGCCGGGTGGCTCATCGAGCACCTCCTGCCCACGCTGCGCCAGCGCGCCGTGGACTTCCTCGGCATCGCGGAGACCCAGGCGCTGCTCGATCGCCTGGAGCAGGTGGCGCCCGCCACGGTCCGCCAAGTGGTCCCGAAGCCCATCAGCGTGCTCACTTTGTCGGACGTCCTCCGGCGCTTGGTCGAAGAGGAGCTCAGCGTCCGGGATCTCAAGGGGATCCTGGAGGCCCTGGCCCTCGTCGGCAACACCGAGAAAGATCCGCTCAACCTCGCGGAGTTCACGCGGGCCCAGCTCCGCCGCTCCCTCAGCTTCGAGCTGACGCGCGGTGCCTCGGAGCTCGACGTCCTGCTCCTCGAGCCCACCATCGAAGAGACGCTGCGGGCGGCCATCGCGCGGACCCCCGCCGGGAGCTACCTGACGCTGTCTCCCGCGGCTGGACGGGACGTGGTGCGCGCCATTCAGCGGGCGGCTCGCTCGGCCGGCCCCGGCGTGGTGCTGCTCACGCAGCCGGACATCCGCCGCTTCGTCCGCAAGCTCATCGCCACCGAGCTGCCGGCGCTCAAGGTCGTCAGCTACGCGGAGCTGCTCCCGGAGCTGTCGCTCCGCCCCGTGGGGGAGGCCAAGCTGGGCGCCGCGTGACCCCGCCTCTCTCGGCGGTGCCCGGCCGGACGTTCGCTGCGCGCGCGGCCGCACCTGGTGCTATCACCCCGCCATGGCCGACGGGGCCCGTGCTAGCTGGGACGAGTACTTCATGGCGATCGCGCGGGTGGTCGCCACCCGCTCCACCTGCGACCGCAAGCACGTCGGCGCGGTCATCGTGCGCGACCGCATGATCCTGACGACCGGCTACAATGGCTCCATCCGGGGGCTCCCGCACTGCGACGAGGCTGGGCACTTGATGGAGGGTGGGCACTGCGTGCGCACGATCCACGCAGAGGCCAACGCCATCGTCCAGGCGGCCCGCAACGGCGTGCGGCTCGAGGCCGGCGACATCTACGTCACGGCCTCACCCTGCTTCCAGTGCTTCAAGCTCATCGCCAACTGCGGGCTCTCACGCGTCGTCTTCGGCGAATTTTACCGCGACGAGCGCATTTATGCCTTGGCTGAGGCGCGCGCCATCCAGCTCGTCCACTTACCCCCAACGCCCGGAGCACCTCCATGAACTTGCGAGTCGCGGTCATCCAAGGCGGCCCCTCCATCGAAGCGGAGGTGAGCCGGCGCAGCGCCGAGGCCGTCACGGAGGCGCTCGCCTCCACCGGCCACGTGGTCGAGCGGCTGGAGCTCGACGCGCGGCTCCCTGGCCTGCTCGGCGTGGAGCGGTTCGACGTCGTGTTCCCCGTGACCCACGGCGCCCTCGGTGAGGACGGCGGGCTCCAAGGGCTGCTCGAGGTGCTCGACGTGCCCTACGTGGGCTCCGGGGTGACGGCGAGCGCGCTCGCGGCCAGCAAGCCGCACGCCAAGGCGCAGTTTCGCGCCGCAGGGCTCCCGGTGGTCGAAGACTGGACGGTGCGCCGGGGCGCCGAGCTCCTGACGGCCGCGCGGGAGGTCCGCGCGGCGCTCGGGCCTGCCGTGGTCGTCAAGCCCGCCTCCGGCGGCTCGGGCCTCGGCGTCACCCGCGTCGCCGCGGACGCCCCCTTGGAGCAGCTCGCCGCCGCGCTCGAGCACGCGCTCGCCGATGATCCCGTCGCGCTCTGCGAGCGCTTCGTGCGTGGGCTAGAGGTCACCTGCGGGGTGCTCGATCTCGACACGCGTGGGCCGCAGGCGCTGCCCCCCACTCAGATCTTCGCGCGCGCCGCGGAGTGGTATGACTTCCAGTCGCGCTACGCGCCGGGAGGGAGCGAGCACCGCTGCCCCGCGCCGCTGCCCGCTCCCGTGCTCGCGCACCTCCAGGCGGTCGCGGTGGCGGCGCATCGCGCGCTCGGCTGTCGCGACCTGAGCCGCGCAGACTTCGTCGTCGGGGATGCCGAGCAGCTCGAGGCCGTCACGCTCCTCGAGGTCAACACCCTCCCCGGGATGACGCGGACCAGCCTGTACCCGGAGGCCGCGGGGGTCTTCGGCGTGGGGTTCCCGGAGCTCTGTGGGCGCCTGGTGCAGGCGGCGCTCGCGCGGCCACGCCGGGCGGCGGTCAACACCCGCGCGATGCCGGGCTCCAGCGCCTCCTAGCGCCCAGCGTCAGCCCGACCTGCGCGCTGCCCGAGCCCTCAGCCTCGCCAGCACCTCGTCGCGCCCCTGAGGCGAGGGCAGCTCCACCTTGCGGCGCACGTGGCTGGGCGACGGGGGGCGCGAGGGAGAGGGCGCGCCGGCAGAGCCCACCGCGCGCGCCTCGGCCGAGGCGGCGTCGCTGCCCGCGGACGCCGCCTCGGGGCGCTCTTCGAGCGGTGGCGCGGCGACGACGGGCGGCGCGAGGCTCAGCTCTGGGCTCACCTCTGGCGGCGTGGCGCTGGGCTCGACGAGCACATCGGCGTTGCTCGGCGGGGGCGCCGAGGGGCGCGCCGGAGGGGGCAGCTCACTGGCGTGCGAGCGCGCGCCGTCACGCAGGGCCACGGCGCGGTCTAGAAACGCCTTCGTGCTCGCCCCGAAGCGCGTGAACTTCACCTGGAGTCCGCCCGGACGTGAGCCGAGCGGCGGGAGGCTGCGCAGCACCCTCCCCTCTGCGCGGATGAGCTTCGTCCCATCGGCGAGCGCGACGTCGAAGCGCACCACCGCGTCCACCGGCAGCTCGGGCTGATCGATGAGCACCATGCTGCGGCCCGACATGGACCACGCCTCCGCCGCGAGATACGCCTCCTCCGTAGCGTAGGGGCGAGTGATTCGTAGGACGACGGGCTCGGACACGGGACGCCTCCAACCCCGCGATGCTAGCCCCTGAGGCGGCTCCGCTGCAAACCAGCTCGGGGCGCGCGGCTCCGCTCCCCCAGCTTCCCGTCCGCGCTGGCACGTTCTAGCCTCCCTTTTCAATGAACCCGCTCGTCACCCCGGGCATCGAGTCCCTCAAACCCTACGAAGCCGGCAAGCCCATCGAGGAGCTGGCCCGCGAGCTCGGCGTCACGGACGCCATCAAGGTCGCCTCCAACGAGAACCCCCTCGGTCCCAGCCCCAAGGCGCTGCAGGCCGTTCAGCTCGCGCTCGCGAGCTGCCACCGCTACCCGGACGCGGCGACCTATCGCCTCCGGCAAGCGCTGAGTGAGCACCATGGGCTCCAGATGGCGGAGGTCTTGCCCGGCAACGGCTCCAACGAGCTGCTGGAGCTGCTCCTCCGCACCTTCACGACGCCGGCCGATCACGTCGTTTTCGGCGAGCCGGCCTTCGTCGTCTACAAACTCGCCGCCATCGCCCAGGGGACGCCCTTCACCGGCGTCCCCCTCAAGGACCACGTCCACGATCTGCCCGCCATGGCGGCGGCGGTGCGCCCCAACACCAAGCTCCTGTTCGTCGCCAACCCCAACAATCCCACGGGGACCCACGTCCCTCGCGCCGCGCTCGAGCGGCTGCTGCGCGACGTCCCCCCCGAGGTCATCATCGTCCTCGACGAAGCCTACATGGAGTACGTGGAGGCGCCGGACTACGCCGACGGGCTCTCCCTGCGCCACCTCCGGGAGCGGCTCATCGTGCTGCGTACCTTCTCCAAGATCTATGGCCTCGCGGCGCTCCGGGTAGGGTGGGCGGGCGGCCCGGCCCACCTCCTCGACTACGTGAACCGCGTGCGAGCCCCGTTCAACGTCAACAGCCTGGGCCAAGTCGCCGCCATCGCCGCGCTGGACGACGTGGAGCACGTCACCCGCAGCCGCGAGTCCAACCGTCGAGGGCGGGCTCGCCTCGCGGCGGCCCTGAGCGAGCTGGGGCTCGCCCAAGCGCCGAGCCAGACCAACTTCATCTGGGCCGATCTCTGGCGCCCCGGGCGGCAGGTCTACGAGGCGCTGCTCCGCAAGGGCGTCATCGTGCGGCCCTTTGGGGACAGCACCTTCGTGCGCATCACGGTGGGGACCGACGCCGAGGTGGACCGCGTCATCGGCGCGCTCCGGGAGGTGCTGGGGTGAGGGGCTCGGCGCTGCTGCTCGCCGTGGGGCTGGCGCTGAGCGCCTGCGGCGGCGCCAAGGAAGAGCTCGTGGTCAAGACGGGCGGCGCCACCCTGGACGCCAAGCGCATCGACGCCGATCCGCTGGCGCTGCTCCCGAGCGGCGCCGTCGGGGTGGTGTCGCTCGACGCGCGCCGCATGTTCGCCTCGAGCTTCGGCAAGGAGTTCCTCGCGCTCGTCGCGTCGCGGGTGCCGCTGCCGCCGGCGGCCGGCTTCCAGCCCGAGCGTGACTTGCAGCACCTGTACCTCGGCGCCTACACGTACACCGGCCTGGACACGGTGGGCATCGCCGTGGGCAGCTTCGACCAAGAGAAGATCGAGAGCGCCGCCGACGGCACGCAGCTCGCTCCCCTCGGGCTGCCAGTCGTCCGCAGCAGCTATGCCGGCCGCACGCTCTACACGGCGGGCAACCTCGGCTTCGCGGTCCTCACCGCGCAGACCGTCCTGCTCGGCAACGAGACCGGGATCCGGCGCGCGCTCGACCGCCTCCAAGAGGGGCGCCTCGCCCGCAGCACTCCCGGCTGGCTCCATCGGCTGATGCAGACCGACGCGCCCATGGTCGCCGGCTTCGCGCTCAAAGAGAGCGACGTCACGGACTCCCTCCGGCAGCAGCTCCCCTTCCTGGGAGGTGCGGAGACGGCGCGCATCCTCGGCAACTTCGAGCCCCCCGGGATCAACCTGGCTGGGTCCATCACCTACCCGAGCGCGGAGCGAGCGACCGCCGGCGCGGCCGAGCTCGAGCGCTCCTACGCCAACCTCGGGAGCATCACCGCGCTCACGCAGTTCCTCGGCTTCGGCAACCCCATCAAGAGCTTCGAGGTCCGGGCGCAGACGAGGGAGGCGCAATTCGTCGCAGGGCTCGATGGCGCCGGCGTCACGCAGCTCCTCGGGCTGCTGGCCCAGCTCTCGGGGATGCAGGGGCTCCCGACGCGCGTCAAGGCCAGCGAGAGCGCGCCCGTAGGGTCTCCCCGGTGAGCCACCTCGAGGTCCACGGTCAGCCGCGCCCCCTGCGCGGCAGCGTCCCGCTGCCGAGCGAGCCTCAGCTCGGAGACCTCGCCCTCGTGCTGGCGGCCCTCTCCCGTGGCCGCTGCGAGCTGCGCGGCTTCACGGCGCCGCCCAGCAACCTCCCCATGCTCCGCGCGCTGCGTGAGCTCGGGGTGCCCATCACGGAGCTCGACGGCGGCGCATTACGAATCGAGGGGCGCGGGCTCCACGGCCTCCGCGCGCCGCGGCGCGCGCTCGACTGCGGCGGCGCCAGCTCGAGCCTCCACCTGCTCGCGGGCGTGCTCTCGGCACAGCCCTTCGAGAGCCAGCTCACCGGTGAGGACGCGCTCGAGGCAGAGCCGCTGCTGGATCTGGTGACGCCGCTGCGTGAGCGTGGCGCGGTGGTGGACGCCGAGCCCCACCCCACCCTCACGGGCGAGCTCCGCGCGCCGCTGTGGGTCGGCCCCGCGCCCGAGGGCGGGCGCGTCGGCGGGCTCGAGTGGCTGCTCCCGCTCGGGCGCCCCCTGGTGAAGGCCAGCTTGCTCCTCGGCGGGCTCTTCGCGGCGGCGCCCACCGTGCTCCAAGAGCCCGTCCTGTCACGAGACCACACCGAGCGGCTGCTCTCCGCCTTGGAGATGCCCATCGAGGCCGTCGGCCCCCTCATCAGCTTGCACCCACCGCTGGAGCCCACCGCGCTCCGCGCCTTCACGCTCGAGCTCCCGGGGGACATGAGCGCCGCGGCCGCCTTGCTCGTGGCGGCGGCGCTGGTCTCGGGCAGCCACGTCACCACGCGCAAGACGAGCCTGAACCCCAGCCGCTCCGGGCTGCTGGACGTGCTGCGCCAAGCGGGCGTCCAAGTGGGGCTCAGCCCGCACGGCGACGTCCTGGGCGAGAGCTTCGGTGAGGTGAGCGTCATGCCAGGGCACCTGCGTGCCTTCAGCGTGAGCGGGGAGCTCGCCGTGCGGAGCCTCGACGAGCTCCCGCTGCTCGCGGCGCTCGCGGCGCGCGCCCACGGGGTGAGCGAGCTGTCCGGGTTGCTGGAGCTCCCGCGCGGCGTCCGCCAGCAGCTCTCGGCCATGGTCGGCGTGCTGCGCGCCTTCGGCGTCGCCTGCGAGGAGCGCCCTGGGAGCCTGACCATCGAAGGACGCCCCGACGCCCCACTCCAAGCCGTTCGACTCCCCCCGCTGGGCGACGCGAGCGTCACGATGGCGGCCGCCGTGCTCGCGCTCGCGGCCCAGGGAGCGAGCGTCATCGAGGGCGCCGCCGCCGTCCAAGCGCGCTTCCCGCGCTTCGCGGGCAGCTTGCGGGCGCTCGGCGCCCAGGCGAGGGTCCAGGCATGACACGCCGGCGGCCCGTGGTGGCCATCGATGGACCCGCGGGCGCGGGCAAGAGCACCGTCACGCAGCTCGTCGCCCAGCGGCTCCGCTACGCGCTCATCGGCACCGGCTCCATTTATCGCGCCGTCGCGCTGCTGGCGCTGCAGGGCGGCGTGGCAGCGGACGACGGCCCAGCGCTGGCGCGCCTCGCCGCCAGCCTCTCCGAGCCTCAGGGGCTCCGCTTCATCGCCGACGAGCGGGGCGCGCAGCGCGTGCTGCTGGGGGAGCGGGACGTCACGCAGGCGCTGCGCGACGAGGAGGTGTCGCGCCTGACCAGCCAGGTGGCGGCCCTGCCCGAGGTGCGCGCGGCCCTGCTCGAGCTGCAGCGCGCGCTCGGGCGCGAGGGCGCGGTGGTGCTCGAGGGGCGGGACATCGGCACGGTGGTGTTCCCCGACGCCGAGGCGAAGTTCTTCCTCACCGCGAGCCTGGAGGTCCGCGCGGCCCGGCGGCACCGTGAGCTGCTCGCCCGCGGTGAGGCGCTGCCCCTCGAGGACGTGCAGCGCGAGGTGGAGCTTCGCGATCGGCGCGACGAGGCGCGCGAGGCGGCGCCGCTGCGGCGGGCGGACGACGCGCTGCTCGTCGACAGCAGCGCCGCGACCCCCGAGCAAGTCGCCGAGCTCATCGTGGAGCGCGTGCGGCGCGTCGAAGAGCAGCTCGCGGGCCGCGCATGATGCGAGCGTGGGTGGCCGCGCTGCTGCTCGGCGCCTGCGCCCCGGCGCTGACGCCGGAGCGCCCGCCGCCGCGAGCGCCAGCCCTGGCGAGGCTCGAGCCCAGCGTCCCGCCGGATCTGGATCTGGTGCTGCGCGTCGATCTCGAGCGCATCCGCCAGACGCTCGGCGCGGCCAGCTTCGGCGAGCTCGCCGAGCGGCGACGGCTGGCGCCCCCTGCGAGCGACGCCGGGACGCAGCGGCTGCTCGACGCGGCCTTCGCGCGCGCGCGCTCCGTGCTCGTGGGGCTACGGCCCGGGCGGAGCTGGGAGGCGAGCGACGTGGTCGTGGTCCTCACGGGAGACTTCAGCGGGCTCGACCTTCGCCCTCGCGACGCTACGCCCCCCTGGGGCCCCCCGGCGGACCTGGGCGCCGACGTGCGCCGCCTCGACCGTCGGCTCCAGCCGCGCCAGCACCCGCGCAACACCCCGGCCAGGCTCTACCTGCTCGGCACACGGACGCTCATCTTCATCAGCGAGGCGGAGCTCGACGCCGCCGAGCGCCTGTACGAGATCGGGACCTCCGATCGACCGCTCGAGCCGCCCGCGCGCGGAGCCCTGAGCGCCGTCGCCCGCGGCCGGCTGCTCGCCGACGGCGCCGAGCGGCGCTTCCCTCGGCTGGCGGGGCTGCTCTCGGAGACCGTCCGCATGGAGGCGCACGCCGACGTGGGGGCTCGTGGCTTGGAGGCCGCCCTCGAGCTCGAGCTCGGCGACGCGCAGGCGGCCGAGGCGCTACGAGGCCCCCTCGAGACGCTCCAGGGCAGCGCCACTGCCGCGGACGGAGCGCTCGCCGACTTCGTGGCGGCGGCCTCGGTAGACCTCATCGGCAACACCTGGACGGCGCGCTGGGACGTCCCCCTCGCTCGGCTCGGGCCGCTGGCCCTGTGCCTCTTCGACGACGTGGGCTGCTGAGCGGCGCCCGCCAGTGCTAAGCCTGCCGCCGTGACGACGCCCTCCTCCGCGCGCGCTGGGCTCTCCTCTCGTTGGGTGCTGGGCGTGTTCTTGCTCTCCCTGCTGGCCGCCATGGGAGGCGCCGTGTACGTCTACGCGCGCTTCGTGCAGTACGACAAGATCGCCGCGCGGCACTTGCCACCGGACACCCGGGTCGCCGCTCGGATCTTCGTCGAGCACCGCCACTTGCTGCTGCCGGCGCGCAGTCACCTGCTCCCGCTGCTCGAGCAGGTCGGGCGTAGCCCCGGCGCCGCCTCGCCCCGGTCGCGGGTGTACCGGCTCCAAGAGCGACTCGGGGTTGAGCTCGTCCGAGATCTGCGGGAGCTCGTCGTCGGGCTCGGCCCCACGGCGAGCGACTGGGTCGTGGTGCTCGCCGGCAAGTACGGGGCGCTGCCTGTCGCCGGCGGGCTGGTCGCCGTCATGAACGCCGAAGGGCTCGGGTGGAGCGCCCTCCCCGACGGCCTCGCCTGCGATCCGCGCGGCCCCTGCGTGGGACAGGCCGCCGACGGCGCCGTCGTCATCGGCTCGAGCGCCGAGCGCGTACGAGCCGCGCTGGTGCCTCAGGACACCGCAGCACGGCTCGGGCTGCGCGAGGACGCCGCGCTCGCCCTGGCGGTCGGCTCCGCCCCCTGGCAGCGGTACGCGCCGCCCAGCCTCGTGAGGGAAGCCGAGGCCTTACCGGCGCTCCGCTCCATCCGGTCGCTGACGGCCGCGGGCCAGCTCGCCAAGAGCTCGCTCGACCTCTCCGTGGACGTCCAGCTCGACGCCGGCGCCGACGCCGCCGCGACGGCCCAGGCGCTCGAGCGGCTCTGCGGCGCGGCGCAGCCCCTCGGCTGCCCCGCGGCGGCTCGGTTCGCCGTGCTCGAACCCACGCGCCTCCACGCCCAATTCCCCTACCCCTTCGAGACCCTGGCGAGCCAGCTGGAGCAGCTCGCCGCGCGCGCCGGCGCCCCCTTCAATTGACGATCCACGCCGGCCGCGCTAGGTGAGCCGGCCCCGTGGCTCACGGCCGCCCGCGGAGAAGTCCGCGCGTGGCCTGAACCCAGCCGCGAGGCTCCACCGTCCCACGCCCTCGAAAGGCCCCCTAGCCCCCATGTCCGAAACCCAAACCCAGACCCAGAACCCGAGCGACGGGTTCGCAGCCCTGTTCGAGTCGGCCGAGACCAGCAATGGCCTCGAGCTCGGCGGCGAAGGCAAGATCGTCACCGGCATCATCATCGCCGTCAACCGCGACACGGTCGTCGTGGACACCGGCGGCAAGAGCGAGGGCATCATCCCGCGCAGCGAGTTCGTCGGCGCCACGGGCGAGCTCAGCATCGCCCCGGGTGACCGCGTCGACGTCTACATCGAGAGCCGCGAGAGCGACGATGGCCTCATCTCCTTGTCCAAGGAGAAGGCCGACAAGATGAAGGTTTGGGACGAGATCTCCGGCGCCTGCGAGCGGGACGAGATCATCGAGGGCACCATCAGCCAGCGCGTGAAGGGTGGGCTCAGCGTCACCATCCGCGGCGGCGTCAAGGCCTTCCTCCCTGGCTCTCAGGTCGACCTGCGCCCCATCCGCAACCTGGAGAAGCTCATCGGCCAGACCTTCGAGTTCAAGGTCATCAAGTTCAACAAGAAGCGCGGCAACATCGTGCTCTCGCGCCGCGTGCTCCTAGAGAAGGAGCGCGACGAGATGAAGGCGAAGACGCTGCAGACGCTCGAAGAAGGGATGGTCTGCACTGGCGTCATCAAGAACCTCACCGAGTATGGCGCCTTCGTGGACCTCGGCGGCATCGATGGGCTGCTCCACATCACGGACATGTCCTGGGGCCGCGTGAACCACCCCAGCGAGGTCTTCCAGGTCGGCGACGAGGTCACCGTCAAGGTGCTCAAGTACAACCCGGAGACGGAGCGCGTGAGCCTGGGGATGAAGCAGACCCAGGAAGATCCGTGGGGCCACGCCGAGGAGGCCTATCCGCTCGGCAAGCGCGTCCACGGCAAGGTGGTCAATTTCACCGAGTTTGGCGCCTTCGTGGAGCTCGAGCCCGGCCTCGAGGGGCTCATCCACGTCAGCGAGATGAGCTGGACCAAGAAGATCAAGCACCCCTCCAAGATGCTGGAGATCGGGCAAGAGCTCGACTGCCAGGTCCTGGACGTGGACTCCCGCGCCAAGCGCATCAGCCTCGGGCTCAAGCAGCTCGAGCCGGATCCCTGGTCGCTCTTCACGGACAAGTACAAACCGGGCGACAAGATCTCCGGCAAGGTGCGCTCCCTCACGGAGTACGGCGTGTTCGTCGGCATCGAAGAGGGCGTGGACGGCATGGTCCACAAGACCGATCTGTCGTGGACGCTCAAGATCAACAACCCTGCGGATCTGTACGAGAAGAACGACGACGTGGAGGCCATCATCCTCTCCATCAACCACGATGAGAAGAAGGTGTCCCTGGGCGTCAAGCAGCTCTTCGACGACCCCTGGGCGACGCTGCTCAACGACTACCGCCCCGGCAAGGTGGTGGACGAGGCGACGGTCATCGCGGTCGCGGACTACGGCGTCTACGTGCGGGTCACCGAGGGCATCGAGGCGCTCATCCCCCTGAGCGACATCCCGCCCGAGGAGACCCTGAAGGTCGGCGACATCGTCCGCGCGGAGATCGCCAACGTGGACACGGTGGACCGCCGCGTCACCATGTCGCTCCGCAACGTCGGCAGCAGCGCCAACGCGGAGCGTCATCAAGCCATGGCCCGGGAGCAGACCTCCAGCAAGACCGCGACGCTGGGTGACCTGCTCAAGGAGAAGCTCGGCGACAAGCTCCAGAGCCTGACCAACAAGGACAGCGGCGAGGGCTGAGCCCAACCCTGCTCGGGCGCGCTCCAGCCGGGGCGCGCCCACCCGCCGAGCGACGGGCTCCCCTGCGGAGCCCGTCGTACTTTTTGTGCCAGACGATTGCGCCCCTCGGCGCTTCACGTAGCGTTGGCCCCGTGGGCGCCGAAGTGTCGCGTGGCTGGACTCGCTCGCGGGTCATCTTCTTGGGGATCTCAGCCGCCGTGGCGCTCGGGATCCTGTGGGCAGCGGCGGAGGTGCTGCTGCCCTTCGTGCTCGCCATCGTCATCGCCTACGTGCTCACCCCGCTCGTGGCGTGGGCCGAGCAGCGGCGGGTGCCGCGCAGCGTGGCGATCCTCCTCGTGTACGTGACGACCTTCGGGGGCCTCTACCTCGCCATCGCCACGATGGCGCCACGGGTCATCGAAGAGACCATCAAGCTGAGCCGGGAGGCGCCCGTGACGGCGCGCCAGCTCGCCGAAGAGCACGGCCCCAAGGTCGAAGCCTGGGTGCGGCGCTTGACGCCAAAGGGCGAGGAGTCGGACCCCGGGCCTCCCCCACCCGCCTTCGAGCTTCATCCACGCCCGGGGGGCGGCTTCGACGTCCACCTGGGCGAGGGCCTCACGCTCAATCAAGACGGCGACAAGGGCTGGCGGCTCGGCGCGGTCACGCAACGAGAGGAAGCCTTCAGCCTACAGCGCGCGCTGGACGCCGGGCTCGAGCAGTCCATCGCCTTCGCCAAGGGTAACCTGCTCGAGATCGTCCGGGTGGGGCAGCTCATCGTGAGCAAGCTGTCGCGTGGGATCTTCCTGCTGTTCATGACGCTCATGGTCGCCGGCTACCTGATGCACACGCGAGAGAGCGTCCTGGCGTTCTTCCGCTCACTACCGCCGGTCAGCGCGCGCCCCAGCTTCGACCGCCTCCTGCGGCGCATCGACCGAGGGCTCTCCGGGGTCGTGCGCGGGCAGCTGCTGATTTGCCTCGTCAACGGCGCCCTGTCTGCCATCGGCTTCGCGCTCTTCGGGCTCAAGTACTGGCCCATCCTCGCCATCGTGGCGGGGGTGGGCAGCATCATCCCCATCTTCGGCGCCATCCTCAGCACGGTCCCGGCGGTGGTGGTCGGCCTCACTCAGGCGCCGCTCACGGCGGTGTGGGTGCTGCTCTGGATCCTCGGCATCCACCAGGTGGAGGCCAACTACCTCAACCCGAAGATCATCGGGACGGCCGCGCGCATCCACCCCGTGCTGGTGGTCTTTGCGCTGCTCGTGGGGGAGCACTTCTTCGGCCTGTGGGGGGCCTTGTTCGCGGTGCCCGTCCTGTCGCTGCTCCTCAGCCTCTTCCAGCACTTCCGCTACGAGTCCATGCCGGACATGCCTCCGGACAGCCTGCTGCCGGCCCCCCCCACGCGGCGTCATGACGACCCCGTGCTCGACAAGCCTTGAAACCCCCGGCGTAGCGGCACATACCGCCGTCGTGGCCAGCGACCGACGCCCCTCCCCGAGAACCTCCAAGCCCTCCAGCGCGCCCGCCGCTCGTCGCGGCCAGCCTGGGCCGAGCGCCAGCGCCCCGGAGGTGCCGGATCCTTTCGGACCAGCGCAGCGCAAGCAGCTGCTCCTCCGCCTGGGGCTGCCGGTCGCCGCGGTCTGGCTCATCGGCGGGCTCATCGCGGGGGTGGCCCAGAGCAGCGCGGTGCGCTGGAGCGCGCTCGCGGTCCCCCTGCTGGCGAGCCTCGTCGTGCTCGGGCTCCTGCTCTACGTGGCGCGGCAGGCCAAGAAGGCGCGGGGCGTGGCGAACATCCTGCGCGGGGTCGAGACCTCGGAGGATCGGCAGGCGGCGCTCGCGCGGCTCGACGCCGACTACAAGGGCACGGATCCAGCTGCCGTCTTCGCCAAGGCGCAGCTCTTGATGCAAGACGACCCTCGGCAGGCGCTCGCGGAGCTCGAGAAGATCGACCTCGGGAAGGTGCTCGCTCCCGTGGCGGACGAGGCCCGCGCCCAGCGCGCCATGCTGCACCTGATGCTCGGGGAGGTCAGTCCGGCGAGGCAGCTCGCCGACGGCGTGGGGCTCAACCGCCACGACGACGCCCGGACGCGCGCGATGCTCAGCGCGGTGGTCGCCGAGGCCTGGGCGCGCAGCGGCGACGCCAAGAAGGCCCAAGACACCCTGGCGCTGTTCGATCCGGAGGAGGGGGCGCTCGCCCCGGTGCGCCCCCAGCTCTACCGCGCGCTCGCCTTCACGGCGGCTCACGTGAACGACGTGAAGGCCATGCGGCGGGCGCTGCGCAAGCTCGCCGCCCAAGACGCGCGCATCCTCGGGGGTTTCCTGATGAAGCGCACCCATCCGCTGCTCCAGAGGGAGGCCAAGCGCCTCCTGGAGCAGTCCGGCGCGGTGCAGCGCCGCGTCCAGGTCCAGCGCTAGGCCGAGGCGGAGCCCCTTGACCTCACGCGCCCCTCCTGGCTAGCTGGGCGACGTGCATCGCGCCCTGCGCCCTCTCGCCCTCGCTCTGCTCCCGCTGTCGCTCGCGCTCGTCGCGGTGGCGGCGGCCGACGACCGCCAACGCGCGGAGGCCAGCCTCGCCCGCCTCGCGGCGGCGCCCAGCGGCTCCGCCGTCGCCGCGGAGCCCATCGCGCGAGCACGGCAGGCGCTCGCGCGCGGTGACGACGCGCGGCAGCGCGGCGCGCGGCTGCACGCCGGCTTGTACGACGCCCTCGGCCGAGAGTGGGCGGAGCTCGGGGTGGATCTCGTGCGCGCCACCGACGCCGAGCGCAGCGCCGACGCCCTCGAGGACCAGCTCCAGCAGCTCGCGGAGGAGACGTCGCGCGCCAAGGCGCGCCTCGAAGACGCCGCGGCCCGCGAGGGGCGCGCGCTCGAGGCGCTCGAGGCGCTCGAAGCGCCTGCCCCCGCCAGCTCACGGGAGGCTCGCCCATGAGCCGCCGCGGCGTCGGATGGCTGCTCGCCGGGGTGCTCACGCTCGGCTGTGGGGCGGCGCCGCGCTCTCGCGCGCTGCTGGAGCTGGACGCCCTCCGCGCGACGCCGGCCAGCCAGGAGGCGGAGCGGCTCGCCCCGCAGGCCTTCGCCCGCGCCGAGCAGCTCCGCGGCTCCGCCGAGGACGCCCAGCGCGAGGGGGATCCGGAAGCAGCCCGCGTGCTGGCGGAGCACGCGGCGGCGGCCTACCAGCGCGCGTTCATTCTGGCCCGCTTGGCGCGCGCCGAGGAGCGACGCACGCGCGCCGAGCAGGAGCTCACGGACGCGCGGCGCGCCTTCGCCAAGCTGGAGGCGGCGCGCGTCACCGCCACCGCGGCGGCGGACGCGACGGAGCTCCGCGTGAAGGTGCTGCGGGACCAGCTCCCGCTGGTCGAGAGTGAGCCAGCGACCCCAGAGCGTGAGGCGGCGCGGCTGGAGGCAGCGCGCGCCCTCGCCTGGGATGCGCGGCTCTACTGCACCGCCGCCCAGCTGCTCCAGTCCGCCGAGCCCAGCCTGCCCACGAAGCTCGGCGCCTTGGACACCCTCGACGCGGCGCTCTCGAAGCGCCCCACCGCGACGCCCATCGACGAGGCGCTCCGCCTCCGCTCGGGCTGCCTCGCAGAGCTGACGCAAGCCCGCCGAGCCGCGAGCGCGCGGTCCCCCGCGGAGGGCGTCGCGGACCAGCTCCTCAGCGAGCTCAGCGCCGTCCCCGAGCTCGAGCCCTCCCGCGACGAGCGAGGCGTGGTGGTGACGCTCCGGGGGCTCTTCGCGGGGCCGCGCCTCAGCGCGGAGGGTGCTCGGCTCGTCGCCAGCTTGGGGCGGACGGCCAAGGCCCATCCCCGCTTCCCCGTGCTGGTGCTCCTCCACTCCAGCGGGGCGGCGGGCGCCGTGGACGCCGAGCGAGGCCAGCGGCTGCTCGCAGCGCTGCGCGCCGAAGGCGCCGAGCACCTGGAGCTACGGCAGGCCAGCGGCGCACGCCCCCTGCTGCCACCACGCCGCACCGGCGCCGCGGCCTACAACGAGCGCGTCGAGCTCGTGTTCGTCTCCCCCACCAACTGAGGGGCTCTCCCCTCGGGGCGCCGCGCGCCCTGGGCTGGACGCTGCCGTGGATGCTGTCACGATGGAGTCGAGCCCCGTGAGGGAGCAGCCCGATGCGAGAGTCGTTCTACGGTGAGAAGGTGATCTGGAGAGGCCAGGCGGAGGTCGTAGAGCCCCCACTGCTCTGGCGTCTCACCACCGGCGTGTTCGCGGTCTTCGCCATCGTCCTGGTCTGCTTCGCCGCGGTCAGCGCCCTCACCTTGGGAGCCTCGGCGACCCCCTCGCTCAGCTTGGCGTTCGCGGCCGCGGCCCTGGCGCTCGCGAGCCGCCAGGTGCCTCGCTGGTGGATCGCCGGGCTCCGCTACACCGTCACCGAGGGACACGTCATCGTCCAGCACGGGCGCTTCCGCCGCACCATGGACCGCTACACGGTGAGCTACGCGCGCATCTCCTGGAGCCAGCGCTACCCGGGGTGCGGTGACGTGGAGCTCGTCCGTGCGGTCCCGATGGGAGCGCTCTCCCGCCGGCTCCGCCTACGGCTCCGAGGGGTCACCGCGCCCGCGCGGGTGTGGTCGATCGTCCGCGGGATGGACGCGCTCACTCCAGTGGGACACGGGCAGCTCAGGGAGCGGCTCGACGCCGGAGAGCAGCTCCTCTGGTCGGCTCGCCCTCACGCGCACTGGCGCAGCTGGCTGCCGAGCGGACGGCGAGAGCGCAGCCTGGTCGCGCTGTCCACGCTGCTGCTCGGCGCTGGCGGCGTCCTGGTCGCCAAGGGTTGGCCAGCGCTGTGGCGGCTCCACACCGCCGGGCTGCCCCTCCACTCCGTAGGCTTCGTCGGGCTCGCGCTCGGCCAGACGCTCACCGTGGGGCTGCTCGCGGCCATCGCCTGGATCGTCGTCTCGAGCACGCTCGTCGCGCGCGCCAGGCTCACCCACGACACGCAGTACCTCATCACGGACAAGCGCGTGCTCATCCAGCGCGGTCAGGAGGAGCTCTACGTCGAGCGCGGGAGGATCGTCGAGGTGGTCGAGGCGCCCGCGCCCGGGGGCCTGCGTGACCTCTTCTTCGTCCTCGACGGGCCGAGGGCGCGCGCGCTCGCGACGAGCGGCGCCTTCCGTGAGGCCGACCGGGAGCCCGAGCTGGCGCCGGTCTTCGAGGGCGTGCTCGACGTGGAGGGCGTGAGCCGAGCCCTGGCGTGCTCACCGAAGCACGCGGGCTAAGGCGCGGGAGCGCCGGCCTGCCTCGCGCGCGCGCCCCTGCCGAGCCGCCGCTCGAGGGCGCGCAGCTCCCGGGCGAGGGCGCGCCGACGAGCGCGGGCGTGGCCCGCCCAAGGGGCCGCCGCGTCCGCCTCCAGGTAGCGTGACCAGTGGCGCGCGGCCTGCTCCAGGCCTTGCCGTCGCGCCTCCGGCTGCTCCTGGAGCCTGGCCTGAGCGAGCGCGGCCAGCGCACGATAGTAGTGCACCTCGTACGGTGGGATGAAGAACACGGACGGCAGATCGAGCGCGCTGTCGATGCTGGGGTGGACGCGGATGGCGTTGCCCGCGCTCATGGCGCGCAGCGCCGCGGGAAGATCCCCGCTGCGCTCCAGCGCGACGCCGAGGCCATAGTACGCCAGCGCGACGAGCGCGGGTGAGCGAGCCACGGTGAGGGCCGCTCGATAGTCCGCGAGGGCGGCCTCGAGCTGGCCGAGCGTCATGTGCGCCTCTCCACGGTTGAGCAGCACGTTGGCCCGCGCCTCGGGCTCCCAGGTGAGCTCCAGCGCGGCGTCGTAGGCGTCACGCGCGCAGCCCGGATCGCCCAGCTTGTCGCAGGCGATCGCCAGGTTGAACCAGGCGCGCGCCGCCTCGGGCGCCTCGGGCTCGCGCGCGAGCGCCGCCGTGAGCACCCTTCGCGCCTCACCCCAGCGCTCCACTTCCCGGTCCACGAGCAGCTCCCCGAGAAAGAACGCCAGGCGGGGGTCTCCCTCCCGCTCCACCCGCCCCAGGTGCAAGAGCGCCAGACCAGCGAGGGTGAAGCGGCGAGGCAGGGCCGGATCCACGCTCGCCGCCACGGAGGCGCGCGCCAGCATCCCCTCGACGGCGACGAGCAAGGCCTGCGTCTGGACGGCGCGCGGCTCGCGCGCCCGCGCCCACCAGGTCGGTTGAGCGCGCAGGCTGGGCGCCACGCACAGCGTGGACGCCAGCAGCGCGAGCGCAGCGACGCTCACCGGGGCCGAGCGTGGTGCGCCCACGGACCACCTCCAGCCTCGAGCGCGGCCGAGAACGCGGCCCTCGCCGCGGTGCCCGCCTGCCCGCTCTGTCGCAGCGCCTCCCCGAGCCCGCCCGGCAGCGCGGCCGCGAGCCCCTCCAGCCCGAGCGCGCTCAAGCCCTGCCGCGCCGCGGGGTACTCCGCGAGCCAGGCCTCGGCCTCCGACGCACGCCCACCGAGCCGCAACACCAGGCTCCGCGCGAGGACGAGGGCGCCCTCGGTGCCAGGGGCACCCCGCGCGCGCCAGGCCTCCGACAGGTAGGCGCTCGCCTCCTCCAGCGCGGTCGGACCCTCCGTGAGCAGCGCCAGCGCGGCCTCGACCCACGCCGCCGAGCGCTCCCCCGCGGGCAGCAGCGCGGCGTCGATGGCCACCTGGCGATAAGCGGCGCGAGCCGCCTCGAGCTGCCCGGTCATCAGCTCCGCGCGCGCGAGCGTGAGCGCCGCGCCAGGATCGAGGCGGAGGCGCTCGGGCGAGCGCTGCGCCTCCCTGAGCAGCGCGCGCGCCTGCGCCCACTGCCCGCGGCGCCCCGCGATCCGCGCGGCGAGCAGCGCGTTCTCTGGGCGCTCCGGGGCGAGCCGCTCGGCGCGCTCCAGGGCGGCCGCCGCGCGCGCGAGGTCAGAGCCCAAGGCGCCGTACCCGCGCGCCAGAGCGACGCACCACGCCGCGCGTCCAGGGGAGCGCGCGCGCGCCCACAGCCGCCCGGACGGCTGCGGGGCGCAGGCGCTCGGGCGCGGGCTCGCGAGGGCGCCCAGCGACGGGGACGTCACCTGCAACAGCGCGACGACCAGGAGGGCCGTCACGGCGCCGCCGCGCGGCCCAGGAAGGGGTGCTGCAGCACGATGGTGGCGCGGCGCTCTTGACCCACGCTCACGAGGTACACCGGCACCCGCGTCTGCTCCTCGATGAACCGGATGTAGCGCCGCGCCGCGATCGGCAGCTCGTCGAGGGTGCGGCAGTGCTCGAGCGTCTCGGTCCAGCCCTCGTGCTCGACGTACACCGGCGTCACTTGCCCGGGCGTGTCCAGCGCGTCGATGGGCAGGTCCTCCACGCGCCCCTCCGGCGTGTCGTACGCCACGCAGGTCTTGATGGGGCCAAACCCGGACAGCACGTCCAGCTTGGTGAGCGCCAGCCCATCCAGGCCGTTGACCCGCGCCGCATAGCGCAGCGCGGGGAGATCGAGCCACCCGGTGCGCCGTGGGCGGCCGGTGACGGCCCCGAACTCCCCGCCGAGCTGGCGCAGGCGCTCGCCTTGCTCGTCATCGAGCTCCGTGGGGAAGGGGCCGCCTCCGACGCGCGTGGTGTAGGCCTTGGTGATCCCCACCACCGTGTCGAGCCGGTTGGGGCCGATGCCAGCGCCGATGGCGGCGCCGCCCGCCGAGGCGGAGCTGCTTGTCACGAACGGGTAGGTGCCGTGGTCGATGTCCAAGAGCGTGCCCTGAGCGCCCTCGAACAGCACGCGCTGGTCCGCCGAGACGGCGGCGTCCACGCGCGCCGAGGTGTTGGCGAGCAAGGGGAGGAAGCGGGGCGCCAGCGCCAGCACCGGGGCGAGCACCTCCTCGACGCTCGGCACCTGCCCGCCGAGCGCCTGGATGATGGGGGCCCAGGCCTCGAGCGCGGCCTGAGCGCGCCGCTCGAGTTTGTCCGGGTGCCGCAGCTCCCCCAAGCGCAAGCCCGTCCGGCGCACCTTGTCTTCGTAGGCCGGGCCGATCCCCTTCTTGGTGGTCCCGATGGCCGTCTCGGCGCTCGCCGCGCCCTCACGGAGGCGATCCACCAAGATGTGATAGGGCAAGATGAGGTGCGCGCGGTCGCTGATGGCGAGCCGCTCTTCGACGCCGCGGTAGCCGCGGCGGGTCAGCTCGTCGATCTCTGCGGCGAGCACGCCGAGGTCGATGACCATCCCTTGACCGATGATGCAGCTCGTGGTGGGCCGGAGGATACCGCTCGGCAGCAGGCGCACGACGACCTTCTCCTGCCCCACCACCAGGGTGTGCCCCGCGTTCGGGCCACCCGCGTAGCGCACGACCATGTCCGCGTCTTCCGTGTACAGGTCGACGATCTTCCCCTTGCCCTCATCCCCCCATTGGGCACCTACGATGACTACGCTCGACATTGCGCTTCAGCCCTTCAGCGCGCGGCTCGCGCGCTCTAGTACCGCCTCGATCAGTCGCTCGGGCTCGCGTGGTAGCGGCGAGCCGGCAGCGTCGCTGGAGACGTCCTTCAGCGCCGGCGCCTCGAGCTCGACCAGGTGTGTGTAGCGCCACTGGCGCGCGTGGGCGAGCGGCTCCTGCTCCGGCGCGCGAGCGGCGACCACGCCCGCGGCGCGGAGCCCCGCCACGACGACCGCCGCGGCCTCAGGCGCGCCGTGGACGCTGATCCGCGCCGCGCGCGGCGGCGCGTCCCCCGTCGTCTCCAAGGACCACCGCAGGTGCTCCAGATCCAGCGCGAAGCCCGCGGCCGGCCGCGGCGCACCAAAACGCCCGAGCAGGCCGTCGTAGCGCCCACCGGAGCCGATGGCTTCACCGGGCCCCGGGGCGAAGAGCCGAAACACGGCCCCGGTGTAGTAGCCCACGTCCCACACCTCTCCCAGGTCGACGAGCACGGTGGGCGCGAGGGACAGCTCGCGCGCGGCGTCCCAGAGCCGCTGGAGCTCCTCCATCGCCGGCGCCGCGGGCGTGGCGGCCAGGAGACGGCGCGCCCGCGGCCAGACGTCCTCCGCGCCGTGCAGCTCCGGCAGCGCCGCGAGCGCCGTGAGCGTCGCCCCCCGCAGGCCGCTGCGCTCCGCAGCGCGCACGAGCTGCTCGCCGTCCTTCTTGCCGAGCGCGTCGAGCAGCTCCGCGCGCGCCTCCGGGGCTGCCTCGGCCATCAAGGCCACGGGGATCTGGGCGTGTGACAGGTCGAGCGTGAAGCGCTCGAGCCCAGCCGCATGGATCCCGCGCGTGGCGACGCTCAGCACCTCGAGATCCGCCTCTGCGCCCCCGGCGCCGATGAGCTCGACGCCGACCTGAGGGACCTGGCGTTGCTTGCGCGCGCGCTCCCGGCGGCGCCTGAGGACGGAGCCCTCATAATAGAGCCGCGCTGGGCTGAGCGCGTCGCGCAGCCGCGTCGCCACCAGGCGCGCGATCTGAGGCGTCATGTCGGGGCGCAGCGCCACCACCTCACCGCTCTCCGGCTCCACGAAGCGGACGACCTCCGAAGGCTCGAGCGCACCGAGGCCGCGCTCGAGCACGCTGGCGTACTCGAAGACGGGGAGCGTCACGCGCTCATAGCCCATCAGCTCGAAGCTCCCGAGCACCCGGCGCGCGAGCGCCACGAGTGCGCTGGCCTCTCCCGGCATCCAGTCGCGCATCCCGGCAGGGAGCTGGAGGCTCGAGGTGCCGAGCGGCGTGGCGGGGGCGAGGGCGGTGGGTTCCAAGGCGCCGCAGCCTAACCCAGCTCGCCAGAGCTGACAGCCTCGGGCGCGGCCGGCGTGCGTCCTGGCCCCAGGGCGCGGGGCACGGCGCTCAAGCGAGCAGCCGATGGTAGGCCTCGCTCAGCTCCGCGAAGCTCCGGCGACGCCCACCGACGAGCGGCGTCGGGCGCTGCCGATCCGGGTGGGCTTCGCGCGCCAAGCGCCGGAACGCCAGGCGGATCTGCTCAGGGCTCGCCCCTCCCTCCAGACCCAAGGTCTCGAGGGCCGCGGCGCGCTGCAGCGCCGAGTCACCCCGCGCGGGGGGCGGCGCCCCCTCGGCAGCGCTGGCGGGAGCCGCCCTCGGGGGCGACGCGCGGCTGCCCGGTCGCCCGCGGCGGCGTGGTCGCCCGTGGAGGTACTCCCGGAGCGACAGCGGCACCTCCAGGCGTTCGAGGCGTGGTGCGCCGAGCACGTTGAAACGTAGCGCGGCCGTGCGCAGCCGAAAGAGCGCGTCCAGGCGCTCGCGGAGCTGCTGCCGGAGCGCCGCGTGGATCAAGCCTGGCTCGAGCCCAGCGTCGATGAGCACCTCCCCTACGGGGCGCGCCGGCGTGAGCACGAGCGCCTCCTGGAGCCGACGGCGGATCGACTCCGGGAGGAGCCCCTCTCGCGCGAGGAGCTCCCCGAGGCGCGGCGCCTCGAGGGGCGTGCGGACGCCCTGGACGAGCCCACGGCGCAGGCCGATGAAGTGCTCGTCGCCGCGAGCGTCCACGAGCGTCAGGGTGCCCGTCGCCAGCTCGCGGGCGAGGGCGCCGAGGACATCTCCGAGGGTGGTGGCGTCGAGGCGGCTGGGGAGCTGCATCGTGGCCCTGGCGTAACCCCAGCGTGCGTGGCTGGACAACTTCTCCAGCTCCCCCTGCCCGGGCCTTGGCGAAGCACTTGCGTAAGCCTCCCCCGCGACCGCGCCAGAGCACCCCGGCGCCGGGGTACTCCGGAGTCGCCCCCGCTGGACCTGACGTCGCCCCGAGGGGCTGGTAAGAGCCACCGGCATGCGCTTCATCGACGAGACCACGGTGCGCGTGGAGGCAGGTGATGGCGGCAACGGCTGCATCGCCTTCCGACGAGAGAAATTCGTGCCCATGGGGGGGCCCTCCGGCGGCGACGGCGGCCGGGGCGGAGACGTCGTGCTGCGCGTCGACCCCGGCATCAACACGCTGTTCGAGCTCATCCACGTGCGCCTCATCCGCGCGGAGCGCGGCGAGCACGGGATGGGCAGCGACTGCTACGGGCGCGGCGCCCCTGACAAGGAGATCCGCCTCCCGCTCGGCACCGTGGTCTATGACGCCGACACCGGTGAGCAGCTGTGCGAGCTGACCGAGCGCGATGCCACCCACGTCATCGCCCGCGGCGGCCGGGGCGGGCGCGGCAACATCCATTTCGCCACGCCGACCGATCGCGCGCCGCGACGCGCGGAGCCAGGAGAGCCCGGGCAGCACCGCCACCTCCGCTTCGAGCTCAAGGTGATGGCCGACGTCGGTCTCATCGGCTTCCCCAACGTGGGCAAGAGCACCCTCATCAGCAGCGTGAGCCGCGCCCGCCCGAAGGTGGCGGACTACCCGTTCACCACCCTCACCCCCCACCTCGGCGTCGTCACCCTGGGGGACGGCGCGCGCGGCGGGGGACAGAGCTTCGTCATCGCCGACATCCCCGGGCTCATCCCCGGGGCCAGCAGCGGCGCAGGGCTCGGCACTAGATTCCTCAAGCACGTCGAGCGCACGCGCGTGCTGCTCCACCTCATCAGCGAGTCGCCAGAGCCCGGCCGCTCACCCCTCGAGGACTATGACGTCATCCGCGCCGAGCTCCAGCACTTCAGCCCTGAGCTCGCGGAGCGCGCGGAGGTCGTCGCGCTCACCAAGGCCGACCTGCCCGAGGTGCGGGAGGCCTTCCCCGCGCTGCGCGAGGCCTTCGCCGCGCGAGGCGTCGAGCTGCACCTAGTGAGCGCCCCCACCCATGAGGGGCTGGACGAGCTCATGCGCGCCCTGGCGCGGCGGCTCGGCGAGTGACGCTCAGAGCCCCTGCTCGAAGTCGTCCGGGTGCACGTCCGGGTGGTCCCCCAGCTCCAAGTTGTCGAAGCGCGTGTAGTCTGCGGTGAACTTGGTGCGGACGATCCCCGTGGGGCCGTTGCGCTGCTTGGCGACGATGACCTCCGCGATGCCCTTGTCCATGCTGTCGCGGAAATAGTACTCGTCCCGATAGATGAAGAGGATGGTGTCGGCGTCCTGCTCGATGGCGCCGCTCTCGCGGAGATCACTGAGCTGCGGGCGCTTGTCTTTGGTGGTGCGGGTCTCCACCGAGCGGTTGAGCTGACTGAGCGCCATCACGCTCACCTTCAGCTCCTTCGCCAGGTGCTTCAGCCCCCGCGACAGCTCGCTGATCTCCTGCTCTCGGCTCTTGGCGTCTTGCCGACCGGACATGAGCTGCAAGTAGTCGATGATGACGAGCCCCAGCTTCTTGGCGCGGAGCCCCTCGCCGCCACGCTCGATCTCCGCCTTGAGCCTGCGGATTTTCCCGCGCAAGTCTAGCAGGGAGATGGCGGGGGTGTCGTCCAACCAGAGCGGGAGGTTCTGCAGCCGCGCCGCCGCGCTGGTGAGCTTGTCCCAGTCCTTCTGGGTCTCACCACGACGGATGGCGCCGACGTTCACCCGCCCCTCGCTGGCCAAGAGCCTCGCCGCGAGCTGCTCTCGGGGCATCTCGAGCGAGAAGAACGCGACGCCGTAGCCTGGCTCCTCGATGACCGAGCCGAAGCTGCTGCCGTCGTCCACCTCCATCCGTCGTGGGCTCGCCACGTTCACCGCCAGGTTGAGCACGAAGGAGGTCTTGCCCATGCCCGGTCGCCCCGCCACGATGTAGAGGTCTCCCTCGTGGAGCCCAGCGATCGTCCGGTCTAGCTGAGAGAACCCGGTCGAGATCCCCGAGATGCCGCCGGCGGTCGCGGCGTTCATCTTCTTGAAGGCCTCCGTCAGCGCCGTGCGGATGGGCACCACGGTGGAGCCCTCCGGGGTCCGCGCGATGTCGAACACGGACTGCTCCGCCCGATCGATGAACTGCTGGACGTCCCCCGTGTCCCCGAAGCCCTCGGCCGCGTAGCGCTGACAGGTCTTGATGAGCTCCCTCACCCGCCACTTCTCGCGGATGGTCCGCGCGTGGGCCTCGACGTTGGCCACGGCGGGCGTCGCCTCGGTGACCTGGATGAGGTAGGGAGTGCCGCCGACCTGGGCCAGCCGCTCGCGGTCCCGCAGCCACCCCGCGACGCTCACCAGATCCACCGGGCGCTGCTCCTGCTGGAGCGCCACCACGGCCTCGTAGATCCGGCCGTTGGCCTCCGAGTAGAAGTGCTCGACCCGCAGCAGCTCCTGCACCGCGTCGAAGGCCTCGGAGCCCAGCAGCACCGCCGAGAGCACGGCGCCCTCGGCGTCCAAATCATGCGGGGGGACCCTCCCCGCCAAGCGCCCGATGTCATCCAGCATGAGGGTCGACAACCTAAGCCTCGAGCGCGCGCGCGGCCAGCCCTGGACGCGCCTTCGCGAGCCCCGAGCGACACGCACTCGGCAGCGGGCTCTGCGGCCCGCGGCGCCCGCCCCGAAGACGACACGAGCCCCAGCGCCGACGACCGCCAGCGCCGGGGCTCGCGCCCACGCTCGAGCCTGCGCCCGGCTACTGCTTGACGACCTCGACCTTGAGGGTGGCGGTGATGCTCGCGTGGAGCTTGACCGGCACCTCGAACGAGCCCAGCGCCTTGATGGGCTCCGCGAGCTCGATCTTGCGGCGATCGAAGTGGAGCCCCTGCGCGCCGAAGGCCTCCTCGATGTCGCGGCTCGTCACCGAGCCGTACATCTTGCCCTCTTCGCCCACCTGCCGCGCGAGCTTGACGCTGATCGACGCGAGCTGGGCGGCGAGCTCCCTCGCCCCTTGCTCACGCTTGGCTGCAGCGGCGGCGGCCGCCGCCTTGATCTCCACGACCCCCGCCAGGTTATGCCGGGTCGCCGGGAGCGCGAGGCCCCGCGGCAGGAGGTAGTTCCGGACGAAGCCGGGGCGGGCACGCACGACCTCACCGCTGGCTCCGAGGTTCGGGACGTCCTGGCTGAGGACGACATGAAGGTAGTTTGCCATGGCTCTCCTCAGTCGTTGGTGGTGAAAGGAAGGAGCGCGATGACGCGCGCGCGCTTGATGGCGATGGTCAGCTCCCGCTGGCGCTTCGCCGTGAGCCCCGAGACCCGGCGCGGGACGATCTTACCGCGCTCGGTGATGAAGTACTTGAGGGTCTGCGGGTCCTTGTAGTCGATGGGCACCTCGTCATCCGGGAGGTAGGCCGAGCCGCGACGCCGTCGCGGCTTGAGCATGTCCTCGCGCATGTCCCGGTTGTCCAGCATGTCCCGGGTCTCCCGGGGCAGTCTCTCCGTCTTCATCACTCATCCTCCAAGTTCGGGATGTCGTTGTCGTCGATGTCATCGGGGTCGAAGCTGGGCTCGCGCCGCCGCTCGCCCTCTGGCGGATCCGTCAGGCCGAGCTCGCGCTCGCGCGACAGCTCCTCCTCGGGCTCCGTGGGGGGCTCGATGGCCTCGAACTTGACGACCTCGGGGTCGATCGACACCGTGGTCAGATCCACCTCGTCGCTGACGAGCACCGTTTGAAAGCGCAGCACGTCGTCCAGCATGCGCAGGTTGCGCTCGATCTCGTTGACGACGGCGCCGCTGCCCAAGTACTTGACGTACACGTACACGCCGCGGCGGTGCTTCCTGATGGGGTAGGCGAGCGCCCGGCGGCCCCAGGTGTCCACCAGCGTGAGCCGCCCTCCCTCACGGGAGACGGCGTCCGCCACACGGTTGGCGACCTTCTCGGCCGCCTCTTTGACGACGTCCGGGCGGAGTATGTAGATGGTCTCATACTCCCTGCCGAGGCGTGTCACCCCTTTTGCTTCAGTCATTTCATTGGCTCCTCTTGGACGAGTGGCCCACGCACTAGCGCGTGAGCAAGGAGGAAGACGCTCAGGCCTTCCTGTTGGTCACGTTCATGGCGCCTGGTAAGCCCAGGCGAACGATGTCCGTCACCGCCGCCGCGGCGCGCTCGACCACCCCGTCGAGGGTCGTTCGCTCCGAAGCGGAGAACGCGTCTAACACGTAATCCGCGACCATGCCGCGAAAATCAGCGGGGGGGCGGCCGATGCCGACGCGCACCCTCACGTAGTCCGGCCCGATGGCGCCGCTGATGGAACGCAGCCCGTTGTGCCCGGCGTGGCCCCCTCCCAGCTTGAGCCGCACCTCACCGAAGGGCAAATCGAGCTCGTCGTGGATCACGATGAGCCGGTCCAGCGGCACCCTGGTGAAGGCCAGCGCCGCCTGGACGCTACGGCCGGACAGGTTCATGAAGGTCTGCGGCTTGAGCAGCCCGCACGCCTCCCCCGCGAGCTGCAGCGTCGCCCACGCGCCGTGGAAGCGCGCGCTGAAGCTCGCGCTCTGGCCTGCGAGCCGATCGACCGCCATGAACCCGACGTTGTGTCGGGTCTGCGCGTACCTCGGCCCCGGGTTGCCCAGCCCGGCGACGAGGATCACTTCTTCGCGGCGGCGGGCTTCGCGGCGGCGGGCTTCGCGGCGGCGGGCTTCGCGGCGGCGCCCTTCGCGGCGGGCGCAGCGGCAGCCCCCGCCGCCGGCGTGGCCTCCGCGTCCTCGTCACGGCGCTTGGACTCCGTCACGACCGCGACGAGGGTCTGCGTGGCTGGATAGCTGATCCGCACGCCCTCCGGGAGCTGCAGCCCACTGGGGGTAATGGTGTCGTCCACGTCGAGCTCCGTCACGTCCACGCTGATCTTCGCGGGGATGTGCGCGGGCAAGCACACGACCGGCAGCGAGCGGAAGACCTGGTGCAGCTGGCCCCCCTTCAGCGCCCCCTTGGGCTTGCCGGTCACCTCGAAGGGCACCTCCACCGTCACCGGGCGGTCCAGGTGGATGAGCTCGAAATCCGCGTGAAGCAAGGCGCGCGTGACGGGGTGGTACTGATACTCCCGCAGCATGACCGTGCGGCTCGCCCCGCCCTCGACCACCAGCTCCATGGGCGTGTTCTTGCCGAGGGCGCTCTTGAGCACCTTGACCACGTCCTCTGGCGAGACCGAGAGGCTCTCCGCCTTCAGCTCTTTACCGTACGCCACGGCCGGGATCTTGCCCGCGCGCCGAAGGCGGTTGGAGGCGCCTTTGCCGGACTCTTGACGGGGGCTAGCGGGGACTTTGTGAAGCTCCATGACGTTCTCCTGAAAACACCGGCCGGGCCGGAGTCAACCGCTCTCTCACACGAAGAGCGAGCTGACGGAATCACTGTGGTGGATGCGGCGGATGGCCTCGCCCAGGAGCGAGCCGATGCTCAGCACCTTGATCTTCGAGCAAGCGAGGGACGCGGCGGTGGGGGTGATGGAGTTGGTGACCACCACCTCCTCCAGGGGTGAGGCTTGGATCCGCTCGACGGCGGCGCCGCTCAGGACGCCGTGCGTGGCGCAGGCCACGACACGGCGCGCGCCGCGGTCCATCACGGCGCGCGCGGCGTTGCAGAGCGTGCCGGCGGTGTCGATCATGTCGTCGACGATGATGCAGTCCTTGTCCTGGACGTCACCGATGACGTGCATGACCTCGCTCTCGTTCGCGCGCTCTCGGCGCTTGTCGATGATGGCGAGCGAGGCCCCGAGCCGCTTGCTGTAGGCTCGCGTCCGCTCGACCCCGCCGGCGTCCGGGGAGACGAGCACCGCGTCTTTGTCGAAGCGCTTGGTGAGGTAGTCCTGGAGGAAGACCGGCAGCGCGTACAGATGATCGAAGGGGATGTTGAAAAAACCCTGGATTTGCCCGGCGTGCAGGTCCACACACACGACGCGGGTGACCCCGGCCGCGACGATGAGATCCGCCACCAGCTTGGAGGTGATGGGCGTCCGCGGCGCCACCTTCCGGTCTTGGCGAGCGTAGCCGTAGTACGGGATGACCGCGGTGATGGAGGCCGCCGAGGCGCGCCGGAGCGCGTCACACATGATGAGCAGCTCCATGATGTGGTCGTTGACCGGTGAGGAGGTAGACTGGATGACGTAGGTGTCTAGCCCCCGCACGTTCTCCCGGATTTCACAGAAGGTCTCGCCGTCGGCGAAGCGGGACACCCGGACCTCCCCGAGGGGGCAACCGAGCACCTTGACGATCTCCGCGGCCAACGCAGGGTTCGCGTTCCCGGAGAACACACTGACTCTTTGAACCGCCACGGTGAAGCCTCAGGCCGTCTGGGGGGCTCGAGACTGACCACACACTCTCGGCTGGACCCCGTAAGGGCGCGGAGAACTAGCAG
>CAUJEM010000036.1 GCA_963169915.1 Myxococcota bacterium
GCGTACCGGCGGGCTCGCTACGCTCGCCCCCACGCAGGAGATCCCCCAGATGCGCCGTGCCGCCGCTCGCTTGATGATGTCGTGCTTGGTGTCCGCCGTCGCGCTCGTCGGCTGCAAGAAGAAGGACGAGACCCAGAACACCCAGTACCCGCCCCCCGGACAGCAGCCGCCGCCAGGCCAGTACTATCCGCAGCAGCCGCCCGCCACCGCCGCGCCGCCTCCGGCGACCACGGCCCCCCCCGCCACTACCGGCGGGCAGCCCACCGCCAGCGGCGGGCTCCCGTGCCAGGCCGACGCCACCTGCATGACGCACCGCTGCAACCTCGCGGCGGGCAAATGCGCCTGGCCGTGTCAGTCGAACGACGACTGCCAGGCAGGCAACCAGTGCATGCCTGGCATCGGCACCTGCGCGCCGCCCATCCCGGGGATGACCCCGCCCGCTCAGTGAGCCCGCTGGGAGCCTCAGCGTGGTCTCCGAACGAGAGTACGAGCGGCAGGCGCCGCTGACCTTGCACGCCCTCATCGCAGCGCTGGACGCGCTGGAGGACGAGGACTTCGAGGCGGAGCTCGCCAGCGACATCCTCACGGTGGAGTTCGCCGACGGGACGAAATACATCGTCAATTCTCACCGCGCGGCGCGCCAGATCTGGATGGCGGCGGAGCTGCAAGCCTGGCACTTCGACTGGCAGCCGGACCACGCGCGCTGGGTCGCCGCGAAGACTCAGGAGGAGCTCTGGTCCACGCTGAGCCGCGTCATCGCCGGCAAGCTGGGCCGCCCGCTCGTCCTCGCGCCCAGCGCCCGCTAGCCAGCACGCCACCGCGCGACCGGGAGTTCCGGGGTCCGGCGCGGCTCGCCTCAGGGCACCTCGAGGCGCTCGAGCGCCAAGCGCACGCGCTCCTCCCCGAGCTCGAGCTCCGGCGCCGAGACGTCCTCTAGCAGCTCGACGGTGCTGGCGAGGCACTCCTCCTGGAGATGCCCGAGCCCTGCCCTCGCCACGCGCTCGATCCGCTCGGTCCCGCTGAGCCGGAGCCGCACGCGATCGGTGAACGCCAGCCCCCGCTCCTTGCGCAGCGCCTGGACGCGGCTGACCAGCTCCCGCAAGAGCCCCTGATCGACGAGCTCCTCACTGAGCGTCGTGTGGAGCACCACCACGCCCACCTTGCCCGTCTCCGCGGCGAACCCTGGGGCCGCGCTGACCCCGACGGACACCTCCTCCGGGCTGAGCTCCAGCGGCGTCTGCCCGACGAGCACCCGCAGCCTGCCCTCCCGCCCCAGCTCCGCGAAGGCCTGCGCGCCGTCCACCGCGGCGAGCGCCTGCTTGGCCGCCTGCACGTCCTTGCCCAGGCGGGGGCCGAGCACGCGGAAGTTGGGCTGCAGCTTGAAGGTGACGGCGCCGTCGGTGTGCGCTCGCACCATCAGCCGCAGCTCGTTGACGTTGAGCTCCTCTTGGATGAGCAGCGCGTGGCTGCGGAGCGCGGGCTCGAGCGCCGCGTCGTTGAGCACCACGTCCGCCCGCGCCAGCGGCTGACGCACCTTCAGTCTGTTGGCCGCTCGGACCGCGAGCCCGAGGCTCACCGTCTCGCGCACGGCGCGCATCTGCGCCGTCAGCTCCGCGTCCACGCGCTCCTCGCGGGCGCGGGGGTAGTCCGTCAGGTGCACGCTGACGGCGGCGCCGGGGTCCGCGCGGCGCACGAGGTTCTGGTACAGCTCCTCCGCGAAGAAGGGCGTGAACGGGGCGGTGAGCTGAGCCACCGTGACGAGCGCCTCGTGCAGGGTGGCGTAGGCGTCCAGCTTGTCCTGGCCGAGCCCGGAGCCCCAGAAGCGCGCACGGCTGCGCCGGAGGTACCAATTGGACAGCCCCTCGACGAGATCCACCAAGCGCAGCGCGGCGTCGTAGGCGTGATACTGCTCGAGCTGCTCGGTGACCGCTTGGACGGTGAGCGCCAGCTCGCTCAACAGCCAGCGGTCCAGCAGCGGCCGCGCCGCCACGGGCCGCGCCTCCGCGCAGCGGCCGGGGCGCCAGCCGTCGATGTTGGCGTAGATGGTGAAGAACGCATACACGTTGCGCAGCTTGACGAGGTAGTCCTTCTGGTAGAGTCGGACGTTCTTCAGGCTGTGGCGCGTGTTGTTCCAGGGCGGGCTGCTCGCGTAGAAAAACCAGCGGAAGGCGTCCGCGCCAGGCGCCGGGGTCAGCGGATCTTCCACGCGCACGCGCTGCTCGGGGGGCAGCTCCGGCACCTCCACCGGGCGCTGTCCCAGGCCCTTCGGCGCGACCCCCAGGCCGAGCTCCGCCCGGTCCTCCGGCGCGAGGACCGCCACGCGGCGCGGCAGGTGCTTGGCGACCCGGAGCTGGACGCGCAGCTCGCGCCCCGGAGCGACGCCGCTCGTCAGCCGCACCTCGGCGCCCTCCTCGAGGTCCATCCCCTCCAGATCCTCCCGGGCGATGAGCGCGACCCCGCGCCGGGACGCGCTAGCGTCCACGGCGGGCCGGCCGCCCTCGAGCTGCCCGAGCTCGAGCACGGCGTACTCCATGCTCACCTTGTCCAGGATGATGTCCGGCGGGGTGTAGTTCCCCCGGCTCTTGCTCTCCTTCTTGCCGTCCCTGTCCGAGACGTGCCCGAGCACGATGCAGCGCTCATAAGGGTGCGGCCAGGGCCGCGTCTCCCCCAAGCACTCGCGCTGGGTGGCCTCGTCGAAGACCAGGGTGGAGACCATCAGCAGGGAGTAGAACCAGCCCCGCGTCTGATCGATGGCCTCGGAGATGAAGTTGGCGGGGAAGGCCTCCTTGAGCTTCTCTCGCGAGCCCTCGAGCTGCGGGAAGCCCCACTGCGCGAAGGGCATGCAGCCGCTGTCGAACCAGCAGTCGATGACCTCCGGCACGCGGCGCATGGTGCCCGCGCAGCGTGGGCAGGGGTAGGTCACCTCGTCGATCCACGGCTTGTGGACCATCAGGTCGTCTTGCAGCGTAGGGTCCGCGGCCTTGGCGGCGTGCCAATGGTCGAAGGCGTGAGGGTTTCTCTGCGTGAGCTCCGCGACGCTGCTCGGCGCCTCACGGTGGTCGCAGCCCTCGCAGAGCCACACGTTGAGCGGCGTGCCCCAGAAGCGCTCTCGGCTGAGCGCCCAGTCGACGTTGTTGTCCAGAAAGTCCCCGAATCTACCGTCCTTGACGTGCGGCGGGAGCCACTGGATCGCCTGGTTGTTCGCCTTGGCGCGCGCGAGCTCCGCGGTCGTGCGGATGAACCACGCCGGTCGCGCGAACTGGATGAGGGGGTCCTGCTCGGCGCGCCAGCAGAACGGGTAGTCGTGCCGGTAGAGCTCCTCGTGCAGCAAGAGCCGCCGCGCCCGCAGCTCCGCGATGAGCTCCTTGTCACAGTCCTTGACCCAGCGCCCGGCGTACGGTGTCCCCACCAGCTCCTTGAAGCTGCCGTCCGGCTCGACGGCGCTCAGCAGCTCCACCGCGTCCGGGTCCGCGTAGCGTTGACGCTGGCGGGCGTGGGCGCGCCCGTCGTCCTCCCCGAAGGCAGGCGCCACGTGCACGATGCCCGTGCCGCTGTCGAGCGCCACGAAGTCCTCCACGATGACGCGCCACCACTGCGGCACCTCCTCGTCGTGATCCGCCAGCTTGGCGGTCCAGCCCCAGCGCTCCTTGGCGAAGGTGTCGAACGGAGGGCGATAGCGCAGCCCCTCGAGCTGCTCGCTGCTCGAGCTGCCCACCACCTCCAGCTCTCTGCCAAGCTTGGCCGAGAGCTGCTCTCGCAGGGCGGCGGCGACGATGAGCTCCTCCACCGGGCCCAGCTCGAGGGGCTGCGCCTTGCGCTTGGGCAGCGGCTCCCCGACCCGCACCACGCAGTAGTCCGTGCTCGGTCGGACCGCCGCGTAGCCGTTGCTCGGCAGGGTCCAGGGGGTCGTGGTCCAGACGACCAGCGCGCGGTGGGGCTGCTCCACCAGCGGAAAGAGCGCGTAGACGCTGGGATCGTCCACGGTCTTGTAGCCCTGCCCCACCTCGCCGCTGCTGAGCGCGGTGCCGCCCTGCGCCCACCACCACACCACCTTGTGACCTTGATAGAGCAGGCCGCGCTCGAACAAGCGTGACAGCGCCCACCACACGCTCTCCACGTAGCTCTTGTGGAAGGTGACGTAGGCGTCCTCGAGGCTCACCCAGAAGCCGATCCGCTCGGTCAGCCGCTCCCACTCCGCCGTGTAGCGGAACACGCTCTCGATGCAGCGGCGCACGAAGGGCTCCACGCCGTAGGCCTGAATGGCGGCCTTGCCGTGGATCCTGAGCTCCTTCTCGACCTCCACCTCCACGGGCAGCCCGTGGGTGTCCCAGCCCCCCTTGCGCAGCGCGCGCTTGCCCTGCATCGCCTGAAACCTGGGGAACAGGTCCTTCATCACGCGCGTGAGCACGTGGCCGTTGTGGGGCATGCCGTTCGCCGTGGGCGGTCCCTCATAGAAGGTGAACGCCGGCGCCTCCGGGCCGCGCGCGGTCAGGCTCCGCTCGAACACGCGCTCTCGACGCCAGAACTCTAGGATTTCCTGCTCCGACCTCGGGAAATCCAGCTCGGGATCAACGGCACGAAAGGGCAGGGCGTCGGCGTGGGAGGTCATGAGCGCGCCGCGCGTCATACCACAACGCGCGCGCCGGCCCCCAGCCGGCGCGCGCTCTCCTGGCGCGCGGCGCGGCGCCCGCGGGGGCGGTGGCCTCGCGCTCTACCGGGGGCGGAGCCGCGGCCGCCGCCCCGCGGACCCGCCTACGTGACGATCCTCGAGGCCTCGCTCAGGCTGACGAAGCGGTGGCGCGCCGTGCGGAGCCGCTCGACGACGCGCGTCAGGATCTCTAGCTTCTGCGCGACGGGCACGCGCAGGTCCCGCTGCACCAGGCCCAGCTCCTCCAGCCCATCCGTCACGTCGAGCACGTCCACCCCGTGCAGCTCCAGGTTCACGAGCGGTAGCCCGCTGACTCCGGCGGTGAGCAGCGCCGCGCCGCGCGGGCCGGCGAGCGTGAGGGCAGTGCCGATGAACGGCAGCCGCGGGCCACGCGTGACCTGGATGGGCAGCTCCAGCAGTCCCTGGCCTCGCTCGTGGGGGCGCCGCCCGATCCGGTACGGCCCCGTGGGCGCTCCGAGGCTCTGCGGGTGATCCACGATGGACGACGAGCGGCGCCCCCGCAGTCGCATCCACGACCGGACGCCCAGCTTGGCCAGGTAGTACGCCGGACACGGGAACACCGAGGAGTCGTAGCTTGCCCCGCTCGCCTCCACCTCCTCCAGCAGCTCCCGCGTCACGGTGTAGCCCGGCGCGCGGAACCCCTGTGGGCGCCGACCCGTGACGCGCTCGATGGCCTCGGCGCCCGCGTGCACCTCCCGCCGCTGCTGCTCCCTGCCGAGGCGCGTCAGGTCGTAGCGGTGCGACCACGAGTGGTTCTCCACCTCGTGGCCCAAGTCGCTGAGCCGCCGCAGCGCCGCCGCGCTGGGCGCGTGCTCCAGATCCGTCCCCACCGCGAAGAGTGACAGCTTGAGCCCGAGGCCGCTCGCCCAGTCCGCCAGGCGTGGGAGCGCGCGCTCGTACACCAGGTGCGCCGTCTCATCGCGGGCGCTCAGCCCGTGCAGGGCGAAGTAGTGCGGCAGCTCGTCCAGATCGACGGAGACCGCCGCGAGCAGGGGGGTCCCCATCAGAGCTCTCCACCGGCTCCGTCACGGGCGAGCTGCTGCAGGTACTGCCCGTACTGGTTCTTCTCCAGCGGGGCGGCCAGCCGCAGGAGCTGCTCCGCGTCGATGTAGCCGGCGCGGAAGGCGATCTCCTCGACGCAGCAGACCTTGAGGCCCTGCCGCTCCTCGACCGTCCGCACGAACTCCGAGGCCTCGAGCAGCGCGTCGTGGGTCCCGGTGTCCAGCCAGGCGAAGCCGCGCCCGAGCCGCTCCACCTCCAGGCGCCCCTGCTCCAGGTAGAGCCGGTTCAGATCCGTGATCTCCAGCTCCCCGCGCGCTGACGGTCGGACCTGCTTGGCGAGCTGACACACGTCGCGGTCGTAGAAGTACAGGCCCGTGACGGCCCACGAGGAGCGCGGCCGCTCCGGCTTCTCTTCGATGTGCAGCGCCTTGCCCGTGGCGTCGAACTCCACCACGCCATAGCGCTGCGGATCTCGGACGCGGTACGCGAAGACGGTGCTGCCCGCCGTCCGCGCCGCCGCCTGGCGCAGCAAGCCGGTGAGCCCGTGACCGTAGAAGATGTTGTCCCCGAGCACCAGGGCGGAGCGCTCTCGCCCCACGAAGGCCTCCCCGATGAGGAAGGCCTGCGCGAGCCCCTCCGGGCGCGGCTGCACCGCGTAGCGCAGCTCGACGCCCCACTGGGAGCCGTCCCCCAAGACCACGTGAAAGGCCTCGGCGTCCTGGGGCGTGGTGATGACCAAGATCTCTCGGATGCCCGCCAGCAAGAGCACGCTGAGCGGGTAGTAGATCATGGGCTTGTCGTAGACGGGGAGCAGCTGCTTGCTCACCGCGCGCGTCACCGGATAGAGCCGCGTCCCCGAGCCCCCCGCCAAGATGATGCCTCTCATGAGCGTGGAGCTTGCCTTGGGCCGAGCAGGGCGTCGAGCACCGGCTGCAGGGCGTCACGCCAGGCCGGGCGCGGCGCGCCGAAGCTGGCGTCGAAGCTGGCGCAGTCCAGCACGGAGTAGCGGGGCCTGGACGCGGGCAGCGGGTACTGCTCGGTGGCGATGGGGACGAGCTCCGGGACCCGCGGGAGCCGCTCCGCCACGTCCTCGTAGATGGCGCGGGCGAAGCCGTACCAGCTCGTCTGGCCGCGCGCCGCGTAGTGGAAGGTCCCGCTCAGCGTCGGCTCCCGCGCGAGCCGCGCCGCCACGATGACGAGCGCCTGCGCGACGTCACTGGCGCTGGTGGGCGCGCCCTGTTGATCGTCGACGACGCGCAGCTCCGTCCGCTCACCCGCGAGCCGCAGCATCGTCCTCACGAAGTTGGCCCCGTGCGCGGCGTAGACCCACGAGGTCCGCAGGACGACGTGCCGGCGCAGCGCCGCCCGCACGAGCCGCTCCCCCTCCGCCTTGGTCCGGCCGTAGACGCTGAGCGGCCGCGGCTCCGCCTCCGGCAGCCAGGGGCAGGTGGAGGCGCCATCGAAGACGTAGTCCGTCGACAGGTGGATCAGGGCGGCCTCGAGCTCCGCGCAGCCCTCGGCGAGCCAGCGCGGGCCGAGCGCGTTGACCTCCCTGGCCGCCTCCGCCTCCTGCTCGGCGCGGTCGACCGCGGTGTACGCCGCCGCGTTGACGACGACGTCCGGCACGAGCTCCCGCAGCCGCTCTCGGACCTGCTCGCGGCGCGTGATGTCGAGCTCCGCCTGCCCGAGCGCGAGCAGCGTCGTCCCGGCTGGCCACGCCGCGCGCACCAGCTCCGTCCCGACCTGCCCCTCCGCCCCCGTGACGAGCACGCGCGTCACGGGGCGCCCTGGCCCAAGCGCTCGAGCTGGTAGCTGCCCGAGAGGATGTCTTGCCACCACTGCCGATGGGACAAATACCACTCTACCGTCTTGCGCAGCCCGGACTCGAAGCTCTCGCTGGGCTGCCAGCCGAGCTCTCCGCGAAGCTTGTCGAAATTCATCGCGTAGCGGGCGTCGTGCCCCGGGCGATCCGTCACGAACTGCACCAAGCCGCGCCGGGGCTCCGCCCCCGGCTCGAGCTCATCGAGCAGATCGCACACGCCGTGGACCACCTCGAGGTTCTGTCGCTCCGCGTCGCCCCCGATGTTGTAGCTCTCTCCGAGCCGCCCGCGCTCGAGGACGAGGCGCAGCGCGCGCGCGTGATCGTCCACGTACAGCCAGTCCCGCACGTTGGTGCCGCGGCCGTAGACGGGCAAGGGCTCCCGCTTCAAGCCCTTCAAGATCATGAGCGGGATGAGCTTCTCCGGGAAGTGGTAGGGGCCGTAGTTGTTGGAGCAGTTGGTGAGCACCACGGGCAGGCCGTAGGTGTGGTACCAGGCGCGCACCAGGTGATCGCTGGCCGCCTTGCTGGCGGAGTACGGCGAGCGGGGGTCGTACGGGGTGGTCTCGTGGAACGCGCCGGTAGGCCCGAGGGAGCCGAAGACCTCGTCCGTCGAGACGTGGTGGAAGCGAAACCGGCTCTTGCGTGGCTCCGCCAGGGCGCGCCAGTAGCGGAGGCACTGCTCGAGCAGCGTGAAGGAGCCCACCACGTTGGTCTGGATGAAGGCGCTCGGGCCGTCGATGGAGCGGTCGACGTGCGACTCCGCCGCCAGGTGCATCACGGCGTCCGGCTGGTACTCCGCAAGCGCCCTCGCCACGCCCGCCGCGTCCGCGACGTCCACGCGCGCCAGCCCGTAGCTGGGCAGGTGCGAGACGCTGGCCAGCGAGCTCAGGGTGGCCGCGTAGGTGAGCTTGTCCAAGACGAGCACCTGGTGCTCGGTCTGCGTGAGGTACTGCCGCACGACGGCGGAGCCGATGAAGCCCGCGCCTCCGGTGACGAGGATCTTCATGGCGCCGCCTCGGAGTGCTCGAAGTAGCGGGGCAGATCGGCCAGCAGCGGATGGCGCCGGTCCTTCTCGGAGAGCTGGGCCGCCTCCGCGCTGACCGGCCAGGCGATCCCCAGGGCGGGGTCGTCCCAGCGCACGCCGAGATCGTGGCTGGGCGCGTACTCTTGGCTCACCTTGTAGATGACCTCGGTGTCCGGCTCCAAGGTGCAGAGCCCATGCGCGACGCCCACGGGGAGGTAGAGCTGCTGGCCGGACTCGGCGTCGAGGCGCACGGCCACGTGCCGGCCGAAGGTCGGCGAGCCGTGGCGTAGATCCAGGGCGACGTCCAGCACGGCGCCGCGCGTGACGCGGACGAGCTTGGCCTGGGCGTGCGGCGGCGCCTGGAAATGAAAGCCGCGGACGGTCCCGGCGAGCCGCGAGTACGAGTGGTTGTCTTGGACCCAGGAGTCCTGGATCCCCGCGGCGCGCAGCGCCGACTGCTTGAAGACCTCCGAGAAGAACCCTCGCGCGTCGTGGTGTCGCTTCGGCGCGACGACGTAGACCCCGGGCAACCCCGCTTCGGTGATGAGCATGGGCGCCGAGCATCGACTAGCCGGAGCAGAGCGGCAAGCCTGCCGCGGCGCACCTCGCGCGGGCCCGGCTCAGCGCGCGATCCCCAGCGCTCGTAGCAAGGGCAGCGGGCTCGACGCCTCCAGCACGCCGCCGATGGCGGCGACGCCCGTCGCGCCCGCCGCGCACGCGAGCGCTGCGGTGCTGGCGTCGGCGCCGCCCAAGGCATAGAGCCCGACGTGCGCGGGGAGCTGGGCGCGCGCGGCCCTCAGGCCCGCGACCCCGAGCGGCGGCCGGCCCTTCCTTCGCGCGAAGCAGGGGGAGAGGACCACCGCGTCCGCGCCCGCGGGGGCCTCGGCGTGCGGGTCGTGGCTGGCCACGCTGAGCAAGGCCCGAGGCACGAGCCGCCTGGCCTGCGCCGGGCTCAGCGACGCCTCCCCGAGGTGCACGGCATCGGCGTCGAGCAAGAGCGCGAGATCCAGCCGGTCGTTCACCGCGAAGAGCTGCCCCGTGGCTCGACAGAGCCGCCGCAGGGCACCGCCGAGCGCCAGGCGTGCACGCGCGCTGAGCTCTTTGTCCCTGAGCTGGACGAGCACGCTGCCAGGCCTGGCGGCCGCGCAGAGCGCCCCGAGGCGCTCGAGGTGGAGCGACGCCGAGTACGCGTCGTGGCTCGTCAGCGCGATGAGGCGCGGCGCGCTCATGGGGTCTTGGGCGACGCGCCCGCGAGATCTTCCCGTGCCATGTGCGCCTCTCGGCTGCTCGGGTAGCGCGCGATGAGATACTCCAGGGTGCGCCGCCACGCCGCCTCCTCGCCTCGCGCCTTGAACTGCTCCGAGAGCCGATACAAGGCCTCCCCCGGCGTCTCCTGGCGGCGTAGCGTCGGATCTGGCTCTCGCTGACACTGCATGGGCGCGTGGCTCAGGCCGAGCGCCGCGCCCAAGATCAAGACGGCTCGCACGTCGGCACTCTGCCCCCGCGAAGAGCGCGCCGCAAGGCTCGCCCCACCGCCAGGGCCGCGCCCGGCGCTGCCCTCCTCCCCCCGAGCGCGGGCCAGCGCCGGCCCTCCGTCCTCCCCGCGGCTAGGCGCGCGCCTCGAGCCAGCCGCGCAGGCCGTCGACATCCTCCACCCGACCGCTCTCCACGTGAAGCAACCGCTGGCACGCGCGCAGGGAGCTCAGCCGGTGCGTGACGAGCAGGACGGTCATCCCCGGGTGCCGCTCCGCGAGGCCCTCCAGCAGCGCCTGCTCGGCGGCGTCGTCGAGCCCGCTCATGGCCTCGTCCAGCACCAGGAGCTGCGGCTCGCGGTAGAGCGCCCGCGCCAAGGCGACGCGCTGGCGCTGGCCCCCGGAGAGGCGCACCCCGCGCTCGCCGAGCGGCGTCTCGAGCCCGCTCGGCCAGCCTGCCACCAGCGCGCCGAGCCCGGCGGTGTCGCAAGCGCGCAGCACGCGCGCCTCGTCCACGCGCTCGGGCGCCACCCCGAAGGCGACGTTCTCGCGCAGGCTCTCCGCGCCGAGCGCCACGGTCTGTGGCACCAGGCCCACTCGCTCGTACCAGCCCGGGTGGTCCAGCCTGACCGCCGCGCCGTCCACCCACACCGTCCCCTCGCTCGGCGGCAGCAGCCCGCAGAGCAGCGCCGCCAGCGTGCTCTTGCCCGAACCCGAGGGCCCCACCACGCCGACCCAGTCACCGGGCGCCAGGCTGACGTTGACCTGGGTGAGCGTCGGCGCCTCGGCGCCCGGGTGGGTGAAGCCGACCCCCTCGAGGCGCAGCTCGCGACGGAACTCCAGCGCGTGCGGCGCCCGCGCCGCCTCCTCGGGCGACGCCTGGCTCAGCGCCGCCTGCACCGACTCTAGACTCGGGGCGTGAAACCGCAGGACGGCGAGGGACGACAGCGCCCGGTGGAGGGACGGCACGAGCCGGACCGCCCCCAGCGCCAGGGCCGCCAGCGCGGGCAAGCTGGCGCGCCAGGCCGCGCTGCCCTCCGCGGCGAGGCTGAGCGCGATGAGGCCCAGCACCACGAGCAGCTCCAGCACCACCCTGGGCAGCGCCGCGCCGACGCGCGCGAAGGCCGCCGCCCGGCCGTAGGTGTCCGCGGCGCGCGCGAAGCGCTCGACGAACCACGGCTGCGCGCCGCTCAGCACGAGCTGATCGTACGCCGCGAGCTCCTGCTGGAGCTCGGCGACCAGCCGCGTGCCCGCTCGCTGCTGCGCGCGTGACCAGCGCTGGCTGGGCGCCCGCAGGAGGCGGTCATAGGCCACGCCGAAGCCTCCGGCCAGCGCCACCAGCACCAGCGTCGCTCGCAGGTCCCACTGGGCGAGCCAGGTCAGCAGCGCCAGCGTGACCACCCCCTCCGCAAGCAGGCTGAGCGTGGCCGTCCCGAGCAGCACCGCCACCGCGTGCGACTCCGCCACGACGTTCTTGATCACCTCGGCCGAAGCTTGCCTCAGGCTCTCGAGGTAGGACCGCCGCAAGGCCGCACGGAACAGCGCGACGGAGAGCGCGGCGTGCGCCTGCCCGAGCAGCCGCGCCTGACGCAGGTGTCGCCACGCCAGCAGGCCGTCCTTGACGACGAAGAGCAGCGCGAGCAGCGCGCCGAGCCCCACGAGGCGCGCCTCGCGCGAGCCGCCCGGCAGCGCCTCGAGCCAGCGACCGAGCGTGGGCGAGGCCGCCAGCTCCCCGCTGACGAGCGCGACGAAGGGCAGCACGGCCCCCAAGCTCACCGCCTCCAGCAGCCCGCTCACCACGAGCAGCGCCAACAGCCCCAGCGCCTGGCGACGCTGCCCGCGCGAGAGCAGGCCGACGAGGCCGCGCACGGTCGCGGCGAGGGTGCCCGCCCGGCTCGCCTCCGCGGCGCTCGGGGCGCTCATGGCACCCCTGCGCTCGGCCGCCCTCGCCGTCCGGCGAGGGCGAGGAGCGCGGCCGCCAGCGCGGCCCCCACCGAGTCCGCGATCAGATCTCCCCACTCGGCCGAGCGATAGGGCAAGAGCGCCTGCACGCACTCCAGCAGCCCCCCGACGGCCACCGACATCCCCAGCGCGACGAGCAGGCCCCGGCGCCGCGACCAGCCCGGGTACCGGCTGCGCAGCGCCCACCAGAGCGACGCCTGCATCCCGGCGAAGGCCAGGGCGTGCATCAGCTTGTCCCCCCAGTGAAAGGGGAGCAGCGCGGGGCCAGCGTCCCGCGTCCCGCTGTACAGCACCAGCGCCACGTAGAGGGCCGCCGAGCCCTGCGCCCAGGCGCCGCGCGCGCTCGGGCGCGATGGAGCAGCGTCGGTCATGCCGTGGCGGTCTCTTCCAGCTCTTTGGCGCGCGTCTCCGGCATCCACCACAAGATCAGCAGCAGCGCGAGGAGCGGGGTGAAGGCGGTGGCGCTCACCGCCCGCCCCCAGCCGTGGTCCGCGGCGTAGTACCCGACGATGGCGGGGGAGACGACGTAGCCGATGCGGCCGATGAGGTTGTTGGTCCAGGCGAAGGCGTCGCTGCGCAGCTCCGTGGGGAACAGCTCCGTGCCGTAGGCGTTGAGCACGGGCAGCACCGCGCTGGCGCCGAACACCCCGAGCGCCAGCGCGGCGGTCAGCGGCCAGCGCCCTTGCAGGGTGTAGGCGCCGTAGATCCCCGCGGCGCTGAGCACGAAGATGATGATCGCCCCGTACCGGCGCCCTACCACGTCCAGCAGCTTGCCCGCCAGGAAGACGAAGGGCATGGCGCTGATCGCCGCGATGGTGACGGCGAGGCCGACCTGATGGTCGCTCCAGCCGCGCTCGGCGAGCGCAAACTCCTTCCAAAACGCGACGCCATTCTGCGTACACACGTAGGTGAGCAGCCAGATGAGGCCGAGCTGCAGCGTGCGCCGCCGGTACGGGGTCCGCCAGATGCGCCACAGCCCCAAGCGTTGGGGCTGCCCGGCGACCTGGTCGACGAAGCGCTGCGTCTCTCTCAGGTCACGCCGCATGAAGGCCAGCACGATGAGCGGCACGATGCCGGTGAAGTACACCGTGCGCCACCCGAAGCTCGTCTTGAGCAAGAGGGGGACGAGCCCCGCGCAGGCGACGGAGCCGAAGCTGCCCATGGCGCTGATGACCCCGAGCACCATTCCGCGCCGTGCGGCAGGGAACTCCTCCGCCGCGATGACGAGGCTGACGGCCCACTCTCCAATCAAGAAAATCCGCGCGACGAGCTGGCACAGCGCGAAGGCCCACACGTTGGGCGCGAGGCCGGTGAGGAAGGTGGCGGTGGTGTACCCCACGATGGTCCAGGTGAGCACCCGCCGACGCCCCCACGCGTCCGCTTGGCGCACCATCAGGTAGGCCAGCACCGTCCCGACGTTGATCGCCGTGACGAGGTAGCCGCTCGCCTGCGGGGGGAGCGAAAAATCATGCCGCAGGTTGGGTAAGATCTGCGTCAGGGCGATGAAGTCGTAGCCTTCGAAGAAGCTGGCGATCCCCAAGAAGAAGAACAGCTTGCGCTGATACGGGGTGAAGGCGGCCCCGGCGGTGGTCACGGCCTGGGACTCTAGCCGATCAGCCCGGCCTCGGGGCTAGAAGCGTTCGCGTGGAGGCGCCGCGGCATCCTCCCGGCCAAAAAGGCCTGCCGCCCTGCCTGGACCGCGCCCCGCATGGCCTCCGCCATGAGCACCGGTCGCTGGGCGTGGGCGATGGCGGTGTTCATGAGCACCCCGTGGCACCCGAGCTCCATGGCCACGGCGGCGTCGCTGGCCGTGCCCACCCCGGCGTCCACGATGACCGGCACCTTCACCGTCTCCAGGATGATCCGCAGGTTGTAGGGGTTGCGGATGCCCAAGCCGGAGCCGATGGGCGCCGCCAACGGCATCACGGCCGCGCACCCGAGGTCCTCCAGCTTGCGACACACGATGGGATCGTCCAGGCAGTAGGGCAGCACCACGAAGCCCTCCTTGACCAGCAGCTTGGCAGCCTCCAGCGTCTGCTCGTTGTCCGGGTAGAGCGTCTTCGGATCTCCCAAGACCTCGAGCTTGACGATGTCCGCGATCCCTAGCTCCCGCGCGAGCCGGAGCGTCCGCACGGCCTCCTCCGCCGTGTAGCAGCCCGCGGTGTTGGGCAGCAGCGTCCAGCGCTTGCTCGACAGCAGGCGCATCATGGACCCCTCGGAGCGGTCGTTCAGATCCACCCGCCGGATGGCGGCCGTGATCACCTCCGCGCCGCTCGCGACCAGGGCGGCCTCCGTCTCCTCCACGCTCCGGTACTTGCCGGTGCCGACGAACAAGCGCGACGAGAAACGGAACGGGCCCAGCTCCAGGACATCTTCTGACATGAGCGTGCGGCAGAGCTACCGCTAGGTGAAGGGCGGAGCAAGCGATGCTACATGGCGAGCTCCGGGCCATCGCAGCGCTCGGGGCGGAGGCAAGGTGTCCAAGACCGTATTGGTGACGGGAGCAGCGGGTTTCATCGGCAGCCACACCACCGCCGCGCTGCTGGCGCGCGGCGATCGGGTGGTGGGGCTTGACAACCTCAACGACTACTACCCTCCGGCCCGCAAGCGCGCCAACCTGGAGGAGGTGCGGGGCGCCGCCCAGCGGCCCGAGCAATTCGAGTTCGTGGAGGGGGACATCCGTGACCGCGCGCTGCTCGAGCGGCTGTTCAGCGAGCACCGCTTCGACGCCGTGGTGCACCTGGCCGCCATGGCTGGGGTGCGCGTCTCCGTGGAGGACCCTTGGCTCTACTACGACGTCAACCTCACCGGGACGCTCAACCTCTTGGACGCCAGCCTCCGCCACGGCAAGCCCAACTTCGTGCTGGCGAGCACCAGCTCCGCCTACGGCAACACGCAGACCGTCCCCTTCGTGGAGACGGACCCCTGTGATCGACCGCTCGCCCCCTACCCCGCCAGCAAGCGCAGCGCGGAGCTGCTGGGCTACACCTACCACCACCTGCACGGCCTGGACTTCACGGGGCTGCGCTTCTTCACCGTGTACGGCCCGCGCGGCCGCCCGGACATGATGGCCTACAAGGTGCTGGACAGCATCTTCTTGGGTCGCGAGGTGCCGCTCTACAACGGCGGGCAGATGCACCGCGACTGGACCTTCGTGGAGGACATCGCGGCCGGCGTGCTCGCCGCCGCCGACCGGCGTCTGGGCTTCGAGCTCATCAACCTGGGGCGCGGTGAGCCCACGCTGCTCAAGGATTTCGTGGAGATGATCGAGCGGCTCGCGGGCGCGCCGGCCAAGCTCGTGCAAGAGCCCATGATGGCGGCGGACGTGGCGTACACCTACGCGGACATCGGCAAGGCACAGCGCCTGCTCGGCTACGCGCCCCGCGTCCGGGTGCAGGAGGGGGTCACCCGCTTCTGGCACTGGTACCAGGAGCACGTCCGGGGGCGCTAGTCAGCGCGCCCTGGCCCAGCGCCGCACCGCCTCGATGACGCGCGCCTGGGCGGCGTCGCTCAGGCTGGGGTGGAGCGGCAGGCTGAGCACCTCGCGCGACGCCCGCTCGGCCTCGGGGAAGGCGCCGGGGCGATAGCCGAGCTGCGCCAGCGCCGGCTGGAGGTGGAGCGGCACCGGGTAGTGCAGGGCCGTCTCGATCTCCAGGCTGGAGAGCCACGCGCGCAGGGTGTCGCGCCCCGAGGCGACGCGCAGGGTGTAGAGCGCCCAGGCCGCGCCGGGGACGTCCAGCGGCAGCTCGAAGCCGGGCAGGTCCGCGAAGGCGACGTTGTAGCGGCGCGCCCGCTCCGCGCGGGCCTCGCGCCAGACGCCGACGTGAGGCAGCTTGACCCGCAAGAGCGCCGCCTGCAGCGCGTCCAGGCGGTGATTGCCCCCCAGCTCCTCGTGCTGGTGCTTGGCGCTGACGCCGTGCTGCCGCAGGCGCCGCACGCGCGCCGCCAGCGCCTCGCTCGCGGTGACCACGAGCCCTCCGTCGCCGAAGCCGCCGAGCGGCTTGCTCGGGAAGAAGCTGTAGGTCGTCGCCAGGCCGGCGCGCGCCACCCCGGCGGCGCCGAAGGCCTGCGCCGCGTCGCCGATCACCGCGAGCCCAGCGGGCGGCTCGAGCGCTGCGGAGGGCACGCCGAACAGGTGCACCGGGACGATGGCGCGGGTGCGCCCCGTCACGGCGCCGAGCGCGCGCGCGGGGTCGAGCGTCAGCGTGCGCGGCGCGACGTCCGCGAACACCGGGCGCGCCCCGAGCCGCAAGATGCTCCCGGCCGTGGCGAAGAAGCTCAGCGGGGAGGTGACCACCTCGTCCCCGGGGCCGACGCCCGCCGCCACGAGCGCCAGCAGCAGGGCGTCGCTGCCGCTCGAGACCCCGACGGCGTGCTCCACGCCGAGCGCGTGCGCCGCCTCCGCCTCGAACGCGGCCACCTCCTCTCCCAGCACGTAGCGCTCGCTGCTCCGGACGCGATGCCACGCCGCGTCGAGCTGCGCCGCGAGCGGCGCGTGCAGCGCTCCAAGATCCACGAGCGGGACGGCGGGGGGCACGACGCCGAGCATGCCACGGCTTGCCGGTGGCGCGCGCGGCGTCGATAATCGCCGCCGTCATGCGACAACAGGGTCTCCCGCTGCTCGCCAAGCAGCTCTTCGACCGCAGCGCGGCCGCCGCGGCGCTGGTGGCCACCGCCCCGCTGCTGGGCGTCCTCACGCTCGCCATCCACCAGCAGATGGGCCGCCCCGCGCTGTTTCGACAGCGGCGCCCTGGGCGCGGGGGCAAGCCCTTCGAGCTCTACAAGTTTCGCACCATGACCGACGCCCGCGACGCGCAGGGCGCGCTGCTCCCCGACGCCGCGCGCCTCACCCCGCTCGGGCGGTGGCTGCGCTCCACCAGCCTGGACGAGCTGCCGCAGCTGCTCAACGTGCTGCGCGGGGAGCTGAGCCTCGTGGGGCCTCGGCCGCTGCTCATGCAGTACCTGGCTCGCTACTCACCCGAGCAGGCGCGGCGCCACGAGGTCACCCCGGGGATCACGGGCTGGGCGCAGATCCACGGGCGCAACGCCATCTCCTGGCCCGAGAAGTTCCGGCTCGACGTCTGGTACGTGGACCACTGGAGCCCCGCCCTGGATCTGCTCATCCTGCTCAAGACCGTCGGCAAGGTGCTCACCCGCAGCGGCATCTCCGCCGCGGGTGAGGCCACGATGCCGGAGTTCTTGGGGCAGCCGGAGCACTTGCCCAACTGAGCCGCCGACCGCCCGCGCGGTCGCGCTACGCCCCCGAGCCCACGGCGCGCGCTGGGACGCCCACGACCGTGAGGCCGTCGGCCACGTCCCGCGTGACGACCGCGCCGCCTCCGACCCGAACGTCCGCGCCGACGTGCAGGTTGGGGAGCACCGTGGCACCCACCCCGACGAGCGTGCGCGCTCCCACCGCCACGGTGCCGCCCAGGCTCACGTTCGGGCCCAAGAGCACGTAGTCGCCGACTCGATTGTCGTGCTCCACCACCGCGCCGGTGTTCACGATGACCCCAAGGCCCACGCGCGCGTCCGGGTTGATGACGGCCCCCGCCATGACCACCGTGCCCGCGCCCAGCGCGGCGCTGGGTGCCACCACCGCGCGCGCGTGGACCACCACCGGCAGCTCGAAGCCGGCCGCCCGCGCTCGCTCGAGCCCCTGAGCGCGCCCCAGGTGACCGCCCACACCGGACACGAAGTGCCGGGCGCCGGACGCCACCGCCTCCTCGAAGGACACGATCGGCAGCCCCGCGTGCTGCTGCCCCCAGCGCTCCCGCGCGTCCTCCACGAAGCCGAGCACGACCCCACCCGCCGAGCGCACCACGTCCGCCACCACCTTGGCGTGCCCTCCGGCCCCGTGAACCCAGCAGCGCAGCGCGTCCGTCATGACGATGACGTCCTAGCATGGGTGACGGCCGGGTCTGCCGCCTGCCGTCCAGCGTCCACGCCAGACTTGCCTCGGCTCGACCCCTCGGGTGATCCTCGGGTGATGCCGCCCGCGCCGCCCGAGCCGGCTCCCCCTCAGACCGCGCTCTCGTGGCTCCACGCCGTCTGCACGTCGAGCCTCGGGGGTGTCTGGGCGACGGCCTCCTACGCCGAGATCTCGTCACAGCTCCACATCACGCTCGGCGCCAAGACGCTTCGCCTCTCACCGCGCCCCCCCGACGACCACCCGAGCTGGCTCGCGCGACCGGGACTCCTGCTCAACGTCGACACGGAGTCGCCCATCACCGCCGAGCTCCAGCAGCGGCTCCGTGAGCTGCGCGCCGCGCTCGAGCGCGCTCGACGCCGCGAGCAGCGCTCAAGTCACCGTGGAGACGAACCCGGACTCGCTCACCGGGGAGCGCCTCGAGGCCCTCGTGCGCTACGCTGGGCTCAGCCGCCTGACGATCGGGATCCAGTCGCTCGAGCCGGAGGCGCAGCGGCGCGCGCAGCGGTTCAATGAGCCCGAGCGGATCCGCCGCCTCGTGCAGCACGCGCGGCAGCTCGGCGTGCCCCAGCTCCACCTGGACGTCATGGCCGGGATGGACGGGCAGACGCTCGAGGGCTTCCAACGAGACGTGGAATTCGCGCTCTCGCTAGCGCCCACGTCGCTCCACTTGAGTACGTTTCGGCCGGTGCATCCGGTCCACCTCCGAGCCGATCCCGAGCAGATCCTGCTCCGACGCCTCATGCTCGAGTGGGGCCGCCGGCGGCTCGCAGAGCAGGGGCTGGCGTCGACCGGCCCCCTCCCCGCCTCCGCCGAGGCGACGGACGTCAACCAGCAACTCGACGGCTTTCACCAGGCGGACGCCTCCCTCCTCGGCGTAGGGGTCAGCGCCTTCTCGCACGCCTACGGGAGCAGCTTCTACGAGCAGCCCTACGACCTGCAGCCGAGCCTGCTTCGCCTCCGGCGGGGGCAGCCGGCGCTCTATCGGGGGCTGCTCTCCAACGAGCAGGAGGAGCTGCACCGGCTGCTCGTTCATGGCCTGTTCAACCGCAGGCTCTCCCTCCCGCACTTTCGCCGGCTGTTTCGGCGAGAGCCATGGGACGCCGCCCCGGACGCCTGGCAGAAGCTCACGGAGCTCGGCGTCGTGGAGCGCGCGGGCGAGCTCGTCCGCTTTCGGCTCCCGAGCTACGCGGACGTCGCCATCCTGCGAGGGCTCTTCTACAGCCCCGAGGTGCGCGCTCGGGTGCGAGCGCGCTGGGCGGGCTCCTACCGCCGGCATGACGACTACCGCGCGCGGGTGGACGCGCTCGCGGCGGACTCGGAGTAGGCTCGGCGCGGGGCGCGCCCGGCGAGCGCCTCGGCCGCCGCCCGCTGCCCACCGCCGCTCACCCCTCGCTCGGATCTCTCTGCCGTCATGTCCCCGCGCCTCGTCATCCTCCTCACGCACCCGCTCACGGCCTTCCGGCTGATGGAGGGGCAGCTCGCCGCCCTGCGCGAGGCCGGCTTCACCGTCACCGTGGTCGCCTCACCGGATCCCTTGCTGGAGCAGGTCGCCCGGCGCGAGGGCGTCGCGGTACGCGCGGTGCCCATGCGCCGCGAGATCTCCCCCGCCGCGGATCTCCTCGCGCTCGGGCGCTTGACGCGGGTGCTGTACGGCTTGAGGCCGGACGTCGTCGTCGCCAGCACGCCCAAGGCGGGGCTGCTCGGGATGCTCGCCGCGCGGCTGCTCCGAGCGCCGCTGCGGATCTACCACCTGCGGGGGCTGCGCTTCGAGACGTCCCACGGCTGGCGCCGGGCGGTGC
>CAUJEM010000037.1 GCA_963169915.1 Myxococcota bacterium
GATGGTGATGCCCGGCGACAACATCACGATGGAGATCGAGCTCATCACCACGGTGGCGCTCGAGGAGCAGATGCGCTTCGCCATCCGCGAGGGCGGCAAGACCGTCGGCGCCGGCGTCGTCACCAAGATCCTAGAGTGAGCCCCTCGGGGTCGAGGCCTCGGCGTCCGCCGCGCGCCTCGACCCCATCACCTCGCCGCGCTCGCGGCCTCATCAGCGAAGCAGTCCAGTGAGCCCAGATGTCCTGGGTTCACCAGCCAAGAAGAGCCCCCATGGCCGATACCACCAAGATCCGCATTCGCCTCAAGGCGTTCGATCACCAGCTCCTCGACAAGTCCACGACGGACATCGTGGACACCGCGCGTCGCACCGGCGCGCGCGTCGCGGGACCCATCCCGCTCCCCACCTCCATCCGTAAGTACACGGTGCTGCGTGGGCCCCACGTGGACAAGAAGTCCCGTGAACAATTCGAGGTCCGCACCCACAAGCGGCTGCTGGACATCCTCGAGCCCACGGCCCAGACCCTCGAAGCGCTGATGAAGCTAGATTTGTCGGCCGGTGTGGACGTGGAGATCAAGAGCTGAGGAGCAAAGAGCCATGCCGAAACTCGACGTTTATGATCTGGAGCGCAAGAAGGTCGGCGAGCTACAGCTCGCTGACGAGGTCTTTGCGGCGGACATCAAGGAGCACCTCGTCCACGAGGTCGTAGTGGCGCAGCTCGCCTCGCGGCGGGCCGGCACGCGCGCCGCCAAGGAGCGCAGCGCCGTCTCGGGGTCTTCCAAGAAGATCGTGAAGCAGAAGGGGACCGGCGGCGCTCGCCACGGCTCCATCCGTGCGCCCATCTTCGTCGGCGGCGGGCGCGCCCACGCGCCGCGTCCCCAGGACTGGAGCTACCGCCCGCCGCGGCAGGTGCGACTGAGCGCGCTCAAGAGCGCCCTCAGCCTGCTCATCAAGGAGGGTCGCGTCACGGTGGTGGACAACATCCAGCTCGCGGAGGTCAAGACCAAGCAGCTTGCCAAGGTGCTCACCGCGCTCAAGGCCCCCCGCAAGACGCTCGTGGTCGACGACAAGAGCAACGAGAAGCTGCGCTTGTCCATCGGCAACATGCAAAATAACCAGTTTTTGCCGCCCGAGGGCGTCAACGTCTACGACTTGCTCCGGCACGAACACCTCGTGCTGAGCAAGGACGCTGCCAAGGCGCTCGAGGCGCGCTGCCTTGGTCTGCTCAGTGAAGCCCCCAACGGAGCAAAGTCATGAGTCCCGAGCACGTCATCAAACGCCCCATCGCCCTGACGGAGAAGGCCGCTCGCCTCAAGGAGACCAACCAGGTCGTCTTCGAGGTCGCGATCGGCGCGAACAAGATCGAGATCCGCGACGCCGTGGAGAAGCTCTTCGGCGTGAAGGTCACGGACGTGAACACGCTCGTGCAGCGTGGCAAAGTCAAGCGCATGGGGCGCGGCCTCGCCAAGCGCCGCAACTGGAAGAAGGCCATCGTGACCCTGCGCGAGGGTGACGACATTCAGTTCTTCGACGAGTCGCAGGAGTAGCAAGATGGGAATCAAAGCCTTCAAGCCGACGTCCGCGGGGCGTCGCTTCTACACCGTCAGTGACTTCAAGGAGCTGACGACCTCCAAGCCGGAGCGCTCGCTGCTGGAGAAGCAGACGAGCACCGGTGGCCGGAACAACTACGGGCGCATCACGTCGCGCTTCCGAGGTGGTGGGCACAAGCACCGTTACCGCTTGATCGACTTCAAGCGCGGCAAGCTCGGCGTCCCCGCCGTGGTGGCGGAGATCGAGTACGATCCGAACCGTACGGCGCGCATCGCCCTCCTGCACTACGCGGACGGAGAGAAGGCGTACATCCTGGCGCCGGACGGCCTCAAGCAGGGCGACACCATCGTCTCCAGCCTGCACGCCGACATCAAGCCGGGCAACTCCCTGCCGCTGGGCGCCATCCCCACCGGGACGGCCATCCACAACATCGAGCTGCGCAAGGGCAAGGGCGGGCAGCTCGTGCGCTCGGCGGGCGTCTCCGCGACCCTCATGGCGAAGGACGGGGACTACGCGCAGGTCAAGCTCCCGAGCGGGGAAATCCGCAAGGTGCACCTCGGCTGCCGCGCCACCATCGGGCAGGTCTCCAACCACGACCACCAGAACATCAGCCTGGGCAAGGCGGGCCGGCAGCGGTGGCTCGGCAAGCGCCCCCACAACCGTGGCGTCACCATGAACCCGGTGGATCATCCGATGGGTGGTGGTGAGGGGCGCACCAGCGGCGGCCGTCACCCCTGTTCACCCTGGGGCAAGCTCAGCAAGGGTGCGAAGACGCGCACGAACAAGCGCACCAACGGCATGATTGTGAAGCACCGTAAGGCGAAGGGCTAATCCATGGCGCGTAGCATCAAGAAGGGTCCGTTCATCGACGGTCACCTAGCGAAGAAGATTGAAGAGGCGATCGCCTCCAGCAAGAAGTCGGTCATCAAGACCTGGTCCCGGCGCTCCACCATCTTCCCGGAGGCGGTGGGCCTCACCTTCGCCGTCCACAATGGCCGGAAGTTCGTCCCGGTGTTCGTCAGTGAGAACATGGTGGGGCACAAGCTCGGGGAGTTTGCCCCCACGCGCACCTACCACGGGCACTCCGGAGACAAGAAGGGCAAGGCCCCGCCCGGTAAGAAGTGAGCCCCCGGGGGGGCCCCGCGGAGGGGGCTGGCCCCCCCTCCGCGACCCCTGAACACCTGAGACCATCAGGAAATACTCGCCGGTCCGCGCCCTCTTCGGCTTGCGGGGCGGTGCCCCCTCTGCTAATGACGCGCTCCCCTCGATTGACGCTCACCCGGCCGCGGCTGGCCCTCCGGCAGGTGAGCGTCGACGACGGTCAGACCATCATCTCCCCAGGATGACAGGTGGCCATCGCCGGAGGGGCAGCCAGCCAAAGCGTAGTGTCGCCGCGAGTCGCACCAGCAACCCACGGCTCACGAGGAAACGCCAAGATGATCAGTACCGCCAAAGCAAAGTTCCAGCGTATCAGCCCGCGCAAAGCGCGGATGATCATCAACTTGGTGCGCGGCCGCTCCGCGGCCGAGGCGCTACAACTGCTGGATTTCACCCACAAGGCGGCGGCCCCGGCCGTCAAGAAGCTCATCGCCAGCGCGCTGGCGAACGCCAAGCTGCAGAGCCCGGGGGTCGACACGGATTCCCTGTTCATCAGCAAGGCCACCGTAGACAAGGGCCCCAACGCGCACATGCGCCGCTGGCGGCCGCGGGCGCAGGGCCGCGCCACGCGCATCACCAAGGGCGTCAGCCACATCCACATCGAACTCGATCGGCGCTGAGCGCACCTAGCAAAGGCGACCCATGGGACAGAAAACACATCCGTATGGCTTTCGTCTAGGCGTCATCAAGACGTGGACGAGCAAGTGGTACGAAGACCGGCAGTACACGAAGTGGCTCCATGAAGACCTGCGCATCAAGCGCGCGGTCAAGGAGTACCTCTACAACGCCAACGTGGCGTCGGTGGAGGTCGAGCGGGCCGCGAACAAGGCCAAGGTCATCGTCTACACCGCGCGGCCCGGCATGGTCATCGGTAAGGGCGGCAAGGGCATCGAGGTCCTCAAGATCGGCAACCTCGGCACCGCCGCCAAGGGCGAGACCAAGTTCCCCGGCGTGCAGAGCTTCACGGACAACGAGGTGTTCATCGACGTCCAAGAGGTGCGCAAGGCAGAGACCAACGCGCAGCTCGTGGCCGAGAACATCGCCACCCAGCTCGAGCGCCGCATCGCCTTCCGGCGCGCCATGAAGAAGGCCCTCACCACGGCCATGAAGTTCGGCGCCAAGGGCGTCCGCATCCGCTGCTCCGGCCGGCTCGGCGGCGCGGAGATGGGGCGCGTGGAGACCTACCGCGAGGGCCGCGTTCCGCTCCACACCCTGCGCGCGGACGTGGACTACGGCCTGGCGGAGGCCCGGACCACCTACGGCACCATTGGCGTCAAGGTGTGGATTTTCAAGGGTGAAGTGCTGCAGCGCAAAGCCCGTCGCATCCTGGAGTGACCCATGCTTTCTCCCAAGCGCACTAAGTTCCGCAAGCAGCAGAAGGGTCGCAACCGCGGCCTCGCTTGGCGTGGCTCGGACGTCTCCTTCGGGGACTTCGGCCTGCAAGCGGTGGAGCACAGCTACGTCACGGCCCGACAGATCGAGGCCGGGCGTATGGCCATCCAGCGCCACGTCAAGCGCCAGGGCAAGCTGTGGATCCGCATCTTCCCGGACAAACCCATCACCAAGAAGCCGCTCGAGGTCCGAATGGGTAGCGGCAAGGGCGCGGTCGAGGGGTGGGTCGCGGTGGTCAAGCCGGGCAGCGTGATGTTCGAGATCTCTGGGCTCCCGGAGAACGTGGTGCGCGAGGCCTTCGCGCTGGCAGCCTCCAAGCTGCCGCTCCACACCCGGGTCCTGGTGAGGAGTGAGCTGTGATGAAGGCCAAAGATCTCAGGGAGCGCTCGACGGAAGATCTCCGCGAGCTCAGGGGCACCCTCAAGAAGGACCTCTTCTCGTACCGGATGAAGAACTTCGTCAACCAGCTCGAGAACACGAGCCTGCTGAACAAGTCGAGGAAGGACCTCGCACGTATCGAGCTCATTTTGAGCGAGCGTGGCGAAGAAGGAGCCAAGCCGTGAGCGCAACGGAAGAGTCCAAGGTCAGTAGCCAGCCGTCGCGCCGTCGCCTCGTCGGCCGCGTCCGCAGCGACAAGATGGACAAGACCATCGTCGTGGAGGTCGTCCGCTTCAAGCTGGATCCGGTCTATAAGAAGTACGTCCGCGTCCGTAAGCGCTACAAGGCGCACGACGAGAAGAACGAGTGCAAGGTGGGCGACCGCGTGGAGATCGTGGAGCATCGTCCGCTGTCGCGTGACAAGCGCTGGAACCTCGTGCGCGTGATCGAGCGCGCCATCCAGGAGGTCGGCTCATGATCCAGACGCAGTCCTACCTCGACATCGCCGACAACTCCGGCGCCAAGCTGGTGCAGTGCATCAAGGTGCTGGGTGGCTCGCGGCGTCGCTACGCCGGCCTGGGGGACATCATCGTCGTCACCATCAAGGAGGCGCTCCCGGGCAGCAAGGTGAAGAAGGGAGCCACCGCCAAGGCCGTGGTCGTCCGCACCGCGCGCGAGTACCGCCGCGTCGACGGCAGCTACATCAAGTTCGACACGAACAGCGCCGTGCTCATCAACGCGCAGAGTGAGCCCGTGGGCACGCGCATCTTCGGCCCGGTCGCGCGCGAGCTGCGCGGCAAGAAGTTCATGAAGATCATTTCGCTCGCGCCGGAGGTGCTGTGATGCGTCGCTTGAGAGTGGGTGACCTGGTGCAGGTCACCGGCGGTGATCACAAGGGCGCTCGGGGCAAGGTCGTGCGTGTGGACGAGGCACGTGGTCGCGTCGTGGTGGAGGGCGTCAACACGGTGCGCCGTCACGTCAAGCCCACGCAGCAGCGCCAAGGCGGCATCGTGGAGCTGGAGGCGCCGCTCGCCATCTCGCGGGTGATGCCGGTCGACCCCCAGACGGACAAGCCGACGCGCGTGCGGTATCAGATGAAGGACGGCAAGAAGGTCCGTATCGCCAAGAGCGGTGCAGAGATCGTCTCGCAGAGGTGACCATGACCCAGACCGAGAATTCCCAGCCCCGGTTTCGGAAGAAGTACGACGCCACCGTCGTGCCCGCGCTGATGAAGAAGTTTGGTTACGACAACCCCATGCGGGTGCCGCGTCTCCAGAAGATCGTCATCAACATGGGGCTCGGCGCCGCGGCGAAGAACCCCAAGCTCATCGACGCGGCCGTCACCGAGCTGACGGCCATCACGGGCCAGAAGCCGGTGGTGACCCGCGCCAAGAAGTCCATCGCGGCCTTTCAGCTCCGCGAGAACGTGCCCATCGGCGTGATGGTGACGCTCCGGAGGGAGCGCATGTGGGAGTTCGCGGACCGGCTCATCACGCTGGCCTTGCCGCGCACCCGTGACTTCCGCGGCGTCAGCGCCCGCGCCTTCGACGGCGCCGGTAACTACACGCTGGGCATGAAAGAGCAGATCGTGTTCCCCGAGATCGACTTCGACAAGGTCGACTCCATCAAGGGCATGAACATCACCTTTGTAACTACGGCCGGGACCAACGAGGAGTGCAGAGAGCTCCTTGCCCTCCTCGGCATGCCGTTTAGGAGCTGAATCGATGGCACGCGCTTCTCAGTGGGCGAAAATCAATCGCCCGCCCAAGTTCTCGACCCGAGCGGTCAACCGCTGCCACCGCTGCGGCAGGTCCCGCGCCGTGTACCGCGACTTCAACCTCTGCCGAGTCTGCCTCCGGGAGCTAGCGCTCCGCGGGGACCTGCCTGGCGTCACGAAGGCGAGCTGGTGAGACCATGGTGACCGATCCCATCGCAGATTTGCTTGCCCGGATCCGCAACGCGGCCATGGCGCGCCATGAGACCACGAAGCTGCCGTCGAGCAAGCTCAAGAGCGCCATCGCGAACATCCTCAAGGCCGAGGGCTACGTCTCCGACGTGAAGACCGAGGCCGGGGAGTCCGTCGGCGAGGTGCTCTCCATCACGCTGAAGTACACCAAGGACCGCCAGGCGGCGTTCCAAGGGCTGCGGCGTGTGTCGCGTCCCGGGCGGCGCGTCTACGTCCGCCACGACGCCATCCCGCGCGTGCTGAGCGGCCTCGGCGTGTCCATCCTCAGCACCTCCCAGGGGCTCATGACGGACAAAGAGGCGAGGCAGCGCAAGGTGGGCGGCGAGCTGCTCTGTGAGGTGTGGTGATGAGCGAGCTACAAACCCAGCCGACCAAGCAGTCACGCGTCGGAAAGGTACCCATCGCGCTCCCGAAGGGGGTCACCGTCAGCGTGGGGCCGCAGGGCGTCGAGGTCAAAGGCCCCAAGGGGACCTTGGTCAAGGCGCTGCCGGCGCAGATCTCCGTGGGGACGGAGGACGGCCACGTCACCGTCAAGAGCAGCGCGCCGGACGCGGACGGGCGGCGGCTCCAGGGGCTCGGACGCGCGCTCATCGCCGCCATGGTCAAGGGCGCCTCGGAGGGCTACGCGCAGGTGCTGGAACTCCAGGGCACCGGCTACCGCGCGGAGCTCAACGGCCGCACGCTGACGCTCGCGCTCGGGTTCTCCCACCCCTGCGTTCACGAGCTGCCCGCCGATATCACGGCGAGCATCCCCGCGGAGTCCAAGGGGCAGGTCATCAACCTCGCCTCGCCGGACAAGGCCTCCCTGGGTCAATTCGCGGCGACGCTGCGCGCGCTGCGTCCCGCGGAGCCGTATGCCGGTAAGGGCGTGCGCTACCGTGGTGAGAACATTCGTCGTAAGGCCGGCAAGGCGGGCAAGGGCCGGAAGTAGGCCGGGAAGAGCGGAAAGATGGCGACTAGGCAACTGACAGGACGGCAGCGGCGCAAGTTCCGCATCCGGCACAAGATCTCCGGGACCGCCGAGCGGCCCCGGCTCAGCGTCTACCGTAGCGGCAAGCACATCTACGCGCAGGTCATCAACGACGTCGAGGGGCGCACCTTGGCGGCCGCGTCGACGCTCTCGGGCGACCTCGAGGGCGCGCTCACGGACTCCACCAAGAGTGAGAGCGCCAAGAAGGTGGGCGCGCTCATCGCGAAGATCTGCATCGAGCGCAAGATCGACAAGGTCGTGTTCGACCGCAACGGATACCTCTATCACGGCCGCGTCAAGGCACTCGCAGAGGCAGCTCGCGAGGCCGGGCTCCACTTCTGAAAGCAGCAGCAGCAATGGCAAGCGATCTCATCGATGAAGAGAAGCTCAAGGAGCGCGTCATCCACATCAACCGCGTCGCCAAGGTGGTGAAGGGCGGGCGCCGCTTCAGCTTCTCCGCGCTCGTCGTCGTGGGCGACGAGGCGGGGCACGTCGGCGTCGGTCTCGGCAAGGCCAACGAGGTGCCGGAGGCGATCCGCAAGGGGAACGATCAGGCGCGGAAGAACATCTTCAAGGTGCCCATGATCGGCGCCACGGTGCCGCACGAGGTCATCGGGGAGTTCGGGGCCGGACGGGTCCTGCTGCGCCCCGCCTCACCAGGGACCGGCGTCATCGCCGGCGGCGCGGTGCGCGCCGTCGTGGAGTCCGCGGGGATCCAGGACGTGCTGTCGAAGTGCCTTGGCTCCGCGAACAAGCACAACGTCGTGAACGCCACCATCACGGCGCTCCAAATGCTGCGTGCCCCAGAGACGGTGGCGACCGCGCGGGACGTGCAGGTGGACGCCTTGCTCGAGGGCTACGAGGTCGCTGAGAAGGTGGCCAAGGCGTCGAGCGCACAGGCAGCCGAAGGAGCCAAGGGATGAGCCTGCCGAAGTTGAAGGTCACGCAGGTGCGAAGCCTGGCGGGACAGCCGCACCCTCACCACCTCGTCATCAAAGGCCTGGGTCTCCATGGGATCGGCTCGGAGGTGACGGTCGACAACACCCCTAGCTTTCGCGGCATGATCAAGCGGGTGCTTCATCTGGTCCGCTTCGAGGAGATCCGTCCATGACCACGGCCAACAGTCAGCCCATCCTCTCTCGACTCGAGGGCCCCGAGGGGTCGAAGGCGGTGGCCCGCCGGCTCGGCCGAGGCATCGGCTCGCGGCTGGGGAAGACCGCCGGCCGAGGTCAGAAGGGTCAGAAGGCACGTCACGGGGGCAACTTCGGGAAGCTGCACTTCCAGGGCGGTCAGACCCCGATGCAGCGGCGGCTCCCCAAGCGTGGCTTCCGGGTGCCCTTCCCCATCGAGACGGTGGCGCTCAACCTGGCGGATCTCGAGCGCTTCGACGCCGGGTCCACCGTGGATGAGCGCGCGCTGCGCGAGGCGCGGCTCATCCAAGGCAAGGCCTCGGTGCGGCTGCGGATCCTTGGCAGCGGCGAGCTCAGCAAGGCGCTGACCATCAGCGCCCACGGCTTCAGCAAGACGGCGCTCGAGAAGATCGAGCGAGCCGGCGGCAAGGCGATCGTCATCGAGGCCCCGGCGAAGAGCGCCGAGGGCTGAGTGCGCGGGGTAGCGGATGGCCCCGCCTCGGCTAGCGATGGAGCTGTTTCCGAGGTCTGGAGCGGGTGCGACGTGCGCAGCCGCACCCAGCGCGTAAGCTGCGTGCTCCTGGGCTATCTCGTCCCTGAGCTTGGAGCGTGAATGTCTCTCCTCGGTAGGTTCTCGAACATCGGTAAAGTGCCGGAGCTGCGTAAGCGCATCGCGTTCACGCTGCTCGTCATCGCGGTCTACCGTGTCGGGGCGTTCATCACCACGCCCGGCGTGGACCGCGAGGCCATGCGCAGCGCCGTGTCCCAGCAGGGTGGGCTGCTCAACATCTTCAACCTGTTCTCCGGCGGCGCGCTGTCGAACCTCTCGGTGTTCGCGCTCGGCATCATGCCGTACATCACGGCGAGCATCATCATGCAGCTCATGGGCATGGTGTCCAAGCAGGTGGAGGAGCTGAAGAAAGAGGGGGAGGCGGGCCGCCGCAAGCTCGAGCAATACACGCGCTACGGCGCCGTGGGGCTCAGCATCGTGCAGTCCCTGATGATGGCGACGACCTTCGAGGGCATGAACAGCCAAGGAGGCGGCGGGGCCGGCAACATCGTGCTGGATCCGGGGTGGCCATTCCGCTTGATGACGGTCATCACCATGACCACGGGCAGCGCGCTGATCATGTGGTTGGGTGAGCAGGCCACCGAGCAGGGGATCGGCAACGGCACCAGCATGATCATCTTCGCGGGGATCGTCGCCAGCGTCCCGAACGGCCTGGTGTCGTACTACCAGAGCGTCGGGGGCTCACTCCAGCCGCTGACGGTGGCCTTGGTCCTGGCGGTCCTCCTGGCCAGCGTGGCCGTGGTCGTGTTCTTCGAGCAAGCGCAGCGGCAGATCCCCATCCAGTACGCGCGGCGTCAGGTCGGCCGGCGCATCTATGGCGGGCAGACGGCGCACCTGCCGCTCAAGGTGAACATGGCCAGCATGATCCCGCCCATCTTTGCCTCGAGCTTGCTGGCCTTCCCGGCCACGCTCGCCAGCTTCAACGTGCCGGGCATGGCGCAGTTTGGTTCGATCATCAACCGCGGGGACTGGGTCTTCAACCTGTTCTTCGGCGCGCTGATCATCTTTTTCTGCTTCTTCTACACGGCCGTCACCTTTCAGCCGCTGGACGTGGCGGACAACCTGAAGAAGCAGCAGGCCAACATCCCGGGCATTCGCCCCGGCAAGCAGACGGCGGAGTACATCGACCGTGTCCTCACGCGCTTGACCGTGGGCGGCTCCGTGTATGTCGCCGCCATCTGCATCATCCCGGCCGTGGTGGCGCGGGCCTTCAACGTGCCGTTCCAGTTCGGCGGCACCAGTCTGATGATCGTCGTGGGCGTCGCGCTGGAGACGGTCAATCAGGTGGAGGCGCACGTCATCACCCGCAGCTACGAGGGCGTGACGGGACCACAGACCACGCGGCTCAGCGGTCGTCGGCAGCTCACCTGAGCGGAGGGGTTGAAGGAGATGCGAGTAGTACTGTTGGGCGCGCCCGCGAGCGGCAAGGGAACGCAGGGCCAGCTCCTGTCGGAGCGGCACGGCATCCCCAAGATCTCCACGGGCGACATGCTCCGCGCGGCCAAGGCGGCCGGGACGCCCATGGGCCTCGAGGCCGCGCGCTTCATGAACGAGGGTAAGCTCGTCCCGGATGAGGTGGTCATCGGGCTCGTCGCCGAGCGCCTCGAGGCGGCAGACTGCGCTCCCGGCTTCATCTTGGACGGCTTCCCCAGGACGGTCCCTCAGGCCGAGGCGCTGGACGCGCTGCTGGCGAGCAAGGGCATGCCGCTCAGCGTGGTGGTGCAGCTGGACGTCCCGCGGGAGCTGCTGCTCGAGCGAGCGACCCTTCGCCGCACGGATGTCCGGACTGGACAAATCTATCACCTCAAGTATAATCCCCCGCCCCCGGACGCTCAGCTCGAGCATCGCGCTGACGACCGGGAAGAGACGGTGAACAAGCGTCTCGTCGAGTACGACGCGATGACCGCGGCGTTACTGCCCTACTACCATGAGCGCAGCCTGCTGCGCAGGGTGGACGGGGTCGGAACCATGCAGGAAATTACCGAGCGGCTGGGTCAGGCGCTCGGTACATGAGGAAGGAAGAGGCGCAGACAGAGCAGGGCAGGCAAGAGCGAGGCGTCGTCGTCGAGGTGCTCCCCAGACTAATGTTCAGGGTACGGCTCGACGAAGGTGCGCTAGTCACCGCCAGCATCAGCCCTTCCCTCCGGCGCGTCATCGTGAGACTCATCGCAGGCTCTGAGGTCTTGGTAACCCGAACCCACCGCGATCCCCACCGAGCCAGCATCGTCCAGCTAGCAGCGAGCAAGAAGCCATGAAGGTCAGGCCAAGCGTCAAGAAGATTTGTGACAAGTGTAAGATCGTGAAGCGCAGCGGCGTCGTGCGTGTGCTTTGCGCCAACCCACGCCACAAGCAGCGCCAGGGCTGAGAGGAAAGACATGGCACGTATCGCAGGAGTCGATCTCCCCCGCCGGAAGCAGATCCGTTACGCTCTCCGCTACATCTACGGCATCGGTGACTTCACCGCGGTGATGCTGTGCGAGAAGGCTGGCATCCCTCAGGACCGCAAGGTCGAGGAGCTGAGCGACGCAGACATCAAGGCCATCCGTGACGCCATCGAGGCGCACGCCAAGGTCGAGGGTGATCTGCGGCGTGAGGTGCAGCAGAGCATCAAGCGGCTGATGGACTTGGGCTCTTATCGCGGGCTTCGTCATCGGCGTGGTCTGCCCGTGCGTGGTCAGCGCACTCACACCAACGCACGGACCCGCAAGGGTCCGCGCAAGAGCCTCGCGCGGAAATCCTGAGGCGATAGGGAAGCATCATGGCCAGTCCCCAGACCAAGAAGGCTCGTGGCGGCAAGAAGGTCGTTCGCAAGAACGTCCCGATGGGCATCTGTCACATCCAGTCCACCTTCAACAACACCATCGTCACGATCACGGACATCAACGGCGGCGCCATCTCGGCGGCCAGCTCCGGATCGCGCGGCTTCAAGGGCTCGCGCAAGAGCACGCCCTTCGCGGCGCAGCTCGCGGCGGAAGAGGCGGCTCGGCGCGCCATGGATCACGGGATGCGCTCGGTGGCGGTGTTCGTGAAGGGACCGGGCGCGGGGCGAGAGAGCGCGCTGCGGGCGCTCCAGCAGACGGGCTTCAAGGTGACGCTCGTCCGTGACGTCACGCCCATCCCGCACAACGGGTGCCGCCCTCCCAAGCGCCGGCGGGTCTAGCCGCGGCGTCGGGTGGCGCGAGAGGCTCCTTCCCCCTGAGGGTGAGGGGGCCTCGTTTGGCTCTTGGAGGGTCCGCGCCTCCTGGCGAGCGCTCAAGGTAGTAGTGAATAGGTTTCGATGCGGGCAGGCCGCGGAGTGAGACGGAGAGCGGATTCTCTTTCTGACTCGGGACGGTCGCGCAAACCCCAGACACAGAGGAGACAGCAGCATGGTGACCCCGATGATGAGCCGCAACTGGCGTGAGCTGATTCGACCGAAGGCCATCCAGCTCGAGCCCGAGAGCAGCACGGAATTTTACGGGAAATTTACCTGTGAGCCGCTGGAGCGCGGCTTCGGGATCACCATCGGCAACTCCCTGCGGCGCGTGCTCTTGGCCTCACTCCAAGGCGCGGCCATCACGGCGGTGCGGCTGGACGGGGCCCTCCACGAGTTCACCACCATCCCGGACGTCTTGGAGGACGTGACGGACATCATCCTCAACCTCAAAGAGGTGGTGTTCAAGGCGGAGCACCCACGGGTGTACACCGTGCGGATCGACAAAGAGGGCCCGGGGCCGGTCACTGGCGCGGACATCAAGACGGTGGACGGCCTCACGGTGCTCAACCCGGACAAGCTCATCGCCACGCTCGACAAGAAGGGGCCGCTCTCCATGGAGCTGACCGTCAGCGTCGGGCGCGGCTACGTGCCGGCTGAGCGCAACAAGACGACGGGCATGCCCATCGGCACCATCCCCATCGACGCGCTGTTCTCCCCGATCCGCAAGGTCAACTACACGGTGCAGAACGCGCGCGTCGGGCAGCAGACCGACTACGACAAGCTGGTGCTCGAGGTGTGGACGGACGGCGCGGTCAGGCCGGTGGACGCCGTCGCCTACGCGGCGAAGATCTTGAAGGAGCAGCTCTCCATCTGGATCAACTTCGAGGAGGTCGAGGAGACCAGCTACGCCAGCCCCGGCTCGAGCGAGGAGCCGCTCAACGAGCACCTGTTCCGGTCCGTGGATGAGCTGGAGCTGTCGGTCCGGTCGGCCAACTGCCTCCAGAACGCGAGCATCACGCTCATCGGGGAGCTCGTGCAGCGCACCGAGCAGGACATGCTCAAGACGAAGAACTTCGGGCGCAAGTCGCTCAAGGAGATCAAGGAGATCCTTGGGACCATGGGGTTGGGCCTGGGGATGAAGTTCGACAACTGGCCACAGATGCTGGAGCGCTGGAAGCAAGCGCAGGCGCAGAGCTAGTCAAGCCACGCAGCTTTCGAAGGTAGAGAACCATGCGTCACCTCAATTCTGGTCGTAAATTTGGCCGCAACACCTCGCACCGCCGCGCCATGTTCCGGGCCTTGGCCTCGAACCTCGTGGAGCACGAGCGCATCGAGACGACGGACGCCAAGGCGAAGGAGCTCCGGCGGATCGCCGAGCGCCTCGTCACGCGCGCGCTTCGCCTAGGGCCGGTGGCGTTCACGCCCCAGGCTGAGCTCAGCGTGGAGGATCGCGCGCGCCGGCTCGCTGCACAGCAGCAGGTGGGCGCTTACATCCGCCGGTTTGCCGTCCTGGAGCAGGACGGGCAAGAGGTCCGGGTGGATCTGGTGGAGAAGCTCTTCTTGGACCTCGCCAAGCGCTTCCAGGGCCGTCCCGGTGGCTACACGCGCATCATCAAGCTCGGCAACCGCCGTGGCGACAACGCCCCAATGAGCATCATCGAGTTCGTGGAGGCGGGCACCGGCAAGTCCTGAGCCCGTAGCGTCGCAGGCGCCTGAGCCTGACCACGGCGAACGCCGTGGCGGCTCAGGCGTCGCTCATTTCAGGGCCTACGGGCGGAGGCGCCGGCGCCGTCGGACGGGGGCACGGCGTCCGGCGAGGAGGCGCCGGCGCCGTCGGATGGGGGCGCGGCGTCTGGCGCGGGGGCGCTGGCGCCGTCGGATGGGGGCGCGGCGTCCGGCGCGGAGGCGCCGGCGCTGTCGGACGGGGGCGCGGCGTCTGGCGCGGGGGCGCCGGCGTCGTCGGAGGGGGGGCGCCGCGCTCGGGCAGCAGCGCTGCCGGTCGAGGGCTCGGTGGGCTCCAGGGGCTCGGGCGGGGGCTCCCCCGCGGGCTGGGCGCGACCGCGGCGGAAGGCGAGGAGGCCGATGGCGACCGCGCCGAGCAGCGCGAGCGCGCCCGCGCCGAGGTACCGCGCCCTCGAGGGCGCCGCGCTGAGCTCGCCGCGCTCGGTGCTGGCGAGCAGGCGCCGAGCGCGCTCGTTGCCGGGCGCCAGCTCCAGCGCTTGACGGAGCGCGGCAGAGTCGATGACCCCTTGCTCGAGCCAGCGGCTCACGTCGAGCGTCAGTCGGAGGCTCGTGATGGTCTTGCGCTCCTGTTCGCTGTCGCTGAGGCGCTCTGCCCGCAAGAGCGCGTCGAGCGCGGCCTCCGGATCTTGCTCGAAGCTGCTCTCGGCGAAGCGCAGGTAGCTCGCGCTCAGCGTCGCGCGCTCCGGGAATGCAGGGTCACGGGTGAGCAGCGCGTCGAAGGCCTGCTTCTGCTCCAGGAGCTGACCTCGCGCGCCGGCGGCCACGCCGCGCTCGAAGAGCGCCTCGACCTCCGCGGAGCGGAGCCGGTCGAACTCCATGAACAGCTCACGCGCCAGCCGATCCCAGCTCCAGTCGCGCGGCGGGCGCTTCCCCGAGAGGTCTTCGTAAGCGTCGCGCAGCTGCCACAGGCTCGCCTCGCCCAGGAGTGTGACCGCTTGGCGAGCGGCCTCACGCACCTGGGCCCGCTCGGAGTTGGCAAAGGAGATGATGACGCGCGCGGCGTCGAGATCCTTGGTCCGGCCATAGGCGCGCAGGGCGTCCGCCAGCACCGCCTGATCCGGCGTCTGGAGGACCTCGCTCGGGATGCTCTTGCCCAGCGTGTCGAGCAGCCGGCTGGCCCAGCGCCCTACCTTCTCGGCGGGGTGCCGGCGCGCCTCGATCAGGGCTGGAAGCGCGGCGTCACCCATCTTCTCGAGCCGGAGCTGGACGTCGACTCGGAGCAGCTCCCCAAAGCGAACGAAGAGACCGATCAGCTCTCGGGTGGCTTCGACCGTCCCTACCTGCGCCAAGGCCCGGGCGAGGCCGAGCAGCTGGGTCAGCTCACGCCATGGCCGCGACGTCGGCTCCGCGGCGTCGAGGGCCAAGCCGAGGTAGTCCGGCGTCACGACCTTCCCGCGTTGCCCGGAGGACGCGAGCCGCTCCCGCTCGGCCTTGCGCCCCTGCTCACGGAGCCGATCGAGGAGCTGTCGGAGACGCTCCCGCTCGGCCTGCTTGGCGAGCTCGTCGATCTTGGCCGCGATGGCTGGGACGTGGTGGGCCTGCAGCTCGAGCAGCTCGGCCCGCGCCGCCTCCCGCGCCGCGGCGTCCGTCCCCGTCAGGCGCCCGAGCAGCTCGGCGAGGTCTTGGAGCTCCGAGGGGGAAGCGGGCGGGAGCTGGAGCGAGGGGACGCTGGGCAGCGGTGGCAGGCTGCGGCTGGGGGCCGCGCTCGGCGCCGGCGCGTCGCTGGGCACCTGCGCGACGGCCACCGGGACGGCGTGGAGGCTGGTGCCCAGGAGCCCTAGCGCGAGCCAGGGGTGCACGGGCGCTCGTCGATGGCGGCTCACGCTCCTCGCGCCCGGCTCAGTCCGTGATGCGGAAATCCGGGAAATCACCGGTGAAGCTGCGCCAGCGGGTCTCCACCCGCTCGACCCGAGCCGCGCTGGGGCCCTTCTGGGCCCAGCCGTACAGCTCCCGCACCGCCACCTCTTCTCCCTCGGCCAGGACCTCGACGCTGCCATCAGCCCGGTTCTTGACCCAGCCCGTCACGCCCAGGCGCCGCGCTTCGCGCTGGGTAGAGGCCCGAAAATAGACGCCCTGCACCCTCCCGCGGATCATCAGGTGCAGCTGCTTCAGCGCCATGGTGCCGCTCTAGGTAGCTGACGCACGGGGCTCGCGCAACCATCGGCCTGCTGGCCAAGCCGCTGGAATTGTGCGGCCGCACGCGTACTTTCCCCGGTCCAGTCAAAAACGTGGTTCGATCGCGCGGTGGCGGTCCGCCGAGCACCCCAAACGCCTGCCGCGCTGACGCGACGCGTGCGCGCGCTCGAGGCTGAGCTCGCTCGGGAGCGGAGGACGTCTCGCGCGCTCCAGGAGGTCGCCACGGCCTTGGGCGCTACCGGTGAGCTCGACACCCTGCTACCCCTCATCTTGGAGCGCCTGACGGAGTTGGTCGACGCGGAGCGCGCCACCTTGCACCTCGTCGACGAGACCGGCAGCGCCCTCGTGCGGCTCCCCGATGACGCTGACGCCACGGAGGTCGTGCGCGTCGAGCTCGGGCGCGGCATCGTGGGACACGTCGCCCAGACCGGCCAGACGCTCCGCCTCGCCCGCGCCGCCGAAGACCCCCGCTTCGACCCCAGCTTGGACGCGCCGCCCGGCTACCACACCAAGAGCCTGCTGGCGGCGCCGCTGAAGACCTACCGAGGGCAGACCATCGGGGTGGTCCAGGTGCTCAACAAGCGCGGCTCCCGCGCCTTCACCAGCGACGACGAGGCGCTGGTCGCCACCTTCTCTGCGCAGGCCACCGTCGCCATCGAGCTGGCGCGCTCACTGCTCGCGCAGATGGCCAAGAACCGCGAGCTGCTCGCCGCCACCAGCGAGCTCGAGCGCCGGCTCGCCGATCAACGCCTCCTGCTCGAGCTCGAGCGCACCAGCGCCCAGGCCGCGACCCTGGAGGAGCTGTTGCTGCCGGTCCTGGTCAAGCTCGCCGTGGCCGTCGACGCGAGCGGTGCCGGCGTGGTGTTGGCCGATGAAGAGAGCGGAGATCTCATCCAGTACGTCGTCGACCGTGCGCACCCCGAGCACCTCGCGCGGCACGGCATCAAGGCCGGCGAGGGTGTCCTCGTCGCCGCCATGGCCGCGGCCGAGCCGCTGCTCGTCACGGAGGTCCGCCGAGATCCTCGCTGGCACGAGCGCGCGGAGGGACGCATCCCCTTCGCCTTCGACGTCCTACTGGCGCTGCGCTTGGGTGACGTGGAGGAGCCCATCGGCGCGTTTGGCATCTACTTCTCCGACCTGGAGTGGCAGAGCGCGGAGCCTCGACACCCGGAGGCTGGGCTCGTCCCCCTGATGGGCGCCAGCCTCACCACGCTGGTGCGGCTGTTCTGGGCCGGCAAGCAGCGTGAGCGAGGAGAGCGCCTGGGCGCCATCGGCAAGCTGCTGTCGCAGGTGATCCACGACTTCAAGACGCCGATGACCGTCATCAGCGGCTACCTGGGCTTGCTGGAGGAGGAGCCCAGCGCGGCCCAGCGCCATGAGTACGTGGAGGAGGCGCTCAAGCAGATTGAGGTGCTAGCCTCCATGCAGCGTGAGGTGCTGGAGTTCGCACGAGGTGAGAAGCGGCTGTTCGTTCGGCGGGTGCTCGTCGGCAAGTTCCTGGGGGAGCTCAAGCGTGATCTGGGCCTCGAGCAGAGCGGAGCGCCGGTAGAGCTGCACATGGACGTCGACGCCAAGCTCGAGGCGCGCTTCGACGAGGCGCGCATGGCCCGCGCGCTCCACAACTTGGCGCGCAACGCGGTGGAGGCCATGGGAGAGCGTGGCGGGGAGCTGACCTTGCGCGCGCGCGGCGCTACCGAGGCGTTGATCTTCGAGGTGTCGGACACCGGCCCCGGCATCCCCCCCGAGCTGGAGGGGAGGCTGTTCCAGCCCTTCGCCACCCTGGGGAAGACCGACGGCAGCGGCCTCGGGCTCGCCATCGTCAAGAAGATCGTCGAGGAGCACGGCGGCCGCATCGAGGTGCGCTCGAGCCCCGCGGGCACGACCTTCGAGCTGTGGCTCCCGCAGGTGCGGCGCGTGCCTCGAGCGGCGCCGCGGTCGGCCGTGGCGCGCGGCGCCGAGCCGCGTGCCACCAGCGCCAAGGTGTCGTCGTGAGGCGCGCCCCGCGTCTGCCGCTGCTCCAGCAGCGGCAGACGGAGCTGACCACCTGCGTGTACTGCCCCAAGCTCTGCCGCGCCGTCTGCCCCGTGGCCGAGGCGGAGCCTCGCGAGACGCTGACCCCGTGGGGTAAGATGAGCCTGGCGTGGTTCGCGTCCCAAGGGACCCTGGAGCTCGAGCCGAGCGCCGCGCGCACCGCCTGGGCCTGCACGGGCTGCATGGCCTGTCGTGAGGCCTGTGATCACGACAACCCGGTGGAGGAGGTGCTCACGGAGGCGCGCGCGGAGCTCTACGCCGCGGGGCTGGCGCCCGCCGCCGCCCGCGCCAGCGTGGAGGAGCACGCCGCCCGGATGCAGGAGGTGGAGCGGGCGGTGCAGCGCCTGGAGCGGCTCCCCGGGGTGCGTCCCGGCGCCCCGGTGGCGCTGATGCTCGGCTGCGGCTACCTGCGGCGCGCCGAGGACGTCGCGGAGGACATCGTCGTGACGGCCACGCACCTGCTCGGGGACGTCCAGCTCGTCAGGGGCTGCTGCGGGGCGACGCTCGACGCCGCCGGCGCTCGAGGCGCGGCGGCCGAGGCGCGCGCGGCGCTGCGCCGGACGCTCGCCCCTGGCGTCCGCTGGGTGGTCGTCGACCCGAGCTGCGCCAGGGCGCTCGGCGAGCAGCCCCACGAGCTGTTCTTGGATCTGGCGTATGAGCAGCGCGCGCGCTTTCGGCGGCTCGCCCCCTCGACCGGGCGCTTCCGGTGGCACGACCCCTGCTCGCTCGGTCGCGGCCTCGGTCGCTACGACCAGCCGCGCGCGCTGCTCGCGCAGGTGCTGGGGCGCGCCCCGGAGGAATTCCCTCGCTGCCGGGAGCACGCCACCTGCTCGGGAGGGGGGGGGCTATTGCCACGGACCTACCCGGAGATCTCCGCCGCCATCGGCGCCTGGAGGCTGAGCGCGCACGAGGCCGAGGGTGGTGGCGTGGTCGTGACCCACTGCGCGTCGAGCTTGCGGCGCTTTCGGGCCAGCCAGGGCAGCGTGGTGGACCTCGCGAGCTTGCTGCGGCGGGCCCTGCACGAGTGAAGCTCAGCGCTTGGCCCTCAGGTCGCAGCGTCGCCTCGCGCGTCTTGTCGTCGTTCGCGCTCTTGATGGTGGCGTTCACGCTGGTCGCGGGCTGGAGCCTCATCGCCCTGCGGACAGCGGCCCAAGAGGGCGAGCTGCTGCGCTCCGGCTACCTGCCGCTGTCGCTGGCGCTCCGCGACGCCGTCGCCGATCAAGACGCCTGGAACACCCAGCTCAACCACGTGACCACCGCCGCCAACCCCGCGGACAAGCGCGTTTGGTTCGACGCCGCGCTCGCGGCAGGTCGACCGCGGACCTTCGCCAAGCTGCGGGCGGCCATCCACCGTGCCTTTCAAGGAGGGGAGCGAGATCCCTCGGCGGAGCTGGCGCGGGAGCTGACCCAAGAGACCGCCGACATCCTCGAGCTGGGGTCTGCCGACGGGCAGAGCGTGGCCCAGCTCTTCGAGGCGCTGGCGCGCGGGGACGCGAAGCTGGCGGAGCAGCGGCGCGCCGAGCTGGTCACGCGAGGCGCCCGGATCAAGGGCCGGCTCGGGCAGCTCGAGCAGCGCGTGCAGGCGAGGGTCGATGCCTTGGCCGGCGCGGCGCAGCGCCGTGAGGCCCACGCCTTTCGGCTCCTCGTCGCGCTGTTGATGGTCACCTCGCTCGTGGCGCTGGGGTCGGCGCTGCGCGTGCGCCGCGTCCTGGCGCCGCTGGCGCGGGTGACGGCGCGGGCCCGCGCGGTCGCTCGGGGAGAGCTGGAGGTGCAGCCGGTCTTGGAGACCGCGGACGAGCTGGGTGAGCTCGCCGCGACCTTCGAGCGGATGGTGGCGGCCATCGCCGCCGCGAACGAGCAGCTCTTGGCGGCCGACCGCCTCGCGACCATCGGGAAGATGGCGGCGCACGTCACCCACGAGATCCGCAACCCGCTGTCGTCCATCGCGCTCAACGTGGAGATGCTGGAAGAGGAGCTCGCGGAGAGCCCGGAGCGGAGCGAGGCGCGCGCGCTCTTGCAGGCCATCCAGCACGAGATCGAGCGGCTGACCGCGCTCTCCGAGCAGTACCTTTCCATGGCGCGGCAGCAGCCGCCCAACCTGCAAGAGGAAGATCTGGCGGAGGTGGTGCGTGAGGCTTGCGACTTCATGCGGCTGGAGCTGAAGCGCCACGACGTCCGGCTGAGCCTGGAGGTGGAGCCGGATCTTCCCTTGGTGGCGCTCGACGAGGCCCAGCTCAGGCAGGTGTGCTTCAACCTGCTACGCAACGCGCGAGAGTCCATGCCGGAGGGGGGGCTCATCGAGGTCAGCGTCCGGCGTCGAGGGGCCGCGGAGCTCGTCGTCTGCATCGCGGACGAGGGCGTGGGCTTCGACGCTCAAGACGCCAGCCAGCTCTTCGAGCCCTTCTTCACCACCAAGGGGCAAGGCACGGGGCTAGGGCTGGCCATCAGCCGTCAGGTCCTCGAGGCGCATGGCGGCGGCATCGAGTGCCACGCCCGCACCCCGAGGGGGACGGAGTTTTGCCTGAGCCTCCCGATCACCGCCGCCGGCGCGCGCCCTCGGGCGGTGACGCGCGGCTCAGATCGTCCCCACCTTGCGTCCGGCGGGGGCCAGACGACGTAGGAGCCACTCCGGCGCGCGGGTCATCACCTGCTTGAGCGCCGCCATTTGCCACGGAAAGCTGAAGGTGCGATCGCGCCGCTCGATGGACCGGGCCATGATGGCGACGGCGTCGTCCAGCTCGACCAAGAAGGGCATGGGGTGAGTGAGGACGTCCGTCATGGGGGTCCGCACGAAGCCGGGGCAGAGGGTCATGGCGTGAACGCCGCTGCCCTGGAGATCCATGCGCAGGCCATCCATGAAGGTGATGACGGCGGCCTTCGAGGCGGAGTACGCGGCGCGCCCCGGCAGCGCCCGATGCCCCGCCATGGAGCTGACCGCCACGACCGTGCCGCGCCCGGCCGCGACCATCCCCGGCAAGAAGGGGATGATGGTGTTGGTGACCCCGATGACGTTGATCTGCATGAGCTGCTCGACCGAGCGCGCGTCGCCCTCGAGCAGCGCGCTGGGGATCCCGACGCCCGCATTGGCGATGACGAGCTCCGCGCCGCCGGCCTCCGCGATGAAGGCGTCGTGCGCGCGCTGCATGGCCTCGCGCGAGGCCACGTCCGCAGGCAAGACGATGGGCTTGGCCCCTCGCGCCCGGAGCTGCTCGGCCAGCTCCGTGAGGAGCTCCGCCCGACGCGCGCAGAGCCCAATCGTGGCGCCTGGCTCGGCATAGTGCCTCGCCAAGCCAGCGCCGAGCCCGCTCGAACTACCCGTGATGAAGATGCGCTTCATGCGGGGCAGTATCCCTCAGCGCTGGCGGCTTGTCGCGGCGACGGGGAGGGAGCACCATCGGCGTGATGATCACGGTAGTCTTGGCGACCGGCAACCCGGGCAAGGTGCGCGAGCTGTCACGCCTGCTCAGCGGGCTCGACGTCGAGCTCGTGGGCGTCAAGGACGTCCTCGGGCAGGCCCTGGAGGTGCCGGAGCTGGGGGACAGCTTCGAGAGCAACGCCGTCGAGAAGGCGCGCCGGGTGTGCGCGGCGACCGGCCTCGTCAGCGTCGCCGACGACAGCGGGCTCGAGGTGTTGGCGCTCGGAGGGCGACCGGGCGTGCGGAGCGCCCGCTTCGCGCACGAGCGCGCCACGGACGCGGAGAACAACGCGGCGCTGCTCGCGGCCCTGGAGGAGGAGGTCGATCGTCGGGCGCGGTTCGTGTGCGTGCTCGCGCTCGCGACGCCGTGGGCCGAGCAGGTGGTGACCGTGCGCGGCGTCTGCGACGGCAAGATCGCGCGCGGCGTCTCCGGCTCGGGAGGCTTCGGCTACGATCCGCTGTTCGTGGTGGAGCGCGCGGACGGCAAGACGATGGCCGAGCTCTCTGCGGAGGAGAAGGACGCCCTCAGCCATCGCGGGCTCGCCGTGCGTGCCCTGGCGGCCGAGCTCGAGCGGCTGCTCGCCCGGCAGCGTCACGAGGCGGAAAACATCGCTTTTTTGCGGTGAGCACCGCGCTGGGGCCCCAGCATTGACCCCCCCTCGGAGGGCGTGCTAAGCCGGCGCCACCAAAGGGCATAGGTGCAATATCACTGGAATAGTGGCGCTGCTCGCTACGCCACCATCGGTCTCGAGCTGGCGCTGAGCGCCTTGTTCGGACTGTTCGTCGGTCGCTGGCTCGACCGGCGCTGGGGTACCGACTGGATCAGCATGGTCGGCCTCGGGCTGGGCGTCGCGGCAGGCTACCGCTCACTCTGGCTGACGATGAAGAAGGCGAACCGCGAGCTCGCCGAGACCGAGAAAGCCGAAGCCCTAGCACGAAAGAAATACCTCGATGGCCCCCCCTCCCCGCGAAACCAGTCTTGAGCTCGGCGTCACGTCCGCGCTGCGGGCGGTGATCGTGGTCGGCCTGCTGATGACCCTGGGGACGGTCTCGTGGCTCGGCGTGAAGTTCGCCGGGGGGGTGGCGCTCGGTGCGCTGCTCGGTGCGCTCAACCTCTGGGTGCTGGCGCACGCGGTGCGGCGCATCTTCGGCGCGGGGGCCAGCTCGGCTCGCTGGAGCCTCATCGCCGCCGTCAAGTTCCTCGCGCTGCTCTTGTGCGCGTACTGGTTCATGCGGGCCGGCGTCGCCGTCCTGGCCATGATGGTCGGCTTTGGCGCGCTGCCCCTCGGCATCGTCATCAGCCAGCTCCGCTCCGCCCAACCGTCTCGACTCTGAGGATCACCGCATCATGCCCGAGCATGCCAGCTGGCTTACCTTCTTGCTTGCCCACATCAAGGAGACGCTCAACCACAACGCACACGCGTTCGGGGCGACGCTCAACAGCAAGACCCCGGCGAACTGGATGAGCTTCGAGCCCATCACCGCGTCGCTGCTGGTGGGGCTGCTGCTCGTGGCCTTCGGGCTCTCGGTGCGGCGTCAGGTGGCCAACGTGGATCAGGCGGTCGTGCCGGAGTCTCGGCTGAGCCTGCGCACCTTCTTCGAGGCCTTCCTGGGCTACTTCTACGATCTCGCCAAGAGCGTGATGGATGCGGAGCGAGCGAAGCAGCACTTCCCGCTCATCGCCACCTCTGCCTGCTTCATCTTCTTCGGCAACCTGCTCTCCCTGATCCCCGGGATGCCCATCCCCACCACGAACCTCAACATTACCTTGGGCTGCGGCCTGGTCGTGTTCGTGTACTTCAACGTCGTGGGGCTCAAGGCGCAGGGGTGGGGGTACATCAAGCACCTCGCGGGCCCCGCTTGGTACCTGGCGTGGCTCATCTTCCCGCTCGAGGTCATCTCCATGTGCGTGCGGCCCATCACCTTGGCTGTCCGCTTGATGCTCAACATGGCGGTGGATCACCTGATCTTGGCCATCTTCTTGGGCCTCGTGGCGGTGTTGGTGCCCCTGCCCGTGATGGTGCTGGGGGTCCTGGTGATCGCGGTGCAGACGCTGGTGTTCACCCTCCTCACCTGCATCTACGTCGGCCTGGCCACGGAGCATGAAGAGCACCACTGAGCCTTGGCTCAGCCATTTCCCTCTAGAAATCGGATCACCCCTAGAAATTCCGGTGGCCGCCCAAGAAAAATGCCACTAGACGCTCGCCGGTTATTAAGGAGACGCAAGACCATGTCCAACAAGAAGCTCACCCTCGCCCTCGCCACCCTGGTTAGCCTCGTTCCGGCGACCGCGCTCGCGGACGTCGGTGCAGCCGCCAACGAGCACGACTCGAAGTCCATGGCTGCGCTCGCCGCCGCCATCGCGATTGGCCTCGCCGTGTTCGGCGGGACGATGGGCCAGGGGCGTGCCGTCGTCGCGGCGCTCGAAGGGATCAGCCGCAACCCAGGCGCTGCGCCGCGCATCCAGCTCCCGATGATCTTGGGCCTCGCCCTCATCGAGTCCCTGGTGCTGTTCGCGTTCGCGATCGCCTACCAGCTCCAAGGCAAGGTGTGATCGCCCTGCGCTGAGGGCCCACGGGCCTCGGCGTAGCGCTCTCGTGAGGCTCGCAGCGCGACGTGCGGTGCGGGCCTCGCCGCTATTTCTTGGCGCTCGCACGCAGCGCGCGCACCACGTCCAAGAGGACGTGCAGGCCGACGAGCAGCACCCCCAGGCCGAGCAGGACCCCGCCGACGATGGGGGAGTCGGCGGCCACCAGCCACGCGCCCCCGAGCAGCAGTGAGCTGGCGAGCAGCGCGGAGTAGAGCCGCCGCCCGAGGCGGTCGGCGGCCGGGGCGATGGCGCGGTCGTCGAGCTTGAGCTCTAGCCTCCCTAGCCTCAGATCTTCGAGCACCTCCCCGATTTGCTGCGGCATGTTGTAGGAGGTGCTGGTGAGGCGCTCCACGCGGCGGAGTAGTTCGTTGCCGAGGCGCTCTGGGGAGTAGCGCTTCTTGAGGATCTGAAAGAAGTGGTGCTTGGCGTCCTCGAAGACGTCGAGCTCCGGATCGAGCTCCTTGCCGACCCCCTCCACGGTCATCAGGGCCTTACCGACGAGCATGAAGTCGCTGGGCACCTCGAGGCCATACTTCGTGGCGCCGTACACGATGTCCCGGATGAGCCCGCTCAAGTCGATGTCTTTGAGCTGCTTGCCCAGGTACTTCTCGGCGAGGAGGCTCACCTCGGCGCGGTAGGCCTCCATGTCCACCTTCTTGGTCGGCGTACCGATCTGGTAGAGCGCGTCCGCGATGCCCTCGTAGTCCTTGCGCACCGCCGCGACCATCACGTCCACCGTGAGGTCACGCATGCGCGGGCTCAGGCGCCCCACCATCCCGAGGTCGATCATCCCGATGATGGGCGCCTCTGGGGTGCCCATCACGAGGATGTTGCCTGGGTGTGGGTCCGCGTGAAAAAAGCCATCATCGAAGATCTGCTTGATGATGATGTCGAGTGACACGCCGGCGAGGGCCTTGCCGGAGTGTCCCGCGGCCACGGCGGCGTCGAGCTTGATGCCGCTCAAGAACTCGAGCGTCAGGACGTGCTTGCTGGAGGCCTGCTTGTAGACCTTCGGGAAGGCGATCCCTTGAAAGCCCTCGAAGTTCTGGCGGAAGCGCCCGGCGTTCTCGGCCTCCGTCGTGAAGTCCAGCTCGGCCGAGATGGCGTGATCGAACTGCTGGACGAGCCCCACCGGCGAGTAGATGCGGCTCTCCGGGATGAGCCGCTCCACGAGCGCCGCGAGCCCATGCAGGATGTCCACGTCGCTGGCGATGGTCTGCGCGATGCCGGGGCGCTGCACCTTGACGACGACCTGCTGGACCCCCTCCTCGGTGCGCAGCGTGGCGCGATGCACCTGCGCGATGCTCGCGGCCGCCAGGGGCTTGGGGTCGAAGCTCTCGAACACCTCCGAGATGCTGGCGCCGAGGCTCGCCTCCACCTGGGCGGCGATGGCCTCGAAGGGGACCTCGGGGACGGCGTCTTGGAGCTTCTTGAGCTCGACGATGAGATCTGGCGGGAGCACGTCCGTGCGCGTGGAGGCGATCTGTCCCAGCTTGATGAAGGAGGGCCCCAAGTCCTCGAGGACGTGTCGGATGCGGATGGAGCTCGAGGTGCGGCGCTGCTCCTCTTCGCCTCGGGCCAGATCCTCGGGAGAGAGCTCGTCGGTCTCCTCGCTCTGGGAGCTCGGGCCCTTGCCGCGCCTCGAGCGCCCAAGCCCGAGTCGCACCACGATCTCCCCGAAGCCGTGCCGGACGAGGACGCGCGAGACGTCCCTCACCCGCCCGATGTCTCGAACCGCGTGGACGATGGAGACCATCAGACGACCCTCCTGGTGCTGCGCATGGCGTTACTGTAGCGAGCCTTCCCGGACGCGGACCAGCGTCCCCCGCTCGTATTCGGTGGGGAACACCGCCGTCCAGCCCGCGGGCAGCCGAGGGCTGGTCCACTCGAACAGCGCCTGGGCATCGAGGGGGGACAGGTTGACGCAACCATGGCTGCGCACGGCGCCAAAGGCTCTGTGCCAGTACGTGCCGTGCAGCCCGTAGCCCCGCAGGAAGAACTGCACCCAGGGGACCGCCTGCATCGCGTAGTAACTGTTGGCGGTCTCGCTCTCGAGGTTGTCCATGTCCTGCTGCCGCAGCTTGATCCAGAGCCGATGCTCGCCTGGCGGCGTGCGTCGCTCGCTGCCGCGCGGCCCCTTGCCCGTCGCGACGAGGGTGGCGAAGACCGGCTCCTCCCCCTCCCAGGCCGTCAGGATCTGCGCGGCGAGATCGACGTCGATCCAGCGCTCCCCGGGGCGCAGCCCCTCGGGTCGAGGCGCGGCAGAGCTGACGGCGACGTCGTCGCGGCGCAGCCAGCGGTCCTCCCCGACGCGCAGCCACTCCCGGCGCGCCAGGCGGCGCTCCTCCAAGACCTCGACGCGCTCGTAGCGGGTGCGCGTCTCCTCGGGCAAGAGCTTCCCCGGCGCGGAGTAGACCTTGGCGGCATCGGTGAGCACCCAGCCGAGGCGCGGAGCTCCTGCGCCGAGACGCTCCCCGTGAAAGCCGCTCGGGCTGGCTGGGCTGAGCTCGTGCAGGGCGAGCCACAGGCCGTGCGTCGTCAGGCCGAACACGTCGCCGCTCGCTTGGCGTGCTTGCCGGACCAGGCCGACGGCGAAGCCCGGCTGGAGCTCCTGCGCAGGCTCCACGAAGCCGGCCGAGGCCAAGCGGGTGTACGCGAGCGCGCCCCCCGGGCCGACGAAGTAGTAATGGAAGGGCAGCCCTCCAGGGAGGGGCGCCGGGCGCACCGCGGGCAGCGGCGGCGCTCCGTCGAGCTGGACCACGTCCTGGCAGACCCACGCCAGCGCCCCCACCATCAGCCAGCTCCCCTGGCATCCGGGCGCCGTGACGGCGGCGTAGAGCGGCAGCCGGGCGTCGAGCGCCGCGGTCCCGCGGCGGCGAGCCTGCGGGTCGGGGCGCTGGTACAGCGGCTCGTCGGCGCGCACGATGAGCACGCTGCGAGCGGCCTCTTCGTGCGCGCGCGCGCCTGCGACGGACCCGCGCAGCGGCTGGCCGACGACCCCCGCGGCGCTCAGCAGCGAGGCGCTCGCGACGAGCAGCGCGCTAGGGAGCTGGGGCATGGCGAGAGCCTACGCGACTCCCGCCAGGGCGGGCACCTTCATGGCCCCGGCGCGGTGGCGCGGCTCAGCCGTAGGCGAAGCGCAGCTCGTGCTCACACACGCGGAAGACGTCGCCGTCGCCGATGACCTGGCGCCCGATCCGCGCGCCGTTGTGCTCGACGCCGTTGGTCGAGCCCAGATCCACGATGTAATACTGCCCGCCCACGAATTCGATCATGGCGTGCTGCCGCGAGACGTTGGGATCTTTGATGGTCAAGTCGCTCGACTGCTTGCCGCGACCGATGATGAACTTGTCCTTGTTCACCGGGAAGCGCTCGCCCATGTAGTAGACGTGCAGCGTGGCGGGGAACCCGCCGGCGGCGGGCGCCGCTGGGGGAGGCGGAGGAGGGGGCCGGTGGGCCGCGGGAGGCGGCGGGGGCGCCGTGGGCGGGCGCGCCGCGGCGGGAGGCCGCAAGGGGGGCGCGGCGCCCGGCAGAGGGGGCGGAGGCCCGGGGGGGCGTCGTGACACTGGCGGCTCAGCGGCGCTGGGCGGCGGGGGCAGCGGGGGGCGGTGGCCCCCGCTCGGCGGTTGCGGGGGCGGCAGCGACATCCGCGGCGGCGGCGGCGGCGGCGCACCGGCCGTGGGGGGCAGCGGCGGTGGGGCGCCAGGCAGCGCTGGCGCGCTGGCGCTGCTGGGCACGCCCCGCTGGCGCGCGTACTGCTTCATCGCGTCGTTGACGAGATAGTCGACGGAGCACTCGAGCTCACGCGCCATCTGTTCGAACCGCGCCCAGAGCGCGTCACGGCATTGGAAGGTACGGGGCGACTTCTTGTTCGGATCGGAACTCATGCTCACTTCTTCTCTGCGGAAGCAGGACGCTTCTCCATAGCAGGCTTCACGCAATAGCTGACGAATTCACCGACGGTGGTGATGTCCTTGCTCTCGGCCTTGCCGTTGGTGGTCACGCTGCAGGACCACTCGCAGTCCTTGGCGTCCTTGCGGCATGCGGGGGTCTTGGTGCGATCTGCCGTGAAGGGCTCGATTTTTGGTAGATCTGCCGCGGTGCCGTGCTCGAAGTAGTAGCCGAAGGCGATGAGTCGAGCGGGCACGGGACCGGAGGCCAGGTAGGCCTGGATGAGCTGCGCTGGCTCGCCCTTGGTGGGCTTCATCGCGCTGAGGACCGCCCCGTAGCGCAGCGGCTCGGTCATCGCCATGTCGCTGATCTTACCGATGTGCTGCATGAATTCATCGAGCTGGCTGGTGTCGCTGAGCTTGAGCAGCAGCTCCCCGGCGACCCACCGGATCTTCCAGTTGTCGCTCCCGAACAAGCCGTACAGGCGCTCCACCACCAGCTCTCGCGGGAGCTCTCCGACCCGCCGCAGGGCTTGGTCCCGCACGACGTCCGGCGTGTCCGCGGCGGTGGCGACGGCCAGGATGGCCTCCACCTGCTTGGGGTTCTTCCGGTCGATCCTGCCCTCGAGGGCGGCGAGGGCGAGCCCGGCGCGCTTGCCGAGCTCTCGCTTGTCCTCCGCGGGGATCTTCTGCGCGCCGTAGGCGAGCAGGTAGTCCACCACCGGCTCGCCCCCGAGCTTCTTCATGGACACGAACAGGCGCGTCAGCTCTTCGGCTTGGTACGCGTCGAGCTGCTTGTCCACGCGGTCCGCCGTCATGTCTTTGTAGCCCGCCAGCTTGTTTTGCTCTTCGACGATGGCCCGCTGCGCCTTGAGCCACGCCTCCGAGTCCGTCTGCTTGGCGATCTCCACGAGCTTGGTGCTGGCGAGCAGCTTGGTGGGCTCGTCGCCCAGGTCAGCGATGAGCTCCGCGAGGCGATCGAGCTTGCGCCCCCCGGGGACGATCTTCTCGGGGAGCGCCCGGACGCCCTGGGCGCCCAGGGTGCGCAGCACCTGTTCCATGCCGAACATCTGCGAGGTGTCGTCCAGCCGCTCCGGGAAGAAGGCCGCCGCCCAGGCGGCCAGCGCGGCGCGCAGGTCCTCCTTGAGCTTCTCGTCGGACATGAGCGAGCCGTCCGCTCGCGTGAGCAGGGCGAAGGCCGCGTCCTTCGGGGCGATGGAGGGATCCACCGCGGCGTGCTGAGGGTCTGGGCTCGGCTCGATGGGTGCCGCCATCCCCGTGACGAGCTTCGGCACCATCAGGGCGATGATGGGGGCGCGGTCGCCCGGCGCGACCTGCTGGAGCGCCTCGGTCAGCATCTCGATCCCCACCCTCCGCCCACCGCGCGGCTTCATCAGGGCGAGCGCCAGCCCCGCCTCGGACCGCAGCTCGGTCGGGTACTTGTCGTGGGTCAGGACCGCCACCAGCTTCTTCGGGCCGTTGACCGTCGTGGCCCAGTGCTCGATGTCGGCCGCGCCCGTGCGGCACCCCTGCAGAGGGAGACCAAGGCTGGCCAGTCCGATGACCAGCGCCACCCGCATGAGCCGATTGGAGCGCACCCCCGAGTTCATCGAGTATCCTTCCTTCATGAGCGTGGAGCGGCCACGGGCCACGGCCTGATGCCGGGCGCCGAGTGATGTTACAGGCTTGGCGGCAGAAGACTCAAGCTTCACGTCATCCTCGGCTTGCCTCAAAATTCCTCGCGTTGGCATTTGTGAGGTAATGTAGGTATAGGTAGTGACATGAGTGTGAAGCCGTTTCTTCCGCGCAGCCTGGGGAGCCTTGCCCCCAGCGCCTCGGGAGTGGCCACGAGCCCAGCGGTGGCCAAACGCGCCCAAGAAGCAGCGGCGCTGTTATTTTTCGCTGTTGCTGCCTTCTTGGTGCTCGCGCTCATGAGCTATCGCGTCGACCCCGTGGACCCCGCCTTTCGGGGCGCCGACTGGGTCGGCCCCGTCGGCGCCGCGGTGGCGAGCGCCCTCGTCCAGGGCTTTGGGCTCGTGGCCTGGGTGTTTCCTCTGGAGCTGGCGCTGGTCGGAGCCCCGCTCCTGAAGGGCCGGTGGTCGGGGAGCGTCGGGGGCCGGGTGGCGGGAGATCTGGTGGTGGCCATCATCTTGGCCGCGCTCGTGCAGGTGGCCTTCCCGGAGCTGCTCGTGTTTGGGCGCGCCGCGAGCGCGGGCAACGTCGGCTTGCTCTTCGGCGAGCTGATGCGGGGGCTCTTCTCCGGGGTGGGCTCCTTCTTGGTGGGCTTCACCCTGATCGGCCTGGTGCTGATCGGGCGCGCCAGCTTCTCCTTCATCGCGCTCTGCCGCCGCACGTTCCAGCTGTCGCGACGGGTGGGGGGGGGCGCCTCCCGCGGAGCGGTCCGGCTCGGGGACGCGTGGCGGGAGGCGCGCTCGCTCTACGACGAGAAGCGGCGCGAGGAGCGGGAGCGCGCGGCGCCGCTCATCGAGGCTATCGAGCCGGACGACGCCATCATCGCGGAGCTGCTCGACGACGGCGGCGACGACGATCTGTTCCCGCTCGAACCGCCGCCGCCGCTCACGCTGAGTGACGCCCTGAGCGACGCGGCCGAGCCGCTGAGCAGCCAGCTGCTCGAGGCCGAGGCCCTCGGCGCGCCGAGCGCGCCGCCGCCCCTCACGCGCCCGGCCCCGGTGGTAGCGCCGGCCACGCCCGCGCCGCCTGCGGAGCTCGCGTCGCCCGAGCCGCCTCGGGCTCGGAGTCGGTCCCGGCGGGAGCCGGCGCCCTCCCCCGGACCGCTCATCGTCGACACGAGCCCCCAGCAGGAGGTCATCAAGGCGACGGAGCGCACGGCGCGGCGGGTCAAGAGCTTCACGCTCCCCGCGCCGGAGCTGCTCCACCCGGCGCCCGCGGCCACGAGCGAGGTCGACAAGGACCGCCTCCGGGAGCAGGCCGTGCTGCTAGAGAAGACGCTGGCCGACTACGGGGTGACCGCCAAGGTGGAGGAGATCCAGCCCGGGCCGACGGTGACCACCTACGAGGCCTCCTTGCAGGCCGGGACGAAGGTGGCGAAGGTCGCGAGCCTGGCGGACGACCTGGCGATGGGGTTGGCGCGCAAGGTCCGGATCATCGCGCCCATCCCAGGGAAAAATCGCGTCGGCTTCGAGCTGGCCAACGATCAGCGCGCCAACGTCAACCTGCGGGAGCTCGTCGAAGACGAGCGCTTCCAGCGCCTTGCGGAGCGCGCCCCCTTGCCGGTGGTGCTGGGGCGCGACATCGTGGGCAAGCCGTTCTACGCCGATCTCGCGTCGCTGCCGCACGTCATCGTGGCGGGCGCTACCGGCCAGGGCAAGAGCGTGGGGCTCAACGTCATGCTCTCGAGCCTGCTGTTCTGCCGCACCCCGGACGAGCTGCGCTTGCTCATGGTCGACCCCAAGGTGGTGGAGCTGGCGCCCTTCGAGGGCATCCCGCACATGCTGCTCCCCGTGGTCACCGACATGAAGAAGGCGGCCACCGCGCTGCGCTGGGCCGTCGACGAGATGGAGCGGCGCTACCAGCTCTTCTCCGAGGCGGGGACCAAGAACATCACCACGTACAACGCGTGGGTGGAGCGGGTCCTGCGCGGCGAGCTGCCCGCGCCGCGCTCGCCCATCGTCGACGCCATCGACGCCACGGGCGCCGTGCAGAGCGTCCCTGCCGCCAGGGAGGGCGGCGACGCGCAGCACCTCCCCGAGCGCCTCCCGGCCATCGTCATCGTGGTGGATGAGTTCGCGGACTTGATGATGCAGCAAGGCAAGGAGGTGGAGGCGAGCGTGGCGCGCTTGGCGCAGAAGGCGCGCGCCGCGGGGATGCACGTCGTGCTGGCGACCCAGCGGCCGAGCGTGGACGTCATCACGGGGATGATCAAGGCCAACTTCCCCTCACGCATCGCCTTCGGCGTCGCGCAGAAGGTGGACAGTCGCACCATCTTGGACGAGCAAGGCGCGGAGTGGCTGCTCGGCAAGGGCGACATGCTCGTCAAGCTCAACGGCACGAACGAGGTGCGCCGCGTCCAGTGTCCCTTCATCAGCGAGGAGGAGGTGCAGGCGCTCTGTGATCATCTGCGCCGGCAGGGCGCCCCCGTGTACAACGACGCCATCTTGCGAGCACCCGACGACGAGGGGGGTGGGGCGCCCGAGGGGAGCGACTCGGATCTGGACGAGCTGTTCGATCGCGCCTGCCAGATCGTCGCCGAGACGCAGCGCTGCTCCACCTCGTGGCTGCAGCGCAAGCTGGCGGTGGGCTACAATCGCGCCGCGAAATTGGTCGACGCGATGGAAAAACGGGGGATGGTGGGGCCGGCCAACGGCGCCAAGGACCGCGAGGTGCTCCTGCCCCCACCCAACTTCTGAGTGCCACCCACCACTTTGAGGGTGTAGCCTCGGGGTGCCTGTTTTAGGCTCGCGGGGCGACGCCGGACGGACCCGCCCATCTCCATGAGTGACGCTCAGCCCACCCCCAGCGCCCTGCTGCCCAGCGTGCGTGACGACGACGATGACGACGTCGCTTGGGCCCTGCAGACCGCGCACGTCCAGTGGAGCCGCGGCACGCCCGCGGACGCCCTCACGTGGCTCGAGCGCGCGGTCGCCGCGGTGCGGCTGGTGGACGACGCCTGGCGCACCGCGGAGCTCGAGAACGCGCTCGTGTTGCTGCGAGAGGCCCTCACGGCGCCTGCGCCCGAGCCTCCCCCCGTGGGCGCCGAGCCGGTCTCGGTGCCTGCTCGGGCCGCCGCGCAGCCCGAGCGTGACGGGTCTGGCGTGCAGGCTGCTGGGGGCGAGCCCCTCGAGGTCGAGGAGGAGGAGGTCCCCCTCTCGGTGGAGCCACTGCCGCCAGAGAGCGAGCCCCTCCCACCCCTCCAAGAGCCCCAGGCCTGGGTCACCGCCGCGGACGCAGCGCCCTCGCCCAGCGCACCGTTCGCTGCCCCCCGGCTCGCCCCCCTGGAGTCGCTCGGGGAGGAGCCGCCGGAGGCGCCGGGCGGACGCGCGGTCAGCGCTGCGCCACTCTCGGAGAGCGTGGATGATCTTGGGGCGGCCTCCGCTGCGCCGGCGCCCCGCAGCCCCTTCGACTCGGACATCTCGGTGGAGCTCCCGCCCGCGCTACGGCCCCCCGTCGCGCCGCCGAGCTCCCACGACGCCGCCGCGCTCATGACGCCCATCCCGGGGCGCGTGCGGGAGCTGCTCCCTTTCGAGTTCGACGAGCCCGCCGCCCCGGTGACGAGGCGGAGCAGCCGGGCTCCGGCGTCAGCGCCCAGCGCCCGGCCCGCGCCGCCCCCGCCGGCCGCCGCCGCGCTCGCGCCGGGAGCGCGGGAGGAGCCCGCGCCGTTCAGCGGGGGAGCGCGGCCGAGGCCGCCGGCGCCCACCGCCGCGGCGCTGAGCTTCGATCTCGAGCTCTTGGGCCGCGTCGAGGGCCTGCAAGATCTACCAGAAGAGGCTCACGAGGCGCTGCTCACGAGCGCGACGCGGCACGCCCTCGAGCAAGGCGAAGAGCTGGGGCAATTCGCCGTGGCGCTCGTGCTGTCCGGTGCGGTCGCCATCCTCCCCACCATCGCGGACTTTGCCTGCGCCCGAGCGGGCCGCGGGGACGTCGTGCTGACGCGCGGGACGCTCACGGACGCCGTCGAGCTGCGCGTGGTCGCCACCGAGCCAGCGACGACCGTCGTGGCGTGGAAGGACGCGGCGCTGGCGGCGGCCACGGCCCATTGCCCCTGGGTCGCCGAGGAGCTGAGCGCGGTGGCGGACCGCTTTCAAGCGCTCGGCGGGGCGACGATGGGGGTGCTGGGAGAGCGCTTGGACGAGGCGCTCTTCGCGCAAATCACCGGGCGGTGCGAGCTGCGGCAGCTCGCGCCCCGCGAGCTGCTCTTCACCGCAGGAGGTGAGCTCAGCGGCTTGGCCATCGTGGGCGCGGGGCGGCTCGAGCGGCTGAGCCCCACCGAGGCGGTGGAGGAGGAGCTGGGCCCCGGAGATCTCGTGTTCCCAGGGGAGCTGATGAGCCAGCGCAAGGTCGCCGCCAGCGTCCGCGCCGGCGCTGGGGGAGCGCTCCTCCTGTTCGCCGAGCGCAAGGTGGCGCATGAGCTGATGGTCAGCGTGCCGCCGTTGCTGGAGATCCTGGCGAGCTAGCGCGGCGTGCCACCCCCGGGGAAGGATCCGCGGAGGGTTGGTCGTCCACGTACCAGATGAGGGCGTCGTTGCCTTGAGCGCCGGCGAAGCGCAGCCCAAACCAGCTCGCCTTCGGATCGATGGTGGGGGCGCCCTTGGCGTCCACGCGCGGGAACCGGATGCGGTAGGCGCGTCGCCAGGGCGTGGTGTAGGGGAAGTACGTCAGCTCGATGGCGCCAGGGCGCTTGATGGACTCGATCTCCGAGGGGGAGGTCTCGTGCCCATGGTCATCGATGAGCCGCAAGATCCAGGCGGGCTCCTTGTCGTTCAGATCGCTCCAGGTGTGCTTCTGGGCGTAGAGCGCGACGTAGAACTGGTGGGTGTCGCGGGTGGCCGCCAAGGCGCGCTGGAGGACGTCTCGGCGCTGCTGCACGGTCAGGCGGTAGTCCTCGGCGTAGCGCACGACGTAGGCCCACCGAAAGTCCCACGACTCATACGTCGCGGTGGCGGTGAGGACGTTGTCGAGACGATCGAAGAGCAGCAGCTGCCCCTCGCGGGTCCAATGCCGAAGCACGGCGTCGTAGTCAGTGGCGACGTACTCCCGAGGCCCCTCGCCGAGCTGCACCTTGGGAGGTGAGCAGCCCAGCGCCGCGAGCGCCACCGCCGCCGCCGAGGCGAGGAGAAGAGAGCCGAGCCGCCGCACTGGGCCGGCATGCTAGTGCAGCCCCGAGGCGCCGGCTATCGCCGGCGTGGAAAAGCGGCCGGGGGACCGCCTGCGGCGCGTCGCCCCTCAGTCCTTGATGAGCTGCTGCACGTCAAAGAAGCTGACGACCGCGATGAGCGAGATGAGCATGAGGAAGCCGATGGCGTGGACGTAGGCCTCGATGGTGGCGTTGGGACGCCGGCGCGTCACCGCTTCATAGATGAGAAAGCAGAGCCGCCCGCCATCCAGCGCGGGGAAGGGGAGCAGGTTGACCACCGCCAGGTTGGCGCTGAGGATGCCCAAGAAGTAAAAGAAGCTGGCCGCGCCGTCCTCCGCTGCGCCGCTGACGGCCATGAAGATGGCGGGGGGCCCGCTGAGCTGCGGCTTCTCACGCCCCGAGAGCATCCGGCCGAGGCTCTCCAGGATGACCTTGACCACCACGGCGGGCTGGACGATGGCGCGCTGGGCCGCCTCCGCCGCCGGCAGGGGACGGCGCTTGGCGAGCATGCCGACGCCGACCTCGGCCTTGCCGTCCGCGGCGCGGCGCCGAGGGGTCACCTGGAGCGTGAGCTCCTTGCCCTCTCGCAAGACGGTGAAGGCGAGCGGCTGCTCCGGGGGGCTGGCCGCGATGGCGGTGCGCAGCGCCTCGAAGTCCGCCACGGGCTTGCCTTGGACGCTCAGCACCTCGTCGCCCGTGAGCAGCTGGGCCTGCTCGGCCGGGGTGTTGGGGAGCACCTTCAGGAGCTTGGTGGGCTCGGTCTCCAGCCCGGCGACGAAGGCGGCGAAGAACAGCACCGACGCGAAGAGGTAGTTGGCGAAGGAGCCCGCGAAGATGGTGATGATGCGCCCGACGAGCGACGCGTTGGCGTAGCTGCCGCGGTCCTTGGGGTCCGCCTCCTCCAGCGGGTTCATCCCGGCGATCTGCACGTACGCGAGGAAGGGGATGAGCGCCACCTGGTACACCGTGTCGCTGCCGCGCGGCTGGTGCTTCACGATGGTGGGGCCGAAGCCGATGCTGAAGCGGGTCACGCGCATCCCGAAGGCGCGCGCCGCGAGCAGGTGCCCGGACTCGTGCACCACCATGAGCAGCGCGAAGCCGAGCAGTGCGATCAGGATGACGACCATGAGCGGGGCCAGCAGCATAGCGACGCCTCGACCCAGCGGCCAGTCGGCGGGCGCGGAGGTCCACCGCGCCGCCGCGCCGCCGCGCCGCCGTCCGGTGGCTAGGGCGCCTGAGTGAGGACGGGGAGCTTTGCTTCGGTCACCAGCACCCGGGTGGGGGTGGCGGTGGCGGAGAAGTCCGTCACCGTCACGGGGTGATCCGCGCTCGACAGCGCCGAGACTCCATTGAGATACGGCAGATCCTCCGTCTCCGTGGCCTCCGCGGAGAAGCCGACCGAGCCGTCCTTGGCGCGCGCCTTGAGCAGCCACAGGCTCCCGTTGCCGCTCGACGAGCCGCTGGCGCAGGAGCCGATCAAGGCGCCGCCGTCGTCCGAGAGCCGGACGGAAGCCCACTTCGAGGCGCCGAGGGTGGACGAGCCCTTGTAGCCGCGCAGCCACAAGATTCGCCCCACGGCGTCCAAGCCTGCCGCGAAGGTCTGTGAGGCCTCGTAGTCTCGGGTGTAGTGCCCCACCGCGATGAAGCCGGTGGTGGGCAGCTCGGCCACGCCATCCACGACCAGGTAGGACAGCCCGCTGCCGCTCCACGGGGTGGAGCGCCAGATCTCCGAGCCGTCGGGGCGGAGCGTGAGGAGGAAGCTGCGGTTATAGCCGCCGTAGCGCCCGCTGATGGTCACGTAGCCGCTGCGGGTGGTGAGGATGTTCGAGGGCTCCACCGGCTCACCGTCGTCGCTCGTCCAGCGCTTGGACCAGGCGAGCCTGCCGTCGTCTCCGAGCCGCGCCACCCAGCCACGCCAGCGCGGGTTCTCGCTGGTCCAGGCGCCGCCCGTGACGACGACGCCCCCGTCGATGCGCGTCATGGCCGCGGGGAAGAGCGACGTGGTGGCCGAGCTGAGCCGCTTCGAGAAGCGCAGCCGACCGGCCGCGTCCACGCGGAAGATCCAGGCCTGGGTAGGGCCGCCGCTCGGGGGATCGAGGGTAGCGCCGACGAAGGCGCCGCCCTCACCGTCGGCGACGGCGCTCAGGATCTTGTGCTGGAGGTTCCCGTCGCCGTAGGGGCCGCCGTCGCGGCCGCGCGGGACGTGGAAGGCGCGCGACCAGAGCACGCCGCCGCGCTGGCCCAGCTTGAGGAGATGATGCGGGTTGGCGAAGGCGAGCAGGGCGGTGTCGTCCAGGGGCACGAGCCGGTGCAAGGCGAGCTGGGGGATGAACAGCTCTTCGTCCGGGGCCGAGTAGGTGCGGCTCCAGAGCAGCGCGCCGTCGTCACTCCACTTGGAGAGCGCCGTCGCGCCCGAGCCGCTGAAGACGTAGCCGCCGTCGACGGTCCGCAGGAGCTGCGTGGCGTTGAGCGACTCTCCGGTGTGCCCAAACGACGACAGGGCGCCGTCGAGCCGGCGTGACCAGGGCGTGAAGGTCGGGGACAGGAGGTGGGCGTCGTCCGGCCCCTCCCCGGGCAGGAGCGTGTTCGCGCCTGGGGGCAGCGTGCAGGCGCCGCTGGTGATCGTCTTTTTGAACAGCTCGAAGGACTTCGAGTAAGAGGCGAGGTCGACCTGACCGAAGCCCGGCAGCTCGAGCCCAATGGCGAAGCCGAGCTCGAAGTCCCCACGCCCCGAGACCGTGTAGCACGGGTTCTTCGCCGCGTCGGCGTCGAGCGCGACGCCGACGACGACGCTCGCCGTGGGGCCCGCGAAGTCATAGAGCTTGAGGGCCACCTGCGGGCCGACGCGCGCCTGAGCGTAGGCGGTGGCCGTCACCTCGGCCTGCGGCGGTGTGAACGAGGAGTCCGCGTGTGGCAGGGTGAGGTCCACGCCGCTCTTCGTGGAGAAGGCGATGCCCGCGCCGGTGGAGAACGCGACCCCCGTCTCCACCAAGAAGCGGCTCGAGGCGCGCCCGTCGATGTTGGCGACGACGCTCAGCTCTGGAAAGAAGACGAGCGGCCCCATGACGATGGGGTCGGCCGTGACCTTGGCGAGCGTGTACTGCTTGGAGAAGCCTTGGAACGCGGCGCCCTCGACCTTCAAGGAGGCCTCCCCGCCTGCCTCCACGCCGTAGCCGACGCGCACCTCGGGGAGCAAGGACTGCACGGAGCAGCCGCCGCTCGAGAGCACGTCGAGCAGGCAGTCCGCGACCGCGGTAGGCAGGCTGATGACGTCCCCCCAGTCCACGTCCAGCCCGAAGTCGTACTCGATCTTGCCGCCGAGCTTGCCCGTGACGTGGACCTGGTCCTCCTTCGTGGAAGGATCGCCGTCGGCGTCGAAGGGGAAAAAATCGACCACCTGTTCGGCGCCGAGCTCGCCGGAGTCGAGCGGACGCAGCGAGGGCGCGGGGGCTGCCGGGCCGGCGCTCACCGGGGTGAGATCCGCTCGCTGCCAGCGCTGGCCTGCCAGCTTCACCTCGCGCCGGCGTGCCACGACGTGCAGCCTGCGAAAGGCGATCTGCGGCGGGACCGCGATGGACGACAGCAGCAGCTCGTCGCCCGCCTCCTGCACGTCGCCGATGAAGCGGATGGAGCCGAAGGGCAGCGCCGCCGTCGGCGGGATGACGAGCACCTGCCGGCGCAGCTCGCCCTCGAGCGCCGGGGTGCGCTGGAACCGGAGCGTGCCGTCCGCCTCGACGGCGACGAGCGCCTTGGCCGCCGTCGCGTCGAGCAGCCGCGTGGAGTCGAAGAGCTCGAGCTCGAACCGATCCGTCGGGCCCTGGGCGTCGTCCGTCCCCGAGCAAGCGCTCAGGCAGAGCGCCAGGACGGCGCCAGTGGTGAGGGGTGTGAGGAGGGAGCGCAGCTTCACACGCACGAGGTTAACTCAAGCGCCTGCGGTGTCACGCGTGGGCTCAGAGCAGGAATGAGACGCCGACCGAGAACGTGGGGCTCCCGAGCCGGAGGGTGAGGGTGGCCGTGTCGGAGAAGTGCCAGCGCCCGCCCAGGTAGAGCACGAAGGGATCGAGCCGCAGGGTGTCCCCGTAGCGGTCCTCGTCGCTCATGAAGCGCAGCGCCAGCCCGGGCTCCCCGAACACGGACCACTGCTCGGACAAGAAGAAGTTCCACTGCATGACCACGGGGATCCAGACGTAGCTGATGGCATGGCGCTCGTAGTCCGCGCAGGTGCGCCCGTTGTCATGGTAGGCCACGCAGCCCTGCCAGGCGTTGCCATAGTGGACCCAGTCGAGCCCGACGCCGATGGCAACGGAGTCGTTGATCTTCCCGATGAAGCCGTCGCGTGCGACGGGGAAGGAGGCGCGGGCGCCGAGGCCGAAGCCCTGATGATCGGGGGCGTTGAGCGTTGGCAGGACGCCGCCGAGCACCAGGTGGGGCTCGAGCTCCGTGGAGTACGTGGGCTGATTGCCCGGCTCCTTGATGATGAGCCGATCCGCCAGGGCTCCCTGGGGAGCGGCGACCGCGATCAGCCCGAGAGCAGCACCCAGCACCGTAGGGAGACGCATGCGCCAGAGTGTAGCCCACGGAGGCGAGCCCGGAAGGGGGGGGCGCGCCACGGCGCCCGCGGATTGCCCGAGCCAGGCCCCGCTGCTAGCGTGCGCGCGCATTTCTAGGGAGAGCATCATGAGCCAGTCGAACGTCCCCGGTGCGGGTCCTGCCGCCAATCTTCAGCTTCAGGGTGGAGCCGCCATCGTGGCGCCCGTCAGCGCCTTCCCCGGCGGGGTACCCTCCAACGCCCTCATCGTCGTTCCCCTGGCCAAGCCCACCGAGGAGCTGCTGGAGAAGCTCCAGGAGGGGCCCGTCGTCGTTCAGCCGGAGCAGATGTGGCCACTGCTCGGGTTCAACGGCCCGGCGGTCCAGGTGCAAGACGCCGAGGGGCGCCCCATCGCCATCGGCTTGGAGGACCTCCTCGAGGGACTCGACAAGCACTGGCAAGAGGACGGCAAGGATCTCAACCGCGGCCGGATCTATGCCCAGGAGCTCATGAAGTACGGCCGCTTCGAGAAGGCCGAGAAGGTGCTCTCCAAGGTGGTGGCGTCGGGGGGCGGCGGGGACGACTGGCTGGGCCTCGGCGTGGCGCAGCTCAACCAAGAGAAATGGGACAAGGCAGAGGCCACGCTCAAGGGGGCCCAGAACCTGCTCCCCACCAATCCCTTCCCCACGCTGCACGTCGCGAAGGTCAAGAAGGGCAAGGGTGACGCGGCCGCCGAGCGTGAGCACATCGAGAAGGCCATCGGCATCGATCCGAACTGCGTCGACGCCTGGGCCTACCTGTACTCGCAGGTGAAGGAGGGCGCCGACGAGGCGGCCGCGCTGGCCGCCGTGGAGCAGCTCGCGGGGCAAGCGGCGAACGCCAAGAGCGCGGCGCCGTACATCGCGATCCAGGGCTTCTACGCGGCGGAGGAAGAGACCCGCCCGCAGGCCATCCAGTGGGCCAAGAAGGCCGTCGAGCGCAACGGCCAAGATCCGCTCGCCTTGGTGTGTCTGTCGGCGCTGTATGGTCAGAGCGGAGATCTGAAGGGGATCGTAGAGCTGCTGCGCCCGGTCGAGCCGCTCATGGCGCGCGACGTGCGCCTGGCCAACAACTATTTCGAGGCATTGTTCCAGCTCCGGGACATCGAGAAGGTGACGAAGCTGCTCAACGCCTTGGCGGGCTCCTCCAGCCGTGAGGTCAAGCAGTTCGCCATCGAACGCTCACGCATGGTTGCCCAGTTCTTGCAGCAGCAGCAGCAGCAGCTCGCCGCGCGCACCTGAGGCGCGGGTCAGTCGTTCCGTGACAGCAGCAGGACGCTCCCCGCGTTGGCGGGGAGCTCCCGCTCACACTGCTGGTGGGGTGCGCTGGCGTCCCTCGGCAGCACCTCGAGCGTCCGCGCCGGAGCTCGGGCCGGGAGACGCCAGAGCCCGCCTCCCGGGCGCGCTTCGAAGCCGGTCTTCCCGAGCCGCGCCTCGTAGTGAGCGACGAGCTGCTCAGGGGTGGCCTCCGCGCTGAAGGCGTCCCAGGTGACGTGGCCGCCCGAGTGATAGGTGCGGCGGCCGCAGAGGTGGGTCAGCCCGGGCGCGCCCGGGAGACCGTAGTCGCTGAAGATGGCGCGGAGCGCCTCGGTGCTCGAGGTGTCGCCGCGGTGCTGCGGCGCCGTCGGTAGCTCAGGGAGCTGGACCTCGTCGGGTGGCGCGGCGGCGTCGCGGCGGCTCGGCGGTGGCGCGCTCACGACCGCGGCGGAGCTGACCGCGTGAGCGCCGTGGGAGGAGGCGGCGGGCGCGCTCGCTGCCGCCACGGCGGCGCCGGGCTCGCCCGCGGGCTCGCTACGCGGGGGGTGCCGTGACGACTGGCAGCCCGCGGCGCCGGCGAGCAGGGCGAAGGGCAAGGGCCAGAGGGCGCGGCGCGCGGAGGGCATGCAGGGATGTTGGCCGATGTCGGCTCGGTCCGCTGAAATTCGTGCACTGTGCAGGCCGGCTCGCTCATCTCCAGGAAATATCGGCTCACCCAGCGCCTCGCCGAGGGGGGCATGGGGGAGGTGTGGGCAGCTCGGAACGAGCGGACCCAGCGCGACGTGGCCATCAAGTTTCTGCTCCCGGCCCTCGCCGGCAACGAGGACGCCATGCGCCGGTTCGTGCTCGAGGCGCGGGCCACGGGGCGGCTGCGACACCCCGGGATCGTCGATCTCTTCGACGCCGGGGAGTCCGACGGGCGGCTCTACTTGGTGATGGAGCTGCTCGTGGGGGAGAGCCTGGAGGAGCGGCTGCTGCGAGCCGGGCCGCTGCGCCCGGAGCAGGCGTGCGTGCTCTTCGCCCAGGTGGCGCGCGCGCTGCACTACGCGCATGAGTCCGGCGTCATTCACCGGGACCTGTCGAGCGCCAACGTCTTTCTGACGCGCATGCCCGACGGTGGCCCTCCGCTGCCGAAGATCCTCGATTTTGGCGTGAGCAAGGTGGAGCTGAGCGAGGTGCGGGGGAGGGTGCGCACCAGCAGCGGCGCGGTGCTCGGCTCTCCCGCGTACATGAGCCCCGAGCAGGCTCAGGGCGCCGAGCGGGTGGACGCACGCAGCGACGTCTGGGCGCTCGGCGTCTTGCTCTTCGAGAGCCTCGGCGGCCGGCCCCCGTTCAGTGGCCGAAACTACAACGCGCTGATGGCGGCGATCCTCACCGAGCCGGCGCCGGCGCTGCGGAGCCTGGCGCCGAGCGTGCCCGCTCGGCTTGCGAGCTTGGTGGACGGCTGTCTCCGCAAGGCCCCTCACGAGCGCCCCCCATCGGCGGGTAGGGTCGCCGACGAGCTCGAGGCGCTCGCCTTGGAGTGGATGGGACGCGCCGGCTCCGGGGCGGCGCTCCGGCGTCGGATGAGCGATCGACAGCGGTGGACCGCGGGCTCGAAGGGGCCCGAGCCGCGGGCGCGCGGGCGCGCCGGCTGGACCGTCGCGGGCTCTGCGCTCGGGGTCACGGTCGGCCTCGCGCTCGGGGTGGCCGTGGCGCCGCGGCCCGAGGTCGGGCGCGTGGCCTCCGTCCAGGCGGCGCTGACCCACCTCGACCCGAGCTTCAGCGTCGTCGCGTCGCCTCCCACGGCCAGCGCTCCAATGAGCGCGCCGGCGCGGCCGCCGCTGTCGCGCCCTCGTGCCCGCCCAGCGCCGGCCCCCGTGCGCCCCCGATCACCGGCGGAGGTGGTCGAGCCGCTCCCGCCTCGCGTCGTCGCGATGCGGCGCAACCCGTACTGAGCGCCGCCCTCGGCCCGGCTCCGTGATAGCTTGGAGCGGTGCGAGCCAGGCGTCGCTCCGAGCGCCCTCGGGCCACCTCGTGCCAGCCCGACCCGAGGTGGCGGGCGCGCTGCTCCCGAGCCACCGAGCTCCAGCGCGGCGCGCGCCCACCCTACGGCCTACGATGAGGCCGCAGAGCGTCGTCGAGGGGCGCTTCGTGGTGCAAGCTCGGGTGAGCCGTAGCGCGCTGAGCACGGTGTACCGCGCCTGGGATCGGACGGACCAACGCCAGGTCGCGCTGAAGATCGTGGAGGCGTCGGCGGGGTCGGAGCTGGATCGCTTCCTGCTGGAGGCGCGCTGGCTCGCCGAGCTGCGCCACCCTGGCGTCGTCGCCTTCGTGGCCTGGGGCGCGCTCGACGACGGACGCGCCTACCTCGCGACGGCGTGGCTCGAGGGCTTGGACTTGAGGCACCGGCTGCGCCGGGGGCCCCTCACTCCAGGCGAGACCGTGGTGCTGCTGCAGCGGGTAGCGTCGGTGCTGGCGCTCCTGCACCAGCGCGGCCTCTGCCATGGGGACATCAAGCCGTCCAACCTCTTGCTCTCGGCGGGCGACGTCGCGCAGACGGTGCTGCTCGATTTCGGGCTCGCGCGCCATACGCTGCCCGAAGGCTCGCTCGCGCCCGCGACCGCCCCCGCGGGGACGCCGAGCTATCTCGCACCAGAGCAGTGGACGGAGCCGGGCGGCCCCGGACAGGCCGCCGATGTCTTCGCGCTCGGCTGCGTGGGCTTCGAGTGCTTGACCGGGGCGCCCCCGCTGCGTGGCGCGCACGGGGGGGCGTCGTCGGCCTCCGACGCGCAGGACCTCGAGTCCCAGCTGCGGGCCTCGTGGCAGCAGCCATCGCCCGAGCTGAGCGCCCTCATCGCCGCGATGCTGGCCGAGCCGGCGCGGCAGCGCCCGACGGCCACGACGCTCCTGCGGCGGCTCCAGCCGCTGATGCAGGACCCGTCGGCGCGGGGCGACGACGAGGGAGCGCCCGTCACCGCCGGCGGCGCGGGCGATGCGGCGAGCCCCCCGCCAGCGGCAGACGACGTCCCTCGGCGCCTGCGAGCGGACGACATGGGGCGATCGCCCTCGCTGCTTGGCAAGCGTACCTCGTGCGTCGGACGCGCGCGTGATCTCGCGTGGCTCGAGGGCGCGTTGTCGGCGGTGCTGGACGAGTCCTCGGTGAAAGCGCTCCTCGTCACGGGGGCGCCCGGCATCGGCAAATCGCGGTTGCGGTGGGAGTTTCTGAGCGACGTCGAGCGGGGGATGCGGGCGCACGTGATGCTCGGCCGCGCGGAGGTGGTGGGCGCAGGGACGCCGCTCGCGCTGATGACGGATCTGCTCCGCAGTGAGCTCCGTCGCTACGGCCCCGGCAGAGACGACGTCTCGCTCCAGCGGCTCGTGCGGGAGCGTTTCCCGCTCGAGCGTCACGCGCTGGCGGACGCGTTCTTGGGCGAGCTGCTGGGGCTGCCACCCTCGCGACCGCCGCCTCAGCTCCTCGCCGCACGTCACGACCCCGCGGTCTCGCGAGAGTGGCTCTCGCTGCTGCTCGGGGAGTGGCTCGACGCGACGAGCGACGTCGGCCCGCTGCTGCTCGTCTTGGAGGACCTCCACTGGGGCGACCAAGCGACGATCTCACTGCTGGAGCGGTTCGCCTTGCGACGCGCCGGGCGCCCCATCCTGCTGCTGGCGCTCGCTCGCCCGGAGGTGCACGAGCAGTTTCCCCGCCTGTGGTTGGCGCTCGGGCTCGAGGAGCTGAAGCTCGGGGGGCTCAGCCGCGCGGCGTGTCAGCAGCTCCTCTGGGAGGTCCTGGGCGAGCGCCTGGAGCCCAGCGTCGTCGAGCGCACCGTGGCCTTGGCCGCGGGCAACGCCTTCGTCATCGAGGAGCTCATCCGTCGGTGGGCGGCGACGGGGCAGCTCCCTGGAGGCGATGGGCTCCCGGAGGCGGTGCTCGTCACCGCGCAGGCGAGCCTCGCTGGGTTGAGCCCGGAGGCGCAGCGGGTCCTACGCGCCGCCAGCGTCTACGGTGAAGAGTTCACGGCGCAGGCCGTGCTCGAGAGCGTCGGGGCAGACGTGGCCGTGCAGGCCTGGCTCGACGCGCTGCTAGAGCTGGAGATCCTCGTGCGGCGCTCGAGCGAGGGGGCGTACGCCTTTCGCCACGAGCTGCTGCGGGAGGCCGCCTACGCGAGCCTCGGCGTAGGGCAGCGCGCCGAGGCGCACGGGCGGGCCGCTCGCACCGTGGAGCGCATGGGTCACGCGCGTCCGTTGGTGCTCGCGCAGCACCATGAGCAGGCCGGCCACCGTGGGCTGGCCGCGCAGTGGCTGACGAAGGCGGCGGCGCTGGCCTTGGGCTTCCACGGCGCCACCGAGGCCCGGCGGCTCATCGGCCGAGGCTTGGAGCTGGCGGAGACGAACGCGCAGCGGGCGGCGCTGCTGGCGCTGCGCTGCCTCGCGTCGGCCACCGTCGATCGCTTCGCGGAAGCTCGAGAGGACGCGCTGGCGACGCTGGCCTGGGTGGAGGCCGGACGCCCGGAGGCGCTGCAGGTCTTGGGGTTACTGTGCTTCTCGGGGGTGGTCCTGGACGACGCTGCGACGGTCGAGCGGGCGGTGGAGGAGTTCAGGAGGGTCGAGCGCCCGGAGGCGAGCGCTGCCTATGGCTTGGCGCTCTCGGGCGTCGTCAGCGCGCTCGCCCTCGTCGGCCAGGGCGCGCTGGCGGAGCGGCTGCTCGCGCCGAGCCGCGCGCTCTGCGCGGAGAGCCTGAGCCTCGATCCGTTCTTCGAGGCCAACGTGTGGCTCGCCGAGGGCTACCTGGCGGCCTTTCACACCTGGCGCTTCGGTCCAGCACAGCGGTGGCTCGGCGACGCTCACGCGCGTCACCTGGAGATGGGGTACAGGTTCGGGGAGGCCATGAGCGGCCCCGTCCTGGGGCTCCTCGCGGTGGAGCTGGGCGACAGGGCCGAGGCCGAGCGCATCGCCGAGCGGCTGACCGCGACCAACGCGGCGACGCAGTACGACTACCTCGGCAATTTCGTGATGGTCTTGAGGGTGCGGCTCCTGGTGGCGGCCGGGAAGCTCGCCGCGGCGCTGGAGTACGGGACGCCGCTGATGGAGCTCGAGAACCAGTTCAACGCCCGCGCCATCCAAGCGGCCCTCGCTTCGGCGCTGGTCTCGACCGATGCCCCCGCGGCGTACGCTTTGGCCCAGCGCGCTCAGGGTGGGGGCCCCGGCGCGCCCGCGCTGGCCGCCAGCCCCCTGGCGTCACTCGCCGAGGCCAGCCTGGCCCTCGGCCGGTACGCCGAGGCCCTCTCCTGGAGCCAGCAGGCCGTCGCGCACTGTCAGCGGGGAGGTGCGCTGCCCTCGGCGGCGCTGCGCGCGCGGCTGGTCGAGGTGCGCGCGCACCTCGCGCTGGGGGACGAGGCGGGCGCCGCCGCTGCGCTCGGCGCCGCGCTCGTGACGCTCCAGCGCATCGTGGCGCACCTGGAGGGAGAGCAGGTGCGCTCCTTCTTGGTGCAGCCCCACGTGGCGGCCTTGCGGGAGCTCAGCGGGCAGCTCGGGGTGGGGGCAGCCGCCGCGCCGGGACGGTGATGGGCGTGTTGGGAGGAGGCGCGGGCGCGGCGGCCTTGCCTCGCAGGGGGACGCGGTAGCGCCGGCCGGCGGTGATCCTGTCGCTCCGCAGCCCGTTGGCGCTGCGGAGCGCCGGGACGCTGACCCGGTAGCGCCGAGACAGCGAGCCCAACGTGTCGCCGCGGCGCGCCACGTGCCACGTCCACGCGGGGGTCTCCGGTGCCTGGCCTTGCTGGGCGAGCAGCGGGCGGAGGCGGCGCGCCGTCTCGCGAGAGGTAGGGCTGAAGAACCGCAGGTGCACGTGCGTAGCGTGCCCCGCCACATGGTGAAAGAGCGGGCGCAGCTGCCCCGGCTCACCGTGGAACAGGCCTCGTACCCAGGCCGTGTCCTCCCCCTGAGCCAGCGCGTAGGCCTCGAGGGGCCCTTGGAGGGAGCGGTCCATCAGCACCATCTCGAGATCCGAGTGCACGATGAGCGTCCGCAGGAAGAGCCACGTGCGGGGCAAGTCGAGCGCCTCGGGGGTCACGCGCGCGTACCAAGCGCGGCTGTCGGTCTGCCAGTAGCCCACGTCCACGTCGCGCCCCGCTTGGTGGCTCTTGTGAGGTCGCAGCGGCCCGCCGTGCCGGGCGCTGATGTGCCCAATCCATACGGGGGTCGTGTCCGGGTACTGCTCGAACACCGCGCCGATGGCGAGCGTCAGGGCGGTGATGGTCTCCTCCGTCCCCCAGGCGTTGGCGGGGTCGGTGCGCTTCCAGCGAGGGTCTTCAGGGAGCTGCTTTGCGCCGCGCAGCGCGCCGGCGTTGGGCTGACCGAAGGACATCGTGCCGAGCGTCTCGGGTTCGGACGCGAGCGCGCGGGCGAGCCGCGCCGCGTCCCAGTCGTCCAAGAAGTGGCGGCGAGGCCCCAGGGCGAGCGCCTCGTCCGGGGCGACCTCGTCGAGGTCGTCGTCGACGTCGTCGTCGTGCTCGGCCTCACCCTCGGCGTCGCTGGGCGCGGGCGGCGTTGCCGGCGCGGTGGGGAGCGCCGCCGGGGCGAGCCCCGGCGTGGTCGTGAGATCTCCCGAGGGGCACGGCCGCAGGGGCGCGGGCGGTGGCTGAGCGCTGCAGCCGAGCCACCAGCAGAGCGAGAGCAGGGCCAGGCGCCGCACGGGGCCACAGCCTAACGCATCCGCTCGTTCGCTCAACGACGCCCGTGGCTTCGGGTAGAGTCCGCGCTCAGCCATGAGCGCCGCGGTCCGTGTGTTGTCCAGCCTGCCAGCGGAGGCCCCGGGCTTCGACGTCCGTGACGCGGAGGCCCTCGCGCGCCTGCACCTCGCCGAGCTCCGCCATTTCTGGCACCGCGCGCGCCGGCGGTTCATCGTGCAGGAGCTCAGGGCGCTGTCGGTGCTGCCGCCGGCGCGCGTGCTCGAGCTAGGGTGTGGGGCCGGCTCGGTGAGCCTGGCGCTCGCTCAGGAGGGCTACCGCGTCGTCGGCGCCGACGGGCACCGTGGGCTGCTCGAGCTCGCGCACCGCCGCGCCCCACAGGCCGAGTACTGGCAAGTCGATCTCGCGGACGAGCGGCTCGCGTGGCCCGCGCGCGACTTCGACGCCGTGGGGCTCTTCGACGTCATCGAGCACCTGGAGCGGCCGCGCCCGCTGCTCGAGCGAGCGCTCCGCGCGCTCCGGCCAGGGGGAGTCCTCGTCGGGACGGTGCCGGCGGCCCGCGCGCTGTGGAGCCCGGTGGACGTGAGCGCGGGTCACCAGCGCCGCTATGAGCGTGAGGAGCTGCGCGCGGAGCTCACGACGCTCGAGGGCGCGAGGCTGCTCGAGGTGGCGCCGTTCTTTCGCGTGCTCTACCCGCTGATGTGGTGGCAGCGCCGGCGCCTGCGCCGCCGGACGCCCGCGGCGGCCTCCCGCGCGAACCTGGCGCTGCCCCGGTGGCCCATCAACGGGGCCCTGGAGGCGCTGCTGGAGCTCGAGCGCCGCGCCGTGGCGGGGATCCCGCGCGTGCTCCCCGGCGCCTCGCTCTGGTTCGCCGTGCGCCGGCGCGACTAGACCGGTTGAGTGTGAACGCAGGCCTGCTACGGTCGCGCCTAGAGTGGCCGCGGCGCCAAGTCTTCCATGACCGCCTTCGTCCTGGCCGTGCTGTTGGCGATCGCCTCGTCCTTCATCTGTTCGGTCTCCGAGGCCGTGCTGCTGAGCCTCAGCCACGCGCAGGTGGAGGCGCTCGGCAAGACGCGAGCGGCGGAGCTGCTGCGAGGCTTCAAGCGGGAGATCGAGCGGCCCATCGCGGCGATCCTCACGCTCCACACGGCCTCGCACACCGTCGGCGTCTCTCTCGCGGGCGCGACCTACGGCAACGTGTTTCCGCCGGACACGCTGTGGCTCTTCTCGCTCGTGTTCACCGTCGCGGTGCTCATCTTCGGGGAGATCTTGCCGAAGACCATCGGGGTGATGTTCATCGGCAAGCTGGCCGCGCCGGTCGGCTATTTCGTCTGGGTCTTGGTGGTGGTGCTCCGCCCCATCCTCTTTTTGACGCATCTGGTCTCCGACCTGGTCAAGCCCAAGGAGGAGCGGCCGGTCACGTCGGTGGAGGAGATCCGCACCTTGGCGGAGCTCGGCAGGAGCGAAGGCGTCGTCGGCCAGCGCACGGCGGACATCATCGAGGGGGCCGCCATCCTGCGCGAGCTGACGGCCTACGACGTGATGGTCCCGGCAGGGAGCATCGCCTACCTCTCCGGGGCGCGCAGCTTGCAGCAGAACCTGACCGTCATCCGGCGGACGGGCCACAGCCGCTTCCCGTTCACGCCGGACGGTGATCTCGACCGCGCGACCGGCGTCATCCTCGTCAAAGACCTTTTTTTTCAGCTCCAGGAGCACCCGGAGCAGCCCAATTGGGCGGCGCTCACGGGGCCAGCCATCACCGTGCCCGGCTCTCAGCCGCTCGAGCGCTTGCTGCGGACCTTCCAGCGAGAGCGACGTCACCTGGCCTTCGTGGTGGATGAGTATGGCGCCATCCAAGGGCTCGTGACCCTGGAGGACATCCTCGAAGAGATCGTCGGGGAGATCGAAGACGAGAGCGACAGGATCGACCCACACGTGGTGCGGCGCCCGGACGACTCCCTCGTGTGCCGTGGCCTCGCGGAGACGCGCAAGGTGTTCGATCTCCTCGGCATCGACGACGAAGAGCCGGCGATGGTGTCGCTCAGCGGCTTCGTCGCGGAACTGCTTGGCCGGATGCCGCGGGTGGGCGACTCCGTCGACTTTCACGGATTTCGCTTCACCGTCCTGGCGGCGAGCGCGCGCTTCGCGGAGCGCATCGAGGTCCGCCCCATCGGTCCGGGGACGGGCAGCCTGCGGCCCCCGGCCGTGGCAGAAGACGCCTGAGCGCGCAGGCCGGCGCCGGCCCCTCGCGCCGCGCCCCAACGCCACGCGGACGAGGCCCTGGCCAAAGAAGATCCGGCCTGATTTGACATCTGAACAATCGAGCAGTAATCGAAGGGGGTGGGCGCCGCGCAGTCAGTGGCTCGAGCCCCCGTAGAGAGGCACCATGGACGACAAGCAGAAGAGCAAAGCCTTGGATCTTGCGCTCGCCAGTATCGCCAAAGAGTACGGCGAGGGCGCCATCATGCGCCTCAAAGAAGGTGAGACCATCGGCGGCGACGTGAGGGTCGTGTCCACCGGCTCGCTCGGTCTGGACATCGCCGTCGGCATCGGGGGCCTGCCCTACGGGCGCATCGTGGAGATCTTCGGGCCGGAGTCGAGCGGCAAGACCACCCTGACGCTGCACGCCATCGCCAACGCGCAGCGCGCCGGTGGCGTCGCCGCCTTCATCGATGCCGAGCACGCGCTGGACATCAACTACGCCAAGAAGCTCGGGGTCAAGACCGATGAGCTGCTCATCAGCCAACCGGACAATGGTGAGCAAGCGCTGGAGATCGCAGACATGCTCGTCCGCTCCGGAGCGGTGGACATCGTCGTCGTGGACTCGGTGGCAGCGCTCACCCCCAAGGCGGAGATCGAGGGCGACATGGGCGACTCTCACGTCGGTCTACAGGCTCGCCTGATGAGCCAGGCGCTCCGTAAGCTCACCGGGAGCGTGAACCGCTCCAACTGCGTGCTGCTCTTCACCAACCAAATCCGCATGAAGATCGGCGTCATGTTCGGGAGCCCCGAGACCACCACGGGGGGCCAGGCGCTGAAGTTCTATGCCTCCCTTCGGCTGGACGTGCGGCGCATCGGCGCCATCAAGGAGGCCGCCTCTGGCCCCGGCAACCGTGAGCAGTCGGTGGTGGGCAACCGCACCCGGGTGAAGGTCGTGAAGAACAAGCTGGCGCCGCCCTTCCGCGAGGCGGAGTTCGACATCCTCTACGGGGTCGGCGTCAGCCGCTCGGGGGAGGTGGTGGATCTCGCGTCCGATCACAACATCATCCAGAAGAGCGGCGCCTGGTACTCCTTCGAGTCCGAGCGGATCGGCCAGGGGCGGGACAACGCGCGCACCTATCTCGAGCAGCACCCCGAGCTGATGGCGCGCATCGAGGCCAAGGTCCTCGAGGTCAGCGGGATCGCGAGGCGCAGCGCCGCCCCCGCGGAGGGGAGCCCGACGGAAGAGGCGCCGTCCAAGAACAGCGGCGCGCGTCGTGCCGCCTCGAGCGGCGCCGGGACCACCCGGCCGAGCTGAGGAGCCCGTGGCGCAGCGGCGCTGTCCGCTCGGTGCGGGCGCCGCCGCTGCGGCGTGCGGGAGCGCCAAGAGCCGCAACGCTCTGTGGATAACTTGGGGGTAGCCTGCGGGTGAACCAGCGGCGTTGCTGTGGGCAAGCTCGTGGCCCGGTGTGCACAAACTGCAGCGCTCGTGCTCGTCGGGGTGAGAAAGCTCGGAGGTCTCGCTGACTTAGGCGGGGTCCGGCAGGGCAGGGGGCTGCTGAGGCCAAGCTAATGGAAATACAGACTCTTTTTGTGTTCCTTGACGTTGTGGGGTCCGCGCCGTAGCCCCCCTAGAGCCCGCCTCGCCATGACTCGATCGACCCTCTGCCCAGCTCATGACTCCGCCGCCGAGGGGCTCCTCGGGCGAGGTGGCGACGGGCCGCGGGCCCGACGGGTCACGGCGCTGCCGTGGATGGCGTCGGCGGCCGGCCCGCGTCGAGGCAAGGCGGCGGCGCGCATGGCGCCAGCGGCGGTCCGCATCCCGGATCCACGGATGAGCCAGCTCGCGCTGCGGTTCACTCCCATCGGCCCACAGATCTTCGTGCACGAGGGGGCCCGGCAGACGCTCGAGCGACGCTTCGAGAACGCCCTGAGCGGGCCCGTGCAGCTCTCGGTGACGGACAACCGCCACAACATGGTGAGCCACACGCGCCAGCGCGGCACGTTCAAGCTGCGGCTCCACATGATGTTCCTGGGAGCGCCGGAGCGCGTCGTGGACGCGCTCGTGCGCTGGGTGGCGTTCGACGATCCCGCGGCGTCGCAGGTGGTGGGGGAGTTCATCGACGCCAACAGCCACCGGATCCGAGCGTCGCAGCCCGTCAAGGGAGCGCTGAAGACCCGCGGCCAGCACCATGATCTGCTGAGCGTCTTCGCGCAGCTGAACGAGGCCTACTTCGGGAGCGCCATCAGCGACGTGCTCATCACCTGGGGGCGCCGCAGCGCGCCGCGCAAGGCGGTCAAGCGCGACGCCATCAAGCTGGGCACCTACAGCTCCGCGGAGCGGCTCGTCCGCGTGCACCCCGTCCTCGACGCGGAGTGGGTACCCCGCTACTTCGTGGCGTACATCGTGTTCCACGAGCTGCTGCACCACGTCGTCCCGCCCAGCGTCAGCGGCGGCCGTGCGTCGCTGCACTCGGAGGAGTTCCTCCGCCGAGAGCAGGAGTACCGCTACTACGAGCGGGCGCTCGCCTGGGAGCAGAAGCACATCGACCGGCTGCTGCGCGCCCGCTAGCGTCACCGCGGGGACTACAGCTCCATCGCCAGGCCGAGCATCCAGGTGCTCTCGCCCACTTGGAGCGTGCCGTTTCCGAAGCCGCTGAGATCGCTCCGGTACCACTCCGCGAAGAAGTACGTGTGGTTGATGCCGGCGGTGGTGTCCAGGTTGATGGATGATTGGCGGTCCATCCAGTCGAGCTCCAGCATGCCGCCCAAGGCGAACTGCCAGCCGTAGCTGGCGCCCTTGCCCTCCACGTCACCCACGTGGCTCGCCTCGTCCCCGAGGCTGCTCCACCAGAGGGCATAGCCCAGCCCCAGCTTGCCATAGGCCACGAGTGGGATGCGCAGCTCGCGTGCCAGTAGATCCACGCGGAGCACCCCCACCGCGTACACCGGCAGCACCGCCAGCGTGGTCTCCTGCTCGGAGCGCCCCGTGCCGTCGCTGAAGCGAGCGTTGGCGGAGGCGCTGGTGTAGCCCAGCCCCACCCCGGGCCCGAGGGAGCCGAAGTACGGCAGCCGGAGCGCTTGCCAGTCGAGCTCCAGGCCCACGAGGTAGCGGTTGTCGGTGCCGAAGGTGTCCTTGAAGGGGGCGGCGCCGCTGAACTCGTCGTCGACCCTCGGCACGTAGCGACCGAACCTCAGCTCGACGGCGTAGTCCTGCGGGCTCCGCTGGATGCCCGTCTCCTTCCCACCATAGGGGCCGAACTCATCCACGCCCTGCGCGCGCGCGACCCCGGAGAGCCCGAGGGCCGCGCCCGTCAGCGCGAGCGGGGCGAGCCAGCGCCCCAGCTGTCGCGCGGAGCCCATCACGCGCTCCTCCGTCGCAGCCCCAAGGCGAGCAGCGCGCCGAGCAGGAGCGCGCTGGCGCCCTGCCCGCCGCGGGCGCCGAGCGAGCAGAAGCCGCCGCCCGCCTCACCCCCTGCGGCGCGGTACTCCTCGAAGAAGTCCGTGACCTCCTGGGGCGAGCCGCAGGCCAAGGCGCTCAGCTTGCCGACGTTGCCGACGGTGTCCACGCCGGCCACGGCGACCGCGTAGCGCGCTTGGTTCTCGAGGCCGCTCACCTCCCCACGGCTGCTGAGCGCGCCGGTGACGCTGCCGCAATAATAGCTCTCGTCCGGGAGCTCCCCGGGCACCAGCGCGGCGCTCGCGCAGCCGCCCCCGTCCGCACCCTCGAGCGTCGTGCGGTCACAATAGAAGCGGTAGCCCTGGCGGTCGTTGTCCGTCGAGCCATCGAAGCGGACGATGAGGGCGCCCTCACCGGCGCCGGCCTTCACGTTGGTGGGGGGCACCGGGCCCAGGAGATCGTACTTCGCCGCCGTGTAGACGGCCGGCGTGAACCCCGCGGGCGCCTCGCCAGAGCCGTTCAAGAGAAAGAAGTAGAGGCTGAGCGACTGCGGCGTGGTGGGACCGGAGTAGGCATCGCAGTCTGCGCTGGTTCCTGGCGACGCGGCGATGTCCCCGCCCTTTCGCTGCGCGATGATGTCCTGGACGCGCACGAGGAGGCTGAAGGTGCTGGCCGTCGGCGTGCTGGGCGCGTAGACCGGCCAGCACTGCGGCGAGGTGCCGTGCCGCTTGTCGTAGGCGCCACAGTCGACGCTGCTGCCCGCCCAGACCTCCAGCGCGTAGCCTTGGTAGTTCATCACGCTGACCGTGAACTGATAGGCGTCGTCCGATGTGCAGTCCTTGTAGGACATCCACAGCGGCTCGCGCGAGGAGTCGCGCGCTGACTTCGTGCGGGTGACGGTGGGCGCCAGCGTCAGCGTCTGGGCCGCGGCGGGGGCAGCCCCGCCGAGAGTGACGGTGAGCGCGAGGAGGGCTCTGCTCAGGTGGCGGCGGCGAGACATGGGCGCCCTTTGGAGCACGGAGCGTGCCAACCGGCAAATGCTTGCTGGAGCTGGGCGCGGCGTCGAGCCGGCCTCGAGGGGGGACGCCTTGGCGCGACGACGCACTGCGGGCTCGCCAGCTTGGCGCGCGGTCCCGGTGGCGTGCCATTCTGACACCGCCACGCCTGTCAGGGGCGCGCGCCAGGGGCTAGGCTGCGAGCGGCATGGCTCTGGAGGCTGGTGAAGCGCTGCTCGGACGGTTTCGGATCGAGCGTTACCGCGGGGCCGTCGGTGCCGTGCAGCTCGCGGAGGGGCGCGATCGCCTCGGCGAGCGCGTGGTCCTCGCCGTGCTCGTGGCGCCGCTCGGGCTCGTCGCAGGTGCGGACGCGGCGGAGCTGTTCGGGCAGTGCCGGCGCTTCGCCTTGGGCGTGCCTCGGCTGGCCCGCCCCATCGCCGCGGGCATCGCCGAGGGGCGCTTGGTGCTGGCATGGGAGGCGGGGGGGGAGCGGCGCCTCGACGAGCTGCTCGTGGCCGAGCCACCGCCCGAGCGGCAGTGGGCGGACGGCTGGCTCGGGCAGCTCGCGGAGACGCTCGGCCGCCTGCACGACGGCGGCTCCTCCCACGGCTGGGTGGTCCCGGAGCTCATCGCCGTGCGCGCGGGCGAGGCGACGCTCGAGGGCTTCGGCTTGGTGGACGTCGCCCGTAGGCTGTACGGGCAGGAGGCGCTGGCTAAGCTCCTCCCCGGGGCGCCCGGCGGGCACACCACGGCGGAGGCCGGACCCCAGGCGGACGCCAGCGCCCTCGCCGCGCTCGAGCGAGCGCTGCGAGGAGGGAGCGCCGCCGCGGAGCGCACCTCGACCGCACCAGGCGAGCCCCCCCTGGTCGTGGAGCCGCGCGACGGCGCGCCTCCGGCGGCGCTGCCGCGCGATCCCTCGCGGCCCGGAGACGCGCTGCGGGAGACGCGGGCCGCGCCCGCCCCCGCCGCAGCAGCGAGGCCACCGCGGCCGGCGTGGCCCCTCGTGCTGGGCGTCTTGGCGCTGGTGCTCGTCGGGGGCGCCGGTGGGCTCGGCGTCGTGGTCGCCCTGCTGCAGAGCGGGCGCGCTGGCGGCGGCGCTTCAGCAGGCGCGTCGAGCGCGCCGGTCCAGGGCTCGCCGGGGCAGCCCCCTGAGCCCCTCGAGGAGGGCGAGGGGGAGGGCGCGCCCGTCGCTCCGGGGGAGCCACCCCTCACGGAGCCCAACGACCCCGCGGAGCCCCCCTCGGCCACCCCAGCCGCCCCTGGTGGGGACGCTTGGCTCACCGCCGACGGCCCCGCGACCGCGCCGGGGCTGGTCCGCGCTGGCGACGAGGCGCGGCTAGCACCGCCGAACTCGAGCGAGAGCGCCGCGCTGCTCCCGCTCCGAGCCGGGGCTGCGCTCTTGGGGCCGGCGGCCTCCCCGCTGACCCTCGTGGTGTTCGGTGATCTGGACTGCCCAGCGACGCGCCGGCTCTGGCGTGAGCTCGGGCGCCTCCGCGGCACGCCGGAGGCCGGCCTGCGGGTGTCGTGGCGTCACCGCCCGCTCTCGCAGCACCCGAACGCGGTCGCGGCGGCGCGCGTCGCCCTCGCCCTGCTCGAGCGTGAGCCGCTGGCGCACTACCGCTTCTTGGACGCGGTCGCGGCCAGCACCGAGCCGGCCGATCGTGAGCAGCTCGAGCGCTGGGTCGAGCAGGTGGGGCTCGCCCCTGGCGTCGTCGCCGCTTGGCTGGCGACCCCCAGTGATCAGGTCGAGCGCTGGCTCGCGGAGGATCTGCTCTTGGCCGGGCGCTACGCCGTGCTCGCGACCCCCACCCTGTTCGTCAATGGTCTGCGTCTGGATGGGTTCGTGGGCACCGAAGCGCTCGCGCGGCTCTTGGAGCAAGAGGGGAGGGCCGCGGCGCGCGCCGCGCCGCGCGCTCGCGGGGCGCTCTACGCGCAGCGCGTCAGCAATAACCTCATCGGGCTCGAGGGCCCGGGCGCTGAGCCTGCGCCGCCCTAGAGCCGGATCTCCCAATAGCTGCGGCGACGCAGCCCATCCACCCAGCTCTTACGAGCCTTGGCCATCTTCTCCATGTAGACGCGCTCCGCGAGCTCGTCCCGCGCCTCCTCGTAGCTGGGCAGCTCCGTCTCGTCCCGCTCGGTCACTTTGAGGACGGCGAGCTGCTCCCCCCAGCGGATGGGCGCGGAGACCTCCCCCACCTCCAGCGCGTGCGCGGCGCGCTCGAGGGGCGCGGGCAGCTTGCCCGCGCTGAGCCACCCGAGGTCGCCGCCGCGCGCGCGGGTGGCGGCGTCGCTGGAGTGCGCTCTGGCGAGCGCCGCGAAGTCCGCGCCGCCGCGCGCCTGCTGGGAGAGCCGCTGGGCGGTGGCGAGCGTCGCCGCGGCGTCCGCGGAGGCCGGCAGCAAGATCCACGCGGCGCGATAGCGCAGCTTGGCGCGCTCCTCGAGGACCAAGCCGCGGAAGGCGGCGCGCAGATCTTCCTCCGAGATCTTGAGGCGCCCTTGGACACGCAGGTTGATGAGCTTGACCTCCAGGAGCTGACGCCGCACCTCTTCGCGGTACTGCCGCTCATTCATGCCGCTCCGCTGCGTCTCGGCGAGCAGCGCCTCGACGCTGACGCGGTTCTGGCGCGCCACGCGCTGGATGGCCTCGTCAATCTCCTTCGAGGTCACCGTGAGGCGCGCGCGCGCGGCCGCGCGGAGCTGGAGCTCTTCGTCCACCATCCGCTCGACGAGCATGCGGTAGAGCTGTGACATCGCGGCGGCGCGCTGCGCGCCGGGCGGCACCTCGGCCTCCACCTTCAGCGCGAAGGGCCGCGCGCGCTCTCTCAAGTCACTGAGCAGGATGGCGCGCTCCCCCACGACCGCGACGATGCGCTCGACGACGGTCGCTCGAGCGCGCGCGGACGTCAGCGCCAAGGTGATGAGCAGCCCCAGCGTGAGGACGCCGCGCGGGACCCTTCGCCGAGAGGCAGCAGACGACATGACGGCCGCTCTCCTAGCATGGCCACCGCGCTCGCGCCGAGCCAGGGGAGCGCGCGCGGCGGCCGAACGCCGATCTTGAAGCACGAGGGGGCAAGGGCTAAGCTCAAAGCCCATGGGCAAGCATCGATCTTGGGGTGGTCTCGTGGGGGCGCTGGGGATCGGGCTGCTCGGCCCTGCCGCCGCTCGGGCGGCCAATGAGCCCCCGCCGCCGCCCGTCGCCGCGCCGCCTGCCGCGCCGCCGTCGCCCAGCGCCATGAGCGTGCCCCCTGCGCCGAGCGCGGCGCCTCCAGCGGCTCCCGCGTCGCCGCCGCCGGCCCCCGCGGCGGCGCCGGTCGAGGAGCCCCCGCCGCCGCCCTTCATCGCGCCGCCGCGGGGCTCCGGCCCCGCGGCGCCTCTCGGTCGACCGTCGCCCTCCCCCGCCGAGCGGCTCGCCGACGGCGCCGCGGCGGAGAACACGCCCTTCGTCGACTTGCTCATTTCGCACCTCGCGTTCGACGAGCGCTACAGCAGCGGGGTCAACATCGGCGTGCAGGGCGGCGCCTATGTCGCCAAGCGGCTGCGGCTGGCGGCGCGGGCGCTGATGCCCACCGGCGCCACCGAGGACGACAGCTATTACTACTACGACGAGGAGCAGACGCCGAACGACGTCAACGTCGTCTTCGGAGCCTCCGCAGGCGTCATCGCGGTCGCGACCAGGTCGCTGGTGTTCGCTCCCAGCATCGCGTTTCTCATGCAGGACGCGCTCGACTACGGCACCTTCGTGGGCTTGGCCTTCCCGGTGGAGTGGACGCTGCCGAGCGGCGTCCGGTTCGGGGTCGAGCTGGATCTCGGCCGGAGCTTCGGGGGTGAGCGGACGGTGTACCGCTACGTGGGGGGCGACTCCCCGCGGAGAGAGGAAGGCACCGAGAAGCGCCCCTTCGGGACGGGCATCATGCTGCAGTTCAACGTCGGGACCGCCTTCGGCCGCCCGGAGCCGGCAGCGCGCTGAGCCGCGGGCGGGGCTCCCTCGGGGGAGTGGTCACCGCGCGAGCGCGTCGGTAGGCTTGGCGTGAGAGTCCCCGCTTCCATGCTCCGCCGCCCCTCATCACGCCTCTACGCCGCCGCGCTGCACGCTGCGCTCTTGGCGCTGGCGTCCCCGGCCGACGGCTTCACGCTGGTGGTGAAGGCCGGAGACACGCTCGCCTCCATCGCGGAGGCCAACTACGGCAGCATCCAGCGGGAGAGCCTGCTCGTGGTCGCCAACGGCTTGGACGCGCAAGGCGGCTCGCCCATCACGCCCGGGATGCGCCTGGAGGTCCCCGCCCTCGGGCAGCGTCGCGTCGTCGCCGGAGACACCTGGGCCAAGCTGGCCACCGAGCTGCTGGGGGCCTCGTACCGCGCGGACGTGCTCTCCGTCGCCAACGGCTCGAGCCCGTGGCTCACGCCGGCGGAGGGCGAGCAGATCATCGTGCCCTACAACCTGACCGTCATCGCGGGCCAGAGTGACACCACCATCACGCTCGCCTATCGCTTCCTTGGTGACATGAACAAGGCCTGGATGCTCGATCACTACAACGGGCTCAAGGGCCGCAAGATCTTGCGCGGGGACGTCCTGCTCATCCCGCTGACGGACTTGGCGCTCACCCCGAGCGGCGCGGAGGCGGCGCGCCTCGCCGCGGGCGCTGCGTGCAGCGAGGGATCCGCGGAGCAGCGCACGCTCCAGCGCAAGGCGGACGCCGAGCTCCCGAGCTTGGGCGCCGATCTGCGCGCGGCGCGCTACGTGGAGGTGCTCGTGCGCGGCACGCGCCTCTTGGCCAACCCCGGCCTGCTCAGCAAGCCTCAGCTCGCCACCCTCCACCGCGCGCTCTTGGAGGCCTTCGTGGCGCTCGACGCGCCCGGGCAGGCCGCGCTCGCGTGCAAGGCCTGGCGTCAGCAGGCGCCCGAGCAGCCGCTCGACCCGACCTGGGTCAGCCCCAAGGTGCTCTCGGCCTGCGCGGGGCTCGAGTGAAGAGCGCGGCGCCGGCCGACGCCGCCCTGGAGCGGGTCGGGCGCTATCGTCTGCTGGGCGTCATCGGAGAGGGCGCGAGCGGCCGCGTGTACGACGCCGTCTGTGAGGCCACCGAGGCCGAGCCGGCCGAGCCCGTGGTCCCCGTAGGGACGCGCATCGCGCTCAAGCTGATCCACCAGCACCTCGTCGGGGACCGGCAGCAGAGCACGCGCTTCAAGCGGGAGGCGCGGATCTTGAGCCAGCTCCGCGGCGAGGGGCTGGTGGCGCTGCTCGAGGTGGGAGAGACCCCGGAGGGTCGCCTCTACATGGCGCTCGAGCGGGTGCAGGGCGCGTCGCTCGAGCACCTGCGAAGCGAGGGGCCCTTGACGGCGACCCGCGCGGTCACGCTGGCGGTGCAGATCTGTGAGGCGCTCGAGCAAGCTCATGCGCTCGGCGTGGTCCATCGAGATCTCAAGCCCAGCAACGTGATGGTGGAGCAGCGGGAGCAGCGGGAGCAGGTCCGGCTCCTGGATTTCGGGCTCGCCAAGCTGCTGCACCGGGGCGCCGCCGACTCCCTCGGTGCGCTCACGGAGCAGGACATGGTGTTTGGCACGCCGGAGTACATGGCCCCAGAGCAAGCGCGGGGTGACGAGATCGACGGGCGGGTCGATGTGTACGCGGTGGGCGTCATCGTGTACGAGCTGCTCGCGGGGGAGGTGCCGTTCCGTGGAGCCACCCCCATCGCCACCATGACGGCGCACCTGGTCCAGCCCCTCGTGCCCCTGGCGGCGCGCGGCGTCGCGGTGAGCCCGGCGCTCTCGGCGGTGGTCAGCCACGCGCTCGCACGCGCTCCGGAGCAGCGCTATCCCTCGCTGTCCGCGCTCGCCGCGGCGCTCCGTCAGGCGCTCGCGGCGCCCGAGGACGAGGCCGCGGTGCGTCCCGAGGGGCACGACCCCGCGCTCTCGGACACGGCGCTGGCGCTCACCGCGCCCCCGCGCGCCCCCGCGCCGCCGGAGCCCGAGCCAGCGCCGCGCCTGAGCTCCCTCTGGATCGTGCTGGCGGTGCTGGCCGCGCTCCTCGGCGTGGCGATCGGTGTGGTCATGAGCCTGGTGAGCGCATTATGAGGGGCTGGTGCAAGAGCCGGTGCTCGACTGGGGCAAGCTAGCCCCGCTGCGGCTGCGAGCGCGGGTCCTGGCGGACGGCCTCTTCGCTGGGGGGCACCGCAGCGTGCGCCGCGGTGCGGGCATCGAGTTCGGCGGCTACCGCAGCTACGTGCCCGGGGATGATTTACGGTTTCTGGACCGCCGCGCGCTCGTGCGCCACGGAAAGCTGCTCGTCCGGGAGTTCGAGACCGAGACCGATCGTAGCGTCAGCCTCATCCTCGACGCCAGCGCGTCCATGGGGTTTCGGGGCGCCACGGCGCCCGCCTCGAAGCTCGCCTGGGTCGGGCTGCTCGCGGCGGCGCTCACCCGCATCGCGGTCCACGCCGGCGACGCGGTGGCGCTCGACTGGGTGGGAGGGGCGGGCGGACCGCGCCTTGGCGCGGCGAGCGGGCGCGAGGCCTTCGAGCGCGTGGTCGCCGCCCTGGAGAGCTGCCGCGCGGGAGGTGATCTCGTGGCCGAGCCCGGGCTCCTGACCCAGGCGCTCGCCCCGGTGGCGCGTCGGGCGCGCCGGGGAGCGCTGATCGTGCTGTTCAGTGACCTGCTGGACCTGCCGGAGGACGCGCTGGAGGCCGTCATGGCGCTGGGGGCACGAGGCCGTGAGCTGCTCGTGGTGCGGGTGCTCGATCCCGAAGAGGCGCGCTTCCCCTACGAGGGTCCGCTGCGGCTTCGCAGCCTCGAGGGCGACGTCATCACCGAGACCGACGCAGCGGCGGCGCGCGACGCGTACCTCGCCGCGCTCGCGGACATCGGCGAGACGTGGCGCGCGCGCGTCCTCGCGCGCGCCGGTCGGTGGGTCGATCTCGTGACCGACGAGGAGCCGCTGTCGGCGCTGCAGCGACTCCTGGAGTCGAGCTCGTGAGCTTCGTCGTCGCGGCCGCGCTGGCGGCTGGGCTGCTCGTCGTGGTCCCGCTGGCGGCCCACCTGCTGCGGCGCGGGCGGGCGGTGGAGCGACCGTTTCCGCCGGCGAAGCTGGTCGCCCGCGCCGCGCCGGTGGCCCAGCAGCGGAGCAAGCTCGAAGATCGGGTGCTGCTCCTCGTGCGCGCGCTGCTCATCGCCACCTTGGCGCTCCTGGGGGCGACCCCGCTGGTGCGCTGCTCACGGTTGACCATCGAGCGGACGGCGGGCGCTTCGGTTGCCCTCGCGCTGGTCGTGGACGACTCGCTCAGTATGCAGGCGCGTGAGGCGGGGGAGCCCGCGCGCTTCGAGCAGGCGCGCCGCGGCGCGCTCGAGCTGGTGGCCTCGGCCCGCGCGGGTGACAGCATCGCGGTGGTCTTGGCGGGCAAGCCGGCGCGGCTCGCGCTGGCGGCCACCACGGACTTCGCGGTGGTCCGGCGGACGCTCGAGCAGCTCCAGCCGAGCGACAGCGGCACGGCGCTCGAGGCGGCGCTCGCCGTCGCTCAGAGCGCGCTCCGCGAGCTGCCACAGCTCGACAAGCGCGTGGCGGTGTTCAGCGATTTTGCGGCGCCCGCGCTGTCCCCGCTGGGGGAGGGGCAGCGGCTCACGGCGCCGCTGCCGGCGCTGGCGCACCCTTACGCCGACTGTGGGGTGATCACGGCGGAGCGGCGAGAGCGCCAGATCGAGGTGAGGCTCGCCTGCAATGGGCGCGAGGCCGCGCGGGGGCGCCAGGTGCAGCTGCGCCTGGGGCGCCAGACCCTCGCCAGCGTGGCGCTGCAGGAGCAGGAGGGGGAGCAGCGCGTGACCCTGGCGCTGACGGAGCCCACCGCGGAGCAGCTCGACGTTCGCTTGACGGGCACCGATGCCATCGCGGGGGACGACTGGGCGCCCGTCTCCGCTGCGCCGGCGGAGCTCGTCGTCGGCGTCGTCGTCGACGCCGCGGAGGCGTCGGTCATGACCGGAGGGCCCACCGTGCTCGAGCAAGCGCTCCACGCGCTGACGGAGGAGCTGGAGGTGCGGCCGCTCGAGCTGTTGCCCGAAGCGTTGGCCGAGCTGCGGCGGTTCGGAGCGCTCATCCTCGATGATCCCGGTGGCCTCCCGCCGGCGTCCCGCGCGGCGCTGAGCGCGTACCTCGAGCGCGGTGGGGTGGTCCTGGCGTTGCTCGGGCCGCGCGTCGAGGACGTGCAGCTCGGCTCCACGCTCGAGCCGCTCTTGGTCGGCAAAGCCAGCTATGGGGAGCACCCCGCCCAGGGGGTCGACGTGGGCTCGGTGAGCTGGCTCGGGCCCGAGGGCAGCAGCCTCGGGGAGCTCCACGCCGCGCGGCGGGTCAACCTGGACAGCGGGCTGCCCGCCGGGGCCACCTTGCTCGCGCGCTGGTCCGATGGTGCGCCCTTCGCTTGGCAGCTCGGCGTGGGCCGCGGCCAAGCGCTGGTGCTCACGCTGCCCGTGTCCGTGGGAGAGAGTGACCTGGCCTTGCGCCCGGGGTTCTTGGCGCTGCTCGACGAGGTCCTTCGGCGCGCGCGTCGGAGTGGCGGGGCAGCGCGACTGACCGTGGGCGAGGGGAGCTGGTTCGTCCCCCCGGGCGCGGCGCTGAGCAGCCCGGAGGGCTCGCCCGCCTTCGCGCCGGGCGAGACCCAGCTCAGCCCTCGGCGGCTCGGCCGCTACACCATCACCGCTGCGGATCAGCCCTTCGAGGCCGTGGCGAGCGTCGAGCCCGCCGAGCTGACGACGCTCCCAATCCCCCCTCCGTCCACCGTGGCCGCGACCTCGAGCGGCGAGCCGCCGCTGCTGGATCTGACCCCGGAGCTCGTGGGGCTGCTCCTGCTGCTGCTCGGCGTGGAGCTGGGCCTCCGGGCCTGGGCCCACTGGCGGCCCCGCCAGCGGCGTCGCGGGGACCCCGCGCGGCGCCTGCGGTGGCAGGGGCAGCGCTGAGCCGCGGCCGGGGCGCGCGCCGCCAGCTCGGGCGAGGGTCGGCGAAATTGCAGAATAATTTGTCGATAATTCGACTCTCGGGGAGCGGCTCTGATTAAAGCGGGCTCCCGAGCGGGAGAGGTCCCCCGGGATAGGCTCAGTTTTCAGCGATCAGGCCAGTATTGCTCATCCAGGACACCGCCGCGGCGCCCGGGCCCCCCCGCGCCCCCCCCAAAGCCCCCCCCCCACCGCAAGACAACAAAAGCCGCCAACAAGAGGAACCCC
>CAUJEM010000038.1 GCA_963169915.1 Myxococcota bacterium
CCTTCGGCTGCCAGATGAACAGCCACGACTCCGACCGCATGGCGGAGGTGCTGGTGCGCTCGGGGTACCACCCCGCGGCGCCGGAGGAGCCGGCGGACATCATGATCCTCAACACCTGCAGCGTGCGGGAGAAGGCGGAGCACAAGCTCAGGTCCGAGGTGGGGCGCGTGGCGGTGCTCAAGCGCACGCGGCCGGAGCTCCTGCTGGTGGTGGCGGGCTGCGTCGCGCAGCAGGAGGGGGAGCTGCTGCTCCGAGCGATGCCGGCCATCGACGTCCTGATCGGCCCGGACAACATCGCCGAGCTGCCGCACCTGCTCGCCGAGCAAGAGCTCGGCGGTCCGCCGCGCGCCCGCACGGAGTTCGACGTCGTGCAGCCGAGCTTCCTCCGCGCCGAGCCGCTCCCCGGCTGGCGCTCGGCCACCGCCTTCGTCACCACCATGAAGGGCTGCAACGAGCGCTGCACCTACTGCATCGTGCCGTACACCCGCGGGCCGGAGCGCTATCGGTCCGCTCGGGAGATCGTGGAGGAGGTCGAGCGGCTGGTGGAAGCCGGCGCCAAGGAGGTGACCCTGCTCGGCCAGACCGTCAACAGCTATCGTGACCCCGAGGGGAGCCTGGCGCCGGCGCCGGGCGCGGGCGACGCGCGGTGGCGTCACACGAGCGGCGCGCTCGCCAAGCAGGACGAGAGCGAGTTCCCAGCGCTCCTGCGCGCCATCGCGGCGCGCGTGCCGGGGCTCGCGCGCCTGCGCTACACGAGCCCTCATCCGCGGCACCTGACCCCGTCGCTCATCCTGGCGCACGCGGAGCTCCCGGTGCTCGTGCGGCACCTGCACCTGCCGGTGCAGTCCGGGAGCGACGCCGTGCTACGCCGAATGCTCCGCCGCTACAGCGTGGCCGAGTACCTCGAGCGCACCGAGGCGCTGAAGCAGGCCGTGCCGGGGCTGACCTTGAGCACGGACGTCATCGTCGGGTTTCCAGGAGAGACACGCGAAGATTTCGAGGGGACGCTCGCGCTCGTGGCGCGCGCGGAGTTCAGCAGCCTGTTCGGCTTCATGTACTCCGTTCGGCCGTACACGCCTGCGCAGCGGCTCGAGGACGACGTCCCCGAGGCGGAGAAGAGCGCGCGGCTCGCGGAGCTGTTCGCGCTCTCGGAGCGCCAGCGCTCGTCGGCGCTCCACGCGCTCGTCGGCAGCGTCCAGCGCGTCTTGGTGGAGGGCCCGGGGCGGCAGGGCGGCTACACCGGGCGCAACGAGCGCAACGAGATCGTCCATTTCGGCGCCCGCCGCGACGTCACGGGGGAGCTGGTGGACGTGCGCGTGGTGCGGGCCTTCAAGCACTCCCTGGAGGCCGAGGCGCTGGAGCCGGAGCTGTTGGCCGCGCTCCCTCAGGGGGCGCAGCGCGCGCTCCGCAGCCTCCCGGTGCTGTCCTCATGACGATCATCAAACCTTGGAACGGGATCTGGCCTCGCATCGCCCCGAGCGCCTTCATCGCGGACAACGCCACCATCATCGGGGACGTGGAGATCGGCGAGGAGGCCAGCGTGTGGTACGGCGCGGTGCTGCGCGCGGACGTCGGCCGGATCGTGATCGGGGCGCGCAGTAACTTACAAGACCTCTGCTGCGTCCACCTCACGGGCGGGCTGTCGGAGACGTGGGTCGGCGAGGAGGTCACGGTGGGGCACGGGGTCATCCTCCACGGCGTCCGCGTGGGGGACGGCGCGCTCGTGGGGATGGGGAGCGTCTTGCTCGACAACGCGCGGGTGGAGGCGGAGGCCCTGCTCGCGGCGGGGAGCGTGCTGGCCCCTCGGAGCGTCGCCCCCGCCGGCTGGCTGACCCGTGGGTCGCCGGCCAAGCCGGTGCGCGCGCTGTCCCCGGAGGAGCGAGGGCAGGGGCGCTCCGGGGCGGCGGCCTACTTGGAGCTGGCTCGCCAGGCGCGCGCGGCGCCCTGAGGCCGGCTCAGCCGCCGCCCACGAAGTGCACGATCTCGAGCACGTCCCCGTCGACCACGAGCGTGGCCGCGTGCTGCGCCCGTGGGACGAGGACGCGGTTGCGCTCGACCGCGACCTGACCCTCGCCGAGCCCGAGGTGGGCGATGAGCTGCTGGACGGTGAGACCGTCCGGGACCTCTCTCGACTCGCCGTTGGCCGTGATCCACATGGGGCGCGACCTAGCACCGTTCGGCGGCGCGGGCAGCCCCTTGCGGCGCGGCGCCGGCATGGTGACAAGCGAGCGATGCGCTTGCCCATCCGTCGAGTCGGCCCCGTCGAGGTGCCGCTGCCCAGCTACCAGACCGCCGCAGCAGCCGGCTTGGATCTGCACGCTGCCCTCGATGCTCCCCTCACGCTGAACCCCGGTGACCGGCGCCTCATCGCCACTGGGCTGGCCCTCGCGATCCCCGAGGGCTACGAAGGCCAAGTGCGGCCTCGCTCGGGGCTCGCGCTCCACCATGGCATCGGGATGCTCAACTCTCCTGGAACGATCGACGCCGACTATCGCGGCGAGGTCCAGGTGCTGCTCGTCAACCTGGGGCAGGAGCCGTTCGTCGTGCAGCCGCTCGCGCGCGTCGCGCAGCTCGTCATCGTGCCCATCGTGCGGGTCGAGCCCGAGTGGACGCTCACGCTCGAGCCCACCGCCCGAGGCAGCGCGGGCTTCGGCTCCACGGGGCGCTGAGCGAGCCAGCATGCGATCTCCCCGGCTCACGGCCACGACGCGCGGCGGCGCGGGCGAGCGCTCCCGGGCCTGGCGCGGGGCGCGCGTGGGCGTCGTGGTGGGCTGGTTGGTGGCCGCGACGAGCGGGTGCGGCCGAACGAGCGGTGACGCTCCCGTGGGTGCGTCGCCCGCCCCCGTGAGCTTGCTCGGCGCGGGCGCCAGCACGGTCGAGCCCTTGCTCACGGGTTGGGCCAGCGCGTTCACGCACGAGTTCCCCGACGTGACCGTGGGGTTTCGGGCGCTCGGCTCCGCGGCGGGGGTCCGACAGGTCATGAGCGGGAGCGTCGACTTCGGCGTCACGGACGTCCCGCTGCGGGAGTCCGAGCTCGAGCGCGCGTCGCGCACCCTCTGGCAGCTCCCGGTCGCCGTGACGGCGCTCGCCATCGTGTATCAGCTCCCTGGGGTGCCGGAGCTCCAGCTCAGCCCTCGCCAGCTCGCCGACATCTACCTCGGTCGCGTGACGCGCTGGGACGAGCCGGAGCTCGCGGGCGCGGGCGGTGCCGTCGCGCTGCCCGCGCTGCCCATCCGGGTGGTCTATCGGGCCGATGGTAGCGGCAGCTCTGGGGTTTTCACGGAGTACCTGACCAAGCTCAGCCCAGACTGGGCAGCCCGTGTGGGCACGGGAAAGAGCGTGGTCTGGCCTACGGGCAGCGGGGCCAAGGGCGCGGAGGGCTTGGCGGAGTGGGTGGCGCAGACGCCCGGCGCCATCGGCTACCTGGAGGCGACGCGCGCCGCCCGGCGCGGCTTGTCGATGGCCGCCCTGGAGACCTCTCGAGGGCAGGTCGTGCTGCCGTCCCCTCAGGGGGTTGCTGCTGCCGCCGCCGCCGCCGGGCCGCCCGACGCCGAGCTCCCGCCCTCCCTCCTCGACCTGCCGGCCGACCAGGCCTATCCGCTCAGCAGCTATTCCTACGTGCTCGTCTACGAGAACCAGCTCGAGCGCCCGCGTGGCCGAGCGCTCGCTCATTTCCTGCGCTGGGCGATGACCCGGGACGCCGACGGCGGCGAGGAGCTGCACGCCGTGGCCTTGCCGGCGCCGCTCCGGGAGCGGGTCGTCGAGCGCCTTCGTCGGCTGCGCTCGTGGGATCAGGCCCTGCTGGAGGCCGACTGAGCCGCCAGATCACGCCTCTCGCCCACCTGGGAAGAGAAGCCGCCCGCTCGAGCGTCAGAGGGCTGCGGAGCTTGGCCAACCCTGCTCCGTTGGAGGTAGGATCGACCCGTGCGCTGGATAGGCTTCATGATAGGGGCTGGGGCGATGCTCGCGGGGGCCGTCGGCGGTGCCGGATACTGGCTGAGTCGCCACTATTTGCCCCCTGATCGCGCGCTGCCGGGGGTCGTCGTCGGAGGGAGCCTCCCCAGCCGGCAAGCGCCGCTGCGGGCCTGGCTCGAGCGGCGTCGGGCGCTCTACGGTGCCGAGGAGGCCTTCCTGCGCGCCCACGGCGAGAGCCTGCGGGTCGAGCGCGCCGAGCTCGGCATCGAGCTCGACGTCGACGGCACCGAGCAGCGCGTGCTGAGCCACGCCACGCGCGGGACCCTCGCCGCTCGCCTCGCGCGCGCCCACGGGGCGCGGGAGGGCACCGTCGAGCTGCCCTTCGAGCTGAGCTTCGACCGCGCGCGCGCCCGCCGCACCCTCGAGCAGCTCACCGAGGTCGTGCGCCGGGCGCCCGTCGACGCGCGGCTCGACATGGAACAGCACCAGAAGGTGCCGGACGTGGACGGCGCCGAGCTCGACATCGACGCCACCCTCACCGCCATCGAGCTCGGGGAGCGCGGTGAGCTGCCGGTGTTCGACGTCGTCCTGCGCCCCGTGCCGGCCCGCGTCACGCTCGCCATGTTGACCGAGGTGGACATCGGCGCGGTGCTCGGCGCCTACGAGACGGATTTTGGCGGGACGGGCGAGGGGCGCGCCATCAACATCGCGCGCGCGGCGCGCTACCTGGACGGGACGGTCCTCGCCCCAGGCCAGGTGCTCAGCTTCAACGAGCGCGTCGGCCCGCGCACCTTCGACCGCGGGTTCGCGTTGGCTCCCGTCATCATCGACGACGAGCTGGACGCCGGCGTCGGGGGCGGCGTGTGCCAGGTGGCCTCCACCCTGCACGCCGCGGCCGTCTTCGGCTCCCTGGACGTCGTGCAACGCCGAAGTCACAGCCGGCCGAGCGCGTACACCCAGCTCGGGCTCGACGCGACCGTGGTCTGGGGAGAGGTGGATCTGAAGCTGCGCAACCCGTACGAGACGCCCATCCTGGTGCACGCCTTTCGGCCCAGCGCCACCAAGCTGCGGATCGAGATCCTGGGCCGGCAGCCCCCCGGGAAGGTCGAGTACACCTATGGGGTGGCGCGGACGAAGGACTTCTATCGCCGCGTCACCACCAAGCCGTGGCTGGGCCAGCGGAGCCTTCGACGTCAGCGCGGCCGGCGCGGGATGGAGGTCGTCAGTCGCGTCCGGCTGCTGCTCCCCAACGGCGAGACGCGTGACCGCCACTACTACTCGGAGTACCGTCCCGTCCCGGAGGTGTTCTGGGTGGGGCCAGAGCTGGATCCCGGTGCGCTGCCGGCGCTGCCGGAGGGCGCGGAGCGCCTGGAGGTCGACGGCTTGCCCCGGGGCTCCGGCGTCTTCCTGGGCGCGCTGGCGGCCACGAGCGGCCCTCCAGGGACTTGAAAGGTGGGGCTGACGCGGTAAAGCCTGGGGGTGCGCGGCTCTTCGCTGGTGCTCCTCGGGCTCGTCCCGTTCGTGACCCTGACCACCGGGGCCTGCGCGCGTGAGCAGGCAACGGCAGCAGCGGGGGCCAGCGCCAGCGCCAGCGCGTCAGCCGAGGTCGGAGCGCTGGGAGAGACGGCGGCCATCTCGAGCGTGAAGGTGGATCACGGGGAGCTCGACCTGCGAGCGCCGGCGGACGCTCCCAAGCTCGCCGCCACGGTCATCGCCGCCACCGTCTACAAGGTCGCCAACACGGAGTCTCGAAAGCTGGGCTACGTCCGCTTGGGGGGCCAGGTGGAGCGTGACGTCGAGCCCGTCCGCGGCGTGGGCTGTAAGGGGTCGTGGTACCGCGTCTACCCCACGGGCTTCATGTGTACGGACGAGGCCACCACGGACCTCGAAGACCCCCTGGTCCGCGCGGCGCAGAAGCGAGCGCACCTCGACCACCCCCTGCCGTACGCCTACGGCTTCGTCCGGGCGACGGCACCGCAGTACCTCCGGCTGCCCACCCGAGCCGAGCAGCTCAAGAGTGAGCTGGCGCTCGAAGAGCACTTGGCGTGGTACGAGCAGAACCGCGCCGAGGTGCAGACCGTCGCGCTCGGCTCGAACGACGTGCCGCTCGACGCGCGGGGAATGCCGGGCCCCCAAGGGCGCCCGCGGCCAGGCTATCGCCCGAGCACGGAGCAGTCGCTCAACGAGGTGTTCGGAGGTGGTCCGGGCGCGGGGACCATCCCGTTCTGGCTCGAGGGGGGACGCAAGATCCCGAACGTGAGCGGCTTTCAGGTCCCCGCTTATGCCGTGTTCGCCGACCGGGTCCGCCGCAAGACGGGGCTCAGCTTCGTGGACGCCTTCGAGTACGACGATCAAGGGTTCAAGCGGCGCTTCGGCGTCACGGTGGATCTTCGCCTCATCCCGCTGACCAAGGTCAAGCCGGACACGGGGCCGACGTTTCACGGGGTAGAGCTCAGCGCCGCCACCCCCATGCCCTTCGCCTTCGTCTCACGCCGCAGCAGCAAGTCCTGGAAGCTCATCAAGGGCAAGGATCTGGCCCAAGAAACGGGGGATCTGCCGCATCGCGTGATCGTGCCGCTCAGCGGCAAGGCGCGCATCAAGGCGGGCAAGCGCTTCTACCAGAGCTCCCGGGACGCCAAGACCTGGCTCCGCGCCGACGACATCGGCATCGTGGTGCCGCCCAGCCAGTGGCCCCCGGAGGCAGAGAAGGGGCAGAAATGGATCGACGTCAGCCTGCGGCAGCAGACCCTCGTCCTCTGGGAGGGCAAGCGCGCCGTGTACGCCACGCTGGTGTCCACCGGTCGTGACGGGGCGAACGATCCGAAGACGACGCTGTCCACCCCGCAGGGGAGCTTCAAGCTCCAGAGCAAGCACATCGCCGCGATGATGGATAGCAACGAGAACTCCTCGGTGGCGGGCGGCACGCGCGCGGGGAGCGGCTCCCGGCTCTCGGCGACGGCGCAGGCGACGGCCAGGCGGCTCCTGGAGGCCGAGAAGGCCGGGCAGCGGCTCTCGGAGGAAGATCAGCGCCGGCTCTCGAACGTGAAGAAGGGGCGCGATCCCGAGTATGGCGTGACCCAGCGCCGCGGCTCGAGCAACTTCGAGCTGCGGGACGTCCCCTGGATCCAGTACTTCAGCGCTGGCTATGCGCTCCACGGTGCTTATTGGCATGACGTGTTCGGAGTGCCGCGCAGCCATGGCTGCATCAACCTGTCGCCCGTCGACGCGCGGGTCGTGTTCCTATGGACGGATCCGCCCATCCCCACGGGATGGCACGGGATCAACATCGGAGCAGAGATGGGCGAGGGGACCACCATCGTCATCCACGAGTGAGCCGCCCATGATGTCCCTACGCTTTCGGCTCTTTGGGTTTCCTGTCGAGCTGCAATTCGGGGCGCTGCTGCTCGCGGGGCTCATCGGCTTCAGCTTCGACCCGGCGCCACGGCGCGCGCTGCTGGGGGGCGCGCTCATCCTGCTGTCCATCCTCGTGCACGAGCTGGGGCACGCCTTCACGGCGCGGCGCTTCGGCTTTCTCCCCAAGATCCGCCTGCACACCTTCGGTGGGCTGACGAGCTGGGTGGTCACGCACGACCCGGGGCGCTGGCGGACGGTCGGGATCACCCTGGCTGGGCCCGGGGCCGGCTTCGCGCTGGCCTGCGTGGCAGCGCTCGGGCAAGCGCTGCTCCCGGCAGGCTCGGACGGAGACCTGAGCTGGGCGCTGCGGGTGCTCACGCTCATCAACCTGATCTGGACGGCCATCAACCTGCTGCCGGTCCTGCCCTTCGACGGGGGACAGGTGATGCTGGCGGTGCTTGGACCCAAACGCGCCAAGCTGGGAGCGACCCTGTCGCTCGTCTTTGGGCTGGTCGCTGCGGCCGCCTTCGCACAGCGCGGCTGGTGGATGGCAGCGGTCATGTTCGGGATGGGCGGGGTCTCCAGCTACCTCGCCATCAGCCGCCAGGTGCAGCTCCGCCCGACGGAGGACCAGCTCGAAGCGCTGCTCCTCCGCGCACGACGCGCGCTCGACGCCGGGGAGCTTCGGGAGGCCTTCGCCCTCGCGCGGCTGGCCACCGGCTTCGAGACGCCGCTACCAGCCCGCGCCCGCGCCGTCGAGCTCGCTAGCTGGGCGGCGCTCCAAGGAGAGGAGCCGAGCGCGGCGCGGGCCCTCATCGAGCAGCTGCCCAAGGAGGCGCGCGTCGACCCGTACCTGCTCGGCGCCCTCCTGGACGCGGAGGGACGACCGCACGAGGCGGCGGCGGTGCTGCGGCGAGCCCGCACCGCGGGGGACCTCCGTCCGGCGCTCACCGGGTTGCTCATCAAGGTGCTGCTCGCCGCCGAGCAGGGCCCGGAGGCCGTGCAGCTCACCATGACGTTGGCGCCAGGGCTGGCGCGCGAAGATCTCGAGCGCATCCGGGACGAGGGACAGCGCCTCGGCGCGGACGTCTCCGCCCTGCAGCGCTGGCTCAACCAGCCGGCCTAGCGCTCACCGTCGTCGCTGCGGGGTGGTCCAGAACCTGCTTCACCGAGAGCAGCGCCACCGCCCCAGGGGCACGCAAAGTTGTCCCCCGAGCGCCCGGCAGTAGAAGCTATGAAGGTAGGCAAAGGTAGGTAAAGCTATGTGTAGGCCTTCGGCACGGTGGTGGTTGGGAGCGGGAGCGCTGCTTGCCCTGGCGAGCGGAGCTTGTGGGTCGGGGCGCCCTACGGACGCCGAGGAGCAGGCGCGCGCTCGGCTAGAAGCCGCGCTGGGGCTCAACGCCCCGCCCGAGCGGGGCCGCCCGAGCACCCCCTATTTCCTTCCGGCCACGGCGCCGCTCCCGGCCAGCGGGGAGGGCAGCGTGCCAGAGCCCGAGGCCGCCTGCCCGAGCGGGCTCGTCCCCGTCGCGGGGCAGTACTGCACCGAGGTGCGGCAGCAGTGCACCCGGTGGCTCGACGATCCGAAGCTGCCCTACGCTCGCTGCGCAGAGTATGCCCAGCCCGCCACCTGCGTCGGGGAGCGGGTCGCCATGAGCTTCTGCATCGATCGGCGGGAGTACACCGAGCCCGGGCAGACGCTCCCCTTGAACTGGATGAGCTTCAACGGCGCCGCGCAGGTGTGTCGCTCGCGCGGCTTGCGGGTGTGCACGGAGCGCGAGTGGAACTTCGCCTGCGAGGGCGAGGAGATGCGGCCCTACCCCTATGGGTGGAAGCGCGAGCCGGTGTGCAACTACGACCAGAGTGATCTGTACGTCCAGACACCCAAGAAGCGCCTCCTCAAGGACCTCCGTCAGCCGAGCGGCGCCAACCCAGAGTGCGTGAGCCCCTTCGGCGTGCTCGACATGGTCGGAAACGTCGACGAGCCCGTCCTCCGAGAGGAGGCTCGCTACAACCCGCCCTTCCGTAACGCCCTCAAGGGCGGCTGGTGGATGGCCGCGCGCAACCGCTGCCGCCCGGCGACCACCGCCCACGACGACCACTACAACGATCTCCAGGTGGGGGTGCGGTGCTGCGCCGAGGGCTCTACGTCCACAAAACCGAGTGGTTGATCCAACACATTGCAGATTGGCAGGTAACTGTTGATAACTAATAACAATTAAGTAATTTATAGTGCACCTGAACAGAGCGCTCCGCGTACGAATTTACGCATTTTTGTTTGACAGGACGGCGGGCTGCCCCAACAGTCGGCCAGGTGCCGCCGAGCTGGAAACTCCTCGTCCTGGGCCTGAGCATGGCGGTGGGGTGCCAGCGCCAGGGTGTCACTTCGGAGGGTGAGCACCCCGTGGTGGAGGATCAGGTACCGCTCATCACCACGGGCGTCGCTGAAGGCGCGGGCCTGCTCGCGAGCTTGGCGCCTGCCACCATCGGCCTGTCGCTGGCCAAGGCGCCGCAGGCCTGCGGCGAGGGGATGGTGCTCGTCGAGGGGGACTACTGCCCCCAGGTGGAGCAGCGCTGCCTGCAGTGGATGGACCCCAAGGGGCCCTATGAGTTTTTCCGGTGCGCCAAGTACGCACCCAGCGTCTGCAAGTCGAAGGAGCGCCGTCACCTGCGCTTCTGCATCGATCGGGAGGAGTACAGCGAGCCGGGGGAGTCGCTGCCCGCCAACTTCCGGAGCTGGACGCACGCGGACAAGACCTGCCGTAGCCTCGGCAAGCGGGTCTGTCAGGAGAGCGAGTGGCAGTTCGCCTGTGAGGGTGAGGAGATGCGTCCGTACCCCTACGGCTGGGAGCGGGACGCCAGCGCCTGCAACGCGGACCACTTCGACGTGGTCAACCCCGCCACCGGTCAGCTCATCGACCGGCGCTCCCCGGGCGACTCCCACCCGCGCTGCGAGAGCCCCTTCGGCGTTCGGCACATGGCGGGCAACCTGGAGGAGTTCGTGACGATCGACGGCACCACCCCGGCGCGCCCGGCCATGAAGGGCGCCTACTGGCAGCCCAGCCGCAACACCTGCCGCGCCGCCCAGACCGCGCACGATCGCTACTACAACGGCATGGAGACCGGGTTTCGCTGCTGCAGCGAGGCCAGCACGGACTGAGCGGAGGCGGCGCCCTCAGGGGAAGCCCCCGGGGTCTTCCAGCGTCAGGCGCTCCTCCAGCTCGAGCATCAGGTTGAGGTTCTGGATGGCCTGCCCAGCGCCGCCCTTCATCAGGTTGTCCAGCGCGGAGAAGACCGCCACGGGGCGCCGCCCTGCGCGCACCTCACCCACCTCCAGGCCCACCTCGGCGTAGTTGGAGCCGCTCACGGCGATGACCTCGGGCAGCCGCGCCGCCGGCACTCGCACGAAGGGCTCGTCTCGGTAGCGCTCCCGGAGGAGGCACCGGAGCCGCTCTTCGGTGATTTCAGCGGGCACCTCGAAGAAGCTGGTGGCGAACAGCCCACGGGAGAGGGGCGCCGAGACGGGGACGAAATCCAGGGAGAGGTCGCGCGCCCCCGCTTGCGTCAGGGTGTCCACGATCTCCGGCGTGTGGGGGTGGGTGAGGGGTTTGTAGGTCCGCAGGTTGACCGAGCGCGTGGGGTGGTGCGTCGTCGCGCTGGCGACCGCACCGCTGCCGCTGCTGGCGGTGACGCCGACGCAGCGGACCGCACCGTCGAGCAGCCCGGCTTGCGCGAAGGGCAAGAGCCCGAGCTCGACCGTGGTCGCGAAGCACCCTGGCGAGGCGACCCTCCGGGCCCCGCGGAGCCGCTGCCGGTTCAGCTCCGGGAGGCCGTAGACGAACCCTGGCAGCAGGTCCGGCGCTGGGTGGCGTGGCCCGTACCAGCGCTCGTAGGCCTCTGCGCTGCGCAAGCGAAACGCGCCTGAGAGATCCAGGACGCGGACGTCCCGGTCCCCGATGGCCTGCACGACCTCCGCGCTGGGCCCGGGGGGCAGGCCCATCAGCACCACGTCGACGCCCTCGATGGCCTCCTGCGGGGGCAGGTCCTCGAACACGAGGGCGCTGCGCCCCTCGAGGTTGAGGTGCGCCGACGCGAGCGGCAAGCCCACGTGGTCTTTGGCGCAGACGCGGACCAGCTCGATCGCTGGATGCGCGAGCAGGTGCCGGCTGAGCTCGGCCCCCGCAAACCCGGATCCCCCCAGGATGGCGGCTCGATGACGCTGCATGGCCTCATCGTCGTGCCGCACCGTGGCTTCGGCAAGGCTCGAGCGCAGGCGGGCTCGGGGTGGGGCCGCGGGGATGCGCCGCGGAGGAGCTCAGGGAACGGCGCGGGCGGGCTCACTCAAGGTGATGGGGATCCACAAGGTGCGGAGGCGCGTCAGCTCACCCTGGCGCGTGTAGCCCGCGAGGCCATAGAGCACGTTCCACCAGTGACCGTCCGGCGTCTCCCCGTAGCTGAAGACCGGGAACACGTGGATCTGCCAGTCTAGGCCGTTTTTCCGCTTCTTTTCGTGGTAAAAGACGTTGCCCACGAGCTGCGTGACCTCGGTCGCGTCACTGAACCGCCAGAAGATGGGGAAGCCCACCGTGGCGCGGCTCTCACGCCCGACGAAATCCCAGAAGAAGGGCGCGACCACCGTGTGCGACTGAGAGGCGTTGCGCCCCAGGTACAGGATGGGGTGCAGGTTGGTGCTCCAGCCGCGCAGGTGGGTGGTGTGCTGGAACAGCGGGGTGATGAAGGTGGTCTCCCGGATCCCGAAGCGCTCGAAGTTGCCCCAGAAGGGGAACAGCGCCAGGTTGTCTTCGCGGGGGCTCGTCTTGGAGTAATAAAACGGGAAGAGGAGCTTCATGTCCTCCCCGATGGTCGGGTCCTGGTAGTGCCAGAACAAGGGCGTGATCATGTCGAGCTGCGTGCGGCCACGGTGCCGCGCGTAGCCCCAGGTGACCAGCGTCTGCTCCCCCGCCTCATTGGTGTGGTTCAAGAACAGCGGGGTGACGAGCAGGGACTCCCTCGCGCCGCGGTGCCCGTAGTGGAAGAACGGGAACAGCGTCGTGTGGCGCTCCTGCTCGCCCCAGATGCTCCAGTAAAACGGCAGCACGTGGAGCAGCTCCCGTGACTTCGTTCGCTCGCGGTAGTACGGCCCCCAGACGTTGACGTAGCTGCGGTCGGTGTCGTCGTAGCCGTAGTAGTGGAGCAGCGGCGGGATGAGCTCGTACTTCTTTCGAGCGTCCTGACCGTAGAAGTACAGGGGAGCCACGCCGAAGTCGATGCTCTGCGCGGTGCGCGTGTCGCACTGCTGGCCTCCCTTCCACGAGCAGTAGGCCGGCCCCACGAGGTTGAAGCCCCCGCTGCGGCCGCTGGTCAACACCGTGAGCAGCGGCGGGATCACGGTGTACCCGCCGACCTCTCGGCTGCCCGTGAAGTACAAGGGCGCGAGCCAGTCGTCGCTCTCCTGGGGCGCGCGCCGGTTGACGAAGGGCCCGACCACCGTGGTGCGGCTCTTGGCGGTGAGATCCCGGAGGTTCCACGCGAGGGGGAACAGCACGTCGTCCGCGCGCTCGGCGCTGCGGCGCTGATAGTAGAGGCCGCCGTAGAGGCTGGCGCGATCGGGCCGTCGAGGCTCGGTGAGGGAGGGCATCCGGCGCTCCGCCCACACCGGGAAGGCGAGCTTCAGGGAGTAGTCCTGGCTCGTCTCGGAGTACCAGAGCCCGTAGAACTGGCGCTCCGTCTCGGCCTCCGTGCCGCGCCCCCGCTCCTGGTCCTCCGGCAGCAGATCCGTCCCGATCTTGGTGCGGACGCGGTGTCGCAGCGCCAGCGGATCCGCCGGCAGCGTGGGCTCACTGCCCTCCGGGAGGGTGGTGTCCCCGCCGGTGGCCGGGTGCACGTCCGGCTGGTTGGGGTCGGCCTTGGGCTGGCTGGGCGCCGCCGGCTGGCTCGGCGGGGGCGTCCCCGCCGGTGCGTCTCCGAAGCCGACCTGCGCCGCCAGCGGAGGGCTCACGCCCAGCGCCGCGACGAGCGCGCCCACCGCAGCGAGGCCTGCGCCGCGGGTCAACCGGCGCTCCCCGCGGCGAGGACGTCGAGCAGCGCCGCGAGCTGCTGCGCAGCGGTGTCCAGCGGGAGGGACGACTGCTGGTGGAGCTCGAGCTGCTTGAGCTGCACCTCCCCACGCGCCAGCTCGCTCTCCCCGACGACGACGCAGAGGGGAGCGCGGAGGCCATCCGCACGCCGTAGCAGGCTCTTGAGCGAGCCGCCGCGCCCGTCCACCAGGGCCACGTGCCCGAGCGCCCGCACCTGGCGCGCGAGCGTGAGGCAGGCCCGCTGTGCCGCCGCGCCGAGCGGCGCGAAGAAGACCAGCGGCGTGACGGGCGAGGGGCTCGGCGGCAAGGCCAAGAGCAGCCGCTCCACTCCCGCAGCGAAGCCGATGGCGGGGCACTCCGGGCCGCCGAGGCTCCGCACCATGCCGTCGTAGCGCCCGCCGCCCAGCAGCGTGTTCTGCGCGCCCAGATCCCCCGCGCTCGAGCGGATCTCGAACAAGGTGCGGGTGTAGTAGTCGAGCCCGCGGACGAGGCCAGGGTCCACCGTGTAGGGCGTGCCCAGCTCCGTGAGCGCCGCCTGCAGCCCCTCGAAGTGAGCGCGGTCCTCCTCGCTGAGCAGCTCCAGGATGGATGGCGCCGCGTCGATGAGCGGCCGGTCTTGCGGCGCCTTCGAGTCCAAGATTCTCAGAGGGTTTTTCTGGAGGCGCTCCTGCGAGGTGGCGCTGAGCTCGGCGGCGTGCGGCGTGAAGTGGTCCACGAGCGCCGCGCGGTAGCGCGCGCGCGTCTCGGCGCTCCCCAGTGAATTGATGCGGACGTCGAGCTCCGTGACGCCGAGCCGCGACAGCATGCCGTACAGCGTGTCGATGAGCTCCGCGTCCACCAGCGGCCCAGCGTCCCCGAAGGACTCCGCCCCGAGCTGGTGGAACTGCCGGAGGCGCCCGCGCTGCGGCCGCTCGGCCCGGAACATCGGCCCGAGGTAGTACCAGCGGCTGACGGGCTCCGCCGACGCCACCTTGTGCTGGACGTAGGCCCGCACGGCCCCAGCGGTCCCCTCCGGCCGGAGCGTGAGGTGCTCCCGCGAGTGCTGGAAGCTGTACATCTCCTTCTCGACGATGTCCGTCACCTCGCCGATGGAGCGCTTGAACAGCTCCGTGTGCTCGAGCACCGGGGTGCGCAGCTCACCGTAGCCGGCGAGCTGCATGGTCCGATGAAACTCCGCCTCGAGCCGTCGCCAGCGGCCGGAGTCGGTGGGCAGGACGTCTTCCATCCCCTGAACGTGGCGAAACTGCATGAGAAGCTCAGGAACGCGGGAGAAGCGGCATCCTCGTCGGTGGCGAGGGCTTATGCTCGGAGCAGCGGCGGGGGTCAAGCGCCGCCACCGGGGTCGGCCAAGAGGCCGGAGCGGGAATTGCTGGCCCTTCACGGCCCTCGCCACCCGAAGGCGGCGCGTGGTATGCGGCGGGCGCATGCGCGCGGCGGGTATCGATCTCGGAGCCGTACGGGTAGGGATCGCGGTCGCCGATGAGCTCGGCCTGCTCGCGCACCCGCGCGCGCACCTCGACGGTCGAGATCGCCTCGCCCTCGCCCATCGGCTGCGAGCGCTGGCCGCCGAGGAGTCCTTGGAGCTGTTCGTGCTCGGCTTGCCCCGTCAGCTCGACGGCCGCGAGGGGCTCGCGGCGCGGCGCGTCCGGAGCTTCGGCGCCTTGCTCGAGCGCGTGTCGGGGCTCCCGGTGGAGCTCTACGACGAGTGGCTCACGACGCGTGAGGCCAGCCAGCGGCTGCGCGAGCAGGGGCTCGACGCCAAGCGAGCGCGCGCGCGCGTCGACAGCGCCGCGGCGGCGCTCATCTTGCAGAGCTGGCTCGACGGTCGCCGGGGGGGGCCGTGACCGCGCGGGCGGCCCCTTCGCGCCGGCCGCGCACTCGGCGGCGCAAGGGTCGCGCGACGCCTCCCCGAGCGGCGCGCGCGCGGCCGGCGCTCGGGTGGCGCCGCAGCGTCACGCTGATCCTGGGCGCCTTCGTCGTCACGCTCGGGGCGCTGACCCTGGCGCTGCTCGGCTGGGGAGCGAGCGCCAGCGGCGCGAAGGGGCCGCCGACGGCCGTCGATTGGGTCACCACCAGCGACCCGCACGAGGCCGTGGCGCAGCTGAGCAGCGCTGGCCTCGCGCCGCGCCCGCTGCTGCTCGCGCTCTATCTCCGCGCCTTCGCGGCGCCCGAGGACTTCGTCCCCGGCCCCCACCTGCTCCAGCCCGGGGCGAGCGCCAAAGAGCTGGTGCAGCGGCTCCGTCGCTCCGCGCTGCGCAGCAGCGTCAAGCTCAGCGTCCCGGAGGGCTTTCACCACGTGCAAATCGCCGAGCGGCTCGAGGCGCAGGGCGTCGTCGCGGCGAGCGCCTTTCGAGCGGCGGTGCGCGATCGTGCGCTGCTCGACGAGCTGGGGCTCGACGGCGAGAGCGCGGAGGGGTGGCTCTTTCCCGCGACCTACAGCCTCCCCGTGGACAGCGACGCCAAGGCCGTGGTGCGGCTGATGGTCAGAGAGTTTCGCAAGCGCTGGGCGCGGCTCAGCGTGAGCTACGCGCCCCAGCTCGACGCCTTGCGCCAGCTCGAGCTCGGTGAGCGGCAGATCGTGATCTTGGCGTCCCTCGTGGAGAAGGAAGCGCGGCTCGCCGAGGAGCGCCCGCTCGTCGCCAGCGTCTACTTGAACCGCCTCCGGGACCCAGAGTTTCGACCACGCCAGATGCTCCAGGCGGACCCGACGGCGGGCTACGGCTGCACCGTCGAGCCCGAGCGGGCGCCGAGCTGCGCCGACTACGCCGGCAAGATCACGCCCGCCCTGCTGCGCGACGACGCCAACCGCTGGAACACCTACCGGCACGCGGGCCTGCCACCCGGGGCGATCGCCAACCCGGGCGAGGCCTCCCTCACCGCGGTCATCACCGCCCCGCGCACCGACTACCTCTTCTTCGTCCACACCGGGGGCGGACGCCACACCTTCTCGCGCACGCTGGACGCACACCAAGCCGCCACGCGCGAGAGCGGTCCGGCGCCCTGAGCGCGCCTCGGGCGGGCGCGCTGGGGAGACGCGGCGGCGTCGTAGGCGGCGATTCTCCGCGCTCCGGGTCGCTCCACGGCGTCGGGATTGCTCTCGGTCGCGGCGTGGCGTAGAGCGCGGGCCGACATGAGCGACACAGCGTTCGAGCAGGCGGTCAAGGCGGTCCGGTTTCTCTCGGCGGACGCCATCGAGCAGGCCAAGAGCGGACACCCCGGCGCGCCCATGGCGCTCGCGGCCATCGGGGTGGACCTCTACAGCCGCTACCTCCGCTATGTCCCCGAGGACCCGAGCTGGCCCAACCGTGATCGCTTCGTGCTGTCCTGTGGTCACGCGTCCATGCTGCTCTACTCGCTGCTGCACCTGGCGGGCTACGCGCTGAGCCTGGAGGATCTCCAGCAGTTCCGGCAGTGGGGGAGCAAGACGCCGGGGCACCCCGAGGTCGGCCACACGCCGGGGGTGGAGACCACCACGGGGCCGCTCGGGCAGGGGCTCGGCAACGCCGTCGGCCTGGCTCTGGCCTCCAAGCTGATGGGCGCGCGCGTCGGGCCGGAGCTCATCGACTATCGCGTCTACGCGCTCTGCTCGGACGGCGACTTGATGGAGGGCGTCGCCAGTGAAGCGGCGAGCCTGGCGGGGCACCTGGGGCTCGACAACCTGGTGGTCGTCTACGACGACAACTCCATCACCATCGACGGCAGCACGGCGCTGTCCTTCACGGAGGACGTCTGCGCGCGCTTCGCGAGCTACGGTTGGTCGGTCGAGCGCGTCGACGGCCACGATCCCGAGGCCTTCCGCGCCGCGATGGATCGCGCCCTCGCGGTCCAGGGCCGCCCGAGCTTCATCGCCGCCCGGACGCGCATCGGGCTCGGCGCGCCCACCAAGGAGAACAGCCCCAAGGCGCACGGCGCGCCGCTCGGAGCGCAGGAGCTGGAGGGCGCCAAGCGGGCCGCCGGCTGGCCGCTGACGCCCTTCTACGTCCCGGAGGAGGCGCGGGCGCCGTTCACGGGCTGGCAAGCGGAGCAGCGCGCGCGCTACGAGCAGTGGCAGGCGCGCTTCGCGGCCGCCACGCCGGAGGTGCGCGCTTGGCTGGCTGGTCCCGCGGCGCCGGCAGATCTGCTCGAGCAGCTCCTCGCGGCGGCGCCGCCCGCCAAGGACGCGACGCGCTCGCTCGCGGCCAAGGTGGAGCAGCGCGCCGCGGCGCTCCTCCCCGCGCTCATCGGCGGGTCGGCGGATCTGGCGGAGTCCTGCAAGACCACCCTCCAAGGGGGCGGCGACGTCGCGGCCGGCCAATGGGCGGGGCGCAACCTCCACTTCGGGATCCGTGAGCACGGCATGGGCGCCATCCTCAACGGCCTCGCGCTCTCGGGCTTCTTCTTGCCGTTCGGCTCCACCTTCCTCATCTTCAGCGACTACTTGCGTCCCGCGCTGCGCCTCGCGGCGCTCATGAAGCAGCAGGTGGTGTACGTCTTCACGCACGACTCGGTGTACGTCGGAGAGGACGGCCCCACCCATCAGCCCATCGAGCAGCTCGCGTCCCTGCGCCTCATCCCGAACGTCGACGTGGTGCGCCCGGCCGACGCCGTGGAGTGCGCCGTCGCGTGGACCTACGCGCTCCAGCGCCGCGAGGGGCCCACGGCCCTGGCGCTCAGCCGTCAGAACCTCCCGCCCATCGAGCGGCCCGCGAGCTTCCAGCCCGCGGACGCGCTCGCGGGGGCCTACGTCGTCGCCGACGCCGAGGACGCCACGCACACGCTCATCGCCTCGGGCAGTGAGGTGCACGTCGCGCTGCAGGTCCAGCGACTGCTCGCCGCCGAGGGGTGGCGGCTCCGGGTCGTCTCGGCTCCTTGCTGGAGCGCGTTCGAGCGCCTCCCCCGCGAGCGCCAAGCCGCCGTCCTGGGCTCGGGCCGGCTCGTCAGCCTGGAGGCTGGCGTGACCTCGGCGTGGCGCGGCGTGGTCGGCAGGGACGGCCTCTGCTTGGGCATCGATCGCTTCGGCGCCTCTGCCCCAGGCGAGCGGGTCGCGCAGGAGCTCGGGCTGACGGCCGAGGCCGTCGCGCGGGCCCTCCGAGCCTCGCGCTGAGGCGCCTCGGGGGGCGCCGAGGAGTTGGCACGCGCTCGGGGGCCACGGCATACTACTGCACGCTCACGCCCCAAGGAGCTCGCGCTTGACGTTACCCTTCGTGCTCGTCCCTCATCCCCACGTGCGCCTCGAGCCGGAGGTGCTCGGGGGCAGCCCCTACGTCGTGGGCTCACGCGTCCCCGTGCGGCGGCTCTGGGCCTACTATCGGAACGGGGTCAGCGTGGAGACGCTGTGCAAGCGCTACCCCCAGCTTCCGGCGGCGGCCTTGCTCGACGCGCTCGCCTTTGCGCTCGACAATGAGGCCGTCATGGAGGCCGATCTCGCGCGGGAGGCCGCGGCGCTGGCGGCGACGCGGCAGCGCGCGGCCCTGGCGCCGGCGCCCCAGCAGCTCAGCTTGGCGCTGGAGCCGGTCCCGGCGTCGGCGCGGGCCGCGGCTCCGTCGAGACCCGGGCTGGCGAGGGCGCGCGGCGGTGGCCCCAGGACGGCCGCGGCCGCGCAGCTCGCCTTGGCGGCCGCCGCGACCCCGGCCCGGCTCCGCTAGCCAGCGCCGGCCGTCGAAGCACGCGCGGGTGCGCCGCTGCCGTCGCTGGATATTTCGCTTTACAGGCGGGGCGATTGGAGCGAAAAGGCCGCGCTGATGAGGGATGGTCCCTCGGCACAGTGAATGCTCGCCCGGCCCACCCGTCCAAGGGGGCCGAACACCCGCTCGGGGCCCGTCGCCTCGGGCCAATAAGTAAAAGAACCGTTTTCAAGCCGCATGAGCCCGGCTACGGTCATCGCGGCTCAGCCCAATAAAGTGACGCCCGCCCAGCGGGCCTTGAGGAGGATGAATCAAATGCGTGCGAATCGTTGGCGTACCCCGGTACTTGGTTCGATGCTCGTCGCGGCCCCGCTGCTGCTGACGAACTGCGGTGGTCTCCCTGGTCTGCCCGGGTTGCCCGGCGCGTGCAGCGCGGACATCGCGAGCGTGGACTCGATCATGCAGGCCAACTTCGGTCTCCAGGCCGATCTCGAAGGCAAGGTGAAGGGCGCGCTCGCCGCTGGCGCTGCGCTGCAAGAGCTCGCTGGGCAGATCGAAGGCGACGTCGCGCTCGCCTGCGGCAACCTCGCCAAGGATCTGGGCGCCAGCGACGCCGACATCGCGCCGAAGGAAGAGGGCCCGGGCAAGAAGGCCGAGGCCGCCTGCGGCGCCGCGGCCAAGCTCCTGGGTGAGATCAAGGCCAAGGCGAGCGGGAAGCTCAAGGTGGACGTCAAGCCCCCGGTCTGCTCGGCCAGCATGAACGCCATGGCGGAGTGCGCCGGCAAGTGCGACGCCAGCATCAAGCCCGGTGAGGCGAAGGTAGAGTGCGAAGGCGGCGAGATCAGCGGTAGCTGCGAGGGCAAGTGCTCCGGTAGCTGCACCGTCGAGGCCGGCGCCGAGTGTAAGGGCAGCTGCAGCGGTAGCTGCTCCGGCTCCTGCAGCGCCAACTTCTCCGGCAAGTGCGGAGGCAAGTGCGACGGCAAGTGCGACGGCAAGGACTCCAAGGGCGCGGCCTGCGCCGGCACCTGCGAGGGCTCCTGTGACGCCGGCGGCGAGGGCAAGTGCGGCGGCGAGTGCGGCGGCAAGTGCAGCGCCAGCTGTGAGGTGAAGGGCGCGGCCAGCTGCAGCGGCACCTGCTCCGGTGGCTGTGACGTGGAGATGAAGGCGCCGAAGTGCAGCGGCACCGTCAAGCCCCCGGAGATGAGCGCGGAGTGCAAGGCGAGCTGCGACGCGCAGGTCAGCGGGAAGGTGGAGTGCACGCCGGCCAAGGTCAGCGTGTCGCTCTCCGGCTCGGCGGACGCGGACGCGGCGGGCAAGCTGAAGGTGGCGCTCGAGAACAACCTCCCGGCCTTGCTCAAGGTCACCCTCGGCATGAAGGGCCGGATCGAGGGCGTCGTCGCCAACGTCCAGGCTAGCGTGGAGGGCCTGCAGGCGGTCGTCCAGGGCGGCGCGGACGTGGCCATGAAGGTCGGCGGCTGCGTGGCGGCGTCGGTGAAGGCGCAGGCGCAGGCCAGCGTCTCCATCAACGTGTCGGTGCAGGCCTCCGCTTCGGCCAGCGCCGAGGCCGGCGCCGGCTGAGCGAGCGAGCCAACGCCAGCGTGGAGCGGCTTCATCCCTGCGAGGGGGTGGGGCCGCTCCCGCGTTTTGTGGGGAGCGAGCCGGGGAGGCTCAGGAGCCCAGCGCCGCGAGGACGGCCTGAAGCGCTGGTGACGGGAGCTTCGGCGTCTGTGGCGGAGCCACCGCGGGGAAGCGCCGCGCCAGCGCGTCCACGCGCGCGGCGGCCTCTGCGCAGCGCTGAAGAAATGCCGGCGCTCGCTCGCAGCGGCGCGTGAGCGCCTCGTGCGCCTCCTCGATGGCCTCCGGCCGAGCGCAGACGAGCAGCGCGTCACAGCCTGCCTCTACCGCCGCGACCGCGCCGTCGCCGAGCGAGCGCGTCTCCGTCAGCGCGCGCATCTCCAGATCATCGCTGATGAGCAGGCCGCGGAAGCCCAGCCGCTCACGGAGCCAGCGGGTGCAGAGCTCCCGACTGAGCGTGGCCGGGACGTCCGGGTCGAGCGCGTCGTACACGACGTGCGCCGTCATGAGCGCCGGCAGCCGCTCGCTGAGGGCGCGGAACGGCAGCAGCTCGACCGCCTCGAGCCGAGCGAGGGGGTGCGTCACGCGTGGGAGCGCCCAGTGACTGTCCACCGAGGTGTCTCCGTGGCCGGGGTAGTGCTTGCCGCAGGCGGCGACGCCCGCCGCCATCAAGCCGCGGGCGTAGGCCTCGGCGCAGGCCGCGACGCGCTCTGGCTCCGATGAGAAGGCACGATCGCCGATCACGGGGTTGTCGGGGTTGCTGTCGACGTCGAGCACGGGGGCAAAATTCAGGTTGACGCCGAGCGAGGCCAGCTCGGCGCCGACGGCCGCGCCGGCCTGTTCGAGCAGCTCCAGCCGCGCGCCGCCGAGCCGCCGCATGGGGGGGAGCTTCCGCGCTGGCGCGGGCAGGCGCGACACCCGACCGCCCTCTTGGTCGATTCCGATCAGCGGTGGGGCGCTCCCCGCCGCGCTGGACAAGACCTCTCGGCTGAGCTGGCAGAGCTGCTCCACGCTGGGCAGGTTGCGCTTGAAGTAGATGACGCCTCCCAGCGCCCCGCGCTGGAGCCGCTGCGTGAGGGCCCGGGGCAGCTCGTGGCCTGGGAAGCCCACGATGAGGAGCCGCCCCGTCGTCGTCCAGGCGTCGGTCATGGCGCGACCGCTACCACAGCTCGCGACGACCGGAAAAACTGCGCGCCGGCTCAGCCGTCTTGGCGGCCCAGGACGGCCGCGGGATCGACGCGAGAGGCGCGCCAAGCGGGCCGCGCGGCCCCGAGCAGCGCCGAGAGCACGCCGAAGCCGACGCCCAGGGCGAGCAGCCAGGGCGGGAACGCGAAGAAGCTCGCGGGCTTGAACGGGAAGGCGGGCAGATCCACCGCCGCGCGCCAGTCCACCAGCAGCGACAGCAGCCAGGCCAGCGCGACCCCGGCCGCCCCCGCCGAGGCGCCCACGGTCAGCGCCAGCGCCAGCACCCAGCGCCGGACGAGCGCGGCGCTGGCGCCGAGCGCGCGGTAGAGCGCCAGCTCCTGGCGTCGCTCGGCCACCAGGCTGCGCAGGGTGTGCGCGATGTTGAGGCCCGCCACGAGCAAGATGACGCCGGACACCAGGCTCAGCAGCGCCATGATCCCCGCCGTGAGCACGCTCACGTCGCGTGCGCGGGTGTCCTTCGGCTGGAGCCCACGCGCGGCCGCGGCCTCGAGCACGCGGCTGGCGTCGCCTCCTCGGCGGAGCTGCACCACGACGCTGCTGCTCCGGGCCGCGGCGGCCGCCCCGGCGTACTCGGTGTTCCAGCGGCGCGCCACGGCGAGCGGCACGGTCACGCCGAGATCGATGGCGCGCGGAGAGACGCCGATGACCTGCAGCTTCACCCGGCGCTCACTGCCTTGCGGCGCCCGGCCCAGGAGCGAGTTGCCCAGCGTCATGGTGAAGGGGATGACCTCGGCGTGCGAGAGCAGCTCACCGGCGACGGCGGGGAGGCCATGCGCCGGCGCCACCCCGTGATCGAAGAGCTCGACCAAGTAGCGGCTGACCAGGGCGGGGACGGGGCGGCTGCAGCGTCCCGTGGCGGCCCCGCTCGGACGCTCGCAGTAGTCGCGGTCCGCGCACTCCGCGTCGGTGACGCAGGGCTTGCCCTCGGCCGACCACGGATCGGTGAACCGCGCGCGCAGCGGCGGCTCCACGAGCTCGGGATCGACGCCGTCCGCGAGCATCTCGTGGGTCCCGAGCTCCTGCCCCAGCACCTCCTTGCCCCCGCGCGCCATGCTGGGAAAGCGCAGCATGAGCTTCGGGTAGAGCGCCTCGACTGCCGGGAGGCGCCGCAGCTCCTCCGCCGTCTGCTCGTCCACACCGGGCGGCGCGCTGCGCCCGCCCAGCAGCGCCAGCAGCCCCACCTCCGACTGGGCTGGGACCAGCTCCACGCGATCGATGGGGAACACCTGCTCGAGGAGGGTCGCGCGGACCCCCAGCCCGAGCCCCAGAAAGAAGGTCAGGGAGGCCGTCCCGAGCAGCACGCCGAGCCCGGCGGCGGAGAGCGCCCCGCGAGTCCGCCGCAGCTCGGCGCGGGTGAGGGTGCCGAGGCCCCGCCAGCTCACGCGGCCGCGTCCTGTAGCAAGCGGCCGTCGACGAGCAGCAGGCGCCGCGTCGCGAGGGCGGCGAGCCGCTCGTCGTGCGTCGCGATGACCAGCGTGGTCGCCTGATCACGGTGCAATTCCGCGAGCAGCTCGGCGAGCCGGGCGCCGCTGGCGCTGTCGAGGTTGCCCGTGGGCTCGTCGCAGAGCAGCAGCCGTGGCGACAAGAGCAGCGCGCGCGCGACCGCGACGCGCTGTCGCTGGCCTCCCGATAGCTCGTGCGGCAGCGCCCCCTCGCGGCCGCCGAGGCCGAGCCGCTCGAGCAGCTCGAGCCCCCGCCGTCGCGCGAGCTCCGGCGTGAGCCGCGCCGAGAACACCGCCGGGAGGCAGACGTTGTCGAGCGCGCCGAGGTGGCCCAGCAGGTGAAAGGCTTGGAACACGAAGCCGATGGAGTCGTTGCGCAGGAGCGCGAGCTGCTCGTCCGTCGCGTCGCGCGGTGAGCAGCCCAGCACCTCGAGCGTGCCCTCGTACTGCCTGTCCAGCAGCCCCAGCAGGGCGAGCAGGGTGCTCTTGCCGCTCCCGCTGGGCCCGAAGAGCAGCACCGCCTCGCCCTCGCGCAGCTCGAGCTCCAGCCCCTCGAGGGCGCTGCGCTGCGCCGCGCCCTCGCCGTAGCGCCGCGTCAGGCCTCGCGCGACGACGAGCGGCGGTGTCACGCCCCGAGATCCCGCCGGGCGGCGTCGATGAGCTCGAGGGCGCGCCGGCGTAGCTGCGCTTCGTCGTGGCCTTCCAGCATGACCCGCAGCTTGGCCTCGGTGCCGCTCCAGCGCACGAGCACGCGCCCCTCCTGCGCGAGCTCGGCCTGGAGGCGCTGGCTCAGCGCGCTGAGCCCCGGGAGCTGCTCGAGGGGGCGCCGCGCGGGCATGACGGCGCTCTCGAGCACCTGGGGGACGCGCACCATGAGCTTGGCGAGCTCCGAGAGCGGCCGCTGCTCGGTGACCATGATGGTCAAGAGCTGGAGGGCCGCCACGATGCCGTCGCCGGTGGTGGCGTGCTCCATGAAGATGAGGTGACCGCTCTGCTCCCCGCCGAGCGAGTAGCCACCCCGCCGCATGGCCTCGACCACGTAGCGGTCCCCCACGTGGGTGCGCAGCAGCTTGCCGCCAGCGCGCGCCAGGGCGTGCTCGAGCCCCATGTTGCTCATCACCGTAGCGACCAGGGTGCGCTTGGGCAGGTGGCGCCGCTCGAGCGCGCGGGTGCCGAAGATGGCCAGCAGCGCGTCGCCGTCGACCACGTCCCCGTGCTCATCCACGACGATCAGCCGATCCGCGTCGCCGTCGAGCGCGATCCCGAGGTGCGCGTGGCGACGGCGGACCTCGCGGACCACGTGCTCGGGGTGCAGCGCGCCGCAGTCCTTGTTGATGTTCTGCCCGTTCGGGCGCACGCCGAGCGGGAAGACCTCCGCCCCCAGCTCCGCGAAGACCGCTGGAGCGCAGCGGTACGCGGCGCCGTTGGCGGCGTCCACCACGATCTTGAGGCCCTCGAGCGTGAGCTGGCGCGGGAAGGTCTGCTTGGCGAACACCACGTAGCGCCCGAGGGCGTCGTCCAGGCGCTCCGCGCGCCCGACGCGCGCCCCGGAGTAATCCCCCTGGCGTAGCTCGTCGCTCAACATCAGCCGCTCGATCTCGAGCTCCTCCGCGTCGGGAAGCTTGAAGCCGTCCGGTCCAAAGACCTTGAGCCCGTTGTCCTGGAAGGGGTTGTGGCTCGCGCTGATCACCACGCCCGCGTCGGCGCGCATGCTCTGCGTGAGGTTGGCCACCGCGGGCGTGGGGAGCGGGCCACAGAGCAGCACGCGCCCCCCTTGCGCGCAGATCCCCGCGGCGAGCGCGGTCTCCAGCATGTACCCGGACAGCCGCGTGTCCTTGCCGATGACGATGCGCGGTGAGCGGGTCGCGCGGCCGCGGCGCGCCACGTGGGTCACCGCCCGGCCCATCGCCAGGGCCAGCTCCGCGGTCATCGGCTCCAGGTTGGCCTTGCCGCGGATCCCGTCCGTCCCGAACAGCGCCCGCTCCACCGTCGACGGCGTAGCGGCCCTAGCGCGTGAAGCGACCATGCCTCTAGCCCCCGCTCAGTCTCGGAAGTTGGTGTACTGCAGCTCGACCGCGAGCTCCGCGGCCTTGAGCGCGGCGATGCACTCCTGCAAATCATCGCGCTTTTTCCCGGTGATGCGCACGCTGTCCCCCTGGATGGCGGCCTGCACCTTGAGCTTCCGATCTTTGACCAGCTGGACGATCTCTTTGGCCTTCTCGGTCTCGATGCCTTCCTTGACGAGCACGGTGATCTTGGCGCCGCCCTTCGACGTCTTCTCCGGGTCTTTGACGTCCAGGTGCTTGAGGCTCACCTTGCGGCGGATGAGCTTCTCTCGGAGCACGTCGAGGGCTGCCTTGGCGCGCTCCTCGCTGGAGGCGCGGACCACGACGCTCTTGTCCAACCTCTCCAGCTCCGCGCCGGTCCCCTTGAAGTCGAAGCGCTGGGCGACCTCACGCTGCGCCTGGTTGAGGGCGTTGTCCACCTCGGACCACTCTACCTTGGAGACGACGTCGAAAGAGGGCATGCTGACTCGTGAGCTTAGAGGTTGACTGGAGGATCGGTAGGCAAATCCAGCAAGAGCGCCCGCGCCTGGCCGACCACGAAGCACGAGCCGGTGATCACCAGCAAGCCCTCGGGACCCACCAGCTCTCGGCCTCGGGCGAGCGCGGCGGCGATGCTCTCCAAGACCTCCCCCGGGTAGCGCGCGCAGAAGAGCTCCGGCTCGATGCCGCTGGGGACCGGCGCCTTCACGTAGAGCCGCTGCGGCGTCAGCGGCGCCAGCCGCTGGAGCATCCCGCGCCAATTCTTGGTGTCTACCGCGCCGAACAGCAGCGCGAGCTGCTGCCGCGACTCCAGCTCGGGGAGAAAGCTCGCCTCGACGACCTGCGCCAAGGCGACGGCGCCGTCGGGGTTGTGGGCGCAGTCGAGCAGGGTCAGATCTTCGTCCTCGCGGTGGAGCAGCTCGTTGCGCCCCGGCCAGGAGGCGCCTTCGATGCCGCGGCACATCGCGTCCTCGCTCAGCCCGAGCTCGCGCGCGATGGTGACCGCCACGGCGAGGTTCGAGCCGAGCGTCGCCACCCTGGGGTAGGCGAGCGTGACGTTGGGGCGGGGCTCGGGGCTGCCCAGAGGGACGAGGCGCGCCCCGGTCGCCTCGACCTTGGCCTCGATGACCGCACGCGCCTCGGGGTGGAGCTTCCCACAGACGACGGCGGTGCCCGGCTTGATGATCCCCGCCTTCTCGCCGGCGATGGCGGCCAAGGAGTCCCCGAGCTCCGCGCGATGATCGAAGGCGATGCGCGTGATGGCGGCGACGCGGGGCGCTGGGACGACGTTCGTGGCGTCGAGGCGCCCCCCGAGGCCCACCTCGAGCACCGCCACCTCGACGCCGAGCTCTCGGAACACCAGAAAGGCCGCGAGGGTGGCGACCTCGAAGAACGTCAGCTCGGGCGCCTCTTGCATCACCCGCTCCAGCCACGGTCCGAGCACCTCGTCCGCCACCGGTGCGCCGTCGACCTGAATGCGCTCCGCAAATCGGCAGAGGTGCGGTGAGGTGTAGAGCCCGGTGCGTCGCCCCGCCGCGCGCAGCATGCTCGCGGTCAGCGCGCACACGGTGCCCTTGCCGTTGGTCCCGGCGACGTGCACCACCTCGAAGGCCCGCTCCGGGTGATTGAAGCGCGCGCACGCCGCCTGCATCCGCTCCAGCCGAAGCTCACGGCCAAACTTCGCGAGCCCGTAGAGCCGACGTAGGACCTCGGCGTAGGCCGTCACGCGCCAGCCCCCAGCAAGTCGAGCAGCGTCCCGAGCCGCGCGCGCAGCTCCGCGCGTGGCACGATGAGATCCACCATGCCGTGCGCCAGCAGGAAGTCCGGGCGCTGAAAGCCGGGCGGCAGGCTGGTGCGCAGCGTGCTCTCGATGACGCGCGGCCCCGCGAAGCCGATGAGCGCGTTCGGCTCCGCGATGTTCACGTCGCCGAGGAACGCCGTGCTGGCCGCGACCCCCCCCGTGGTGGGGTGGAGCATGACGCTCAAGAACGGGCGCCGCGCGCGACGAAAGCGCTCGAGCGCCGCCACGGTCTTGGCCATCTGCATCAGGCTCAAGATCCCCTCCTGCATCCGCGCCCCGCCGGAGGCGTGCAGCAGGACCACCGGCAGGCGCTTCCGAGCGGCGCGCTCGAAGAGGCGCGTGATGCGCTCCCCGACCACCGAGCCCATGCTCCCGCCCATGAACTGAAAGACGTAGCAGCCGAAGGCGACCGGGATCCCCTGGATGTGCGCTCTGCCTGCCTGCACCGCGTCGGCCTTGCCCGCTGCGCGCTGGGCGCGCGCGAGCCGCTCGCGGTAGGGCTTGCCGTCGTCGAAATCCAGCGGGTCTCCGCTGGTGAGGTGCTCGTCCCACGGGTCGAGGAGGCCGTCGTCGAGCAGGAGCCGTGACCAGGCGTCGGCCCTCAAGGGATGGTGCCAGCCGCAGCTCGGGCACACCTCCCACGACTGCTCGAGCTGCTCGGCCGTGGACACCGCGCCGCAGCCCTCGCACTTACGGAAGACGCCGTGCCCGAGCGCGCGCTTGTCTCGGGCGGTGGTGGAGGCGGGGGTCTTGGGGGGTAGGCTCACGATGAGGTCCGGCGCGGCGCCGTGGGGCCCGAGCGTCCTACGTTCGTCCGCGGTACGCAATGATGAGCTTGCGGCGGCTCTCGGCGGGCGCCGCCAGCGTCTGCAGCCCCGCCAAGCGCTTTTTTGGAGTCGGCCGGGCCGCGGGGGGCGGGCCCTTGCCAGCGGGCGGCCAAGCTTGACATGCTGAGGGTGATGCCTGAGGTGTCTGCGGAATCGTCGGGGGCGCCGTCGCTGCGGCCGAGCTCGCTGGTCGGGCGAGCGGAGGAGCTCGAGCAGCTGGTGCGTCACCTCGTGGACGGCTGGGCCACCGGCAGCGCGCGCACGCTCAGCATCAGCGGGGTGAACGGGATCGGCAAGACGCGCCTCGTGGAGGTGGCGCTCGAGGCGGCGCGGCGCCAGCGCCCCGAGGCGCGGACCGTGTGGGCCAGCGCGCGACGCAGCGGGCGCTCCCACGGCCTCATCGGGCGGCTCTTGCGCGAGCGCTTCCAGCTCGACGAGGGGGCGCCGCCCAGCCACGCCCGGGAGAAGATCCGAGGGGAGGTGGGCCGGGTGCTCGGCCACCACCGGGTCGAGGACGTGTGCTTCTTCTTGGGGCAGCTCCTGGGGCTCGCTTTCCCGGGGAGCCCGCTCACCCAGGTGGTCGCGGACTCACCGGAGGAGGCGCGGCAGCTACGCCGCGCGGTGGTCAAGCGCTTCTTCGAGGCGGACGCCGCGCGGACCCCGCTCGCCATGGTCTTCGACGACGTCGACGAGGCCGACAGCGACTCGCTCGATCTGCTGCAGTACCTCTTCGACGCCTTGAAGGGGCCGCTGGCCCTCATCGCTTGCGGGAAGCCGGAGCTCTTCAGCCGCCTGAACGGCGAGCTCGACCCGGAGCGGCCCAGCCACCTGCACCTCGAGCTGCGAGCGCTCTCGGAGGCCGCGGCGCGCCAGCTCGTCGAGCAGCTCCTGCCAGCGGCGGAGGGCAGCAGCCCGGAGCCGCTCATCAAGGCGGCCGTGGAGGTAGGGCAGGGCAACCCCGGGGGCCTGTACGCCATGGCCCAGACCTACCTCGACACCGGCGTGCTGCAGCCCGTCGGGGAGGGGGAGGGCACCTGGAAGATCGACCTCGAGCAGCTCGCGAACGTGCGCTTGCCGCAGACGGTGGAGGACGCGGTCGCCGTGCGCTTGGGGGCCCTCACCGCCGCCCAGCGGCGAGTCCTGGAGCACGCGGCGGTGATGGGGATGGTCTTCTGGCGCGGCGGGCTCATCGCCCTGGGGAGGCTCGACCGTGAGCCGCCGAGGTCGTGGAAGATCGCCGAGGAGAGCGACGTGGCCGCGCTCGACACGCTGCTCGCGGAGCTGGCGGCGCGCGACCACATCCTCAAGCTGCCGGACGCCTCCTTCGAGGGCGAGGAGGAGTGGATGTTTCGCTCTCCTCGTGAGCACGGGGTGCTGCTCGCGGAGCTGCGGGCCCCGACCCTGGCGCATTATCACCGCGGCGTCGCGGACTGGCTCGCCGTCATGAGCGACGCCCGCGTCTTGGAGGAGAGCCTGAGCCTCCTCGCGCAGCACCTCGAGGCCTCGGGGGCCCCTGAGCGCGCAGGGCAGAGCTACCTCCAAGCGGCCGACCGCGCGCGCGCGCAGCACGCCCTCAAGCAAGCGGAGACCTACTACGCCCGCGGGCTCGCCTTGACCCGGGAGGCCGATCCACGCCAGCGGCTCGGCGCCCTGCACAACCAAGGAGACGTGCTGCTCCAGCTCGGCCGCACCGAAGAGGCGCTGGCCGCCTTCCAAGAGATGCTGGGGCTGGCGCACCGGCTAGGCCTCCGCGACAAGGGCGGCGCCGCGGAGAACCGGATCGGCCGCCTCTACCGGGAGACGGGCGCGCTCGCGGAGGCGCAGCAGCACTTGGCGGCGGGGCTCGCCCTGTTCGAGCTGGCGGGCGACACTCGCGGGATCGCGGCCAGCCACGACGACATCGGGAAGCTCGCCTGGCTTCGCGGGGACTACGAAGAGGCTCTCACGGAGCAGCTCCGCGGCCTGGAGCTCCGCAAGACCATCGGCGACCGCCGCTCCATCGCGCTGAGCTTGAACAACATCGGGCTCACCTGGCTCGACCACGGTCGTCCTCGGCAAGCGCGGGAAGCGCTGGAGGCAGCGCTCCTCTTGCGCCGTGAGGTGCGCGATCAGCTCGGCGTCATCCAGACCCTCGACAGCCTCGGCCGGCTCGCCACCGACCAGCGGGACCTGGACCGCGCGCTGACCTTGTTCCAGGAGGCCTACCAGTCCTCGCTCGAGCTGGGAGACAAGAACCGCACGGCCGTCGTCCTCACGCACCTGGGCCAGACCCACTACCGCCGCAACGACCCGCTCCTGGCGCGGGAGCTGCTGAGCGAGGCCTTGCTGCTCTGCCAAGAGCAGGGCAACCGGCTCTACCAGGCGATCGCGCTGCGGGGCCTCGCCAAGACCTACCTCTTGACCGGCGAGCTCAAGCCCGCCCGGCGCCATGCCCGCGAGGCCATGCAGCTCTTCGCGGAGGTGCGCAGCCGCGTGCACCTCGCGGCCGCGCTCCGCACCCTGGGGGAGATCACGGCGGCGGGGGCCTGGGGCCCAGGTCACTCCGGCAAGGCCGTGGACTACTTCATGCGTTCGGTGGCGCTCTGCAAAGAGATCGGCAACGAGCTCGAGACCGCCAAGAGCTACCGAGCCTTCGCTCGCTACGTCAAGAGCGAGCGGGACTACGCGGACAACGAGGACATCCAGCGCGAGGCCGCCACGCTCGACGCCATGGCGCAGGAGATCTTCGACCGTCGTCAGCTCTCGAAGCCGTCTGCGCCGGCGCAGTAGCCACCGCCCGGAGCGCAGCTTCGCGGGGCCGGTCCACGCTCAAGCCCGCGGCAGGCGCTCGAGCCACGCGCTCAGCTCCGCGCTCACCTCACGCCGCTCGAGGTCGCGCGTGATGATGTGCCGTGAGCGCGGCAGCACCCGACACCGGAGCTGCCGGCTGCCGAGCCGGCGCGCGACCCGCGCCGCGTTGCTGGCGGGGCAGACCCGGTCCCGCGCGCCGTGGAGCACGAGCGCTGGACAGCGGATCCGCGGCAGCCGCGCGACGAGGGCGTCGCCCGCGCGCAGCACGCTGATGGCCGCGTGGATGGGCTGCGCGTCATAGGTGAGGTGCGTCGCGCGCGCCGCGGGGTCCGCGATGTCGGCGCCGTACTTCGGGACCCAGAAATCCGCGAGCCCCAGCCGATCGATGGCGCGCAGCGCGAGGCTGGGGAAGGGCGAGTGCAGTGCGATGGCGTTCGCGAGCATCCCGAGCGCGGCGGTCTGCTCCGGGTGAGCGAGGGCGAGCTCGGCCGCGAGCAGC
>CAUJEM010000039.1 GCA_963169915.1 Myxococcota bacterium
GGAGGCGAAGAAGCGCGAGCCGGAGAAGCCGCGCGGCGGCTACGTCAACCCGAAAAAACGCAAGGAGAATGCCGAGGCGCTCGAGTCGCTGCCCACGACGATCATCCCGCACCCGGTTGTCGCCGAGGAGCGACGATGCTCAAGGGTCTTCTCGAAGGCCGCGGGGGTCATGTCTTCGAGCGGTAGCGCGAAGACCTCACGGGGGGTACCGAGGCGCTCGCAGGCCCAGGCGCGGTAGGCCTGCGCTGGGACGCTCTGTGCGCGGCAGGTGGCCATGATGCCGAGGAGCACGCAGGCGCGGTGGGCACCTTTGGGGCGACGGTGCTCGCTCAGCGGCGCGGCGCCAGCGCCTCGGCGCGCTCGAGCGCGCCGCGCACGCCGTAGAGCGTGAGCTCGTCGCTGGGCAAGACCGGCCCCAGCGCCACCGAGGCGAGCACCGCGGCGAGCTGCTGGAGCGCCAGCGCGCTCGTGGGCTCCTGAGCCTGCACCTCCCAGACCGTCGGGCAGCGCTCCGCCAGGCTGGCCATGCCGCCCGCGCGGCTGGCGCGCTCGGCGGCCCAGGCGTCCGCGACGTCATCGGCGGTGACGGCGCGCGCCGTCACGTCGAAGCAGGCCGTGGCGTCCAGCCGCGCGCTCGACAGCTCGAGGGTGACGCCGGTGAGGCGCGCGGGGCCGCGCTGGTTGACGCTCACGTCGAAGTAGCGCTGCGCGTTGCGAGCCAGCGCGGCGGTGTCGATGGTCAGCCGTGGCTCTTGAGCGAACACGCGCAGGGACATGCGCCTGGAGCCTAGCCGAGGCGACGCCGTGCGGTCGACGTCGCCACGACGAGGCGTTCACTGCTAGGCTCGCGTCGTCATGGCTCCGGAGCACGGACTACGGCTGAGCTTGCGTCTGAAGGCGGAGGACGGCGCGAGCGTCGTGTACGCGGCCGAGCTGGAGCTCCCCGGGGAGCGCCTCCAGGGTCAGGCGGCCGTGCAGCTCGCCGAGGGCCTGGTCCACCTGAGCGGCCTCGACGCCGCGCCCCCGTGGGCGCTGGAGTTCACGCGCCTGCTGCTGCGGGGGCAGTGGCGCCAGCGAGAGCGCGGTTGGCCGCGCCGGCTGACGCGCTGGCGTGAGGCGCCCGCGCGCTAGGCCGGCGCGCCTAGATCAGGCGCCGGACCCACTTGGACTTGCTCGCCGTGAACGGAGGGTACATCAGCGGCGGATCGAGCGCGGTGGGCTTCTTCAGCACGCTCTTCTGATGGGTGAAGGTGTCGAAGCTGCTGCGCCCGTGATAGTGCCCCATGCCGCTCGGGCCCACGCCGCCGAAGGGCAGCTCCGGCACGCCGAGGTGCAGCCAGGCGTGGTTGACGGTGGCGCCGCCGGAGGACGTGCGGGTGAGGACCTCCTCCACCACCGCGTCGTCCCCGCTGTAGACGTAGAGCGCCAGCGGCTTGTCTCGCTGCGTGATGAAGCGCACCGCCTCGTCCACGCCCGTGACCGAGAGCACCGGCAAGAGCGGGCCAAAGATCTCCTCTTGCATGATGGCGGCGTCGGGCGGCACGTCCTGGAGCACCGTGGGCGCGAGGTAGCGCGTGGCCTCGTCCGCCTGGCCCCCCGCGACGATCTCCCCGCCGCTCTTCAGGAGCTTCATCAGCCGGCGGTGGTGCCGCTCATTGACGATACGCGCGTAGTCCGGGCTCTTCTGCGGATCCGCTCCGTAAAACTCAGTGATGGTGCTGCGCAGCCGCTGCACGAGGCCGTCGTGGATGGACGCATGCGCCAGGATGTAGTCCGGCGCAACGCAGGTCTGCCCTGCGTTGAAGAACTTCCCCCAGCAGATGCGCTTGGCCGCCACGTCCAGATCCGCGGAGGCGTCCACGTAGACCGGGCTCTTGCCGCCGAGCTCCAGCGTGACCGGCGTGAGCTGCTTGGCCGCGGCGGCCATCACGATCCGGGCCACGGCGCCGTTGCCGGTGTAAAAGATGTGATCGAAGCGCTGCTCGAGCAGGCGTGTGGTCTCCTCCACGCCGCCCTCCACCACCTTGACCGCCTGGCTGTCCAGGTACTGCGGCAGCCGCTTGGCGAGGAAGGCGCTGACGTGCGGAGTGACCTCCGACGGCTTGACCACCACCGTGTTGCCTGCCGCGAGCGCGCCGAGCAGCGGCCCGACCACGAGCTGGAAGGGGTAGTTCCACGGCGCGATGACGAGCACCACCCCGAGCGGATCTCGGTAGTGATAGCTGCGCCCCGGCTGGGCGATGATGGGCGTGCGCACCCGCCGTGGGCGCAGCCACTTGGCCAGGTGCTTGAGCACGTAGGCCGCCTCGCTCTTGACGAAGGAGCACTCGGCGATCTGCCCCTCCAGCGCGGGCTTGCCCAGATCCAAGCGCAGCGCCTCCAGCAGCTCTGGCTCACACTCCTCCACCAGCCGGATGACACCGCGGAGCTGGGCCGCGCGCCACTCCAGCGGGCGGGTGAGCCCGCTGTCGAAGGCCTCACGCGCGTCGCGGACGAGCGCCTCGATGAGGCCGCCCTCGGTGTGCGGCGTGGGGGCGGCAGCGGAAGTGATGGCGGGCTCGACGTTCATGGGGCGCTCCTGGCTCGCGGTGATCCACCGGCGGCCCCCCAACCTTACACGCTCACCTCCGGGCTGCAACGCGGGGCGGCGTAGCCCGACGCGGCGCGCTGGAGCATCATCGCGGAGCCGATGCCTCGCTCTTCGATCCGCTGGCTCGCCCGAGGGGCGCTCGCTCTGAGCCTCCTGGGAGCGTGCGCGCCATCGCTCCCCGCGCAGCGGACGGCGCCCACCCCGGTCGCGCGCCGTCCGCTGGCGACCCCGGAGCAGCGCCTGGAGTCCGCGCTCGAGCTGCTCGCGGCCAGCCGCTACGCGGAGGCCGAGGCGGACTTTCGCGCGGCGCTCACAGGAGCGAGCGCCGCGCGCGCGCGGCTCGGGCTGCTCGAGGTGCTCGTCACTACCGGGCGCGCGGCCGAGGCGGAGCGCCTCGCCGCCGAGGCGCCGAGCGCCGAGCGCCGAGCGCCGCTGCTCGTGTGGCAGGCCCGAGCGCTCCGCCGACTCGGGCGACTCGGCGACGCCCTGGCGCTGCTCGAGGGCGTCAGCGCGGAGCCGGAGGGCCGCCACGCGCGGCTGCTGCGGGGCGAGTGGCTGCTGGAGACCACGGCCCCCCCGGGCGCGAGCGAGGAGCTGCTGATGAGCCTCGTGCTCGACTACAACCAGGACCGCGTCGCGCCCACGGACGCCGACGGCCTCGCCTGGGTGGGCCGCGCGGCGCAGCTCCTCCGCAGCCCGCACGACGCCAACGACGCCTTCGACGAGGCCGAGCGCGCGCGCCCAGGGCACGTGCCCACGCTGCTTTACCGCGCGGAGCTCTTCCTCGACAAGTACGACCCCGGGCGCGCGGAGCAGGTGCTCCGAGAGGTGCTCGCCAAGGCGCCCCATCAGCCGGACGCGCTGGTGGCCCTGGCGCACGTGAAGCTGGCGCAGGCCCTCGACTTCGACGCCGCGGAGGCCCTGGCGCGCGCCGCGCTCGCGGTGGACCCGGGGCACGCCGGCGCGCACTTCGTGCTCGCTGGCATCGCGCTGCGCGACCAAGAGCTGCCGCTCGCCGAGCAGCGCCTCGACGCCGGCCTCGCGCTGGCGCCGCGGGATCTCGATCTGCTCAGCCTGCGCGCGGCCGTGCGCTTCCTGGCGGACGACGCCGCCGGCTTCGAGCGCGCCAAGGCGGCGGTGTTGGCGCTGAGCCCGCGCTGGACGCGGCTCTACCGCGTCATCTCCGACTACGCCGACTGGGAGCACCGCTACGACGCGCTCGTGCAGCTCGCCGAGGAGGGGCTGAAGCTCGACGCGCTGGACGCCAAGCTGCGCGCGCAGCTCGGCATCAACCTGCTCCGCGCCGGAGACGACGCCGGCGGGCTGCGGGCGCTAGAGCGCGCCTTCAAGGAAGATCCGTTCAACGTCCGCGTGTTCAACACGCTCGAGCTGTACGAGCAGAGCATCCCCCGAGACTACGTGACGGAGCGCTCGGCGCGCTTCACCTGGCGCTACCCGCGTGAGGACGCGCCGGTGCTGCGCCGCTACCTGCCCCGCACGCTGGACGCCGCCTGGCAGCGCATGGTCCAGCGCTACGGCGTCGAGCCACCCGCGCCCATCGGCGTGGAGATCTACGCGTCCCG
>CAUJEM010000040.1 GCA_963169915.1 Myxococcota bacterium
AGCCCGGTACCCACCCGCTCGGTCATCAGTGTGGCGCGGCTGTCATAAAAGGCCCGAATTTGTGCCGCCAGCGCGCCCACGGTGGTGCTGTATTGCGGCGCCACGGCGGCAAAACCTTCGGCATCCACGGCGCCATCGGCACCGTCCAGCAATTGAATAAAGCGCGCAATCACGTCGTCCACATACACGAGCGTCAGCGGCGCGGCCGGGTCGTTGACCTGCGCCCCCGGGGCGCGGGCGCCCCGGCGCCCCCGCGCGCCGCGGCGCCGCCCGAGCTCCTCGCGCAGCAGCTCGCGCTCGCGCGCCGCGACGCGGACCCGGAGCGCCTCGACGGCGGTCTTGCCCCGGCACTCCATGCAGCGCTCCAGATAGCGCGCCGCGCGCTGCGCCACGCCGTCGAGCACGGGCGCCACGCCGAGCGCGCAGCGAGCGCCCTCGGGTGTCCCCGGGCAGGGCAAGAGGGCGCGGTCGTGCTGGAGGCGGAGCGCCGCGCGCGCGGGCTCCTCGGGGTGCGCCTCGAGCCACGCGCGCAGCTCCTCGACGCTCGCTCCGGAGCCGGGCCTCGAGGGAGGCGCCGCCGGGGCGACCGGCGGCGCAGCGCCAGGAGCGACGGCCGCGGGGACGTCCGACGCCGAGCCCGCCGGGGCGCCGCTGACGCTCGCCCGCGCTCCGCTGGCGTTCGCCGGCGCCTCCTCCTGAGCGCGCCCTTCGCTGGGGTGGTGCTCGCAAGCGGTGGTGCCGCTCGCAAAAGCGACGCCCCCCGCCACGACCCAGCTCCACCACGTTCTCATCACTGCTCAGCTTTGCTACCGTCCGGTGCCTAATCCCACCGGAGCACCTATGCGACCCCTCACTTTACCCCGCGTGCTCGCCGCGCTCACCCTGCTCGGCGGCGCTCTGCTCGTGTTCAGCGCTCCCGCCACCGCGTCCCCCAGCGCGCCCCACCCCACGGAGTCGCCCAGCGGCAGCTGCTACAAGTACAGCTACCCGAACGTGGAGGGCTGCGGCACGCTCAAGGGCACCGAGGAGTGCAAGGGCTCGCCCACCAAGGACACGGAGGCCTGCAAGCCCACCAAGGGCGACTCCTGCGTCTGCGGGGACGATGACATCTTCTGATGAGCGCGACCCACGCGGTCGCAGCCGACAGCTCCTCGACGGCCCCTCGCGCGCGCCAGCCCGCGCCATGCTGCACGGCATCGGCTTCTCCGACGCGGAGCTCTCGCGTCCGCTGGTCGGCATCGCCACCTGCTGGACGGAGACGATGCCGTGCAATTACAACCACCGGCAGCTCGCCACCTTCGTGAAGGAGGGCGTGCGCGAGGCCGGGGGCACCCCGATGGAGTACGGCACCATCAGCATCAGCGACGGCGTCTCCATGGGCTCTCAGGCCATGAAGGCCTCGCTCGTCAGTCGGGAGGTCATCGCGGACAGCATCGAGCTCATGGGGCACGGCTGCATGTTCGACGCGGTCGTCGCCATCGTCGGCTGTGACAAGACCATCCCGGGCGCGGCCATGGGCCTCGTCCGGCTGGATCTGCCCTCGCTGCTGCTCTACTCCGGCAGCATCGCCCCCGGGCACCACGGCGGCACCTCCCTCACGGTCCAGGACGTGTTCGAGGCCGTCGGGCGTCACTCCGCGGGCAAGCTCAGCGAGCAGGAGCTCGGCGCCATCACCCACGCGGCGTGCCCGGGCGCCGGCGCCTGCGGCGGTCAGTACACCGCCAACACCATGGCGCTCGCCATGGAGTTCTTCGGCCTTGCCTCGCTCGGGAGCGGCAGCATCCCCGCCGTCGATCCGCGCAAGGCCGAGGCCGCGCGCGAAGCGGGGCGACGCGTCATGAGGCTCCTCCGCGCCGGCACGCGCCCCAGCACGCTCTTGAACCGCCGCGCCTTCGACAACGCCATCACCTCGGTCGCGGCGACGGGCGGCTCCACGAACGCCGTCCTGCATTTCCTGGCGCTCGCGCGGGAGCTCGGCGTCCCCCTCGACATCGATGATTTCTCCCGGCTCAGCCAGCGCACCCCCATCATCACGGACATGAAGCCGGGTGGGCAGTACTCGGCCGTGGATCTCGATCACGCCGGGGGCGGCCGCCTGGTCGCGCAGCGGCTCATCGCCGCAGGGCTCATCGACGGCACCGCGCCGACGGTCAGCGGGCGCACGCTCGCAGAGGAGGCCGCCGAGGCCAAGGAGACCCCAGGGCAGGCGGTGGTGTCCAGCGTGAGCGCGCCGTTCAAGGCCACCGGCGGGCTCGTCATCCTCAAAGGCAACCTCGCCCCCGAGGGCTGCGTGGTGAAGATGGCCGGACACGAGCGCCCCTACCACCGCGGACCAGCGCGCGTGTTCGAGTGTGAGGAGGACGCCTTCGCCGCCGTCGAGGCACGGAGGATCGTCGCGGGGGACGTGGTCGTCATCCGGCACGAGGGTCCGCGGGGTGGCCCCGGGATGCGGGAGATGCTCGGCGTCACCGCCGCCATCGTCGGTCAGGGCCTCGGGGAAGAGGTCGCCCTCATCACGGACGGACGCTTCAGCGGCGCCACGCGCGGGTTGATGGTCGGGCACGTCGCCCCGGAGGCGGTGCAGCGGGGCCCCATCGCCGCGCTGCGCGACGGGGACATGGTCGTCATCGACACGCAGGCGGCCGCGCTGAGCGTGGAGCTGAGCGAGCAGGAGCTGCGCGCCCGGCTCGCCGCCTACACGCCGCCGCCGCCTCGCTTCCAGCGCGGGGTGTTCGCCAAATACGCCGCCCTCGTCGGCTCGGCCTCCGAAGGCGCCATCACCCAGCCCCGCTGAGCCGTCCGAGGTGCGGCGCGCGACGCCTCGGACGTTTTCTTGGGTCCTCCGCCGCGGGTGCGGCACGATCGCTCGCGCACCTGGAGGAGTCCTGATGATCGAGCGGCGGCAACGACGCAGTGAGCAACGACAGCAAGCGGTCAGCTGGTACCTAGCGGCGGCGGCCGCGCGCAGCGGGATCCACTCCGCCGTCCTTGGCACCGAAGAGGGACTCCTGGTCGCTGGGACGGGCGGCGGTGACCATGAGCTGCTCGCCGCCTTCGGGGCGCTGCACGGCATGGGCCGCTGTGCGGACGAGCTACCGGAGCTGACGCAAGGCGAGTGCCTCCACTCGGTGCCGGTGGTGATCCGCGGCGAGGTGCTCTTTCTGGCCTCGCTCGGCAACCCCTTCGACCCCGAGGAGGACGTGCAGCGCTCGCTCGCGCGGATCTTGGCGCACTGATCCGAGCCGGGGCGCGCCGTGCGCCGCCTGGCAGTCTCTCACGGCCGCGGCGGCGGCGCCTCAGAACTGAACCGGGAGCTTCAGCGCGCACACCTGAGCCCTGGAGCACGCGGCCTCGCCGTCCTCCATGCAGTCGATGAACTCCTCCAGCGGCGCGTCCTCCAGGCTCGAGGCCAGCACCATGCAGCCGCCCTTGCAGCTGGAGGTGAGGTCGGTGGCGCAGCCCTTCTCTGGCAACACCTTGCCGTAGCGATCCTTCACCTGGCGGCAAGTCTGCCCCTCGCTACAGTCCGCGTTGCCCTCGCAGGAGCGCGCGCAGTGGGTGGCGGCGCACACCTCGTCGGCGCCGCAGCCGTGCCCCTGCTGGGCGCAGGTGGGGACGCGCCCCTCACAGACGCTGCCCTCGGCGCCGTCGTCGATCGTTCCGTTGCAGTCGTCGTCGGCCGCGTTGCACACCTCCTCCGTGCGACACCGACGGCACGCCTCCCGGCTCGGGAGGCAATAGTCGCCCACCGGCGTGAAGCCCTGCGCGCAGCCGCCACCCGCGGCCGGCGCGACGCACACCGAGCCCTGCAGCGCGGGGAGCGCCTGACACCGCAGGCCCACGCTACAGTCGGCGTCGCTGCGGCACTCCTCGCAGACGGGCCGATCGCAGGCCGCGCCCTGGCAGACGTCCGAGGGCGCCGGGCAGTCCGCTGCGGTGGCGCACTCTCCGGCCGCCATCTTCACCGCTCGGTAGGCGTTCACCAAGCCATGGCCGTAGAACTTGGAGTGTCCGTTGGCGTCCCAGTCCCCCCAGACGGGATCGACCGGCGACGCGCTCGCCTTCAGGCGGGTGCGGACCTCCTCCGCGGTCAGCGCTGGGTTCGCCGAGAGCATGAGGCCCACCACGCCCGCCACGTACGGGCACGCCGACGAGGTGCCGCCGAAGGCGTCGGTGTACGCAGGCTCTGCCCCGGGGGGGGTGACGGCGGTGGTGGTGATCCCCAGCACGCCGCCGTTGGACGGCGCCGCGACGGCGACGTTCGGGCCGAAGTTCGAGTAGTAGCTCTTGAGGCCTTGGCTGTCGGTCGCGGCGATCGTCAAGATCTTCGGGAGGGTCCCGTTCGAGCTGACGAGGGTGTTCTCGTTGCCCGCGGCGAACAAAATGACCGTCCCCTTGCCGCCTCGCCCCTGCGTCTCCGCGTAGTCGAAGGCCTCGACGACCACGCGCGCGGGCGCCGGCACCGCGAAGACCCCTGTGCTGAAGCGCGGATCACCCGCCGCAGGCCCCCAGCTGTTGGAGATGACCCACGCGCCGGCGTCCACCATGCGCCTGAAGCCGGCGGCCGTCTCCACGTCCGAGACGCTGAAGCTCCCGGTGGGGCTCACCTCGGCCAGCAGGTGCGGCAGGATCTTGCAACCGGGGCACACCCCGGCGCCCCCGAGCCCGTTGTCCGCCACGGCGGCGGCGACGCCAGCGCAGGAGGTGCCGTGGTTGCCGAAGCTCCCCGCGGCGAGCTTGTCACGATGATCTGCTGGGAAATTGAGCGGCGGCAGGACGTTGGCGACGAGATCTTCGTGCTCGACGTCCACGCCGTCGTCGTTGATGGCGATGACCACCTCCGAGGAGCCACGCGTCAGCTCCCACGCCTCGCTGACGCGCCCGTCGACGCCTCGCACCGCACCGCGTGAGCCGTCGCTGCGGAGGTGCCACTGCTTGCCGAAGGACGGGTCGTTGGGCTGGTAGGCGCGGACGTAGTGGCGCACCATGTCGAGCTCCGCGGTGACGCCGCTCAGCGCACGCAGCGCGGGCAGCGCGCGCAGCGCCGCCCAGGCGTCGTTGCCGGTCGAGAGGTACAGGTGCTTCGACCAGCCGAGCTTGACGGGCACGCCGAGGCCCGCCGCCTTCGCGGCGCGCTCCGCTGCGCGCAGGGCCGCCGCGCTCTTCAGCTCCAGCACCAGCGTCCCCAGCGCCGCGGTGAGCCGGCCCGCGCCGTCGCGGAGCGTGGGCAGCGCGCCCAGCTCCCGCGCGCTCTGCGTCACGACGCCCGGGAGGGTGAAGCGCAGCCCGCGGTACTTGCCCCCGAACACCTCCTCGGCGCCAGCGACGTCCGCCAGCCCTCGGGGTGCGCGCGCCGCCTCGAAGACCAGCGCGTCCGTGGCGAAGGCGTAGCCGTCCGGCGGCCTCACGTCCGTGGGCACCGACCCGAGCGTCACCGGGGTCGCGTCCGTACCGCCCGTCAGGCATTGGCAGAGCCGATCGCACGCGTCGTTCGGGCGTGGGTCCTGCAGCCAGCCGCCGCACGTCGCGACGTCGTAGCAGCTCGGCTGCGCAGCGCAGCAGCGGAAGTTGCCCGTGATGTCGTCCCAGTACGGGCCCTTCTGCGCCGTGCGACAGCGGTCCCGGCACTGCTCGGGCGAGGTGGGGAAGGCGGAGCTCTCGGCCGCGCACTGCTCCAGCCGCGCGCAGGCCGTCTCACAGTCCGAGAGGCACTCCGTCGGGAAGTCCTGGGCGCTGCCCCGCGAGCGCTTGGGCTCGCCGCCATCGACGCCAGCGGCGCCGGCGGCGGCAGCCGCGCCGCCGCTACCGCTCGCGCCGGGCGCGCCCGTCCCCTCCTCCCCGTCCCCACAGGCGACGACGATGGCGAGTCCACACAGCGAGGGAAGGATGAGCCGACGGAACATGGGCACCTCAGCGGCCCCCACGGCCGGGGAGCACCGGACCAGCCTAGCAACGCTTACGAGGCCGCGGCAGCCCGTAGCGATCCAGCCGATGCAACAAAGTGCGCCGCGAGATCCCCAGCAGCGCCGCCGCCTCCGTCTGGTTACCACCACAGCGCGCGATGGCCTCGGCGATCGCCTGCGCCTCACGCTCCACCTCCGGCGCCGCCGCGCCCGGCGCCGCACGGGCCACGGCCACCTCGGTCCCGCGCGCCGCGACCGCCCCGCTCAGCGCGAGCTGCTGGACGCCGATCTCCTCCCCAGGGCACAGCGCCACCGCGCGCTCCATCACGTTCTTCAGCTCACGCACGTTCCCTGGCCAGTCGTGAGCCACCAGGTGCGGCAAGACGTCCTCGTGCAGCGTGGGGGTGCTGCGCCCGAGCCTCGCCGCGGCCCGCTCGAGGAAGGCCCGGGCCAGCCGCGGCAGATCGCCGCGCTGCTCGCGCAGCGGCGGGACGGCCAAGGTCATGCCCGCGAGCCGGTAGTAGAGGTCACGCCGGAAGGCGCCTCGCTGCACCTCCGCCTCGAGCTCTCGGTTGGTCGCGAACACGAACCGCACGTCGGCGACGTGGGCGCGCACCGCTCCCACCCGCATCACCCGGCGGTCCTCCAAGACCCGCAGCAGCTTGACCTGCACCTCCGGCGGCAGCTCCCCCACCTCGTCGATGAAGACCGTGCCGCCGTGCGCGGTCTCGATGAGCCCCGGCTTGGCGCTCGTCGCGCCGGTGAACGCGCCCTTCACATGGCCAAACAGCTCCGTCTCCACCAAGCAGGGAGACAGCGCGGCGCAGTGGAGGCGCACGAGCGGCGCGCGGCGCCGCGCCGAGCGGCGATGGAGGGCCTCGGCCACGACGTCCTTGCCCACGCCCGTCTCGCCCGTGATGAGGACGCTCAGATCGGTGTCGGCGATGCGATCCACGACCTCCAGGAGCGCGCGGAGCGCGGAGGTGGACACCAGCTCGTGATCGCCCCCCGGCTCCGCCCGCGCACCGGAGAGCGCCGCGAGCGGCACCGTGGGAGCGCCCGCCGCGACGCGCTGCACCACGACGGGGACCCTCCCCAGCGTGAAGACGGCGCCCGGCACCAGCGCCGCCCCGACCCCTGGGCGGAGCGGCGCGCCGTGGACGTGAGTGCCGTTGCGGCTGCCGAGATCCACGAGCGAGAGCTGCTCCCCCACCAGCAAGCGCGCGTGCTGCCGAGACACGGAGGGGTGGTCGATCCGAAGCCCGCACGTCGGCTCCCGCCCGAGGATCAGCTCCCCCCGCTCCGGTAAGACCAGCGCCTGAGCGGCGCCCTCCAAGAGCGCCAAGAGCACCAGCCGCGGGGCCGCCCCGAGCAGCTCCGGCGCGGCCCGCACGTCGAGCGTCTGACTCTCGTCACAGCCGGCCATGCAGCCACTCATCTTGGCATGACGCTTTGGCGACACAAAGTCGGCGTGGTACTGTGGAGGGCGATGCCGCGCTGGCAAAAAACTACTGCGCTGACGCTCGCCGTCACCGTGGGCTTCCCGGTGCACGCTGCCCTGGCAGCGCCCACGGAAGCGGAGAAGGCTCGAGCCGCTGAGCTGTTTCGCGCGGGACGCGCGCACCTGGCGAGCGGACGACTCGCCGAAGCCTGTCACAGCTTCGAGCAGAGCCAGCGCCTCGATCCCGGCGGCGGCACGCTGCTCAACCTGGCGCTCTGCTACGAACAGGCGGGGCGGACCGCTACGGCGCTCCGGCGCTTCCAGGAGGCGCTGGCCCTGGCGCAGCGAGATGGCCGTAGAGATCGCGAGCGAGAGACCCGTGAGCGCATCGCCGCGCTCGAGCCACGCAGCCCACGGCTGAGGCTCGTGCTCCCCGAGCAGCGCTTGCCTGAAGGGGCGGTGGTGGAGCTGGACGGTCAGACCGTCGAGCTCTCGGCCCTCGAGCCGGCGCTCTTGGTCGATCCAGGGCAACATCGGCTCGTGCTGCGGGCTCCCGGACACGAGCCCTGGGACACCACGGTGTCGTTGAAAGACGCGACGGAGACGGTGGTGCACGTGCCGCCGCTCACCCGCACCACGGCCGCGGCGCCGCGCGGCGCCGCGCCTCCTTCGGCACCCGCGCGGGCCCTGGCGCCCACCCCCGGCAGCGTAGAGCAGGACACCCCTCGCTCGATCCCCACGCTCGCGTACGTCTTCGGTGGGCTTGGCGTGGTCGCGCTCGGCGCTGGCAGCTACCTAGGGGTCCGAGCGCTGGGGGAGCGCGACGCGCTGAACGAAGCTTGCCCCAGGCTCGATCGCTGCACGGCCGAAGGGCAGCGCCTGCACGACTCCGCCGCGAGCTTCGCGGATTGGTCCACCGTCGCCTTCGCGGTAGGCGCGGCCTCCGCGGGAGCGGCGCTGTACTTCTATCTCAGCCCCCCCGGCACCGGCTCACGCAGCGCCCTCCGGCTCGCTCCCCTCCGTCACCACGCAGGCGCCTCACTCTCACTCTCACGCGCATGGTAGCTCGCACTGCGCTCCTCCTGCTCACCCTCCCGGCCGTCATGAGCTGCCGGTCGCTCATTGGGCTGGACGACGTCACCGTCGTCACCGAGGCGGACTCAGGGGTCGACGCGTCCGCTGGCGGTGGTGGACTCGCCGGCAGCGGCGGCAGCGGTGGGCACAGCGCTGGAGCAGCGGGCGGCGGTGGCGGCGGTGGCCAAGCTGGCGGCGGTGGGACGAGCGGACTAGCGGGGAGCGGCGGCGCCGGCGCGCAGGCGGGGAGCGGCGGCGCCGGCGCGCAGGCGGGGAGCGGCGGCGCCGGCGCGCAAGCGGGAACCGGCGGTGCCGGCGCACAGGGCGGCAGCGGCGGTATCGGCGGGCAGGGCGGGGGCAGCGGCGGCCAAGCTGGCGCGGGCGGCCAAGCAGGAGGAGGGCCGGAGTGCCCCGCGCTCGGGCGTGGTCCTGCCATGCTCCGCGTCCCCACCCCCAGCGGCGCTAGCTGCGTGGACGTCCGCGAGGTGTCGCTCGGACAATACCGAGCCTTCGTCCAGGATCTCGGCGGCTCGATCCTCCGTCTCCGCCAGCTCCTCGGTCCTCTGGCGCAGGGAGCCTGCAGCGCTCACGACACCATCCACCCCGGCGGCTCGTCCATCCAGTCGTTCACGCTGTTCCCCGCGTCTCCCGTCGAGGATGCCCCCGTCACCCAGGTGAGCTACTGTGAGGCCGCCGCCTTCTGCGCGTGGGCTGGCAAGCGGCTCTGCGGCGCCGTCGCGGGCGGCCCCGGCGTGGACGAGACGAACTACACCGACCCCGCGCGCGATGAGTGGACCAACGCCTGCAGCTCCGGCGGGCAGTACCGCTTCGCCTACGGCGAGACCTTCGACGCTACACGCTGCTCGGACGCGCGGCGCCTCCTGCCGGGAGGGTGCGGGACCCTCGAGGTCCCCTGCGAGCCCACTCCCGTCACCTGGATTGGCCCGAGCGGCGGCTGCACCTCGCCGGATCCTGCCTATGCCGGCATCTACGACATGCCGGGGAACGTGTGGGAGTGGACCAACGTCTGCAGGTACGACAGCGACTTCGGTCAGACCCGCTGCCTCGTCCGAGGAGGCGGCTTCGGAGAGTCCGGGGATCTTCATCCAGGGCAAGAGGACCGCGCCCAGGTCGGGTGCCGCGTGGCGTTCCGCGGCCCCGGCGCGGCGCATCTGGGCTTCGGTGTGGAAGAGTCCATCGACTGGCTGGGCTTCCGCTGCTGTGCAGATCCACGGGGGACGCCGTGAGTCAGTGCTGTTGGTCGTAGGGCCCCTCCGCACGGGTCGACTTGCGGGGCGGCGCCTTGCCGGGCCTGCCGGGGCGCGCGCTGGGTGGCGCGGCGCTGGCGCCCACCCGATCGCTCGCGGCAGCAGCGCTCGCGGCAGCAGCGCTCGCAGCGGCAGCGCTCGCGGCGGCAGCGCTCGCAGCGGCAGCGCTCGCAGCAGCAGCAGCGCCCCCGAGAGGTAGCTCGCTCGTTGGCGCCGCGCCGCCGCGACGCTCCGGCTCCGCCGGCCGTTCCTCCGCCACGGTCGGCGTCGAGGCGGCCATGGGCTGCTCGGGCGGCGGCGCCTCCGCGCCTGAGCCGCTGCCCTTCCACCAGGCGGCGCCGAGCACGCCCGCGAGCAAGAGCACCGAGCCCACCCACAGCGGACGCCGCGACGCGTGCGCCGGGCGCAGGCTGGGCAGGCTGTGGCTGCGCTGCGTGGCCGAGACCGTCCCGCCATCGACGACGGTCTCGAGCGCAGACATCGGCAGCTCCTCCCGCGGCTCGACGAGGACGGGGACGCTCACCCCATCGAGCGCGGCGGCCAAGGCCTCCGCCTGCTCGAGCACCCCGGGCCAGCGCCGCTTGGGCTCTCGAGCGCAGGAGCGCAAGAACCAGTCGTCGAAGGCCTGTCCCAGCGGCAAGCCGTACTGAGAGGGCGCGACCAGGGGAGCAAAGAGGATGGTCGCGATCAGCTCTTCGGTGGTGCCTCGCAAGAAGTAGTGCCGCCCCGTCAGCAGCGCGAAGGTGATGAGCCCGATGGCCCATTGATCGGTCGCTGGTCCGATGCCTTCTTTCAGGAGCTGCGCTTGCTCCGGCGCCATGTAGCGCGGCGTCCCCAACAGCACGCCGGTGCGGGTCGGCCCATCGGACTCGGAGATGAGCTTGGCAGCGCCAAAGTCCAAGATCTTGAGGGTCTCTTCGCCCTCGGCGCCGCGGACCAGCATCAAGTTGGCCGGCTTGAGGTCACGGTGCACGATCCCCATCTCGTGCGCGCGGGCCAAGCCCGCCGCCAGCTGCCGGATCCACTCCACGACCCGCTGCGGTGGCTGCGGCCCCTCACCACGCAGCACCTCCGCCAGATCACGCCCCTCCAGCAATTCCATGACGAGGAAGGGGAGGCCCCCGAGCTCCACCGACACATCGGCGTCGATGATGCGCACGAGCGCGCTGCTCTTGACCTGCGCGAACACGCGCGCCTCGTGGCGAAACCGCGCCACCGCGGCCGCGTCACTGGCCACCGCACCGTGCAGCACCTTGACGGCGACCCGCTCACCCGTGTGGATGTGCTCGGCCGCGTAGACCCGCGCCATCCCTCCCTTCCCGAGCACGGACTCCACGCGATAGCGTCCTGCGAGGACGGCCCCCGACTCTAGCTCGGTGTTCTCCATGGCGTCGGCGACACTATAGCGTGCTCTTGCCCGGCTTCGCCCCGGTGGCGTTTGCGCTTCGAGCGCAGCACACGCCTGCGCTCGAAGCGCAGGGCTCCACGTCGGCATGCTCAGATGCCGCACCCAGGACGGCGGCACGGAGCCTGCACGAGCGCCAAGCCATGCGCCGGAACCTCCTGCTCGTCCTCAGCCTCGCTCTGTTCCCCGTCCCCCTCGCCTGCTCTTCGGACGACGGACGGGCTGGGGGCGGCGCGGGCCTCGCGGGGAGCGGGGGCACGGCAGGGCACGCGGGAGTCTCGGGGAGCGCGGGAGCACTCCCCGGCGGCGCCGCTGGCGTCGCGGGTGCGGGCGGGGCAGCCGGGGCTACGGGTGGGACGAGCGGGGCCGCGGGCAGCGCAGGCGCGGGCGCTCAGGGCGGCGTGGGCGGCGTCGCGGGTGCTGGGGGGCAGTCGGGCGCAGCGGGCCTCGGTGGCGCTGCGGGCATCGGTGGGGTCGCGGGGACGGGAGCTTCCGGGGCAGCAGGCGGTGCCGCTGGCTCGGGAGGAACTGGCGGAGCCGCTGGCTCGGGAGGGACTGGCGGGGCCGCTGGCGCGGGAGCAGCCAGCGGAGCCGCTGGCTCGGGAGGAGCTGGCGGCTCCGCCGGCTCGGGAGGAACGGGCGGCGCCGCGGGCTCGGGCGGAGCGGGCGGCGCCGCGGGCTCGGGGGGAGCGGGCGGCACCGCGGGCTCGGGGGGTGGTGGAGGTACCCTCCCGGGGATGCCGTCGTGTGACGGGCCCTTGTTCATCGACACCATCGCCGCCGGCGGCTGGGTCGACATCGACGTGACGCCTGGCGAGGGCACCCGAGGGATCCGCAACGCCATTTATCGAGCGCGCGACAACCACCCGAACAGCCCCGTCCGTATCCGCCTCGCGCCCGGCACCTACGCGGACTCCTTCGGCTCGGAGCTGTGGGTGCAGCGCGTGCTCCGGCCAGCCTCGGCGCCCATCTGGATCGTGGCCACCAACCCCGCGCCCAACGCCACCGTCCTCGGGCACGGGCTCAACTTCGTAGGCGTCTCCTACTTCGCCTTCGAAGGGCTCACCTTCGGTCCGGCCAGCGTCGGCGCGTGGAACGGCAGCACCCACGCCAACCCTCAGCCCCTCCAAGCGCAAGCCGGCATTCATATCTCCGGCACGGCGAAGGACGGCGGACGCAGCGCGCGGCGGGGTGACGGCACGCTCGACCCCACCATCTACGGCCAGTTCGAGCCGTCCCACCACATCATCGTCCGGCGCGTCACCGTGCAACACCTGTTCAACGCTCGCGCCCGCGACGCCGTGAGCGACGAAGGGCAGTCCATGGACGGCATGAAGTTCAACCAAGCCGAAGACGTGTGGGTGCTCGACAGCAACGTGAACCAGACCTCGCGTCACGGCATCGACAACGTGGGCGTGCACCGCGCGGCGTTCTGCGGCAACGTCATCTCACACACCGGCGGGGGGCTCGGCATCGAGGCCAAGGGCGGCTCGGTCGCCATCCTCTACGAGGGCAACGTGCTCTACGACGTGCGCCGCTTCGAGCTGGGAGGCGAAGACACGGACGCCGTCTATTACTACTCGGTGGACGGAGCTTACACCTACGAGGCCAAGCAGGTGGTCGCCCGCAACAACCTCATCGTGGACGCGCGGGAGGCCGCCCTGGAGTTCTCTGGCTGCGCCGACTGCGCCATGGTCGGCAACACGGTGCTCTACTCCAGTGACTACGTGGTCCCCGGGCTCGCCCAAGGCAACGTGCGCGGCGGGGACGCGCTGCGTGCGCACGCCAGCACGCTCTTGGGCGGCGCCGGCGCCGGCAACGACTGCATGTCGTGGAACGCCACCACCCGCGACTACGACTACTTCAGCTCGTGCTGGGGCGTCGGCTCTCGGGCTCCCGCCCCCGTCGGGCGCTCGCTGAAGTCCACCAACCTCCGCGTCTACAACAACGCCTTCTTGTCGGCGAAGGGCACCTGGAAGGCGCTCCCTGGCCAGTCCACCATCCCTTGCCCGCTGAACCTGAGCGGAGGCACCGCCGCCAGCGCGCTCGCCTTCGACGGCAACTACTGGTGGAACGGCGGGGCCACCCTCGCCGGCAGCAGCAACGGCTGCCTCACCCTCGCCGAGGGGCCTCGCTCCACCTACTCCGTCACGAGCCCCACGCCGAACGCCAACGTCAGCTCCACCAGCGTCGACCCCAGCTCCTTCGCGAGCCTCCGCAGCAGCGCGGCGGCGGGCTTGACCCCCAAGGCGGGCAGCCCCCTGCTCGGCGCGGCGCTCCTCTCGGTGCCCGAGGGCGCCCCCTATGACTTCCTGCGGCGAGCGCGCCCCAGCGCGTGGGCCATCGGCGCGCTCGAGGCCCCCTGAGGGCGCAGGTCCAGCTCGACGGCGGGCGCGTCGCTCAGAGCGGCGCCGCGCCCGCCGCGCTTCCTCCGCCTCACCTGAGGGATCCCCTCATTCCGAGCATGAACTCTGACGCATAAGTGATGGATTTTATTGCAGTGCGGGGCAAGCCCATCAACGGGCCGCTCGAAAGGGGTCGGCGCGGCGGGAATCCATGGACGTTGGCGGCGGTTGGTG
>CAUJEM010000041.1 GCA_963169915.1 Myxococcota bacterium
TGCCCTGGCTGATGTTGCTGCACTGTTGCGACTTGCAGTCGCTGTTGTCCGAGCATGGCTCGCCGTAGTCCGCGCCGGGCCACCCGCCGTCGTCACCCGACCCAGCGCTGCCGCCGCTGCCGGAGCTGCCGGAGCTGCCGCCCGAGCCGGCGGTCGCCCCGCTGCCGCCGCTGCCGCCGCTGCCCCCTGCATCTGCCGCGCCGCCTCCTCCCGCTCCCGCACCATCCTCTGCGCCCGAACCGGCGGCGCACGAGAACACTGACAAGGAGGCGAGCACCGTCAGCCCGACGGCCGCACCCGTGACGAAGGAAGTCCAGCGCATGACGAGACAAGGGTAAATGGCGGACCGCACGCGGTCAAACCTTCGATCGAGCCGCTCCGAGAAGCGGGCTATGCTAGCGCCCACCGCATGGATCCGCGCCCCCTCCTCCCCTCCGCCCAGGCCACGCCATGACGGCGCTCCGACTCGCCGGCAGCCTTCCGGAGGACGGCGTCTGTCGGGTCTGCGGCGAGGGGCTGGACGGCCTCGGCCGCTGCGCAGGCTGCGGGGCCGTCTACGGCGCCGCGCATCGCTGCCCACACTGCAACGTGGTCGCTGCAGCGGAACCTGGCGGCCCCGACGGCGCGCTGCGCTGTCGGCTCTGTGGGGGCCCACGGCTCCCCAGCGCCGTCGGCGAAACACCCGGGGTCAAGGCCGCGCTCCAGAAGGCGCGCCGCAGCTCCTGGCAGGCTCGCTGGGCGCTCGTCACCGGCGCGGCGCTGGCCGGGCTCAGCCTGGTCGCCCTGGTGGCGTCGGCGGTCATCATCGGCGTGTTCGCCCCCAGCCTGCTCGTCTCCTTGGGCTTGCTCGCGACGAGCGCGCTCCCGCTGGCCGGCGCGTGGAAGAGCCGCGCCAGCGCCACCCAGGCGAAGGCCGCCACGGCCGAGGCGCTGCGCGAGGCCTGGGCCGCGGCCGCCATCGCCGTGCTCCGCGCCAGCTCCCACGAGCTGAGCGCCCGGGAGCTGGCAGAGCGCCTGCACACGGACGAAGACAACGCCGAGCGGCTGCTCACCGACATCGCCGCGACGCCCGAGCTGCGCACCCGCGTGACGGACGAGGGGGAGCTGGTGTTCTCCACACACCAGGGCCGCGCACGGGTCGCTGAGCCGCTGGACGACGACGAGGCGACGCTCGAGGCTGAAGCCTCATCGGCGCGCCGCGCGCGACCTTAGTCGCTGCCCAGGCGCTCCGCGGTACACCCTAGGCAGCTCACCGCGCGCCGCGGCAGCGCCGCGCCTGCTCCAGGCTGGCGGCGCTCACGTTCGTCGCTAGCATCGACTCACGCTCCGTCCCCACCGTCTCATCGGCGCCGCTCACCCGATTTCGATGACGACCTCCCCCGCCTCCCCGCCCACACCCCTCACCCCGCGCGACGGCCGGCTCGTGCGCCTCCTGCGCGAGCTCAGCGTCCACGACTGGGTCGTCGTGGGCTACCTCGGCGTGGTCGTCGCCGTCGCCAGCCTCACCCCCTCGAGCCCCAGCCAAGCCAAGGCGCTACGCCACTTCGCCGTCCTGTTCGCGGTCGTCACCACGGTCGTCGTGCTGGTCCGCTCCAAGCTCCTGAGGCACGGCCTGGTGGCGCCGCTCACCTATCGGCTGGCGATCTACGCCGGCGTCCAGCTCAGCTATTTTCTCTTGGGCGATCTCCTCCCGGCGCTCAACCCTACCACGCTGGACCACCCGCTCTGGCGCTTGGACCTCCGCTGGTTCGGGGTGGAGCCGGCCCTGTGGCTGGATCGGACGGTGTCACCCCTGACGACGGAGTGGTTCGCGTTCTTCTATTTTTGCTACTTTTTCCTGCTGGGGCTGTACGTCCTGCCCCTCCTCCTGCTCTCGCGCTCGAGCCGCCTGCTGGGTGAGTTCTCGTTGGGGCTCATCCTCGTGTTCTGCATCGGGCACACGCTCTACATGCTCGTCCCCGGCTTCGGCCCGTACCACGCGCTCGCGAGCGAATTCACCCACGCCCTCCCCCAAGGCGTCTGGCACGACGTCGTGATGCAGACCGTGACCTCGGGCGGCTCCATGCTCGACATCTTCCCTAGTCTGCACACCGCCGGGCCGAGCTTCTTGACGCTGTTCTCCCTGCGTCACCGCGACGCGGCGCCGTATCGTCAGGCCTGGCCCATCACGGCCTTCTGCACCGTCAACATCATCGTCGCCACCATGTTCCTGCGCTGGCACTACGTCATCGACGTGGTCGTCGGGCTGGCGCTCGCCACCGCGGCCCTGGCGGCGTCCACGAGGCTGACGCGGGTGGAGCTGCTACGCCGCGCTCGCCTCGGGCTCAGCCCCGTGTGGCCGGACTACCAGCGGCGTCCACGCGCCGTCCCCGCTCAGGGGCGGGGCTGAGCCGGAGCCTCGCGGGCGCCGAGCCGCTCATCGTCCCGAGGCGCTCGCGCGCTCGCGCCCGCCCCGCAGGCGGGGCAGCTCGGATCGCGCTGAAAGCGGATGGACCGGAACGACATCCTGAGCGCGTCGTAGGTCAGCAGGCGGCCCGACGCCGGCTCTCCACGCCCCAGCAGCAGCTTGATGGCCTCGGTCGCTTGGAGCACCCCGATGACGCCCGGCAGCACCCCCAACACCCCCGCCTCCGCACACGACGGCGCGAGCGCGGGGGGCGGCGGCGCGGGATACAGGCAGCGATAGCAGGGCCCTCGGCTCGGGAGGAAGGTCGTCCACTGGCCCTCGAAGCGGAAGATGGACCCGTGCACGACCGGGATCTCGTGGGAGAGCGCCGCGTCATTGACGAGATAGCGGGTGGGAAAGTTGTCACTACCGTCGATGACGACGTCCCAGCCCTCGCCGAAAATGCGGTCGACGTTCTCGCTGCGGAGACGCTCGCAGAACTTTAGCACCTTCACGTCTGGGTTGAGCTCGCGCACGGCGGTCTCCGCGCTGTCCACCTTCGGTTGCCCCACCCGCGCGCTCGCGTGGAGGATCTGGCGCTGGAGGTTGGAGAGCTCTACGCGATCCGCGTCGACGAGGCCGAGCGTCCCCACGCCCGCTGCCGCGAGGTAAAGCGCCGCCGGGCTCCCCAAGCCCCCCGCGCCCAGCAGCAGCACCCTGCCCTGAAAGAGCCGCTGTTGCCCCGCCTCCCCGACCTCCGGCATCCTGAGGTGTCGGGCGTAGCGCTCGAGCTGGCCCGCGCTGAGCTTGGGGGGCTCTTCCACGGGGAGGCCGAGGCCTTGCCAGCGGACGAAGCCCGCGTCCAGGCTGTAGACGCGCGCGTAGCCCAGCTCTGCGAGGGTCTTGGCCGCGAAGGCGCTGCGGACGCCCATGGCGCAGTAGACGACCACCTCCGCCGCCTTGTCCGGCAAGCGCTGCTCGACCTGCATCTCCAAGAAGCCCCGCGGGACGTGCTGCGCTCCGGGGATGAAGCCCTCGCGGTACTCCCCCTGCTCCCTCACGTCGAGCAGGAGCGGCGCCGCCTCCTGCCTCAAGCGCTGCGCCAGGCGCTCCGCGGAGATGGTCTCCACCTGCTCGCAGACCTCGGCGTACAGCTCCTCGAAAGATTTCGGCATCGGCGGTCGGCCGCGTGAAGGGGCGCGGTCGCCCCGCCAGCTTGACAGAGCCCCGGGGCCAGGGGAAGTCGGCGCGCGCCGCCACGAGTAGCGGTCGCGGACTGGGCCAAGTGAGGCTAAGCTGCTCCCTCCCAAGGAGCCGCCAGAATGACGAACATCAACCGCCTCGGCGAACTGCTCGTTCGAGAGAAACTCATCAGCTTGCAGCAGCTCCGGCGGGCCCAGGAGGAGCAGAAGAAGACGGGGGGCAACCTCGGCTACACGCTCGCCAAGCTCGGCTACGTCTCCGACGGGGAGATCACCAGCTTTCTCTCCTCACAGTATCGGCTCCCCACCATCGATCTCGAGCAGGTGGAGATCGAGCCGGAGGTCCTGCGCCTCGTCAGCAAGGACGTCTGTGAGAAGCACCGGCTCATCCCCGTCTCACGCACCGGCGCGTCGCTCGTCGTCGCCATGGCGGATCCGACGAACCTCAACGCCATCGACGACATCAAGTTCCTCACCGGGCTCAACGTGGAGCCCGTCATCGCGAGCGAGAGCGCCATCACGCTGGCGCTCACCCACCACCAAGACGCCGGCCCCTCCTACGACGAGGTGATGGCGGACTTCGAGCTCGGCGACGAGGACATCGACTTCGGCGCCGACGAGGACGACGTCAACATCATGGAGCTGGAGCGCGCCAGCGAGGACGCCCCGGTGGTGCGGCTGGTCAACGTGCTGCTGCTCAACGCCATCCGCAAGGGCGCCAGCGACATCCACGTCGAACCCTACGAGAAGAAGCTGCGCATCCGCTACCGCGTGGACGGCGTGCTCCGCGAAGAGATGTCCCCGCCGCTCAAGCTCAAGGCGGCGCTCTCCAGCCGTATCAAGATCATGAGCCAGCTCGACATCGCCGAGCGGCGGCTCCCTCAAGACGGTCGGATCAAGCTGAAGCTCGGCAAGGGCCGGGAGATGGACTTCCGCGTGTCCGTGCTGCCCACCATGTGGGGCGAGAAGATCGTGCTGCGCTTGCTCGACAAGAGCAACCTGCAGCTCGACATGACCAAGCTCGGCTTCGACGCCAAGCCCCTGGAAGACTTTCGCTGGGCCATCCACCAGCCCTGGGGGATGGTGCTCGTCACCGGCCCCACCGGCTCCGGCAAGACCACCACGCTGTACTCCGGCCTGAGCGAGCTCAATCAGCCGGAGACCAACATCAGCACGGCCGAAGATCCGGTGGAGTACAACCTGCCCGGCATCAACCAGGTGCAGATGCACGACGACATTGGCCTCAACTTCGCCATGGCGCTGCGCTCCTTCCTCCGGCAGGACCCGGACATCATCATGGTCGGCGAGATCCGCGATTTCGAGACCGCGGAGATCGCGGTCAAGGCGGCGCTCACCGGGCACTTGGTGCTCTCCACCCTCCACACCAACGACGCGCCAGCCACCATCTCCCGCCTCCTCAACATGGGCGTGGAGCCCTTCCTCATCACCGCCAGCGTCAACCTGGTCCTCGCCCAGCGCCTCGCCCGTAAGGTGTGCGCCGACTGCAAGGCCGACGCGGAGTTCGACCCTGAGGTGCTGCTCGAGATGGGGTTCACCGAGGAGCAGCTGAAGACCGGGGGCCTGAAGAAGGGCAAGGGCTGCACCACCTGCAACGGCAGCGGCTACAAGGGGCGCGTGGCGCTCTATGAGGTCATGCGCTTCACCGATTCGCTGAAGGAGCTGGTGCTCACCGGCGCCTCCGCCGCCGAGCTCAAGGCGGCCGCCATCCGTGGCGGCCTGAGCACCCTCCGCATGAGCGGCATCCGGAAGTGCCTCGAGGGCGTCACCACCCCCGAAGAGATCCTGCGCGTCACCATGGGCGACTGAGCCCCTCCCTTCAGCCCCCCCAGAGCGTCTCATGTCGACACCGCAAGAAGGCATCAAGGTCAACCTCCACCAGCTGCTCCGCGCCATGACCGAAAAGGGCGCGAGCGACATGCACATCACCACGGGCTCCCCCCCCCTGCTGCGCATCGACGGCTCCATCGTCCAGCTCAAGCTCCCCCCGCTGGGCCCCGTGGAGACCAAGCAGCTCTGTTACTCCGTGCTCACGGAGGATCAGAAGATCCAGTTCGAGAAGACCAAAGAGCTGGATCTCTCGTTCGGTGTGAAGAACCTCTCTCGCTTTCGCGCCAACATCTTCTTCCAGCGCGGCGCCGTCTCGGCTGCGTTCCGGTCCATCCCCTTCCGTATCTTGAGCTTCGATGAGCTCGGTCTGCCCCCCGTGGTCTCGGAGATCGCCAATCGGCCGCGCGGGCTCGTGCTCGTCACGGGCCCCACCGGCTCCGGCAAGAGCACCACGCTCGCGAGCATCATCGACAAGATCAACACCGAGACGCGGCAGCACATCATGACGGTGGAAGATCCCATCGAGTACTTGCACCCTCACAAGCGCTGCATCGTCAACCAGCGTGAGGTGGGGACGGACACGGGCACCTTCAAAGAGGCGCTCAAGTACGTCCTCCGTCAGGACCCGGACGTGGTGCTCATCGGCGAGATGCGTGACCTAGAGACCATCGAGGCGGCCCTGACCATCGCGGAGACGGGGCACCTGGTCTTCGCGACCTTACACACGAACAACGCCGTCCAGAGCATCAACCGCATCATCGACGTCTTCCCCCCCCACCAGCAGCCGCAGATCCGCGCGCAGATGTCCTTCGTGCTGGAGGGCGTCATCAGCCAGCTCCTGCTCCCCCGACATGGCGCACCCGGGCGCGTGCTCGCCTTGGAGGTCATGGTGCCCAACGCCGCCATCCGCAACCTCATCCGCGAGGACAAGCTCCACCAAGTTTACTCTCAGATGCAGGTCGGCCAGGGCAAGCACGGCATGCAGACGCTCAACCAGAGCCTGTACTCCCTCTACGCCCGGCGCCTCATCTCGCTCGAGGAGGCGATTGGTCGCTCCACGGAGCCGGATGAGCTGCGCGGGATGTTGGAGGGGAAGAACCCCGTCCCCTCGGGGTGAGCCACGCCCCCGCGACCAGGCCACCGCACGCGCTGACGCCCTGGAGCATGGAGCCGTGACATCGCGACCGCAAGCGCCCCCCGCTGGACCGGGGCGCGCGCTCGACCCATCGCCGTGAGCCTCCGAGGCGGCTCGTGCAAATGCCACTGGCGCAGCCGCGCGACCGAGGGCAGATTGCGGCCCCAGCGCGGCTTCTGCGAGACGCCGCCAGAGCGAGAGCGAGCAGAGCATGTGCGGCGTCTTCGGTATCTTCGGGCACCCCGAGGCAGCGAACCTCACCTACCTTGGGCTGCACGCGTTGCAGCACCGAGGGCAAGAGAGCGCAGGCATCGTCACCAGCGACGGGCAGCAGCTCTTTCTGCATCGAGGCATGGGCCACGTCATCGACGTGTTCAGCAACGAGCAGCTCGCCCAGCTCCAAGGCGACAGCGCCATCGGGCACGTCCGCTACGCGACGGCTGGAGGCTCCTTCCTCAAGAACGCGCAGCCCATCGCGGTGGAATACTCGCGGGGGTCCATCGCGCTCGCGCACAACGGCAACCTCACCAACGCCGAGGCCCTGCACGAGCAGCTGGAGGAGCGCGGCTCCATCTTTCAGAGCGCGGCCGACACCGAGGTGGTCATCCACCTCATCGCCAAGAGCACCCAGCGGCTGATCGAAGACCGCGTGGCGGACGCGCTGAGCCAGGTGGAGGGAGCGTACAGCCTGCTCCTGCTCAGCGAGCAGTCGCTCATCGCCGTGCGTGACCCGCGCGGCTTTCGCCCGCTCTGCTTGGGACGCCTCCCTACCAAGGACGGGGGCGCCGCCTGGGTCCTCGCCAGCGAGCCCACCAGCTTCGACCTCATCGGCGCGAAGATGATCCGCGAGGTGGAGCCCGGTGAGATGCTCATCATCGACGCCCAGGGCGTGCACAGCCGCCGCCCCTTCCTACCGGCGCCCAAGCGCATGTGCATCTTCGAGTACGTCTACTTCGCGCGGCCGGACTCCAAGCTGGACGGCATCAGCGTGTACGAGGCCCGCAAGAACCTCGGACGGGCGCTGGCGCGCGACCATGGCGTCGAGGCGGACGTCGTCATCCCCGTGCCGGACTCCGGGGTCCCCGCCACCATGGGCTACGCGGAGCAGTCCGGCGTCCCCTTCGAGCTCGGCCTGGTGCGTAGCCACTACATTGGGCGCACCTTCATCGAGCCCCAGCAGAGCATTCGTCACTTTGGGGTGCGTCTGAAGCTCAACCCCATCTCCGACGTCCTGCGGGGCAAGCGGGTCGTCATCGTGGATGACAGCATCGTCCGCGGCACGACCAGCCGGAAGATCGTCAAGATGGTGAGGGACGCCGGCGCCAAGGAGGTGCACCTGCGCATCTCGAGCCCACCGACCAACTGGCCGTGCTACTACGGCATCGACACACCGACGCGCGCGGAGCTCATCGCCGCCAGCCACAGCGTCGAGGAGATCAATCAGTATGTCACCAGCGACACCCTGGCCTACCTCTCCCTCGACGCGATGATCGACGCCGTCCTCAAGGGGGAGACCCCGCCCCCCGAGGTGGAGCCCAGCCTGCCTGGCGGCGCACAGCGACATCTCCCGCTCGCCACTGGGCGGGACCGCTTCTGTCACGCCTGCTTCAGTGGGGACTACCCCGTGAGCTTCACGCCCCACCCCCGGCAGCGCCAGATGCGGCTGAGGGACCTCTAAACGCCTTGGACGCGAGCGAAGCCCGAGTAAGCTGCCCGTCGAGGACGCCATGTTCGACTCGCTCCCCGATCGCGTCTCCATCTATGAGGTCTCCCCGCGCGACGGCCTCCAGAACGAGGCGGCGCCCGTCCCGCTCGCGGGTAAGCTCCGGCTGCTCGACGCCCTGGTCGCCAGCGGGCTCCGGCGCATCGAGCTCACGAGCTTCGTCTCGCCCCGGTGGGTCCCGCAGCTCGCGGACGCTGACGAGCTGGTCGCGCAGTACCCTCCCCCACCGGGCGTGACGCTGAGCGCGCTGTGCCCCAACGCGCGGGGCTTCGAGCGGGCGCGCGCCGTCGGGCTCCAGGAGATCGCCGTGTTCATGTCGGCGAGCGAGACCCACAACCAGAAGAACACCAACAAGAGCATCGCGCAGAGCCTCGAGACCTTCGCGGAGGTGGTGCCCCCAGCGCTCGCCGCCGGGATGCGCGTGCGCGCCTACGTCTCGACCGTGTGGGGGTGCCCGTACGAGGGCGCGGTGGCGCCCGAGCGGGCCCTCGAGATCACCCAGCGCCTGCTGGAGCTGGGCTGCTACCAGGTGTCGCTGGGGGACACCATCGGCGTAGGGACGCCCTTGCAGACGCGCCGCCTCTGCCAGCTCTTCCAGGCGGAGGTGCCCACCTCCGCGCTGGCGCTGCACTTCCACGACACGCGCGGCACGGCGCTCGCCAACGCCCTCGTCGGGCTGGAGCTCGGCTTTCGGGACTTCGACGCCTCCGTGGCGGGGCTGGGTGGCTGTCCCTACGCACCGGGCGCGGCGGGTAACCTCGCCACCGAGGATCTCGTCTACATGCTGCACGGGATGGGGGTCGCCACGGGCGTCGATCTAGAGCGCCTGGTGGAGGCCGGTCGGGTGGCGGAGGCCGTGGTGGGCCGGCGGCTCCCAGGCAAGGTCCACCAAGCGGGCGTGCCCACGCTGCGTGCCTGAGGCGCTGGTGCGGCGCCGCCGCTAGCGCCCGGCCCGACACTCCAAGCGGGTGAAGTAGGTCTGCCAGCTGCCGCTGCGGCGATCCGCGAACAGCACGCCGATGTCCCCTCCCGCCCCCATGGCCGGCACCGGCTGGTAACTGTCGGCCGGATCCCGCGTGACCCGCGCCCGGGCGCTGAGCTCGCGCAGCGACGCCGACAGGAGCTTCGAGTAGATTTCATAATTGCCGTCGCGGTCGTCCGCCCACAAGAGCAGCGCGCGATCCCCGAGGCTCAGCAGCGCCGGTGTGCGGGCGAAGGTCCCCCCGGTGGCGACGCGCCGCGCAGGCACGAGGACGTCTCCGGCCTGCGACACCACCGCGGCCCAGATGGCGTCCCCGGGGACGGCGCTGCGCGTCGCCCACGCCACGAGGAAGCGATCTCCGAGACTGGCGATGGCCGGGGTGACGGCCCCCGCCTCGGAGAGCAGCGCCGTCCGGCTCACCTCCCCGAGCTGCAGGTTGGCGCTGATGAAGCCCACGAAGGTGCCGTCTGACCGCGCCGCCATGTACGCGAGGCCGACTCTCGTCCCCGCGAGCGCCACGACGGGGGACTCCGAGGTGTAGTCCGAGACGACGGAGACGTTGCCTCCTTGCCGCGTCCCGTCCGGGCGCACGCGCTGCGCCATGACCTGCGGGACCGCGTCGCGATGATCGTCCCAGAACACCAGGTGCTCGGCGCCGGTCCACACGATCTGCGGATGCAGCGAGAACCCCTGCGCGCTCGAGATCCGCACGTCCCTTCCGAGCTTGACCGCGTCGGTCCCGAGCCGGTTGAAGTAGATCTCGTAGTCGGCGTCGCGCCGATCTTCCCACACGGTGGCAAGCTCCGCGCCCGTCCACACCAGCGGCCCGGAGAAGCTGTCCCCGCTCGTCGTGGTGATGGGGGTCTCCGGGAGGCGCGTCGCGCCGGTCGCGGTGAGCCCCTTGGCGAGGTTGCGCCAGTGGGAGCCCTGCACGGCGTAGCTGGCGACGTAACCCTCCCCGGTGTGAGCGAGGCCGCCGGGCATCGACTGGCGCGCCGTCGGCGCGGAGATCCGCACTGGAGGCGTCGTGACCGGCACCCACCGCGCGGCGTCGTCCACGACGCCGTTGCAGTCGTTGTCGAGGCCATCGCAGAGCTCTCGGGCTCCTGGGAACACCAGCGGGTCGTCGTCGTTACAGTCGTCGCCGCAGGCGCCGGGGGCGCCGGGGGCCATCCCAGGGCGCGGCGCCACGTGACCGTCGCCATCTCGATCGAGGGTGAGCGGCCGGTGCACGCAGCCGCCGGTCTCGGGCTCACAGGCGTCGAGGGTGCACTCGTCACCGTCGTCACACTCCACGGGCGGCTGCGCGACGCACTGCCCCTCGCTGCAGCGCGCGGGCGCGCAGCGATCTCCCGTGCTGCACTGCTCGTCACGCTCGCACGCTGGTGGGGCGTCCGGCGGCGCGTCTGGGAGCGCATCGGGCGGCGCGTCCTCCTGGGCGTCACCGTCCAGCGGGGCGTCGCTCACGACGTCGTCCGCCGCGTCTTGCGCGGCGTCGGCCCCGGCGTCGCTGCCCTCCGAGTGCCCCTGACGCAGCCCAGTCCTCGCCCCACAGCCCTGCGCCAAGAGCAGCCCTGCCGGCAGCAACACGCCCCAGGCGCGGCTCAGAAGCATCCACCGATCCCCTCGAC
>CAUJEM010000042.1 GCA_963169915.1 Myxococcota bacterium
AGAGCCTCGAGCGCGCGCTCGAGGCTCTGCCCCAGCTCGTCCGGGCAGAGCTCGGAGGCCATCACGCCGAGCACGTGCAGGTCGCGGTGTTGCGAGAGCCCTTCGGAACGAAGCTGCATGGCTGACCTCTCTTGGCAGGCAGCTCCGGTCGACGCTCGCCGACCAGAGCCGGTGACTGAGCGTGCGTCAGCTCTAGCACGGCTCGTCCGTGGAGGCCGAGCGCATGGGCTCGCCCTCGCGGCTGCCCCTCGCGGTAGGGGCCCTTCGCGGTGCGCTCAGCCCGTCAGCCACCACCCCTAACAGAGTGCCGTATCGTCACTTTCTCTGACTGGTCGGCAGCGCTCCGCTAGCGCTGCTGCTTGGAGCGACCGAGCGCGGCGAAGGCGAGCGCGCTCTCCAGGGTGCGGTGGGCACGCGGGCCATCGTAGTGCTTGGCGACGGGCACCGGCGGCATCGAGCGCGCTCGCTCGAGCAACCGCTCGGCCTCTGCCTCGGCCAAGCGCTCACACACGGCGTAGAGCCCGTCCGGCCCCTCTTCGCGCGGGTTGTGCCGCTCGAGCAGCGTCCGAATCTCGCCGAGGAGCGCGACGGTGGGCGTCGGGATCACCAGCAGCGCCAGGGCGCTGTGCTCGAGCCGCAGGATGGGAAAGAGCTCCAAGTGCTCGCCGCCGCGCCGCTCCTTGGCGTCCAGCATCAGGACCTTCTCCTCGAAGGCGATGTGCCGCAGCAGCCCCTCTCGGAAGCGCGAATAGGCGGCGTAGCCCGCCCCCGCCGGATCCGGCAGGGCCTCGGCCAGCCAGGCGTCGAGCTGCTGATGGTCTTGGGTCAGGTAGTCCGTGAGCGCACCCATGCCCCGCAGCCTAGAGGCAGAGCCGGCAGCACGCGAGCAAAAGTTACGGTACGTTACTTTCAAAGGTGCTCATGCCGGTCGTCCCATCGATTCAGGCGCGGGCCCGTCACCCGCGCTAGCCTCCGGCCCCGTCGTCACCATGTCGATCTTCCCCGCCCCTCCACCGCCTGTCCCCCCTACCCCTCTCGCCGACTGTGACGCCCTGCTCCGGGAGCTCGCGGACGCCGCCCCGCGCTGGAGCGCGCTCGCGGCGGGGGAGCGGGCCGCGCTGCTGCGCGCCTGCCTCACGACCACCCTCGAGGTCGCTGACGAGTGGGCGAGCCTCGCCTGCAAGATCAAGGGCTACGCGGAGGGCAGCAACGGCCACGGGGAAGAGTACCTGGGCGGCACGCTCCCGGTCATGCGCAACCTGCGGCTGTTCGCCGAGGCGCTCGAGGCCGGGGGCGCCCCGAAGCTCCCCAAGACCTGGCAGCGCCTGGATGGTCAGTGGGTGGCGCAGGTGTTCCCTCAGAGCGGCCTCGACAAGGCGCTGTTCTCGGGCATCACCTGTGACGTCTGGATCGAGCCCGGTCAGGGGCCCACGCAAGGCAAGCTCTACCGCGACCGGCGCGAGGGCCGGGCGGCGACGGGGGGCGTGTGTGTGGTGCTGGGCGCCGGCAATCAGTCGTCCATCCCGCCCATGGACGTCCTCTACAAACTGGTGGTGGACGACGAGGTCTGCCTGCTCAAGATGAACCCCGTCAACGAGCAGCTTGGCCCCGTGCTCGAGCGCGCGCTCGCGCCGCTGGTCCGCGCGGGCTACCTCCGCGTCGCGTACGGTGGCGTGGAGGTCGGCCAGCACTTGACGGATCACGCGCTCACGCGGTCCATCCACATCACCGGCTCCGCCAGCGCGCACGACGCCATCGTGTACGGCGTGGGGGAGGAGGGCCAGCAGAACAAGGCCGCGCAGCGGCCGCGCCTCGACAAGACCATCACCTCGGAGCTCGGCTGCGTCTCGCCGGTGCTGGTCACCCCTGGCGCTTGGACGGACGCCGAGCTCGACTACCAGGCGCGCCAGGTGGCCAGCATGCTCGCGTACAACTGCGGCTTCAACTGCAACGGCTCGCGCGTCATCGTGGTGGCGGAGGGCTGGCCCCTGCGAGAGCGCTTCGAGCGCCTCGTGAAAGAGAAGCTCGCCGCGACGCCCACGCGCCGCGCGTACTACCCCACCGCCCGGGCCACCTGGAAGCGCTTCACCGAGGCCTACCCGAACCACACGGTGCTGGGCGAGGTCACGGAGGAGTCCGCCCTGCCGTGGACGCTGCTCGAGGGCGTGGGCACGAGCGAGGGTGAGTACGCGCTGCAGCAGGAGCCCTGGTGCGGCATCATGTCCTTCGTCAGCCTACCGGCCGACGACGCCGCGAGCTTCCTCGAGCAGGCCGTCCCCTTCGCGAACGAGCGCTGCTGGGGCACCCTCTCCATCAACCTGCTCGTCGATCCGCGCACGGAACAGCAGCTCGGCGCTCTCCTCGACGCGGCCATCGCGGCGCTGCGCTACGGCACCATCGCCATCAACTGCTGGAGCGGCCTCGGCTACGGCTTGGTCAACGCCACCTGGGGCGCCTTCCCGGGGCACCCCTTGCACGACATCGAGTCCGGACGTGGCGTGGTGCACAACGGGCTGCTGCTGGATCACCCGCAGAAATCCGTGCTGCGAGCGCCCTTCGTCATGAAGCCCACACCGGCCTGGTTCACCGATCACCAGAACAACCTGGCGCTCGGCCGGGCCATGACGCGCTTCGAGGCCGCGCCGAGCTGGCTCAAGGTCCCGGGGGTCGCCTGGAGCGCCCTGCAAGGTTGAGCCTCACGACGCCCCCATGAGCACCTCCCCCTACCGCTACGGGCCGCTCGCGGAGCACGAGCTGGGAGCCCTGGCGGCCATCGTCGCGCACGGCTTCGGGCTGGAGGAGGAGGCGTCGCGGGACTGGCTCGCGTCGCTCGGCGTCGAGCAGCTGCGCGGGCTCCACCAGGGAGCCGCGCTCGTCGGCGGGCTCGCGCGGCTCCCCATGGGGCAGTACTTCGGCGCCCGCTCCGTCTCCACGCTGGGCGTCGCCGGGGTGGGCATCAGCCCCGCGGCGCGCGGCCACGGCGCTGCCAAGGAGCTGATGCGCTCCTGCGTCCAGGAGGCTCGCCAGGGCGGCTTCGCCCTCTCCACGCTCTTCCCCGCGACCACCACGCTCTACCAGCGCGCGGGCTACGAGCGCGCGGGCGCGCTCTACGTCTTCTCCGCGGACCCGCGCCAGCTCCAGCTCCCCGCGCCCCGGGGGGAAGACGCCCCCACGCTCACGGAGCTCACCGTCGACTGGAGCCACGGGGTCCCCGAGCCGCTCGGCCAGCTCTACACCGGGATGGCCCAGCAGCTCCCCGGCTGGCTCGAGCGCCCCCCCTGCCTCTGGCGGCGCGTGGGCCGCCCGCGCGGCGCCCGACCAGCGCGCGTGCTGCTCGCGTCCTTCGCAGGCAAGCCGGAGGGCTACGCCGCGCTGTCGCACACCCTCGGGCTCGAGGGCTGGGCCACGCGCGTCACCGCCAGTGATCTGGTCGCCAGCACGGCTCGCGCGGCGCGCGCGCTGCTGCGGCTCTGCACGGAGTACCGCTCGGTGGCCACGGAGCTCGTGTGGTCAGGCGCGCCGTACGACCTGTTCGCTCACCTACTCCCGGAGCGGCACACCCAGCTCACCCTGCGCGACTACTTCATGCTCCGCATCGCCCACGTGCCGCGCGCACTCGAGCAGCGCGGATGGCCCCTGGAGCTCACGGGGGAGCTGGTGCTGGACGTCGCGGACGAGAGCCTGCCCGCGTGGAGCGGCGCCTACCACGTCCGGCTCCACGCGGGCCGCGCGGAGGTGCGCCCCGCCACCAGCGCCGACGGCGCGCCCCGCGCCCAGCTCCACGAGCGCGCGCTGGCCGCGCTCTACACCGGCCATACGCCGCCGCGCGTGCTGGCCTCACTCGGCTGGCTCGGCGCTCCCGAGCACGCCCTCTCGCGCCTCGAGGCCTGGTTCGCGGGCCCCGCGCCCACCCTGCGCGATCAGTTCTGAGCCCTCACCCTTTGCTGGCGGCGCCCCGCCCACGCCGCCCCCCGACTAGGGCTGCGGCACTGGCTGCCCGCGGTGGTCCGGGGCGCTCGGATCGTGCAGGGCGTTGTCCCGCCAGGTGCTCCACCCCGGCCCGCCGGTGCGATAGCTGGCGCCGTAGCCCGTGCCGCTGAAGCGGTTGTTCGTGGCGGCGAGGCCCGCGTAGCCGTGGCCGTGGCTCGCCTCCAGCCCGAGCTGGTAGCCGCCGCCCTCGAGCAGGTTGTCTTCGAGCGAGACGTTGGCGATGTCCCCCGCGTAGGTCTGGAGGAACAGCGCGCCCGTCGCGTTGGCAGAGTCGCAGTCGAAGCGGTTGCCGCGCACGACGAGCCGCCGCGTGGGCCGCGCGGAGACGTCGAAGTCCCGCACGGTGAAGCCGTCGCTGTGGTTGCCGGTGGTGGCCGGGTCACCGAAGGCCAGCAGCTGCGTGACGTAGCTCTGCTCGATGCGCGCCTCCAGTTGCCGCCCAGTGTTCATCAGCGCGACCCCGCTTCCGAAGTGGTGGATGAGGGTGCGCTCGATGGTGGCGATGCCCACGAGGCCCGTGGAGAGCGCGCCCAGCTCCAGCGAGAGCGCGCTCCCGTCGATGTCCGAGTCACGGACGGTGACGGGGCCGGGGGGCGACGGGCACTCGTCCCCGCGGCAGGCGTCGAAGTCCGTGGTGGTGATGGCCGGCATCCCGCGGCCCACCGTGGTGGGGCGCACGCAGCAGCGGTCGAGCAGAATGTCCCCGGCGGAGAGATCCAGCGGGGCCTCCACCCGCACCTCACGGAGCACCGCGCCGCGCGCGGGCCGGTGCGGCCCCGCGTAGAGCGGCAGCGCGCTGCACGACAGCCCCACGCCGGCGAGCCCGGTGTTGTCGCGCGTCAGCTCCCAGCCGAGGCGCACGGGCGGCGCCTCCACGTCGCCGCCGGCGTCACCGGCCTCCGCCGAGGCCTCGGCGGCTGGGGGCTCCGCGTCCCCCGCGGAGCCGTCCGCCGTCGAGCCAGAGCCCGCGCCCCCGGAGTCCGCCCGCGCTCCGCTCGAGCTCGCCTCCCCCGAGCAGCCGCACGCCACGAGCGCGAGCGCGACGCCACCGCGCGCCCACGCGCCGCGGCCCTGGCTCACGGGCGCCTCCGCTGCGCGCGCGCCTCCTCGAGCGCCCGCTGATCTTGCTCCTTCTTCAGCAGCACGCCGGCGAAGGGCAGCTCCTGGCGGATCTTGTCCGTGGGCACCCCCGAGCGCGCCAAGACGTGCAGCCAGTCGATGAGCTCGCTGGTGCTGGGGCGCTTGCGCAGGCGCGAGGCGCCGCGCACGTCGTAGAAGGCGCCGATGGCCTGATCGACGAGCAGCTCGTCGAGGTGGGGGTGGTGGACGCGCACGATGCGCTTCATCAGCTCGGGCTCTGGAAAATCAATGAAGTGGAACACGCAGCGGCGCAGGAAGGCGTCCGGCAGCTCCTTCTCGTTGTTGCTGGTGATGATCACCACCGGGCGATGCCGCGCCACGATCTCATCCCCCGTCTCGGTGATGGTGAAGCGCATGCGGTCCAGCTCGTGGAGCAGATCGTTCGGGAACTCGAGATCCGCCTTGTCCACCTCGTCGATGAGCAGCACCACCCGCTCTGCGGCGGAGAGCGCGCGCCCGAGCGGCCCCAGCTTGATGTAGCGGCGGATGTCCTTCACCGCCTCCGGACCGCCGTCGCCGAAGCGCGCCTCGTAGAGGCGCTGCACGGTGTCGTACACGTACAGGCCGTCTTGCGCGCGCGTGGTGCTCTTGACCGGCCAGTGGATGAGCTCCGTGCCCAGCGCCTCCGCGAGCGCCTCGGCCAAGAGCGTCTTGCCGGTGCCCGGCTCGCCCTTCACGAGCAAGGGGCGCTCGAGGGCGAGCGCCGCGTTGACCACGCTCTCCAGCGCTGGATCCGTGAGGTAGTGGGCGGTCCCTTGAAACTGAGCGAAGGCTTTCACAGCCCGCTTCCTACCACAGGGCCGAGAGCCCGGGATGGGGCATCGGGCGTCGTCCAGCGGCGTGCTAAGACGCAGGGATGCAGCGGTTCCACATCCGCGCCGCCCAGCCCGAAGACGAGGACGCGCTGCTCGCGCTGGCGCGGCACCTCAACTCCGTCAACCTCCCGGACGACCGCGCGCACGTGCGGCGCCTCCTCGCGCACGCCCACGCCAGCTTCTCCGGCACCCTGACGGATCCTCGCCAGAGAAAGTACGTCTTTTTGCTGTGGGACGAGTTCGAGGGGCGCGCGCTCGGCACCAGCATGATCGTGGCGCAGCTCGGGCGCAAGGACGCCCCCTACATCTACGTGGACGTCTCGAGCGAAGAGAAATACTCCCCGGCGCTGGACAAGCATTTTCACCACACGCGCCTCGTGGTCGGCTACTCCTACGACGGCCCCACGGAGCTGGGCGGGCTGGTGGTGACGCCCGAGGCACGGCTCCGGGGCGAGAAGCTCGGGCAGCTCATCAGCTACGTGCGCTTCCTCTACATTGCCATGCACCGCCCGCTCTTTCAGGACGAGCTCTTGGCGGAGCTGCTCCCCCCTCTCGAGCCGGACGGCACGAGCAAGCTGTGGGAGGCCGTGGGGAGGCGCTTCACCGGCCTCAGCTACGCGGAGGCCGATCGCCTCTCGAGCACCAACAAGGAATTCATCAAGGACTTGTTTCCGAGCGGCGTCATCTACGCGAGCCTCCTGCCGGAGGACGCGCAGGCCGTCATCGGGAAGGTGGGCGCTCAGACGCGCGGCGTGGAGAAGCTGCTCCGGCGCATCGGCTTCCGCTACGCCGAGCGGGTGGATCCTTTCGACGGCGGCCCCCACTTCACGGCCGACACGGACGACGTCACCCTGGTGCGCGAGGCTCGCCCACACCAAGTCCGCGCCAGGAGCGACGCGGGCCTCGCGGCAGGGCGGCGGGCGCTGCTCGCTCGCTCGACGCCCGAGGCGCCCTTCTTTCGAGCCGTGCTCGGCGCCACCACGCTCCACGAGGATGGCGCGCTGCTGGTCCCGGGGCCCGCGCTCACGGCGCTCGGCGCGCAGCCCGGAGACGAGGTCTGGTGCTTGCCCTTGCGCTGAGCGAGGGCCACACCACGTCCACGGGCTCCCACGCTCACCCACTGGCTCAGTCGGACGCCGAGCCTGGGCGCCCCGCTCCTGGCAGGCACGGCCGCGCTGGTGCGGCCGTGTCCATCCTGCTAGAGTCCGCAGGTCTTCTTCATCGAGGTGGCTATCATGATCCGTCGCTCAGGGCTCGTCGGTCTTACGCTGGTGTTCTTCGGCCTGCAGCAGTTGGCCTGCAGCTCTGAATTCTCCGACAGCACGACGCCAGACGGTGGGGCAGGCAGCGCCGGCAGCGCAGGCACCGCAGGCCAGGGCGGCAGCGCCGGCAGCGCGGGCACCGCAGGCCAGGGCGGCAGCGCGGGCACCGCGGGCCAGGGCGGCAGCGCGGGCACCGCAGGCCAGGGCGGCAGCGCCGGCCAGGGCGGCAGCGCCGGCAGCGCGGGCGCCGGCGCCGCGGCAGGCAGCGGCGGGGACGCCGGCAGCGGCGGCGTCGCCGGCGCCGGCGGCTCGGGGGGCTCCGGCGGCGTCTCTTGCGAGGGCCAGCCCGACGGCACCGCCTGCGGTGAGGCCTTGGAGCAGATCTGCGTCGGCGGCGCCTGCGCCCAGTCGCACTGCGGCGACGGCTACGTCGACGCCACCGCCGGCGAAGATTGCGATGACGGCAACGAGCTGAGCGGGGACGGCTGCAGCGCCTGCAGGTACGACTGCACCAAGGACGCGGAGTGCGAGGACGGCAACCCCTGCACCGTCAATAGCTGCGCTAGCCACAAGTGCGCCGCCACCAACGTCACCGCCGTCACCGTCTGCGCCATGGCGGGCGGCGGAGAGGGCACCTGTAAGAACGGCGTCTGCGCCGCCGCAGGCTGCGGCGATGGCGTCAAGAACGGCTCGGAGGACTGCGACGACGGCAACGCCACCAACGGCGACGGCTGCGACAACGACTGCACCTTCAGCTGCACCAAGAACGCTGACTGCGACGACGGTGACGCCTGCACCGGCGCCGAGACCTGCAACACCACCACCCACCAGTGCCAGGCCGGCACCGCCGTCACCTGCAGCAAGCCCGCCACCTGCGCCACCGCCGGCACCTGCAACCCGGGCACCGGCTCCTGCTCCTTCGCGGACCTCGACGGCGACGGCGTCACCTGCGACACGGACTGCAACGACGCCGACCCCACCATCTACCCCGGCGCCCCGGAGTGCAAAGACGGCAA
>CAUJEM010000043.1 GCA_963169915.1 Myxococcota bacterium
CTCCGGGGAGATCATCGAGACGCCCATCGTCGCCAACTTCCGCGAGGGGCTGACCGTGCTGCAGTACTTCGTGTCGACGCACGGCGCGCGTAAGGGCCTGGCGGACACCGCGCTGAAGACGGCGAACTCCGGCTACCTCACCCGTCGCCTCGTCGACGTGGCGCAGGACGCGGTGGTCGCGGAATTCGACTGCGGGACGCTCGACGGCATCCGCGTGACGAAGCTGGAAGAAGGCGGGGAGGTCATCCAGCCGCTCGGCGATCGCATCCTCGGCCGCGTGGTCCTGGAGGACGTGGTGGACCCGCTCACCGGCGAGGTGATCGTCGAGGCCAACACGGAGCTCGACGAGGCGCTGGTGACCACCATCGGGGAGGCGGGCATCGAGGAGGTCGTCATCCGGTCGGTGCTCACCTGCCAGACGCGCCGTGGCGTGTGCGCCATGTGCTACGGCCGTGATCTGGCGCGAGGCTACCGCGTCAACATCGGCGAGGCCGTCGGCATCATCGCGGCGCAGTCCATCGGTGAGCCGGGGACGCAGCTCACGATGCGGACCTTCCACATCGGCGGCGCCGCGGCCCGCGGCAAGATCGAGCAGAGCTCGCTCGAGGCGCGGACCGAGGGCACCGTGCAGCTACGGAATGCCTCGCTGGTCACCCGCAAGGACGGCCAGGTGGTGATCATGAACCGCCACGGTGAGCTCATCGTGATGGACGACACCGGACGCGAGCGGGAGCACCACCGCCTGGTCTATGGCGCGGTGCTGAAGGTGACGGACGGCGCGCGCATCACGCCAGGTCAGACCCTGGCGGAGTGGGACCCCTTCGCCGCGCCGATCCTCACCGAGGTGGGCGGCGTCGTGAAGTTCGGAGATCTGGTCGAGGGCGTCACGGTCACCGAGCGCGTGGACGAGGTCACGGGCCTCTCACGCAAGATCGTCATCGAGTCGCGCGCAGGAGATCTGCGCCCCTACATCACCATCTGCGACCCGGAGACGGGCGAGGCGCTGAAGATCCCGAACACGGATCTCGACGCGCGCTACTTGCTGCCGGTGGGCGCCAACGTGGTCTGCGACGAGGCGACGAGCATTCACCCCGGTGACCCCATCGCCAAGATGCCCCGCGACACCACCAAGGTGCAGGACATCACCGGCGGCCTGCCGCGGGTCGCGGAGCTCTTCGAGGCGCGCAAGCCGAAGGATCACGCCATCATCAGCGAGATCGACGGGCAGGTGTCGTTCGGCAAGGACACCAAGGGCAAGCGCAAGCTCATCATCACGCCGCTGGATCTGGACGGCGTGCCCAAGCCCGATGAGCTGCGAGAGTACCTCATCCCGAAGGGCAAGCACATCCAGGTGCAGCCTGGCGACTTCGTGCGCGCCGGTGACCCGCTCCAAGACGGCCCCGCCAACCCTCACGACATCCTGCGCGTGAAGGGCGAAAAGGAGCTGGCGGCGTGGCTCGTCAACGAGATCCAGCAGGTTTACCGGCTGCAGGGCGTCACCATCAACGACAAGCACATCGAGGTCATCGTGCGGCAGATGCTGCGCCGTGTCCGCATCAAGGAGGTGGGTGACACCAACTTCCTGGTGGAAGAGCAGGTGGAGAAGCACCTGTTCGAGCGGGAGAACGCGCGCGTCCTCGAGCGCGGCGGGTCGCCGGCGGTGGCAGAGCCCATGCTGCTCGGGATCACCAAGGCGTCGCTGTCCACCGAGAGCTTCATCAGCGCGTCCTCCTTCCAGGAGACCACGAAGGTGCTCACGGAGGCGGCCATCTGCGGCAAGACGGACGATCTGCGCGGCATCAAGGAGAACGTCATCATGGGGCGGCTCATCCCCGCTGGGACGGGCCTGCCGCCGTACAAGCGCTTGCAGGTCGTCCTGGACGAGCAAGCGCAGACCTACGCGCCGCCGCCCGTCGTCCGCGCCACCGCGGCCGAGATCGCCGCCGCCGTCGGCGAAGACTGAGCGGAGCCCGGTCAGCGCCTGCTGGCGGGCCCGGGTCGTGCCCTCGAGCCTACCAGGGCCCACGCCGGGCGCGCCTCCGTCGAGGAGGTGCGCCCGGGCGAGGCGGCCATGGCGTCGCGGCGGCGCCCGTGGCCCCCGCTGGTGCCGGTCAGGCTCCGCGGGAGCGCCGCCGTGGCGCGCTGGGAGCGCGCAGGCTCGCGAGGCCGAGCGGCGCCGCCGGAGGCAGCGCGCTCTGGGCCGAGCGGGCGCCCGTGACCGCCGCGCTCAGTCGTGCTTGCGATCCTGGAGCTTGAAGAAGTGTTGGATCTTGCTCAGCAGATCCGGGGCGCTCGGCGGCGGCTCGTGGGGTGCGAGATCCGCCACGCTCGTGCGCTTGGCGGCCTGCAGGCCCGCGCCGCGCTCGCTGAGCTGGTGCGCGAGGAGATCGGCGGCGGCGGGCCGCGCGAGCAAGATGCTCTCGAAGGCGGCTTTGTCGAGGCAGAAGACATCCACTTCGGTGACCGCCTCGACCGTGGCGGCGCGGGGCGCGCCCGTCAGCAGGCTCATCTCGCCGAAGAAATCCCCGGGGTGCAGGCGCGCGAGCTCTTGGTGCCCCTCCCTCGTGGCCACGCTGACCGCCACCTCGCCCCGGCGCAGGAGGAAGAGACAGTGCCCGGGCTCGCCCTCCACCGCCAGCCGCTCTCCGGGAGTAAAGTGCTGGGTGCTCAGCGTCGCGGCCAGGTGCGCGCGCTCCTCGGGCTCCAGGTCGGCGGTGAGGGGGATGCGGGACAGGGCCTCCTCCCGGGAGCCGAGGCGTCGTCGCAGCTTGGCCTGCTCGCGCTCGTGGCTCTCGGCCGTCAGGAAGAGGGCGCGCGCCGGCATGGCCAGGGGGATGCCGTGGCGCTGCAGCGCGACGTGCGTGCGCACCATCACGCGATGATCGGTCAAGGTGTCGCGCTCGATGGCCGTGAGGTAGTAGCGCACCTCGTAGCGCGCGTAGCTGTCCTGCACGGAGACGAA
>CAUJEM010000044.1 GCA_963169915.1 Myxococcota bacterium
CGCGCCGAGCGGGCGGCGCGCCGGCAAGGGGCGGACTTCTTCGTGGCCGCGGCGCGCTCGGTGCTCGCGGACGTGGCGCTGGCGCGCGGCGACGCCCCCGGCGCCATGGCGCTGTTCACGGCCGCGCGCGACGCCTTCCGCGAGCAGGGCGCGAGCCGTGAGGCGGCGGAAGAGGAGCTGGAGCTGGCGCGCGCCGCGCTGGCGATGGGCGCGCTGGCGGAGGCGGAGCGGGCGCTCGAGGGCGCGCGCGCGCTCGGCCTCGACGCGCAGGATCTCGCGGCGCGCGGCCTGCTCCTGGAGGCGTCGCTGCGGCGCGCGCGCGGCGACGTGGCGGGCGCGGAGGCGCTCGTCCAGCCAGCGCTGCGGCACGCCCGGGCGAGCGGCAGCGTGGATCTCTTGGCGCGCGCGCACCTGCTGGCGGGCGAGGGCGCGCGCGCCGCGGCACTCTGGTCGCCCGCCCTCGCGGCGCTCCCGGAGGCGCTGCGCGCCGGCTTTCGAGCGCACCCGGCGCGGCGCGCGGCGCTCGAGCCGCCGCCCACGCCCGAGCCCCCCGCGCCGCCGGAGCGCTCCGGGCGCCTGGAGACGCTCGAGCGTCTGCTCGGCGTGTTTCGTAAGCTCAACTCGTCCCTGGAGACGGCGGAGGTGCTCACCCTGGCGCTGGACGCCGCCGTGGAGCTGACGGGCGCCGAGCGAGGCTTCATCGTGCTGCGCGCGTCCGAGACGGGGGCGCTCACGGTCCCGGTGGCGCGCCACCTCGACCGAGAGCAGCTCGGCTCGGGGCCGCTCGAGCTCAGCCGGAGCATCGCCGAGCAGGCCATCGCCTCGGCGCAGCCCGTCGTCACCGTGGACGCCGCGAGCGACGCGCGCTTCTCCGGCAACGCCTCCGTCCACGCCATGCGGCTGCGCTCGGTGATCGTGGTGCCCATCCGCTCGGCGGAGGGCGTGCTCGGCGCGCTCTACCTGGACAACCGCTTCGCGGCCGCGCGCTTCGGCGTCGCGGACGTGGATCTGCTCATGGCCTTCGCCGACCAGCTCGCGCTGGCGCTGGGCGCCGCCCGGCGCGTGGAGGAGCTGCGCGCGCGCACGCGCGAGCTCGAGCGGGAGCGCGCGCGTGTGCAGGAGCTGGCGCGCGGGCAGGCCCGCGAGATCGATCGCCTGGAAGAGGAGCTGAAGCTGCGCCAAGAGGCGCTCGAGCATCGCCATGACTTCAGCGCCATCCTCGGGCGCGGACCGGCGATGCGGCGCCTGCTGGCGACGCTCGATCGCGTCATCGACGCGCCGGTGCCGGTGCTCGTGCTGGGAGAGAGCGGCACCGGTAAGGAGCTGGTGGCGCGCGCCATCCACTACCAGTCACCGCGGCGCGGGGCGCCCTTCGTGAGCCTCAACTGCGCCGCCCTGCCCGCGACGCTCATCGAGGCGGAGCTGTTCGGCTACGTGCGCGGGGCCTTCACCGGGGCGGAGCGGGATCGCGTGGGGCTCATCGCGCAGGCCAAGGGCGGCACGCTGCTGCTCGACGAGCTCGGGGAGCTGCCGCTCGAGGTGCAGGCCAAGCTCCTGCGCGTGCTGCAGGAACGTGAGGTGCAGCCGCTGGGCGCGGCCACGGCGCGGCCGGTGGACTTCCGGCTCGTGGGCGCGACCAATCGCGCGCTGCGCGAGCAGGTGGCGCGCGGGCTGTTCCGGCAAGACCTCTACTACCGCGTCGGCGTGGTGGAGGTCACGCTGCCGCCGCTGCGCGAGCGGCTCGAGGACCTGCCGGTGCTGGCGGCGCACTTCATCGAGCGGGCCGCGCAGCAGCTCGGCCGCCCGCGGCTCCCGCTCCGCGCCGACGCCCTGCGCCGGCTGCTGAGCCATCCCTGGCCCGGCAACGTACGGGAGCTGGAGAACGTGCTCACCAAGGCCGTGCTGCTCGCCGACGGCCCCGCGCTCACCGCGGCGGATCTGGACCTCCCGAGCGCTCGGCGCGTGGGCTCGACGCGGCGTCGCTCCCAGGCGGACGAGCGCGCCGTCCTGCTGGCGGCGCTGGAGGACAGCGCCTGGAACGCTGCGCTGGCCGCGCGCCGCCTCGGGATGTCGCGCGCCACCCTCTACCGGCGCCTGCACCGGCACGGGCTCGCGCGCCCCTGAGGCGTCGGCGTCGGCGGGTCAGAACACGTAGGACACGTCCAGCTCCGGAATGAGGCCCTTGTGCGGCAGCACGAAGTTGACCGGCTCGAGCGTCCAGTTGCCGTAGCCGAGCCCAGCGCGCAGGTGCAGGTGGTCCCAGTCGAGCGCCACCGCCGGCACGAGCGCCCACGTGTCCCCGAGCCCGAGCCAGCTCGCCTCCGCGCCCGCGCGGATGACGACGCGCGTGAAGGGATCCGGGTGGTAGGTGTTCTCCGTCGTGGCGACCACCCGCTGCAGCAGCAGGTAGCGACCGTGGAGGCGCAGCGTGACGAGCGACGTCACGCGCCAGCTCAGCGTGGCGGTGAGCTGCAGGTTGTCGAGCGCGCCACCGAGCGCGCCCTGCAAGGCCTCCGTGTCGACGCTGCCGTCCACGGCGATCTTGCTCATGGGCACGGTGGCGCTCACGTCGAGCGCGTCGCTCAGCGCGTAAGAGGCGCTGGGCTCTACGCTGCTGGTGACGATGATGGCGTCGCCGGGGTGAGCCTCGAAGGCGCCGAGGCGCGTGACGTCCAGTCGCCCGAGCCGCAGCTCCACGCCCGCCGTCAGGCGCTCCCCCGCGTAGTAACGCCACTTGAGCTGGAGGTTGGCGAGCGCCACCCCCCATGGCGCGGTGTAGGTGCCGAGCGTGAGCGAGTCGAGCAGCCCGTACTGGAGCTTGAACAGGCCGAGCCGCAGCGCCCGCCCGGGCAGCGTGGCGGCGGTGTCCTCTGGCGCGCGCCAGGGGCGCGGGGCCGGCGCGCTCGTGGGGACGGCCGCGGGGGCCCCCTGGGTGCTCGGCGCCGCGCTGGGCTGCGCCAGCCCGGGCAGGGGGCAGCAGAGGGCGCCGCCGACGGCGCCTAGAACGTGAAGCCAGCGGCCGTGTCGGAGGTGCACTGGCGTGTGCTCGCGCTGCATTCGAAGCTCCCGTTGCGCGCCGCCACCCGGAGCGGCCCGGAGGGCCTCGCCGAGACGAGCACCGCCCCACGCGGCGGCTCGCCCGGGAGGTCGATGGCGAAGGTGAGCGTGTCGTCGCTCGGGTCTACACGAAAGCCAAGGCGGAGCGCCGCCTCGACGCCTGCCACCTCGGTGGTCAGGGCCACGTCGAACAACAAGGGGCGCGCGAACGCGCCCGCGAAGCCAGCACCGTGGCCCAGCCAGAGCCGTACGCTGTCGTGCTCCCCCGCCGCGTCGCCGAGCTGGATCCGGACGCCCTCGACCAGAAAGCGGCAGGCCTCGGCGCTGGCCCACACCGTGGGCTCGAGCCCACGCTCGGTGAAGCGCAGGTGTCCGACGAGCCTCCCGTTGCCGAGCTCCGGCGCCGGCGCGGGTCCCCAGCCGTCGCAGAGGCGCTCGACGTCCACGCTCCCCGTGGCCTCGAAGCGCGCGGGCTCGAGCGTGGGGGAGCGCGGCCCGCTCGGCTCAGCGCCCAGCGCGCGGACGCCGGTGCTCTGGCGCGCCTCGGCCTCGCGGGCGGCGAGCTCGAGCGCGCGCGAGAGCTGCGCCACCAGATCCACCTCCACCACGCGCCGGGCGAGCGCGCCGTAGTGCTGGAGCACCGCCTCCGCGGAGGCCTGGTCGAAGTCCGCCGTGGGCTCGGCGAAGCGCGCCACCAGCTCGCTCATGTCGGGCGGCGCTGGCCCCACGTCGAGCAGCTGGTGCTCCCCGCAGCCGTGCAGCCCGAGCGCCGCCACGAGCAGCGCCGTCCGCCCTGCGGGCAGCGCCGCGGCGCCCCGCGGCGGCTCAGCGGCCACGACGACGCCGGCTGCGCGCTAGGGTGATCAGCGCCAGCGCGAGCCCCACCGCCCCCGACGCCGCGCCCGCGGTGCTGGGCCCGGCGCTCGCGCAGCCTCCACCCCCAGCGCTGGCGCTGGGCGGGGAGGGTGGCGTGACCGTGGCCTCGGCGCTGGCCATCAGGTGCCCGTAGTGGGGCGCCTCCAGGTCTGCCAGCTTTTCCCCGCGGCCGTCCTTCGTCCAGCCCTTCTGATCGATGAGCTGACGCCAAGCGCGGCGGTAGAGCAGCCGTGCGCGCACCTGGACGGGGCCCTTGCCCTCGAGCTTGAAGGGATAGGTGGTGGTGTCCGTGGCCAGCGCCGCGATGCGGTTGTCGGCGCGGATGCGCACCGCCTCGGTGAAGAGCGTGGGGCCGTTGCCGCTGGCGTCCTCGTTGACGTTGGCGTAGAGCTTCCCTGGGAGCCCCGCGTAGTAGCCCTCCTCGGGCTTGCCCACGCCACCCAGCTCGCTGACCGTCTCCTGCCCGAGGTGCTGGAGCGGGCCCTTGGGCCCCACCGCCTCCACCAGCAAGATCATGTTGCGGATGGTGACGCCGGTGGGCACGTGGTGGCCGGCGCCCACGTTGGTGAGGGCCACCTTCACCTCCAGCACGCCTCCGCTCACGCTGGTGGTGAGCGCGAGCTGCATGGCGCGCTCGAGGTACTCGGGCGTGGTGCCCTCGAAGTGATGGGAGCGGATCTGCCCCGCTGGCCGCTCCGCCGTGACCTGCAGGCTGCTGGCGCTCTTGGCGTCGCTGGGCCGCGAGTGACACTCCATGCACGAGGAGTAGCGCTCGCTCTTCGGATCGCCGTAGGGCGAGCCCAGCCACTCGAGGTACGTGGGCTCCGAGATGGGGCCGTCGAAGGCCCCCGTCTCCTTCGGGTCATTGGCGTCTTGGTGGCACACGCCGCACACCACGCTGCTGAGCTGAGGCTGGTAAGAGCCGCGCATCCGGCCGTCCGCTTGGAAGTCGACGTCCCCCAGCGTGCCGTAGCGCACCACCGTGCCGCGGTTGACGGTGACGGTGCGCGCCAGCATGCCAGGGTCGTTCGGCCGTGACTCGTCCACGTGCGCGATGAGGTGACAGGTGAGGCAGGAGACGCCGTGCTCCACGGTGGGGTGCGACTCCGTGACGGAGCGCAGCGGGACGTTGGGCTGAGCGACCCAGGCCTCCGGCTGGTGGCACGACGCGCACTCCGACGACGGGCTGTGCGTGGCGTGCACGGAGTCCCGCCGGTAGACGAAGCCACCCATGCCACCGGGCGTGGCGGTGCCCGCGTAGAGATCCTCCACCCAGGTGTTGCGGCCGGCGTGCGCCATGCGCGAGGCCTTCCACTCCTTGACCTGCGTGGCGTGGCAGCCGTTGCAGGCCTCAGGATCCAGGAATTCCACGGGGGCGCTCGGATCGTGAGGCACGGCCTCCAGGGCAAAATCCAGGCTCGCGCCCGCCGCGTCTTGCCCCGCGGTGTAGTAGCCCTTGGCACCGGCCGTGATGCGAGCGCCGGCGCTGGCGGCCGCGAGCGTGTAGCGCCCCTGGGCGTCCGTGAACACGGGCTTGCCGCTGGCCTGCACCGCCACGATGGCGCCGGCGATGGGCGCTCCGCTGCCAGCGCTGCGGACGGTGCCGCTCACTGCCGCGTGCGCCAGCGCTGGCGCCAGCAGCAGCCCCCCCAAGCCCACCACGCCGCTCCACCACCCAGCCGCTGGGCGACGCGCCATGGCTCAGTCCTCCCTCGGCTGTACGAACAGCTCGACCGTGAAGGAGTAGTCCGGCGACTCGACCTCCGTGACGTGCAGCTTGGCGAAGCTCTTGCCGTCCGGCGCGCGGACGGCCCACCAGTTCTCCGGCCGCGCGTAGAACTCTGGCGGGATGGGCGGGGGAGGCTTCACGCCGAACCAGCTGTCGGCCTTCGAGCTGTTGATCATGTAGGGGTGCGTCTTGTCCAGCTTGAAGCTGAGATCCAAGGGGTTGACGCTGGCGGCCGCTTCGAAGGACGCCTTCATGACCGCGTCCGTGGTGGCCTCGAAGCGCGCCAAGATGGGGCGCCCCTTGGCGTCGTACAGCTCCTCCCGGGCGTCCGCGACGGCGCCACGCACGGTGCCGGGGCCCGAAGCGCCGCCGTTGAGCGTCACGGTGTAGCGCTTGATGGCCAAGTCCCACGTGGTGTTCTCCTTGGCCTGCGCGTCGCTCAGCTCCACCACCGCGCCGGCGTCCAGATCGAAGTACGCCGCGTGGTTGGCGGGGTCCCCAGGCAGCGCCCCGAAGCCGCCCGCCGTGGCGTCCAGCACGACCTCGGCGTAGGCGGTCTCCGAGTGCTTGCCGAAGCGCAGCCCCACCTTGCCGCTGGCGCCGCCCGGGCTGTAGTAGCTGGTGAGCTGCACGCGGTAGAGGTCCGTCCCGGTGTCGATGACGTACACGCGGCCGTTGGCCGACACGTCGTGGGTGCCGCGCACGTCGTAGGCGTACCAGGGCACGTCCGCGAAGATGCCCCCGTAGTAGTCCGCGAACCAGCCGTTCACGTCGCGGTCCGAGCGCAGCGCCGCGGCGTCCTCCGGGGAGACCGGCCCGTAGGAGGCGCCGAGGCCCGCGCCATGCACGCCGCCGTTGGTCCAGATGGAGAAGGAGCGGTTGGGCTCGTCGGCCTCGAACATCAAGTCCCAATCACCCACGGCGTCGCACGCCACCGCGGCGTCCGCGTCGAAGTCGTAGCAGATGGGCGGGCCCTGCCCGACGTGAGCGGTGAAGGTCTGCGGGGTCGCGCGGAAGCCCGCCTCCGCGGCGCCCGCGCTGCCGGCGGCGCCCCCGCTGCCGGAGGCTCCGGCGCTGCCGGCGGCGCCTCCGGGGTTCTTCGAGCCTGAGTCCTCCGCGCCACAAGCGGCGAGGCAGAGCGCCGCGATCGAGAGCGGCAGCAGGAGCGCGGGACGGAGCAGAGCGGGGCGGAAGGTCATGAGAGCACCTGGGCACGACGCAGGGAGGGGAATACAGCGCCGCCCGAGGCGCGACCCGAGCGGCGCGCGGAGCCTAGCACGCGCCCTCGCGGAGTCAGCCGCGGGCGCGGGGGATGACGAGAAAGTGACCCCCCTCGGTGAGCGCGTCTCAGCCCGCGCGGTGGCCGATTTACCGCGCTGGCCTTCCGGGGTTAGGACTAGCGCCCGACCCACGCGCAGCAGCGCGCTGCCGCGCGTGGCTCACACCTCATCCAGCCCCACCGTCGTCTCGGTAAGAAGGAGTCCATGCCCATGTCCGACACTTGGCTTCCGTCCCTCATCACCGCCACCCCGCAAGAAGGCTTCGAGCTGGCCATCACGCTCAGCCGACGCGGCGTGAAGTACACGCAGCCGGACGTCGAGGTGCTCAAGGAGCTGCGCCCGCACTACGCGCGCTCGGCGGACGCGCTCACGGCGGCCTCACAGGTCATCGCCATCAACTTCCAGACCGTCGCCGCGGCGAACGACTACTGGCGCAAGTGAGGTGCCTCCCGCGCCGGAGAGCCCCGTGTCGACCCGCCGGGTGAGCGCTCCATGACGGGCTCCCTGGCGCCCCGCGCGCTCGCCGGCGCGCTCACCGAGTGGCGCCGTGCGCTCGGGGACGAGCACGTCGTCACGAGCGCGGAGCAGCTCCGCCAGGCGCTCGCCGCGACGCTCGAGCACCCCTCGGAGGTGTGGGCGCTGCTGCGCCCCGGCAGCCGCGAGCAGCTCAGGCAGCTCGTGCTCACCGCTCAGCGCCACCGTGTGCCGCTCTACACGGTGAGCACCGGCAAGAACTGGGGCCTCGGCTCGCGGCTGCCGGTGCGCCCCGGATGCGTGCTGGTCGAGCTGTCCCGGCTCACCACCATCAGCGACTTCGACCCGGAGCTGGCCACGGTGACGGTGGAGCCTGGCGTCACCTTCCAGCAGCTCTACGACTTCTTGGCGGCGCAGGGCGCGCCGCTCTTCGTCAGCGTCACTGGGGCGAGCCCGGGCGCCAGCGTCATCGGCAACACGCTCGAGCGTGGGGACGGCGCCGGCGTGTACGGTGATCGGGTCCATCAGGTGTGCGCCTTCGAGGCGCTCCTGGCGACGGGGGAGACGGTGTCCACTGGCTTCGCGCGCTTCGGCCAGGTGGAGCTCGCCAGGCTCCACCGCTTCGGCGTGGGGCCGGCGCTGGACGGCCTGCTCACGCAGTCGAACTTCGCCATCGTCACGCGCCTGACCGTGTGGCTGCAGCGGCTCCCGCGCAGCCTGTCGGTGGTGAGGTTCTCTCTACGCCAGGAGCAGCGGTTGCCGCCGCTCGTGCAGGCGCTGCAGGCGCTGCGGCTCGACGGCACGCTGCGCTCGGTGGTGGGGCTCTGGAACGACTACCGCGTGCTGTCCACGCGCCAGCGCTACCCCTGGGAGCTGACCCAGGGGGCCACGCCGCTGACGCGCGCGCAGCTCGCCACGCTGGCGCCGGCGTGGGGCGGCGGGCGCTGGTTCGGCACGGCGGCGCTCTACGCCCCCTCGCCCGCCGTGGGCGCCGCGCTGCGCGAGCACGTGCAGGCCACGCTCGGTCCGCTGGTGGACGAGCTGGAGATCCAGTCGCGTGAGGGCGAGCCGAAGAGCGGCGCGGAGCTGTTCCACGAGGGAGATCCAGCGTTCAGGTTCCTGCAGGGCATCCCGCATCAAGGCAGCCTCGCCAGCGTGTATTGGCGCTGGCGTGGGCCGCTCCCCGCGGCGCTGGATCCAGACCGCGACGGCTGCGGCGTCCTCTGGTGCTGCCCGACGCTGCCCTTCCGTGGGTCGGCGCTCGCCGCCGCGGCAGAGCTCGCGGAGGAGGTGATGCTCCGCCACGGCTTCGAGCCGCTCCTCGCCTGCCTGGCGCAGACCGAGCGCTGCCTGTACCTCGTGCCGCTCATCATCTATGACCGCCGGCTGGCGGGGGAGGACGCGCGCGCGCGGGCGTGTCACGACGAGCTGCTCACGCGCTACGTGGAGCTGGGCTTTCTCCCGTATCGCTTGGGCGTCCAGTCCATGGGCGCGCTGCCGCCCTCCGTCGACGACACCGACGCCCTGCTGCGGCGGCTCAAGCGGCTCTTCGATCCAGCGGGGCTGCTGTCGCCGGGGCGCTACGAGCCCTCGGACTGAGCGCCGCGCGGCGCCAGCGGGCGGGGGTGCGCGGTGAGGCCGTCCTCCTGGATGGGGCGCACCAAGTCCGCGGGCTCGATGAGCCAGGTGGGCTCGGGGTTGTCCGTGAGCCGATAGAAGCCACCGCAGAAGATGCGGCGCGTGCAGCTCGCGCACTGGGGCTCATGCTGGCGCTGCTCTCGCAGGTACTGAAAGAGGTTCACCTCCTCGTTGTTGACGAACAGCATGTGCCGCTCGAGCTTGAGCAGGTCTCCTATGAGGTAGCGCTCGTAGCCGGGCAGATAGCACCAGGGCAGGTTGATGACCTGGACGTTCATGCGGTCCCCGTACTCGTCGATCATCCGCATGACGTGCTGGGCGGCCTCGGTGGTATCCGGGTTGACGGTGTGAGTGGCGCGCCCGAACGGCGTGAGAAACTGCACGTTGAGCCAGCGCAGCCCGAGCCCATACACCAGCGCGGCGATCTCCCCGATGTGGCGGTGGTTGCTCTTGGTGAGCGTCACGTTGGCGCCCAGCTCCACGCCGGGCGGCGCCAGCGCCAAGCAGCGCCGCACGCCCTCCAGGGTCTGATCGAAGGCCTCCGGAACGCCCACGTTGGCGGCGTGGATGGCGCGGGTGTGGCCGTGGATGCTGAAGAGCAGCGAGGTGAGCCCCGAGTGGACGAGCTGGTCGGCGTAGTCCTCGTACGCGGCCAGGCGACCGTTGGTGGTGACGTTGACCTTCTGGTAGCCCAGCCTGCGCGCGAACTTGATGAGCGGGATGAGCTTCGGGTTCATGGTGGGCTCGCCGCCGTCGAAATCCACCAGGGCGACGCCCTGCTTGCGGTATTTCACCAGCAGCTCGCGCTGACGCTCGTAGTTGCCGTCCACCTGCGTGCGCGTGCCGACCGCGCAGAACGGGCAGCGGTTGTTGCACTTGTAGGTGACGTTCATGATGATCTTCTGGGGGCCTCGGGAGGCCGCCAGGCGTAAATCGAAGGTCTCCTTGAACTGGCGCAGCTCCTCCAGCGAGAAATCCGGCGTGGCGATGGACGGGCGCTGCTGGAAGTGGGGGCCCCAGTCGCCGAGCACGGGCAGGACGTGCCCGTGCTGGGCCGCGCGCTCGGCCAGGCGGGTGCCGGGCAAGGGCGTGGCGTACTGCACGCTGGGCCAAGCCCCCCAGCGCTCGAACAGCTCGAGCGCGAAGGCGAGCGTGCCGTTGATCTCCTCGCGCGTCTCTCCCGGCATGCCGATCATGAAGTGGACGAGCAGCGGGACGCCGGCGCGCTGGGCGCGCTCGGCCGTGTCCGTGATGGCGCGCAGGTCGAGCTGCTTGTCCACCACCTCCGTGACCACGCGCTGCACGCCGCTCTCCGCGCTGACGCTCAGCGTGGTGAGCCGGCCTCGCATGGCCGTGAGGTGCTGATCCAGCACGTAGTCGGCGCGCACGCCGTTGGGGAGCTCGAAGGCGAGCCCGCGCTCCGCCAGCAGCGTGAGCAGCGCGTCGAAATGGCGCTCGTTCACGTTGGCCAGCTCATCGAGCAGGTGCACGCGGCGCGCGCCCAGGCTCACCAGCAGATCGAGGTGACGAGCGAGGTAGGCCGGCGAGTGGCGTCGCTGCTTCTTGGGGGCGCCCGGCTCGAGCCCCGGGTTGCTCGAGCAGTGGCTGCAGCGAAAGGGACACCCGCGGCTGCTGAGCAGCGGCAGGCTCCGACCCGTGATGGGGAAGGCCCAGCCGGGGCGGCCGAGCCGCTCCACCACGGTCTCATGCAGCGCGAAGTAGGCTGGGACGTCCACCAGATCCCAGGCGGGCAGCGGCAGGCGGTCGAGCTCCGCCAGCTCCTGACCGTGCTGGGCGAACGGCGCCCGAGGTCGCCCCTCGGCGAGCAGCCGCGCGGCGAGCTGCGGCAGCGAGCCCTCCGCTTCATAGCGGAGCAGGGCGTCCACCTCCGGGTATGCGGCGAGCAGCGCCGCGGAGCCCACGTCCACGACGTGCTGGCCCGACTGGTACAGATCGGCCAGCACGATGGGCAGCTCCGGCTGGCGCTCTCGCAGCCCGGTGAGCACCTGGGCCAGCAGCGCGTCGCGCGCGGGGGGGCGGTGAAAGGGCGTGAGGGCGACCACCGCGAGCGCCACCGGCGGGAGCTCCGCGAGCAGCGCCTCGGGGGTGACGCCGAGCCGCAGGCGCGCCTCGGGCAGCGGCTCGACCGTGGCGCCGGGGCGCGCCAGGGCGTCCAGCAGGGTGACCTCGTAGCCTGCCGCGCGGAGCACCGCCGCCGCCTGCACCGCGCCGAGATCGGCGAAATAGGGGTAGTCGATGAAGTCCCGAGAGACGTCGAGCGGCGGAAAGACGACGACGACGCGCTGCATGACGCCGAGCGTACCGCGAATTCACCGAGGTGGCTTGACCCGCCCCGAGGTCAGGGGGAGATCGGCGGGCGATGCGCCTCTCTCTCGTCCTGCGTGCCAGCGCCGCCTTGGTGCTCGCTGGCGGGGTCGCCGCCGCCGCGGATGACGACTGGGACGGCGGCTATGGGGGACCGAAGCCGCAGCACCGCTCGGGGTTCATGCTGGGCGCGAGCGCGGGCTTGGCGCTGGGCAGCGCCGCGGGCTACCCCCTCGCCGCGGAGAAGATCGGTGATGAGCGCTACCGCGCCAGCACCGGCTTCGGCGTGGGCCCCGCCGGCGCGGTGTGGCTGGGTGGCGCGCTGGCGGACTGGCTGGCCGTGGGGCTCGGGGTGGGCTTTCCCCAGCTCCGCGGGCAGGAGCAAGCGGCTTCGGCGACCGCGTTCCTGCTTCGAGCGGAGGTCTTCCCGGCGCTCACCTGGGGCAGCGGCTGGGCGCCGCTCGGTGTCCACGGCAGCTTCGGGCTCGCCGTCGCCACGCTGGAGCGTGGTGGCGCCACCACGGCGGACGGCGGCAGCATGAGCCACGTGGGGCTCGGGCTATTTCACGAGACGCTGCGCGTCGCGGGCTTCGCGCTGGGCCCAGCGCTCGACACCACGGCGGTCTTCAGCCCCACGCTGGCGCTGTACGCCGCCACCCTCGGCCTGCGGGCGGCCTACACCACGGGCCCCTGAGCGCCTCGCGGCTTGCCCGTGGGGGCCGCTTCGCGCAACAACCCGGGGATGCGCACTCACAGCTTTCGTCACACCTCCACGGCGGACGGGCTCCCGCTCTTCGTGCGGTGCTGGTCTCCCGACACGGAGCCCAAGGCCTCCTTGCTCATCGCGCATGGCCTCGCCGAGCACGGCGGGCGCTACGCGTGGGTCGCGGAGCGGTTCGTGGCGCAGGGCTACGAGGTGTGGGCCCCCGACCACCGCGGTCATGGGCAGAGCGTGCCGCCGGGCGGCGTGCAGGGCTTCCCAGGTGAGGCTCGGGGCTGGGACGCCGCGGTCGAGGACTTGGTCACGCTGGGAGAGCAGCTCAAGGAGCGGGTCGACGGCCGCCCCAACCTGCTGCTCGCCCACAGCATGGGCTCGTTCTACGCGCAGCAGCTGCTGTGGCAGGTGCCGCGGCTGTTTCACGCCGTGGCGCTCTCGGGCTCCAATGGTCCGCCGCCCGCCATCGCCGCGCTGGGGCGGCTCGTCGCGCGCGTCGAGCGCGCCCGGCTCGGCCCGCGTGGCAAGAGCGCGCTCCTGCACCGGCTCTCCTTCGGGGACTTCAACCGCCCCTTCGAGCCCGCGCGCACGCCGATGGACTGGCTCTCGCGCGATGAAGCCAGCGTGGACGCCTACCTGGCCGATCCGGACTGCGGCTTCGTGGCCACCACCGAGCACTGGGTCACCATGCTGGACGCGCTCGGCGGGCTGCTGAGCCCGCGCCGGCTCGAGCGTCTCCCGAAGGAGCTGCCGCTCTACCTCGTCGCCGGGAGCCGTGATCCCGTGGGGAACATGGGCCGCGGCGTCGAGCGCCTCGCGGAGCGCTACCGCGAGGCGGGGCTCCGCAACGTCACCGTGCGGCTCTGGCCGGAGGCGCGCCACGAGGTGCTCAACGAGCGCAACCGGGAGGAGGTCCTGGGTGAGCTGCTCACTTGGTGCGCGGCGGTGGCGCGCGCGTGAGCGCTCGCCTCAGGCCGGGAGCACCCCGCTGACGACGCGCTCGTGCCCGCCGTAGTCGCGCCGCCGGCGTACGTCGATGAAGCCCGCGCGCTCCAGCAGGTGCTCCACGCGCTCGGCCTGATCGAACTGCAGCTCGAGCGCGAGCGCGCCGCCCGGCCGGAGCCAGCGCGGCGCCTCACCGACGATCTGCCGCACGAGCTCCAGGCCATCGGCGCCACCGTCGAGCGCCAGGCGCGGCTCTTGCTCGCGGATCCCAGGGTCGAGCTGGTCGACGTCTCGCGAGGGGATGTACGGCGGGTTGGCGGTGATGAGCTCGAAGCGCGCCGCTGGTGGCAGCGCGGAGTACAGCGACGATACGATGACGCTGGTGTTGAACGCAGCGCCGAGGCGCTGGGCGTTCTCGAGCGCGAGGCGCGCCGCGGGCTCCGAGACGTCGCTGGCGAGCACGTGCCAGGTGGGGCGCGCCAGGGCGAAGCTGATGGCCACACAGCCGCTGCCGGTGCACAGATCGAGCGCGCGCCCGGAGAGGGCGCGGTGGCTGGTGCGCGCGAGGGCCTCCTCCACCAGCGCCTCGGTGTCCGGCCGCGGGATGAGCACGCGCGCGTCGACGCGGAACACATGGCCGAAGAACTCTCGTCGCCCGAGCAGGTAGGCGCTGGGGACGCCCGAGCGGCGCTCCACGATGAGCCGGCGGTAGCGCGTCAGCTCCTCGGGCGACAGCTCGCGCTGGGCGTCGAGGATGAGCCGCAGCCGGTCGAGGTCCAGCGCGTGCGCCAGCAAGAGCTCCGCCTCCAGCTTCGGGCTGTCCAGCCCGCGCTTGGCAAAATCAGCGGTGGCCCAGCGCAGGACGCTGGCGATGGTCCACGGCGCCTCGGTCACGCGTGGACGCTGGCGGCCAAGCGGCGCCCCTCGGCGACGTGCTCCTCGAGCTGCCCGCGGAGCTCGGCGAGGCGCGCCTCGGTGGGAGCCTCCACGCGCAGGACGAGCACGGGCCCGGTGTTGCTGGCGCGCGCCAGCAGCCACGCGCCGTCCGGGTAGCTGACGCGCACCCCGTCGATGCTGGTCAGCGCGCCGCTCGCAGCGAGCTGCTCCTTGACGTGCTCGACCACCGCGAGCTTGTGCGCGTCCGGGCAGGCGACGCGCAGCTCCGGGGTGCTGACCATCGTGGGCAAGTCCGCGAGCAGCTCGCCCACCGTGCGCCGCTCGCGCGCCAGCAGCTCCGCGACGCGCAGCGCGGCGTAGATGCCGTCGTCGAAGCCGTACCAACGATCGGCAAAGAAGAAGTGCCCGCTCATCTCTCCAGCGAGCAGCGCGCCCTCTTCCTTCATCTTCGTCTTGATGAGCGAGTGGCCGGTCTTCCACATGATGGGGCGGCCGCCGCGCTGGGCGATGTCGTCGAACACGGTCTGTGAGCACTTGACCTCGCCCAGGATGGCCGCGCCCGGGTGGCTCTTGAGGATGTCGCGCGCGAAGAGCGCGAGCAGCCGATCTCCCCACACGATCTCGCCCGTGGCGTCCACGACGCCGAGGCGGTCGCCATCGCCGTCCCAGGCGAGCCCGGCGTACGCGCCCTCCTGGCGGACGCGCGCGATGAGCTCGGTGAGGTTCTCCGGCACCGTGGGATCCGGGTGGTGGTGGGGGAAGCGACCGTCCATCTCGCAGTGGAGCGCCGTCGGCTCGAGCCCGGCGCGCCGCAGGGCTCGGAGCCCGAGGGGGCCAGCGGCGCCGTTGCCGGCGTCGAGCACCAAGGGCAGCGGCCTGTCGCCGAAGCTTAGCCCGGCGGTCAAGCGCTCGAGGTAGGCCTCCTCCACCGGCGCCGTCTCCACGGAGCCGCGGGGACGCCCGACGCGCTGCCCCTGCTCGATGAGGGCCCTCAAGCCTTGGAGCTCCGCGCCGAAGAACGAGGCCTTGCCCTTCATGATCTTGAAGCCGTTGTCTTCTGCGGGGTTGTGGCTGCCGGTGATCATCACGCCGCCATCGGCGGCGAGGTGATGGACCGCGAAGTACATCATGGGGGTGGGCCCGAGCCCCACGTCGAGCACCTCCGCGCCGCTGGCGACCAGCCCCCGGACCAGGTGTTCGAACAGCCGCGGGCTCGAGAGGCGGCAGTCCCTGGCCACCACCAAGCGCGGGGCTCGCTCGGGCGAGGGCGCGAGGAGCTGACCCAAGCCGGCGCCGATCTGGGCCGCCAGCTCGCTGGTCAAGTCCGAGTCCGCGACCCCGCGGATGTCATACTCACGAAAGACGTGCCGGTTCATCGGCGCGTCAAGCTAGCGTGACCCACCCGGTCGCGCGAGGGGTTCAGCGCAGGGCGTCCGCCCGAGGGTCGCCGCAGGCGTACTCTCGACACGGCGTCGTGCGCTGCGGGTGAACCCAGGCCGCTGGTCGGTGGCGCAGCTTCGGGACGCCCTCCACGCTCACCCACTCGAGCTCGGGGAGCGAGCGATAGCAGCCTGGCTCGGGGTGGATCCAGCCGCCGGCGTGCCAGCGCCAGCGCCGGCCATCCCAGGTGTGCCCGCCGTCCACCCAGACGCAGCGCTCATCGGCTGGAGCGGGGCTCGGCTCCTCGATGTGCGTCAGGGGCGGCGGCTCATCCACGAACTGCGCCTTCGCGCTCGCTGGCGCCGGGCCGGTGGGCGCGAGCCGGAGCGCGCCGCCGCAGGCCCCCACGCCGAGGAGCAGCAGCCCCGCGAGCCAACGAACCGCCGGTCGCCTAGACACCCAAGAACTCCGAGCAGGCGCGCAGCAGGGCTGGCTCGAACAGCAGGTACTCGAGGATGGCGAGGATGAGGAAGGGACCGAAGGCGAGCCGCGCCTTGGCGAGCCCTGGCTCCGGCGGTCGGGCGAGCGGATCTAGCGCGAGCTCGGCCTCCAGCGCTTCACGCTCGTGCTCCTCGGCTTGGGCGAGCTGCTCGGCGAGCTGACGTCGCTCTTCGACGACGAGCTCTGGCTCTTCGAGCTTGCCGTGGACGAGCAGCAGGACGAGCGCGACGAGGGTGCCCTGGACGGCGCCGCCGAGCAGCGCGAAGACGGCGCCGGGCACTCCGAACCAGGCGCCCGCCAGCATCACCAGCTTGGCGTCTCCGAGGCCCATCCCCGGGTGCCCGCGGAGCTTGGAGTAGAGCCAGTCGAAGGGGAGCCACACCATCACGAAGCCTACGGCGGCGCCCAGCAGCGCCTCGGACCAGGTGTGCTCCGGTCGTAGGAACGTGGAGACGACGCCGAGCGCCGCGCCGCCGAGCGTGATCTCGTCGGGCAGCAGCATGGAGTCCAGATCGATGAACGCCGCCGCCACGAGCCCGAGCCCGAGCGCGAGGTACGCGCCGAACAGCAGCACGACCTGCCACCAGGGTGTCTCGCCGGCGAGGGGGAAGATGAGCGCCTCGACGATGGCCCAGGCGAGCAGCCCACCGATGCCCTCCACCAAGGGATAGCGTGGTGAGATGCGCTGGCCGCAGCAGGGCGCGCGCCCGCGCAAGAGGAGCCAGCCCAAGACGGGTACGTTGTGGTAGCCCTTGATGGGGGTTTGACAGTGCGTGCAGCGCGAGGCCGGGAAGGCCACGCTCTGCCCCCGAGGCCAGCGGTAGATGACCACGTTCGAGAAGCTGCCGAAGACCAGGCCCAGCGCCACGGCGGTGCTCGAGACGAGCAGGGGCGGGAGCTCTTCCAGCGTGGGCACCGGGGCGCAGGTTAGCACCGGGGCTCACCGGCGGGCCTAGCTCCGGTGGGGTTTTGTCTCCGTCGGTGAGCGACTAGGCTCCGCCGTGATGACCAGCGAGACCACCCTCTTGACCCTCGATCGCTTCACGCCGGACGCCAAGGCGCTGGTCTCCGGAGCGCAGGCGCTCGCCGACGAGCGGCGCCACCCCGAGGTGACGCCGCTGCACCTGCTCGCGCGGTGTCTCGAGCGTGACGCGGGGGCCGTCGCCGTGCTCCGGCGCGCCGGGGTGCGGGTGCCTGAGCTCGCGTCGGCGGTGGAGCAGGCGCTCGCCGGCATCGGGCGCGGCCAAGAGCCCTCCTTCTTGTCGGCGGGGATGCTGGACTTGCTCGAGCGGGCGCAGCGTGACGCCGAGCGTGAGCGGCGGGGCAGCGTCGGCGTCGAGCAGCTCCTCAACGCCCTCTCTCAAGAGATCCGTGGAGCGGCGGGGGAGCTGCTCGGCGCGCACGGTGTCGCCCCTGGGTCGCTGCGCGAGCACATGGCCGCGCTGACGGAGGAGCCGGCCCGGAGAGGCGCGCTGCCCAGCGGCGGTGAGCCGGCGCGTAGCGGGCAGCGTGATCTGGTCGCGCTCGCGCGCGCTGGGCGGCTCCCCCCGGTGATCGGGCGTGAGCCGGAGCTGCGTCGGCTGCTCACCATCTTGGCGCGCCAGGCCAAGAGCCACCCGCTGCTCGTCGGGGAGGCGGGGGTCGGCAAGATGGCCATCCTCCACGCGCTGGCGACGCGGCTCGCCGCCGGGGACGTGCCCGCGACGCTGCAGGGGCTGCGCCTGGTAGAGCTGGAGCTGTCGGAGGTGCTCACGGGGGCGCGCCTCCGCGGCGAGCTCGAGGAGCGCTTTCGTAAGCTCCTGGCCGGCCTCAGCGGCGCGGAGGAGGAGGTGGTGGTGGTCTTCCGAGGGCTCGAGCAGCTCTACGTCCAAGGGCCCGGCGCCGCCTCGCTCGGCGAGGTGCTGCGCACGCCGATCCACCGTGGTGAGCTGCGGCTGCTCGGCACCACCACCCCCGAGGGCCTCAAGCGGCTCGAAGAGAAAGATCCGCTCTTGCTCCGGCAGCTCACCCAGCTCAGCGTGGAGGAGCCGAGCCTCGAGCAGGCCATCGAGATCGTGCGCGGCGCGGTGGGGCGCTTCGAGGCTCATCACGACGTGGAGATCGGCGAGACGGCGGTGGTGGCGGCGGTCAAGCTCGCCAAGCGCTACGTCCAAGATCGCTTCTTGCCGGACAGCGCCCTCGATTTGCTCGACGAGGCCGCGGCGCGCAAGCGCGTGGAGACCGGCGCTGGCGTCGACGCCCAAGGCTCCCCCATGAGCCGCCTGAGCTCGGTGGAGGTGCAGCTCGCCGCCCTCGCCAACGTGGACGACTCGGCGACGCGCGCCGCGCGCGAGCGACTGGCGGCGGAGGCCGAGCAGCTCCGGCCGGTGGTCGGGAAGCTGCGAGAGAGCCTCCGCGCGGACCGCGCGCTGCACCTCGAGCTGCTCGCGACGCGGCGCGCCTCGGCGGAGCTGGACCGTCGCCTGCTCGCCGCGCGCACCGCCAGCGACGCGGCGCTCGTGGGCGAGCTCGAGCGCCGCGAGCTGCCAGCGCTGAAGGCGCGCCTCGCCGCCGCGGAGGCCGCCGCGGAGACCGCGGGGCTCGCGGCGCTCCCGCCCATCGACGAAGCGGACGTGGCGGCAACGCTGGCGCTCTGGACGGGGATCCCGGTGGCGAAGATGTTGGAGGGCGAGGCGGAGAAGCTGCTCAAGATGGAGCAGCGCCTGAGCGAGCGAGTGATCGGCCAGGTCGACGCGGTGCAGGCCATCGCGCGCGCGGTGCGGCGCGGGCGCGTCGGGCTGCGCGATCCGGGGCGCCCCATCGGGAGCTTCCTGTTCCTGGGGCCTAGCGGCGTGGGCAAGACCGAGCTGGCCAAGGCGCTGGCGGAGTTCTTGTTCGACGACGAGCAGGCGCTGACGCGGCTCGACATGAGCGAGTTCATGGAGCGGCACATGGCGCAGCGCCTCATCGGCGCGCCCCCGGGCTACGCGGACAGCGACCGCGGCGGGTTTCTCACCGAGGCCGTGCGCCGGCGACCCTACAGCGTGTTGCTCTTCGACGAGGTGGAGAAGGCCCACCAAGACGTCTTCAACCTGCTCTTACAGGTCCTCGACGACGGGCGCCTCACCGACGGTCGTGGGAGGCTGGCGGACTTTTCCAACACCGTCGTGATCATGGCCAGCAACATTGGCTCGGCGCGGGTGCTGGAGGCGAGCCCTCAGCTCCTGGAGTCGGAGGACGGGCGAGCGGCGCTGAAAGACGTCCTGCTCACGGAGCTGCAGTCCTTCTTCCGGCCGGAGCTGCTCAACCGGATCGATGACGTCGTCGTCTTTCGGAGCTTGGAGCGCCGGCACCTGCGAGAAATCGTCGAGCTACAGCTCCGCCGCATCGCGCGGCTCATCGAAGACCGTCAGCTCCAGATCGAGCTCACGGAGGCCGCGAAAGACCGGCTCGTGGGCCTGGGCTATGAGCCCGCGCTCGGCGCGCGCCCGCTCAAGCGTGCCCTGCTCAAGCACGTCCAAGATCCGCTCGCCGAGGCGATCTTGTCCGGCCGCTTGGACGGCGCCGCGCGGGCGGTGTTCGACGTGAATGACGCCATCGAGGATGAGCTGACGATGAAAATGTGACGTAACGGCAGTTCGCTATCGAGGGGCGCCGGGGGCCGCCCGCGCCGGCGCGAGTGGCTCCCGGGGGAGGTGAGCTCGCGTGAGCGTGCGGGCGACGGCTCGCCAAAAGCGTGATAGCCTGGTCGTGATGACGCTTCGCTCAGCTCGCGCCGGATGGGCAGCGTCCAAGGAGGTCATGGTGTCGAAGAAGAGGCAAGAAGTCAGTCGTCGGTTCGTGGTCGGTGCGCTCGGCGCTGGCGCTGCGCTGGGCTTGACCAGGGTGGCATCGGCGGCGGCGCGCTCCAGCGCCGCGCTCGCGGCTTCCCCTACGCCAGCGGGCGAGCCCGCCGTCAACGGCGCCGCTCAGGAGCCGGGGGTGGAGCCCAGCCACTTCGAGGGGCTCGTCACGCCGCTCGTGGCCGGCTCGCGCCTCGGGCCATGGCAGGTCGAGCAGCTCGTGTCGACGGCGGTGGGGACGCTGAGCGTCCTCATGGTGGGCGCCAGCGGGGCGCGCTTCCAGCTCGACGTCTGCGCTCGCGACGGGAGCTTGGGTGCGCCGCAGTCCCCAGGCAACACGGAGCACTTCCAGGTGTTCGTCGCCAACACCGGGGACGGCGCCACGGCCACCCTCGAAGAGCAGGGGCTCGCGGCCATGGCGCTGGCGGACGTCATCCGTGGCAACGAGCAGGCCTTCAACCGGTCTGGCTTCCTCACGCTCGGCGCGCGCAACGCCATGGATGGCGCGCGTCTGCACCGGCCTTCCTGAGCCACCCCAACGGGCCTCGTCCCTCGCTCCAGCATGCAGCTCCTGCTCACCACCTTCGCTTGCGACAACGCCTGCGCCTTCTGCGCGCAGGCCGCGCTGCGCGCGCTGGGTCGGCCCGCGGGCTTGGAGGAGCAGCTCACCGCGCTGAGCGAGGCAGAGCCCGTCGTCCTCGTGGGAGGTGAGCCCCTCCTGCACCCAGACGTCACGGCGCTGGTGCAGCGCGTGTCCGCCGGGCGAAGCGTCGGGATGCAGACCAACGCCCGCCGGCTCGCCACGCCGCCGCTCGCCGAGCAGCTCAAGGCCGCTGGGCTCGGCTGGGTGGAGGTCGCGCTGCACGGTGACCGCGCAGCGCTCCACGACTACCACACGCAGCGCGCGGGCAGCTTCGAGCAGAGCGTCGCGGGGCTGACTCGCGCGCGGCTCGCCGGGCTAGAGCTGCGGATCAGCTCGGTGGTGACGCGGTCCAACTACCGCCATCTGCCGGACATGGTGGATCACTTCAAGGGCTTGGGCGCTCAGCGGCTGCGCCTGGCGGCGGTGGCGCCAGAGGGGGAAGCGCTCGCGCAGGCGGCGCGCTTGGTCCCGGCGCCCGCGCTCGTGCGCCCCTACCTCCTGGAGGCGCAGCGGCGCGCCTCCAGCGCGGGGCTGCCGCTCGAGCTCGGGCTCGCCCCCTCCGCTCACTTCGCCGGTCTCGGCATCGTGGCGGCGCCGGGTGCCCCAGGGTGGCGGCGCTACCAGGCCCCCAGCGCAACGACGCCACCGCCTCCGGGCACTACGGCAGCAGCTTGAGAATCATCGCATCGAGGAGTTCACGTGGCAGCAAGCAGGTCAATCGGGCGTAGCGTTCTGAGCTTGGTGGTCGTTGGCGCAGCCTCGAGCCTCTTGCTCGGGGCTTGTGCTTCCGGCGGTGAGGGGGACGAGGCGACGGGCGGCGGCAGCGGCGTCGGCGGGAGCTCGGGGACGTCGGGCAGCGGCGGCTCGGGTGGCACCGGCACGGGCGCCACGGGCGGCACCGGCGCGACCGGTGGCACGGGCGCCACGGGCGGCACCGGGGCGACCGGTGGCACGGGGACGGGGGCCACCGCGGGAACGGGCGGCGCGGGCGCCGTCGCCGGTCAGGGCGGCAGCGCTGGCGGAGGCGGCAGCGCTGGCGCGGGCGGTGGGACGGCGGGCGCGGGCGGGCTCGGCGGGGGAGGCGCCAGCGGCGCAGACGGCGGCGCGGGCACCGCGGGTCAGTCGGGCGCCGCCGGCAGCGGCGGCAGCGGCGGCTCCTCGGGGCCCGTGGAGCTCTGCAACGGCGTCGACGACAACGGCAACGGCGAGATCGACGAGGGCGATCCCGGCGGGGGGGTAGACTGCCAGACGGGCAAGCAGGGCGCCTGCGCGCTCGGCAAGACCAAGTGCGTCATGGGCAGCATCGTGTGCATGCAGACCGTGCAGCCCACGACCGAGAAGTGCAACGGCGTGGACGACAACTGCAACGGCATCACGGACGAGCAGAACCCTGGCGGTGGTCAGCGCTGCGACACCGGTGAGCAGGGGATCTGCGCCACCGGCACCTCACGCTGTGACACCAACACCGGCACGCTGGTGTGTGACCGCAACGTGCCTCCGGCGGCCGAGGTCTGCAACAACCTCGACGACAACTGCGACGGCAGCGTGGACGAGAACCTCGGCGGCGGCTCGTGCAACACGGGGCTGCTCGGCGTCTGTCGTGATGGCATCTCCGCGTGTCGCAATGGTCAGACCCAGTGCGATCAGGTGGTCCAGCCCAGCGTGGAATTGTGCGACGGCAAGGACAACGACTGCAACGGCACCATCGACGACAACAACCCCGAGGGGAACGCCGCGTGTAACACGGGGCAGGCTGGCATTTGTGCGGCTGGGCTCACCCGGTGCGTGACCGGCACGCTCCGCTGCGAGCAGACCAGCTCCCCTGGCGCCGAGCTCTGCAACAACGTCGACGACAACTGCGACGGTCGCGTGGATGAGGACAACGGCAACCCCATCGCGCTCTGCGCGCGGGGGTGCTCCGGCTCGCCCACCTCCCTCCCCAACGTCACGGGGGCGAGCTGTAGCGCAGGGGGCTGCATCATCTCGTGCGCCTCGGGCTTCTTGAACAGCAACGGCAACCTCTGTGACGGCTGTGAGGCCACCACCTGCGTCTCCCAGCCCACCAGCGGCAGCGACTGCACCACGCGCAACACGCTGACCGTCAGCACGGGGTCACCCGCCAGCGTGGGCGGGCAGCTCGTCACCACCGGCGAGACGCGGTACTTCACCGTCACCTTTGCCCAGCCTGCGGCGTCGCAGTCCTTCGCCCCCACCATCACCCTGAGCCAGGGTGCCGGGGACTACATCCTAGACATTCTGGAGAATTGCGGGGGCAACGCGACGTCTTGTCCCCGGGCCAATGGTACCGGGAGCCCCACCACGGGCCTCGCAAAGACCTCGTGGTCGATGAACTTCTCGGCGGCCCGCAGCCCGGTGACGTCCAACTGCGTGACACAAGGCAATTGCACCAACCAGTCGACGCTGCCTACAACGATCATCGTGAAGCTGACCCGCCTCGGGTCTGGAGCGCGTTGCTCGCCGTTCACCCTCACCGCTAGCCAATGATCGTCGCCGTGCCATCGTCCAACACCACCGACCATAGCCTCACGGTAGAGCTCGACGAGGCGCTCTTCCCCAAGGACGCCATCTTTGGCGCTGCGTACACCTTCATCGACCGCTGCTACATGCACCTGGAGCGCCCCGCTGCCGGCAAGGTGAGCGTGCGCTTCACTCGCAAAGAGAGCGTGGAGACCCCCTTGGAGTCCCTGGCCGGCGACTTCGAAAATGAGCTGCTGGGCCAGGCCTGGCGGCGGCTCATCGTGGAAGAGAACCGCCAGCTCATCGAGGAGGTGACGTCGCGCGCCGTGGCGGGCGCGGCGGGGCCGCCCGGCTTGGACGATCTGCTCGGGATGGACATCGACGACGACAGCGCCTTCGAAGATCCTCTCGGCATCGCGATGAGCTGGGAAGAGAAGTACAAGAAGAAGGGTGAGGTGGGAGAGGCGCCCGCGGGCGCGCCGGCGGCCCCCAACGACGAAGAGAAGGCGTCGCGCTGATGGAAGTGTCCTTCGACGCGTCCCTCTACTCACGCGCGGCCGTCGCCAACGCCGTCGAGGCCTTCGCGGAGCTTGGGGAGTTTCACGTCGAGCAGGGAGACGCGCACATCATCGTCCGCGGTACGCTCCAGGAGGGCCTGGACGAGCGCCTGCTGACGCTGGAGCTCGCCAATTACGCGCTCGGCCTCACGGCGGAGTCACAGCCGAGCGGTTGACGCGCTCCCAGCAGAGGACGGCCCAGGGGCGACGCTGGGGTCAGCGTGCGCCGGAGCGGCGGGTGGGTGGCCTGGTGCGACTGCCGTTACGTCACTTTCAAGCTAAGCTCTGCGGGTGCTGGCCGTCGTGAGTCCACCCGCGCGCTCCAACTCCTTCAACCTGGTGGCCAGGGGCGATGTGCTGCGACCGCCGGGAGCGCCCTGCCCACTGCGTCAGGGCCCCGCCCGCGTGGAGCAGGGCGTCGATGTCCTCCGCGCGGCCTACCTCCGCCTCCGTGATCGGATGCGGCTGTTCGTCACGACCACGAGGGACTTCGACGAGGCGGAGCTCGAGGAGGTCAAGCGTGGCCAGGAGCAGCTCTACGTGGACGTGTCGTCCAAGCTCATGCCGGACGACTTCGCCAGTGACCTGAGGAAGCTCCGGCTCAGCGCGGAGTGTCGCGCGTGCGCGCGGCGCACCGGCTGCCCGGGGTGCTACGTGGCGGAGCCGGGCAACGCCTTCGCGGAGGACGACGCGCGGCTCCGGGCGCGGCTGAGGGAGCTGCGGGGTGCGGTGCTGGACGTCGGCTGCGGAGAGGCGCCCTACGCAGAGGAATTCGAGGCCGCCGCAAGCGCGGGCTGCCTCAGCTACGTGGGCGTGGAGCCCGAGGCCTCGCGCGTCGCGCTGCTGAGGGCACGGCACGCGTGGGCGCGCTACGTGGTGGGCACGCTGGAGAGCGCCGCGGAGTCGGGGAGCCTGGGGCGGGGCGGCTACCAGCACATCTTGTTCATGAGGAGCTTCAACCACTTGCCAGACCCGGCGCAGAGCTTGGCGCTCGCGGCACGCTGGCTGGCGCCGGAGGGCAGGCTGTGGCTCGTGGACAACGTCGCCTTCGGGTTGCTCCGTAGCCGGGAGCAGGCCCATCGGGCGGAGCAGGGTCCCGGGCAGCTCGAGCACTTCCGCAATGACTCGGCAGCGGAGGCCGCGGCGCTCGGGTCGAGCTTGGGCTGGCGCGTCGCTGAGCGCTGGGACATCGGCCCCTCGACCAGCAACCAGTGGCTATTGAGCCTGGAGAGGCCTTAGGAGAGTAGGCTCATGAGCTTTCATCCCACAGCAGAGCAGACCCCTGGCGCCGGCGCCGCCGACGATGATCTGCAGAAGGTGCAGCACCACGAGGAAGCGGCGCACGAGAAGCGTAACTGGGTGCGCCTCACCTATGACTGCAACAACCACTGCTCCTTCTGCCTCGACACCATGGCGCACAACGGCACCATGCGCGCCACCATGGACATCAAGGTGCAGATCGTCCAAGGCCGGAAGAATGGAGCCTCGAGGCTCATCCTGAGCGGGGGTGAGCCGACGATGCACCCGAACTTCTTGGACTTCGTGAAGTTCGGCAAGCTCGCCGGCTACCCGAAGGTCCAGACCGTCACCAACGGGCGCATGTTCGCCTACCCGGAGTTCCTGGAGACGGCGGCGCGCAACGGCCTCGACGAGATCACCTTCTCGCTGCATGGGCACACCGCCAAGCTCCACGACGCGCTCGTGGGGACGCCGGGCGCCTTCGAGCAGGAGACGGCCGGCCTCAAGGCGGCGCTCGCCTCGGGGCGCTTCATCGTCAACGTGGACATCGTCATCAACAAGCAGAACGTGGCGCACCTGGCGGAGATGCTGGAGCTCTTCATCTCTTGGGGCGTGCGAGAGTTCGACCTGCTGCACATCATCCCCTTCGGCAACGCCTGGGGCCCGGCGAGGGAGCACCTCTTCTACGATCTGGAAGGGAACGAGGAGCACCTCCGCAAGGCGCTGGAGTACGCCCGGCGGCCCGATCTCCACATCTGGCTCAACCGCTTCCCCCCGCCGTTCACGGAGGGCTTCGAGGAGCTCATCCAAGACCCCTACAAACTGAACGACGAGGTGCGGGGGAGGCGAGAGGAGTACGACAAGTACCTCTCCATCGGGCAGAAGCTCCACTGTCGTCAGCCAGAGCGCTGCCACTACTGCTACCTCAATCAGCTCTGTGACACCCTGGACGACGTCATCGAGGAGCGCGCGCGGCAGGAGGTGGACGTGCTGCGCCTGGTGTACCCACCGCCGCTGGCGGGGGAGCTGCCGCGCGCGCGGGTCTTGCACGCCGTGGCCGCCACCCCGGAGTACGTCAGCGAGCTGGTGCGGCGCTCGCCGGAGAGTCAAGCGTTGTGGCTGGAGCTCGAGGACTACTCGACGCTCGGAGCGGCGCTGGGGGCGGGCGAGACGCTGCACGGCAAGCCCGTGGAGCGCGCCTACGCGCGGAGCGCCCAAGAGCTCGAGCTGCTCCTCGGCCTCCCCGCGAGCTTCGCCGTGACGGCCATCATCAATCGCTCGACCGCGCCCGTCATCCGCCGCCACGCGCAGGATGGGCGGCTACGGCTGATGCAGCCCAACTACGACAAGGTGACCGAGCAGCTCCAGCAGGACGTGCCCTTGCGCGCGCTGCTGGCGGAGCTGCCCTCCAGCATCCCCACCGAGAACATCCCGGCGTGCTTCAGCGGGCGCCTCCCGGAGCGCGGGCTCGAGCGGCTGGATGGCGCCATGCTCGGCGCGGACGCGCGCCTCGACATGGGGCGCTTCACGCAGCGCTACGTCGCGGACCGCTACACCACCAAGAGCCGCCGCTGCAGCGGCTGCGCCTTCAACGAGGTGTGCGACGGGGTGCACCTCAATTTCGTGCGCGCGCACGGCTACGCCGAGCTCTTGCCCGTGCCCCCGGACCCCGCGACGGACACCGAAGACGCCGAGTGACATGACGGAGCGGCGAGCGCTGACCTGGCTCGAGCTGACGCCGAGCTATCGCTGCAACCAGCGCTGCCTCGGGTGTTTCGCGGTGAGTGACTCCGCCGCGGAGCTGCAGGCGCCCGCGCTGACCCGGGCGCTGGTGCAGGGGCGCACCGACGGCGCCACGGGCCTCTGGCTCGGCGGCGGAGAGCCCAGCCTGCGCCGGGACCTGTTCGGGATCCTCAAGCGCGCGCGCGCCTTGGGCTACACGCGCCTGAAGCTGCAGACCAACGGCGCCATGCTCGCGTACCCACGGTTCGTGGCGCAGCTCGTGGACGCGGGGCTCACGGAGGTGGCGTTCTCCCTCAAGGGGGCCACGGCGCGCTCACACGACGAGCTGACACGCGCGCCGGGCGCCTTCGAGCTGCTGGAGCGAGGCATCGACAACGCGCGTCAGGCTGGGCTCTCGCTGGAGGGGGACGTGCTGCTCTACCGGCGCAACCTGCCGGAGCTGCCGCAGCTCGTCACCGGCTTCCACGCGCGGGGTCTGAGGCGCTTTCGGCTCTGGATGCTGAGCCAGGCGGCCTCGGTGGAGCCGGAGGTCAGCGCCGAGGTGCCGAGCTTCGAGGAGCTAGCGCCATGGCTCGCCCGGGTGGCCGCGCTCGGGCTCGAGGGGCCCGAGGGGCTCGTGACGTCACTGCACACCCCGGCGTGCGTGCTGCCTGAAGCGGCGCAGTCGATGGTGTTCTTTCCGCGGGAGCTCGGGCTTCGGGTCGTGGACGCGTCCGGGCACGGCTTCATGCTGGAGGAGTCGCCCATGGAGGGCGGCGTGTACCTGGAGGGCTGTGAGGCCTGCGCGCTGCGGCCGCGCTGCGGCGGGTTTCGCTCGGACTACCTCCGCCTACGGGGGGAGCCTCGCCGCACGCCGCGCTGAGGCCCGCTAGAGGGGGCCTCGCCGCGGCCCACCGCGTGGACGCTGCGGTGCGGTGGGCCGCGCGCCATCGACGCAGGCGGCCTCCGTCCCGCCGCTCAGCAGGCAGTCCCGCGTCGCTGCGCCGTAGCCGGCGCTGATGCAGCGGAGCGTCAGCTCGTCCACGGCGCTGCGGATCTGCGCGTGCCTCAGCTGCCCAGGGCTGACCCCCAGCGCCTCGAGCGCGAAGTGGTGACACTCGCTGGGCCCCGGCGCCTGACGCGCGCAGCCGCCGCCGAGCAAGAGCAGCGCGCAGAGCCCGGCGCGGTAGCTCATGGGGCGATCCCGAGGTGGAGCTCGGGCGTCCACCGGTCGGCGAAGGGTGCCATGCTGGGGAGGTGGAGCCGACGGCCGTCCTGACTGAAGGCTTGAGCCGAGCCGTAGGCCTCGCCGGAGGCGTGGCTGGCCAGCGCGTAGTCGAGGCTGGCGCCGAGCAGGAGCCACCGTGGGATGAGCTCCCACCAGCCGCCCAGCGAGGCGGTCCACTCCAGGTTGACGGCCGAGCGCTCCCGCGCCTCCAAGGGTCGACCGCTGCTGAGCGAGGGGGAGCGAAAGCGCGAGCGGGACCAGCCGAGCCCGAGCCCCAGGTAGAGCCGCAGCTGGTCGGTGAGGGGCCAGGTGGGCTCCAGTCGAGCGTAGAGCGTCGTGACCTCGACGCTGGGCTGCTGCAGGAGCGCGCCGTCGAGCGCGGCGTGCGCCGGGCTCAGCTCCACCGCGTGCCAGCTCTGGTGGGCCCCCAGCCGCCCAGCGATGAACCACCAGTACTCCAGCCGGACCGAGCCCCCGTACGAGATGCCCGGGGCGTAGCTGACGGCGTCGCTGTCCGTGCTCCGGAAGCTGAGCCCGACGTCCGCGCTGGGGAGCGCGATCCACGCGCGCCGTGACGGCGCCTCCGGCGCGATGTAGGGGGCGGGGTCTTGCTCCTCCGGGCGAGGCGCTGGCAGCGGCGGCGCTACGCTGGGTGGCTGCCTCGACGGCTCGGGGGCGTCGCTGGACTCCTCGGGAGGCGCGGGCTCCTCGGCGGGCGCCCCTGGCTCGCCCGGAGGGGGGGCAGCGTCGCGCTCCTCGGTGGCGGTGGCCCCCCGCGCGAGCGTGAGGCTCCCGAGCAGCAGGCCGAGCAGCGCGAGGGCGCGCAGCGAGAGCCGCTGAGGCCAGGGGCGCCGAGCCGCCCGGGAGCACCGAAGTGGCGGGCTCATGCGCGTAGCGCCGCCCCGCTCTGAGCCTTCGCCGCGGCGAGGACCCGGGCATGTCGCTCGTCCACCTCCTTGTCGGTGAGGGTCCGAGCGCGCGTCACGTCTTCACTCGCCATGGGATCGCGGTACGTGACGCGGAACGCGAGCGAGCGCTGCCCGGGGGCGATGCCTTCCCCCCGGTACACGTCGAACAGCTCCACCGACTCACAGAGAGGGCCAGCCTCCCGCTCGATGAGCGCCTGGAGCTGCCCGACCTCCACCCCCTCCTCCACCGTGAGCGCGAGGTCGCGCACGACGGCCGGCATCCGCGGGATGGGGCGATAGCGGACCTCGCGGCGTGGGAGCGCCTCCACGGCGTCGAGATCGAGCTCGAGCACTTGAGCCGAGCCGTCGAGCTCGAAGGCGTCCAGCACCTCCGGGTGGAGCGGTCCCAGGCAGCCGACGCGCTGGTCGCCGAGCAGCACCTCTGCGGCCCCCTTCGGGTGGAGGTGACGCGCGGTGGTGCTGCGCTCGAGCCGGAGCTCGTGCCCCGTCAGCGTGGCGAGGAGCGCCTCCGCGAGCCCCTTGAGGTCGGAGAGATCCACCTCCTCCGGGGGGCTCAAGTAGCTGGGGCGTGGCCCGCTGAGGACCGCCGCGAAGCCGAGCCGCTCCTCGGGAAGCCGCCCGAGATCTTCCGGACGCCGCGGCCGAGCGCGCTGCACGACGGCGGCGGGCAGCTCGTGGCGAGGCGCCAAGAAGAGCGTCCCGACGCTGAAGAGCCGGATGGCGCGCTCCCCGTGGCGCCGGCCGTTGCGGAGCGCCTCCAGCAGCCCCGGGAGCAAGGAGGTGCGCAGCACGTCGAGCTGCTCCGAGAGCGGATAGCGGAGCTCGACGGTGGGCGTCGGCGCGTGGAGCGCTTGCAGCGCTCGTGGCGAGACGAAGCCGTAGGTCAAGGCCTCCGACAAGCCGAGCGCCGCGGCCGCGGTGGTGATCTGGCGCGCCAAGACCCCTGCCGTGCTGACCCCGGGCGAGCGGAACGCTGGGAGCTGCGCGGGGATCCGGTCCAGCCCGCCGAGGCGGCCCACCTCCTCGATGAGATCGATCTCTCGCGTGACGTCCGGCCGGTGGGAGGCCGCGCGGACGACGGCCTGGGTCTCCGTGGACGCCTCGAGCTGGAACCCCAGGCGCTCCAAGGCGGCCCAGGCCTCGCTGGGCGGCGTAGGGACGCCGAGCACGGCGTCGAGCCGCGCGGCGCGGAGGGTGATGCTGGGGAGCGTCGGCACCTCGCCGGCCAGCTCCACGACCAGCTCCGGCGCCGGGAGCACGCTGTGCTGGAGCAAGAGCGCCAGCGAGTGCCGCAGCACCTTGGCGCTGGCGCCGAAATCCACGCCGCGCTCGAAGCGGTGGCTGGCCTCGGTGTGAAGGCCGTGGCGGCGCGCGCTGCGACGCACTCGACGTGGCGAGAACCACGCGCACTCGAGCAGCACCTCGGTGGTCTGCGCGGTGATCTCGCTCCCCGCACCGCCCATCACGCCGGCCAGCGCCGTGGGCCCCTGGCCGTCCGCGATGACGAGATCGTCCTCGTGGAGCTGGCGGACGACGCCGTCCAAGGTGGTGAGGGTCTCCTGCGGGCGAGCCTGCCGGACCTCGAGCCTACCGCCACGAAGGCAGCGCAGGTCGAAGGCGTGCAGCGGCTGCCCCGTCTCCAACAACACCAGGTTGGTGAGGTCCACCAGGTTGTTGATGGGGCGCTGTCCGAGCGCCTGCAGGCGCCAGCGCAGCGCTGGGGCGGACGGCCCCACCTTCAAGCCTCGCACCACCGCGGCGCCGTAGTAGCCGCAGGCGCTCGGGGCGAGCAGCTCGACGCGGAGCGGCGCCTCGCCCCCCGCGGCGAGCGCGCCCACGGAGGCCTGCGCTGGCGGCGTGAACGAGCGCCCATACAGCGCGGCGATCTCACGCGCGAACCCCCAATGCCCGAGCGCATCCGGCCGATTCGGGGTGACCCCGAGCTCCAAGACGGTGTCGGTGACGGGGAGCGCCTCGACGAGCGGCGTGCCGGGCGTGAAGCTGCCAGGCTCGAAGCAGAGGATGCCGCCGCCCTCGGAGCTCAGGCCGAGCTCCGCCTCGCTGCACAACATCCCCTCACTGAGCACGCCGCCGATCTCGCGCGGCGTCAGCGTGAGCCCCGCCGCGGCCAAGGTGGTGCCCACCGGCGCGAGCACGACCTGCCCGCCCGGCTCCGGGACGTTGGGTGCCCCGCAGACGACGCGCTGCTCGACCCCGCCGCGATCCACCGTGACGAGGCGCAAGCCGGAGCGCGATGGGTGCGCCTCCACGCGGACGACCTGCGCCAGCACCACCGGCTCCAGCCCGACTCCGACGGGGTGGAGCGCCTCGAGCTCCAGGCCGGCCGCGGTGAGGCGCGCACCCAGCTCCTCGGGCGAGGCCTCGAGCCAAGGGAGGAGCTCACGGAGCCAGCGATACGAGACGCGCATGATGCGCGCCTTTTAGCACGCGCTCAGCGCCGCGACGCGGGCGCTCACTGCATGCCGCCGAGCTGACCCAAATCCAGCGGCGGAGGCGTGGGGGCGTCGCCGCCCTCTTCCTTCTTGTCACCCGACTTCTCGAACTTGCTCAGCGCCGCGGTGGCCCAGTCCGCCGCCCAGGAGCTGATGCTGAAGATCTCCTCCGAGCCGCTCTTCTTGGCCCACTTGCTCGAGCCCTCAGCGGCCTTGCCGAGCTGGACGACGTAGGTGGCGCCGTCCTCCAGCTTGATGGTGAGCGTCGCGGTGGGGGCGTCGAGCCCGGTGTCCGCCGCCGTCTTGCCGTCAGCGAAGCCGTCCGCGTTGAGCGCCTTGTAGGCGCGGAGCAAATCACCGACCTTGGCTTCGTCGAGCTTCTCGATCTTCTTGGCGGTGCTGCCCTTCTTGGCCGCCGTGAAGGTGCCGCTCCAGCTCGTGCCGGTCTTGGTGAACGCGAACGAGCCGTGCTCGTTGCTGATCTCCACGTGGCTCGCCTTGGCGTCGTCGAACTTCAGCAGCGTCAGGTCGCGCCAGCCCTTGATGTCCCGCTGATAGACGAAGTTGGAGTAGCCCTTGACGATGTAGACCCCGTCGTTGCCGGCGAGGCGCGCCATCTGGCCGCGCGTGCCGCCCTCACCGAACCACAGCTCCGTGAGGGTGTCGTTGCCCTTCTGGATCAGCACGTGGGTGGCCTTGGCGTCGCTCACGCCCGCGCGCTCCCAGCCGTCCTTGCTGGGGCTGATCTCTTCAGTGACCTTCAGCGTCTTGAGGTTGTCCAGCACGCTCTTGACGTTGCTCTGATTGGCGAGCGCGCTCAGCGGCTTGACGAGCCGCCACTCCTCCCCCTGCTTCTCCAGCACCACCTCGAGCCCAGCGCCGCCGTCGCCGGCGGGCGTGCTCACCGTGATGCGCTCGGCCTCCTTCAGCTTCTCCTCGCTGAGGTTCAGCTCCGGCAGGGCCTTGGCGCGCCCCTCGGGGGAATAGGCCTGCGTCTCCTCCGTCTGCTTCTTCTGCTGCAGGTAGACGGCGCCGCCGAGCACGGCGAGCGCGCCGACCGCGAGGATGAGCTTCTTGTCGATGTCGAGTGCCATGAGAGCCTCTTGCGTCAGGAAGGGACTAGATGCGGCGCAGGTTGCGCTTGGCGAGCCGCAGCCGCCAGCGACCGATCCCGAAGCCCGCGAACACGAGCGGGAGCGCCAGGGTGAGCGTCCATTGGATCTTGCCCTGCAGCGACTTGCGCGCCTGGCGGTACTCCTCGTCCTTGCGCTTCACGGAGGCCTCATCGTCCTTGTCCGTGAACTTGGGCTTGCCAATGCTGGTGTAGGCGAGGTTGGGCTCGCTCAAGATCTTGGCGCTGGCCGCGATGAGGTCACTGTCGCCGCTCATCCAGTCCAGGGTGTTCTTGAGGGAGATGATGGCGTAGGTGAGGTACTTCTGGGCGTAGGGCTGCGCGATGGCTTGCAGCACCGGATCCCCGCCGATCCCCCCGAACATCGCGAACTGCCCGCCCAGCTCCGGGCCGTTGCCGGAGTAGGCGAAGGGGTTGGTGAGGAACTCGCTCGAGGAGACGACCAGCACCCGGGACGGTGAGGGGGCCTTCTCGTTGGTCTTGTACTCTCCTCCGCCCCCGAAGGCGCTCTTGAGCGTGCCCTCCGCGACGGCCGCCAAGATGCGCTGCTCTTGCGGGGGCTTGGGCTCCCAGTCCCGCCGCAGCTTCATGCTGACGCTAGAGCCAGTGACCACGCTGGTCTGCGGGGTGCTGCGCGCGACGGCGTAGACCTTGCCCTCCGGCTGTGCCTCGGGCTTGAGGCTGAGGCTGGAGGGGAACGGGAAGGCCAGCTCATCCATGCGGAAGAACCCGGCGAAGCTCGAGTCCAGCAGCGTCTCGTCGCCGTCCATCCGGCCGTCGTTGATGACGTGCGCGATGCCAGGGTGCCGGATGGAGTCCACGCCGGTCTGGGTGGGGATGAGCAGCCGGAACTGCGCCCCGAAGTCCATCACCGCGTCGTCGTTCATGACGATGCCGTAGCCGCTCAGCAGCTTGTCCAGCCCGTGCAGCGACAGATCCGCGTTCATCTCTGCGTCGTTGGGCTTGAGCGTGACGGCGGAGGCGTAGACCACCAGGCTCTTGTTGCCGCGCATCACGAACTGATCGATGCGCTTGAGCTCCTTCTCCGTGTAGTCCTTGCGGGGCTGCGTGATGATGACGCCCGCTAGCTCGGGATCCAGCTCCGTCTCCCCGTCCTTCAGATCCACCTCCTCCAGCTTGTAGAAGGGGAAGGCCTGCTCGAGGATGCTCTGCATGCTGGGCGCGCCGCCTTGGCGGCCCTGCTTGGGGATGAGGTTGGTGTCGCTGAGCTTCAGCTCGTCCTTGCCGGTGATGACGCCGATGCGGTGCTTGCGGTTCTCCGCCTTGTCGCGGATCTCACGAATCTTGTTCGTGATCCAGAACTCCAGCCCGTCCGTGCGGTCCGGCGCGAGCTGGGGGATGGTGGCCTTCTCCGCCCCATACTTCAGCACGAGGCCCATGTAGCCCTGGGCGATGGAGGCCTGATCTTCTCCGGTGGCGCTCGGATCCGCGAACATCATCGGCTGAAGGCCGGCCTCCTTCGCCTGCTCCTTCAGCTCGTCGGTCTTCGCCTCGATGATGGTGAACTTGAACTTGCCGCCGCCCTTGCGCTCGTACTCCTTGAGGAGATCCGTGAGATCTCGCACGAAGGCGTCGATTTTGGCGGTGCCGCGGGTGATGTAGGCGTCGATGGTGACCGGGCTTTCCAGCCCCGAGACCAGCCGCCCGCTGCCGACGCTGAGCGTGAAGCGCTCGTTCTTGGTGACGTCGAAGCGCTTGTAGCTGCCGGCGGACAGGATGTTCGCCAGCACCGCGATGGCGACGATGACGAGGAGGTAGATGCCCGTGGTGGCGGCGGTCTTCAGCTTTTTCTCTTCAGAGGCCATGGTCACGCCCACTTGCGGCGCTCGAGCGCCCGGAAGGCCACCACCAGTGCGACCACGGTGATGGACAGGAAGAACACGATGTCGCGCGTGTCGATGAGCCCTCGCGCGAAGCCCTCGAAGTGCGACTTGAAGCTCAAGAAGGAGAGCACCGCCCCAGCGGTGCCGCCCATGAAGTCCGCCACGTCACCCACGAACCAGACCAGCCCCAGCACGAAGACCGTGATGAAGAACGAGATGGCCTGGCTCTCGGTGAGGGCGCTGATGAGCAGGCCCACCGCCACCGTAGCGGCGCTGAACAGGATGAGCCCCAGGTAACCGCTCAGCACTGGCTGCATGTCGATGGTGCCGAGGCTCCAAGGCCCCTTGAACATGATGAGGGGGTAGGCCAGCGTGCTGAGCACGAGGGTGAGCACCAGGCTGAGCGCCCCGAAGTACTTGCCCAAGATGACGTCGCTGTCCTTCACCGGCAGCGTGATGAGCATCTCCAAGGTGCCGGAGCGGCGCTCCTCGGAGATGAGCCGCATGGTGACCACGGGCACGACCAGCAGGCTCAGCCCGAAGGGGACGTACTCGAACAGGAGCTGCAGGCTGGCGCGGTCGATCTGGAAGAAGCCGCCGCGCAGCGTGAAGAACGCCAGCCCCAAGACCACGAAGCTGATGCAGACGACGACGTAGGCGAGCGGCGCGTCGAAGTACGCGCGAAACTCACGCTTGGTGATGGATACGAGCGGGCGCATGGCTAGTTCTTTCCTTCCGCGGCGTCATCGGGTCCAGCGCTCTGCTCCTCGCCGTCCTCGTCGTCCTCGTCCTCGTCCTCGTCCTCCGCGCCGTCGTAGGCGCCCGACCAGTCGTCCCCGCGGTCGAGCTTCTCGTCGCGGCGGGTGAGGTCCTTGAAGACCGCGTCCAGCGACTGGCTCTCTCGGCGGAGCTCGAGCAAGGTCCAGCCCCGCTGCACCGCGAGCCGGAACAGCTCCGCGCGGAGATCCGTGTCTTTGGCGCCGGACAAGAGGAAGCTGTGGGCACGCTCGTCCGTGGGCAATTCTTTCACGCCCTGCAGTCCCTTCAGCTTGGCGAGGGCGTCCTCCACCTCCTTGGCGCTGGGCGGCTGGTGCCCGCCTTCGGCGTGCCGCTCGTCGATGGTGACGGTGTAGTTGATCCGGCTGCCCTTGCTGCGGATGTTGTCGAGCGCGCCGTCGGCCACCACGCGCCCCTTGCTCACGATGATGGCGCGGGCGCACGCCTCCTCCACCTCCGCGAGGTTGTGGGTGCTGAGCAAGATGGTGCGATCTTTGCCGATCTCCTTGATGTACTTGAGGACCTCGGCCTTCTCGTTCGGGTCCAGGTCGCTGGTGGGCTCATCCAAGATGAGGATGGGCGGGTCGTGGATGAGCGCCTGCCCGAGCCCGACGCGCTGGCGGTAGCCGTGCGAGAGCGTGGCGATGTCCTTGTTGAGCGTCTGCGCCAGGCCGCAGACCTCCACCACCTTCTTGAGGCGAGCCTTGAAGGTGTCCTCCCCGAGCCCGCGGATCTCCGCGGTGAAGCGCAGGTACTCCCAGACGCTCATGTCCGTGTAGAGCGGCGCGCGCTGGGGCAGGTAGCCGAGGGAGCGCCGGACGTTCAGCGGATCGTCGAAGACGTCGAACCCGCTGACCGCCGCCGAGCCGCCGCTCGGGGAGATGAAGCAGGTGAGGATGCGCATGGTGGTCGACTTGCCGGCGCCGTTGGGGCCGATGAAGCCGACGACCTCTCCGCGGCGCACCTCGAAGCTGACGTTGTCGAGGGCTCGATGGTTTCCAAAGCGCTTACTGAGCGCATTGGCTTTGATCATGACGTCGGTGGACATCGGAGACTCCTTGGGGAGCAGAGCTTCCCCCAAGCTGGAAGCGCGAAGTTTCCGGCGAGCCGGGCGGCCTTCGAGCGGCGGCATCCTAGCGACGAGCCGATCAGTGTCAACGGTTACTGTCCAGGCTGGGGAGAAGCTACTTTACCGCGCAAAAACCCCTGAGACTGGGCGCTATTCCCGAGGTGCTCCAATTAATGTCTGGGGCTCCCCGCGCCGCGGCGCCGCAGCGCCTCGGGGGCTCAGGGACGGACGCGCAGGGCCACGGGCAGCGCGGCCTGCTCTCGGGCGGCGCCGCGGCGTTGCTTGACCGCGTGCTCCACGCGTTGAGCGTCTCCACGGCTGGGGAAGGGGCCGTAGGCGACCCTCAAGCGCCAGGGCCGACCGCCCCGCGTCGCCTTGGCGCCCCCGGCGCGCAGCCCATTGTGGGCGTCCAGCCGCTCGAGCAGCGCGGCCGTGATCCCGACGTAGCTCCGCCCGAGCTGCGAGCGCAGCACGTACACGTACCAAGGCCGCTCGGCGCTCACGCCCCGGAGTGGTAGCCGCTGACGAGCGCGCGGGCCAGGAGGCTCCAGCCGTCGATCGCGACGAACAGCAGCAGCTTGAATGGCAGGCTGACCTGGCTGGGCTGCATCATCTGCATCCCGAGGGCCATGAGGACGTTGGCGACCACGAGGTCGATGACGAGGAAGGGCAGGTAGATGGCGAAGCCCAACGCGAAGGCCTCGGTCAGCTCCGTGACGATGAACGCGGGGGCCAGCACCGAGAGATCGGTCGGGCCGACCTCGGCGCGCTCGTCCGGCGGCCGCGCCGAGCGGGCCACCTCGAGGAAGCGCGTGCGCTCGTCAGGGTGGGCGTTGGCGTGCAGAAAGTCCCGGATGGGCTCGCGCGTGGCGTCGAACAGGCCACGGACCAGCGCCGTGGTCTCGAGGTGCTGGCCGGGCGCCAGCAGCGGCTCGCCTCGCTCGGCGATCCGCGCTCCGACGGGCGCCATGGCCAGCAGCGCGAGCGAGGCGGCGAGCGCCATCACGATGCTGTTCGAGGGGACGCCCTGCGCGCCGATGGCGCCCCGCACGATCTGGAGCACCGTGCTGATCTTCACGAAGGCCGTCGTGGTCATGAACAAGAACGGCAGCACCGACGCCAAGCCCAGCGCGACGACCAGCGCCACCGGCCGGGTGAGCAGCTCGTCGACGGGGCCGGCCGCCGCGGGCGCGGCGCTGGCGGTGGCGGTGAGGCTCAGGGCGAGCGCGCCGAGCCGCGCGGCGAGCCTAGCCGTTGGCCTCAGGGGCGCCCCCTTCCGGTGGGTGGGCGCGACCCTTCGCGAGCCGGCCGAGCAGGTCGCTGAAGCGCCGCGGCGGAGCGCTCGTGAGCGCCGCCGCCGCCGTGGGCTCGAGCTCTCCGAGCTTGCTGACCCCGGCCTCACTGACGCCGAGCACGTACACGGTGTCCAGCACCTTCACGAGGCAGACGCTCCGCCGCGGCTCGAGCGGGAGCCTGCCCAGCAGCGCGAGGGGTCCCCCCACCTGGGGCGCCCCGAGGCGCCGCGCGGCCAGGAGCACCAGGCCGGCGAGCAGCAGCACCCCGAGCAGGGTGATGCCGGTCTCCAAGAGGTAGCGCCCGAGCGGAGACATCGAATCAGGCTAGCTTGAGCTAGGGTCTTCTCCAACGGCAACTTGAGCTTGGCCATTGACGCGCTGCGACAGGCTGGCTACCGGCGCCGGACGCATGGCTCGGCTGGTCCAGAAGTATGGCGGCACGTCCGTGGGCAGCCTGGAGCGGATGCGCGCCGTCGCGGAGCGCGCGCTGCGCGCGCAGCGCGAGGGCCATGAGGTGATCGTGGTGGTCAGCGCGATGAGCGGAGAGACCAACCGCCTGCTGGCGCTGGCGAGGCAGGCGACGCCCACCCCGAGCGAGCGCGAGCTGGACGTCTTGGCCGCCACGGGCGAGCAGGTGAGCGCCGCGCTCGTCGCCATGTTGATCCAGGAGCTGGGCGGCGACGCCGAGAGCCTGCTCGGGCACCAGCTCGCCATCCACACGGACGCCGCCTTCACCAAGGCGCGCATCCGCAGCATCGACAGCGGCCGGCTCGAGGGCGGGCTCCGCGCTGGTAAGATCACCGTGGTCGCGGGCTTTCAGGGCGTGGACGACGCCGGCAACATCACGACGCTCGGGCGTGGGGGCTCGGACACCACGGCCGTCGCGCTCGCGGCGGCCACCGGCGCGGACGTCTGCGAGATCTACACGGACGTGACCGGCGTGTTCACCACGGACCCGAACGTGTGCGCCTCGGCGCGTAAGATCGAGCGCATCAGCTATGAAGAGATGCTCGAGCTGGCCTCGCTGGGCGCCAAGGTGTTGCAGATTCGATCGGTGGAGCTTGCCATGAAGTATGCGGTGCCGGTGCACGTCAGGAGCTCGTTCAGCGAGGAGGAGGGGACGATGGTGGTGAGCGAGGAAGGGCTCGAGGCCGTGGTGGTCTCCGGCGTGGCCTACGACAAGGCCGAGGCCAAGGTGCAGCTCATCGAGGTGCCGGACCGTCCCGGCCTCGTCGCCGAGATCTTCGGGCGGCTCGCGGCGCGCAACGTGTCGGTGGACATGATCATCCAGAGCTCGTCTCGGGATGGACACACCGCCACGGACGTGACCTTCACCATCCCGAAGAACGATCTGACCGGCTCCCGGCCGCTGATCGAGGCCTGGGCCAGGGAGCAAGGGGTCCGCTCGGTGGAGTACGACGAGGACATCGCCAAGGTGAGCATCGTGGGCCTGGGGATGCGCTGCCACGCGGGCGTCGCCGCCAAGATGTTCGGCATTCTGGCCAGCGAGGGCATCAACATCCAGGCGATCAGCACCAGCGAGATCAAGGTGAGCTGCATCATCGCGGCCAAGTACACGGAGCTGGCGGTGCGGGCGCTGCACGACGGCTTCGGGCTGCACTTGCCGCCCGAGCCCGCCGCGCCGCCCAAGGCCTCAGCGTAGGCGCGCCAAAGGCCACGTGCCGAGCACGTTGCGGAGCTGCTGCTCCGTCCCCGCGCCCAGGCTCGGGCGGATCTCGAGCCGCGCCGCGTCGCCGGCGCGCAGGACGCGCAGCCGCACGCGCTGCACGCCGGCCCGCCGCAGCACGTCGTCCAGATCTTGCCGGAGCCGCGGCGGCAGCTTGCCGCGCCGCACGACCGCGCGCCCACCGTGGACCTCCAGCACGCCCAGCTCCGCGTGTCGGCTCAGGCCGAAGCGCAGCGCCGTGAGCAGGACTGCCAGCACGAGCAGCGGCAACCAGAGGGGCACGCCTCGGCATTCTTGACCACGGGGGGCGCTGCTGCAAGAAGGTCACGCGTGGTGACCGAGGCCGCGTCCACTCCCAAAGACCCATTGCCGCGGCGCTTTGGGCGCTACACGCTCTTCGACAAGATCGGCGAAGGGGGGATGGCGAGGATCTACCTCGCGCGCACCCGGACGGAGCTCGGCGGCGAGCGGGTGCTGGTGGTCAAGCAGATCCTCCCCCTGCTGAGCGAGAGCGGAGACTTCGCGCAGATGCTCATCGACGAGGCGAAGCTGGCCGCCTCGCTGCTCCACGGCAACATCGTGCAGGTCATCGACCTGGGGCGCGAAGGGGACACGCTCTACATAGCCATGGAGTACGTGGAGGGCTTCGATCTGCGCGAGCTCGTGCGTCAATGCTCGAAGACCAAGACGCCGCTCCCGGTGGAGTTCTCGCTGTTCATCGTGGCTGAGACGCTCCGCGCGCTGGACTACGCCCACCGCAAGAAGGACGAGGACGGCCGCCCCTTGGGCATCGTGCACCGCGACGTGTCGCCCTCGAACGTGCTCGTCAGCTTCGAGGGCGAGGTCAAGCTGTGTGACTTCGGCATCGCGCGGGCCATGAACCTCGAGCAGGTGCCCCAGGAGGACGCCATCCAAGGCAAGGCCGGGTACATGAGCCCGGAGGCCGCCGCGGGCGCCGCGCTCGACGGGCGCGCGGACGTGTTCGCCGTCGGGATCATCGCCTGGGAGCTGCTCGCTGGGCGGCGGCTCTATCGGGGGGAGGGCGGCGGGCCGCCTTCGCTGGAGCAGGCGCAGGCGGCCGTCATCCCGGAGCTGCCCGCGCGCCAGCTCGCCGAAGAGGGCGCGCTGCACGCCATCGTGCAGCGCGCGCTCGTGCGAGAGCCGGAGCAGCGCTACCCCAGCGCCCAGGCCATGCTGAGGGAGCTGGAGCAGTACATCCAACGAGCGGGCCTACGCGCTAGCCCGCTGCGCCTCGGCGAGTGGATGAGCGCGCATTTCGGTGGGGAGATCCTCGAGCTGCGGCGCATGCGCCAGCGCGCCGCCAAGGCCACGGAGGGGGGGCCGCTCGTGCAGATGAGCGTGGCGGGCATGACGGTCGCGCCGCCGAAGATCACCGTGGTGGGGTCCCCCTCGCCGCCCCCGGCCGCGGCCGCGGCCGCGCCTGGCGACGAGGACCGCGCGGCGCTGACGCCGAGCCCGGGCGCCTCGACGCGGACGCCTGGGGCGGGTCGCTGGGCGCTCGTCGCGCTCTTGCTGTTGGTCGCCGCGGCGGTGGCCTTCGCGCTCAGGTGAGCCCGTGCTGGTGCGCGTCGCGCTCCCTATCCCGTTGGGTCGGGCGTTCACCTATCGGGCCACGGAGCCCGTCGCGCGAGGAGCGCGGGTGCTCGTCGAGCTCGGCAAGCGGCGCGTGCTCGGCGTGGTCATCGAGCTCGAGGTGGCGCTCGGTGACCTGGCGCCGGACAAGCTCAAGCCCGTCTTGGCGGTCGTGCCCGAGGCGCCGGCGCTCCCGGAGGAGCTGCTGGAGTTCTTGTTGGAGCTCGCGCGCTACTACGTGGCGCCCATCGGTGAGGTGCTGCGCTTGGCCTTGCCGGCGGTGGAGCGTGGCGCGCAGGAGCAGCTACGGCGACAGGGCGTGGAGCTGCGCGGGGTCGGGCGGCTCGTCCAGGTGGCGCGGGCGCGCGAGGGCGCGGCGCCGGTGGGCCTGCGCGGCGCGACGGAGGAGCTCTGGCGGGCCTTGCTCGAGCAGGGGCCGCAGCCGCTCACGGCGCTCGAGGCGCGCTGGAAGGGGGCGCGGCGGAGCGTGCAGCGGCTCGTCGCGCTCGGCGCGGTGGAGCTGGAGAGGCAGGCGCCGCGGGGGCGCTTCGACGCCGAGCTGCCCGCGCGGGACGTGCCCCCGGCGCTCACCGACGCGCAGGCCGCGGCCGTGGCGGCGCTCACGCAGGCGCTCGACGAGGGGCGGCCGCAGCCGTTCTTGCTGCAAGGCGTGACGGCCAGCGGCAAGACGGAGATCTACCTGCACGCGGCGGCGCACGCGGCGGCGCTGGGCCGAGGCGCGATCGTGCTCGTCCCCGAGATCGCCCTCACGCCGCAGCTCGTGGCGCGCTTTCGCGCGCGGCTGGGGGACGCCGTGGCGGTGCTGCACAGCGGGCTGTCGCCGGGCGAGCGCCACCACATGTGGTCCCAGCTACGCCGCGGTCAGCTCCGGGTCGTCGTGGGGGCGCGCTCCGCGCTCTTCGCGCCCGTGGAGCGCCTGGGGCTCCTGTGTGTGGATGAGGAGCACGACGGCTCGTTCAAGCAAGAGGAGGGGGTGCGCTACCATGCGCGGGACATGGCGCTGCTGCGCGGCGCGCGCGCCGGCGCGTGCGTCGTGCTGGGGACGGCCACCCCCTCGCTCGCCAGCGCGGCGCTCGTGGCCGCCGGGCGGCTGCGCGCGCTCCGGCTCCCGGCGCGCGCCACCCAGACCGCGGCGCTGCCGAAGGTGGAGCTGGTGGACTTGAGGCGCGTGGGGCCGGCGCCGGGCGGCGAGCGGCTCCTGAGCGTGACGCTCTATCGCGCGCTCGAGCAGACCTTGAGCCAGGGCGAGCAAGCCATCTTGTTCCTCAACCGCCGCGGCTTTGCGCCCAACTTGGTGTGCGGCGCCTGCGGCGACCTGAGCGAATGTCCGAGCTGCAGCGTGCCGCTGACGCTCCACCGGGCCCAGGGTGCCCGGCTGCTGTGTCACTTCTGTGATCATCAGGCGCCGCCGCCGAGCCGCTGCCCTCGCTGCGGCGCCGGCGAGCTGCTGGAGGAAGGCGCGGGGACCGAGCGGATCGTGGAGGCCCTGGAGCGGTGCTTCCCCTCGGCGCGCGTCGCTCGGCTGGACCGTGACGTCGCCGCGGGCGTCAAGAGCGAGGGGGTGCTCCGGCGGATGCACGCGCGCGAGATCGACGTCCTGGTGGGCACGCAGATGGTGACCAAGGGCCACGACTTGCCTCACGTGACGCTGGTGGGGGTGCTGAACGCCGACGCGGCGCTCGGGATGCCAGATTTTCGCGCTGCCGAGCGCGCCTTTCACCTGCTCGTGCAGGTGGCGGGGCGAGCCGGGCGCGGCGAGCGCCCGGGGAGGGTATTGATTCAGACCCGCCAGCCCGAGCACCGCGCCCTCCAGCTAGCGGTGCGCCACGACGTCGATGGCTTCATCGAGGCTGAGCTGGTCGACCGACGAGAGCTCGGCTATCCGCCTTACACGCACCTGGCGCTCGTCCGCGTGGACGCCGTCGTGGAGGCTGAAGCAGCGCGCGAGGCGGCGCGCCTGGCGGAGCTGGCGCGCGCGGTGGGGGGAGCGGAGGTGCTCGGCCCAGCGCCCGCCCCGCTCGCGCGGCTCCGGGGGCGCTTCCGGTACCGGTTTCTGCTGCGCGCGAAGCTCCGCCAGCAGCTCCGGCCCGCGCTCTTGGCGTGCGCCCGCCAGCTCACCCCGGGCGGGGTGCGCGTCAGCTGGGACGTCGACCCCATGAGCATGCTGTGAGCCGCACGCGGCGCGGGCAGGGCCGCTGCGGGGCGCCGCCAAGATGTGCTTTCATGGGCGCCACCATGAAGCGCGCGCTGTGGCTGTTGCCGGTGCTGGTGCTCGGCTCGCCGAGCCTCGGGCGAGCCTCCGAGGGACAGTGGCACCTCGGCGGAGGACCCGCGGTCCAGCGCTTCACCGGCGGGGAGACGGCGCCAGCGCTGCAGGGGGTCGGCGCCTACGAGTGGAGCGACAGCTTCGACCTCCGGCTGGAGCTGCTGGGGGCGGCGCCGCGGCTCGAGCCGGGGGCGCTGCAAGCCAGCGTGGCGGTGGGCGCTGCGTACAAGCTCGACGTCATCGAGTGGGTCCCCTACTTCGGGCTGCTGCTCGGCTACTACGAGCTCGGGTCGGCGCGGCCGGCGCCGCTCGCCGCGCGGGAGCTCGGGCTCTCCATCCCGCTCGGGCTCGACTACGCGCTCAGCCGGCAGCTCGTCCTCGGGCTGCAGCTCCGCTACCACGCCTTCTTGTCCGAGCTGCCCCAGACGCTCGGCGAGGCCTCGCTGCTCAGCGCGGGGCTGCGGCTCGAGGGCCGCTGGGGCTGGTGACGGCCGTTTTTTCGCCTAGCGGCGCGGTCGGTGCTACCCCGAGGGGGTGTGCCCCCGGCGCCTCACCGGTCAACGCCTCGCCGCCTCGGTGGTAGCGCTGGGCGGCGTGCTCGCGGGGACGGCGTGCTCGCGTCGCGCGCCGGAGCAAGCGCCACCGACGACCTCCAGCGTCCTCGCAGAGCCCTCCGCGGCGCCTGGCCCGCCCGCGGCGTCGGCCTCGGGCGCGCCGGCGGCAGCGTCGCCGGAGGCCGCGACCGCCGACGCGCTGCTGCAGCGCCTCGTCCGAGAGGAGCGCTGGGCGGATGCGGCGGCGCGGCTCGACGCCTCGACCGGCGCAGCGCTGGCCGAGCAGCGCTTCCTGCGCGCCTACTTGGCGCATCGGCTGGGCGATCACGCGCGCGTCGCTCGGGAGCTGGAGGGGCTCGAGCCGCTCCTGCCGCTGCTGCAGGCGGACATCGAGCGCCTGCGCTTGGAGGCGCGCTGCGAGGTGGGACCCTTCGAGGTCGCGCTCGCGGCGCTCGAGGGGCGCACCGACGCGCGCTCGCTCCTGCGAGCGGCGGAGGTGGCCGTGCGCGCCGGGCAGCTGGAGCGAGCGCGAGCGCTGCTCGGCAAGGCCGACGCGGCGCTCGGCAAGCAGAGCCCCCGAGGCAAGCCCAGCGCCAGCCGGAGCGAGCTCGCGCTGCAGCTCCGCGCCCAGCGTGCCAAGGTCCTCGCGGCGCTCGGCGAGCCAGCGCTGGCAGCGGCGGATCTGCGCTGGCTCGCGCTCGAGCAGCCGTGGCATCCCGACGACGCGCTGCACCTGCAGGAGCTGGCGCGGCTCGCGCCCCAGGCGCCGCTGGGGCGCGCCGAGCGACTGCAGCGCGCGCAGCGCCTCGCGGCGCGGGGGCAGGTCGAGCGGCTCGAGGCCGAGCTTACGGCGCTGGCCCAGCTCGCCCAGGGAGCACCCTCGGCGGTGGAGATCGATCACTGGCGCGCGGAGGCGCTCTACGTCTCTCGGCGTGACGATCGTCGCGCGGCGGCCCTGCTCGATCGCGTGGTGCGCGCCGGTGGCCCGCGCGCTTCGGCAGATCTGCTGCGCGCGGCGAGGGCGCTGCTGCGTGTCGGGGAGGAGGCCACGGCGCTCGACCACTTGAAGCGCCTGACGCAGCGCTTTCCGAAGGCGCAGGAGGCGGAGCAGGCGCGCTTTCTCATGGCCCGCTCGCGGTACCTGCGCGGGGACTGGCAGCGGGCGCTGGCGCTCTACCGAGACTACCTCGAGCGGCACCCGAAGGGGCCGAGCGCGCGCGCGGCCGAGCATGAGGCTGCAGTGAGCGAGCTCGTGGCGGGGAGCCCGCAGCGTGCGCTCCAGCGCTTCGAGGCGCTGCGCTCGAGCACCCGGACGCAGCGCGTCCAGGCGGAGTATCGCCTGCTCGAGGGGATCGCGCTCGAGGGAGCCAAGCAGCCGGCGCGCGCGCAGCAGCGCTACCGCCAAGTGATCGACGAGGAGCCGCTGGCGTTCTCGGCGCTCGCGGCGCGAGCCCGGCTGGTGCGGCTCGGGCGCGAGCCAGGCCCGCTCATCCCTCCCGGAGACGCGGCGCCGCCGCTCGCCCCGCTCGTGGTGCAGCTCCCGCCGCGCGTGGCGCTCTTGGCCAAGCTGGGGCTGGAGGGAGAGGCCGAGCAGGCCCTGGGAGAAGCGGCGGAGCAGTACGCCAAGGCGCACGCGCCGCGCGGCGACGAGGCGCTGTGTGAGGCCTACGCCGAGCTCGACCGAGCAGCGCTGCGCTACCGGGTGGGGCAGCGGGCGACACCGAGCGCCGTGCTCGGCCGGGCCCCCAACGAGCGCACCCGCTGGATGTGGGAGTGCGTGTACCCGCGCCCGTATGAGGGGCAGGTCGAGGCGCTGACGGAGCGCCTGCAGCTCCCGCCGCACCTCATCTACGCCATCATGCGCCAGGAGAGCGGGTTTCGAGCGGACATCCAGAGCCCGGCGAAGGCGGTGGGCTTGATGCAGCTCATCCCGCCGACGGCGGAGAGCGTGGCGAAGGAGGTGGCGCTCGAGTACGCGCCGGAGCGCCTGCGGCACCCCGCGTACAACCTGACCTTGGGGGCCCACTACCTCGGTAAGTTGTCGGGGATGTTCGGCGCGAGCGTGCCGCTCGTGGCGGCGGCGTACAACGCAGGGCCTACCGCCGTGAGCCGCTGGCTGGAGACCGCCGAGCAGCTCCCGCTCGACGTGTGGGTGGCGAGAATCCCCTACGAAGAGACGCGCCACTACGTGCAGCGGGTGGTGGGTAACCTCGCGCGCTACGCGTACCTCACGGGCGGCCCGGCGGCGGTGCCGGCGCTGCCGCTCGAGCTGCCGCGCGGGCTCCGGGCAGCGCCGGACGCCTACTGACGCGGCTCAGGGGTAGGCGCCCACGGGGCCCACCGGCGGGCGCGCCAGCGCGGCGGCCGCGCCGCGGGGACCGTCGGCGCTCCAGTGGGTGGCGTACGCGCCGCGCAGGGCGAGCTCCGCGAGCTTGCCGCGGGGCGAGAAGCCCCACTCGGCCTCTTGCGACGAGTCGTTGGGATCCGCGTAGAGGCGCCACACGAAGAAGCCGGCGAAGCCCTCGCGCTCGGTGAGCGGCGTCAGCAACCCGAGGTACGCCTCGGCTTGCGCGCGCTCGTCCACCTGGACGTCTCTCATGCCGTCGGGCCACTCCCAGGGGCGCAGCGCGGGATCGGTGCGCGTGGTGTAGCCGAACTCCGTGAAGAGCACGGGCTTGTCCCACTGGCGTGCGAGCGCTTCGAGCTGCGCCCCGATGCGCTGCCCACCCTCCACGAGCGTCGGGAGCGTGGCCCCGGCGCGCTCCGTCAAGGGGTAAAAGGCGTTGATCCCGATGAGATCCAGCTCGCCCAGGATGACGGTGTGCTCGACGTCGTCCCAATTGGCCGCGTAGGTGAGCAGCCCCGGGTAGACGCTCCGCACCTGCCGGATGAGCTCGGTGAAGCTCGGGGCGCGGCTGGTCGTCACCCAAGAGCGGAGCTCCACCCCGACGCTGAACAGGTCGACCTGCGCCTGCTGCGCGACCTCCGCCCAGGCCAAGGTGAAGGCGGAGTAGGCGCGCGCCCAGCGCGCCCACGCGGCGTCGTCCCCTGGGTCGATCTCCGCGCGCCAGCCGCCCGTCTCGACCCACAGGTGGGGGACGAGCATCACGCGCAGCCCTTCGGCGTGCGCTTGCTCGACCGCGCGCAGCACGTTACGGCGGTTGTCCGCGAAGGGCGCCTCGAAGCTCAGGTCGACGCCGGTGGGGGACAGATCCCACACGCGACCGAAGACGGTGAGGCTGACCCAGGTGCAGCCCATGCGCTTGAGCTCGGACAGCGCGCGGCGATACGGCTCGCTCCCGTAGCCGGCGTCCGGGTGCAGCGAGCTCTCGATGGGGCCGAGCGTGGCGCCGCGGATGGCGCCGAGGCCGGCGTCTCGCCAACCGTCGCGTCCCGGCAGGAGCCGCAGCGGGCTCAGCGGCGCCGCACCGCCGCGCGGCGCTGCGGCGGCGCGGCTGGCACCGAGCAGCGTCAGGCCGAGCAGCAGCGCCGCGCCCACGGTGCCGCGCGCGCTCATCTCACGCCTGCTCCAGGGGTGCGAGCGCCTCGTCGGTCACCTCACGGATGTGGGCGAAGGTGAGCGCGGCGCCAACCTCGCGGAGCCGCGGCTCGGGGTAGCTGTGCGCCAGGCCGACGCAGCGCAGGCCCGCGGCGACGCCGGCCTGCACTCCGGCGAGGCTGTCCTCGAAGACCAGCGCCCGCGCCGCGCTCGGCTCTCCGATGAGCGGCGCCAGCAGCGCCCGCGCGAGCAGGTACCCTTGCGGATCTGGCTTGGAGCGGGCGGTGTCCTCGGCGCTCACCACCGCGGTCACTCGCTCACGGACCCCGAGGACGCGCAGCCCGAGCTCGATCTCCTCGCGGAGCGCGCCGGACACGATGACGACGGGGCCGAGCGCCGCCCGACGCTCGACGAGCGCGGCGGCGCCCTCGAACACGGGCAGCTCTCTCGCGGCCAGCGCGAGGTAAATGGGGCGCTTCTGCTCGATGAGCTGGCGGACCTCCGCCTCGGTGGGGGAGCGCCCCGCGTCACTGAGCGCCGCGTGGAAGGCGCCGGCGTCGTCGAAGCCGAGGTAGCGCTCCCAGTAGAGCCGCTCCTCCAGGGTGACGCCGAGCGGCTCTAGGACCTCGCGGAACGCGGCCAGGTGAATGCGCTCGTCGTCGACGAGCACGCCGTTGAAATCGAAGAGGGTGGCGCGGCGCATGATGGCGGTGGGCGGGGCTCAGGGTTGCCCTGGCGCACCATCGCACGGGGCGGACCAGCTTGCATCGACCGAGGCGCCGTGCCAGGGTGCGCCCCGCGCGGCCGACCGGCACGCTGAGCAGAGCATGAGCAAAGGCGATCTTCTGGAGATGGAGGGAGTCATTCAAGACGCCCTCGGCGGTGGTCAGTACACGATCCGCGTGGATCAAGGGGGCGCCATGGTGCGCGCCCAGCTCTCGGGTCGGATGCGCCGTCACCACATCCGCGTGCTCCCGGGAGACCGCGTGAGGGTCGCGGTCTCTCCGTATGATTTGTCGCACGGGCTCATCGTTTACCGCGGCAAGTGACGGTGGCGCGCCGTAGCGCGCCGCTCGCGCTCGCGCTCGCGCTCGGGGGGCTCGCTGCAGCGTGCTCACGGCAGGAGCCACCGGCGCCGTCGGCCAGCGCGAGCACGCCAGCGCCCGTGGCGGCCCCAGAGCCGCCGCCCCGGCTGCTCTACCTCCCGGACTCCGGCGACGTCGCGCCCTCGGGCACTCCGCCCCCCGCGCTGGGCGTCGCGCCACCGCCCTCGCGCTCCCCGTTGGGCCGCTGCCCCCCGGAGATGGTGGACGTCGCCGGCGCCTACTGCATCGACCGCTGGGAGTCGCAGCTGACCCGTGCGGACGACGGGCGGCCGCTCTCTCCCTACTATCCGCCTCGGGCAGCGACCGCGAAGCGCATCGCCACCGAGTGGCCAGGGCTGGCGCTGCGGACCGGGGGGCCCAAGGCGCGCGCCATGCCGCTACCCTCGGTGCCCGACTGGCAGACGAGCGACGACTTCGAGCCGCGCGCGATCTCGCGCGCCGGGGTCACCCCCGCGGGCTACATCAGCGGGCTGCTGGCAGAGCGCGCCTGCGCCAACGCGGGCAAGCGGCTGTGTACGGCGGGCGAGTGGGTGCGCGCGTGCCGAGGCGAGCAAGGGCGGAAGTACCCCTACGGCGCGCGCTACGTCGAGGGCGCGTGCAACGTCTTTCGAGAGGCGCACCCGGCGGCGCTGCTCCACGACGACGCCTCGACGGGCCACCTGGACCCGCGCCTCAACCAGGTCCGTGCTGGGACGGCGCCGCTCCTGCGCGCCACGGGAGCGACCGGCACGTGCCGGAGTGAGTGGGGGACCGACGCCGTGCTGGACATGGTCGGTAACCTCGACGAGTGGGTCGCCGACGAGCGCGGCGCGTTCCATGGCGGCTTCTATGCACGCTCGACCCGCGAGGGCTGCGACGCGCGCATCACTAGCCACCCCCGGAGCTATTTCGACTACAGCCTCGGCGTGCGCTGCTGCCGCTGAACGCCTGTCCGGCGACAGGCGCACAGCACAAAGAATTGTGCGTCATTGTGGGTGTATGTCGTATCATTGCGCACATGATGCAGTCCCCTCGATCCTTCGTCTCGCGTCGTCTGGCGGCTCTGCTCGTCGGGGGCGTGGTGGCCTCTCTCACCGGCTGCGGTCACCCCATGCAGCGCAAGCTCGAGGGTCGATGGTATGGCGACTCGGTCGAGAACTTCGACGAGCGGGACATCGCTGCGGCGACCGGCTGGGTGAAGTCCTTCTCCATGGAGTTCTCGGGCTCGAGCGTCACCGTCGCCATCCCGACGGACGACCCGCGGAGCGGCAGCTATACCATCGCGTCCGCGCACGACAACGACGTCGTCCTGGCCATCAAGCGCAAGGACGGGAGCGTGGACAAGGCCAAGCTGCGGATCGACGACGACGACAACATCCGCTTCATGCTGGCCGATGGACGCGCCATCGTGATGCAGCGGGCGAACTGAGCCCGCCGCGCGGGCGAGGATGCCCGCGCGCGCTAGGGGCGGAGGTCGAGGCGCCGCTCGAGCCGGGAGACGCTGGGCGTGGTGGGGACGGCGTCGAGCGGCAGCTCCGCCCTGACGCAGCGGGCGACCGCGGGCGCCAGTGGCGGCTCACAGCGCGCCGCGACGACCTCCCCCCGCGCGTCGAGCTCCAAGCCTAGGACGGTGGTGAAGCGCACGCCGACGCCCGAGACGGCCTGGCTCTCGGCCTGGAAGCAGCCCTCGATGAGGCGCACGGCGTGCGTCATGATCTGCTCGGCCGCGGTAGCGGTCGGGGGCGAGGCGGCCGGTGACGGTGCCTTGGGTCGTAGGGGCGCCGGCGGTGGGGACGGCACCACCCAGGGCTCACCCCCGGCGATGGCGCCTGCGGCCTCTCCATCATGAAAGAACTCACCGTGGGCGGGGGCGACGAGGCGCCACCCTCGCGTGAGCGGCTCCCGCCCCGCGGGCTTCGGGCCCGCGACCACGATCCCCTCCGTGAGCCGCACGCCGACGCGCTGGCGCGAGAGCTGGACCCCAAACCGGGTTCCGTGCGCTGCCACCCGCAGTCGCGCTGCGTCCACCACGAAGCTCTCGGCCTGAGCGCTGGGGCGCACCTCGGTGGTGATGGCCCCCTGCAGGAGCTCCACGACCAGGCGCTCGTCGAGCTCACCGATCCGCGCGATGCTGCCAGGCGCGAGCGTCCAGCTCCCGAAGCGTGGATGCACGACGTGGAGGCTCTTCCAGCCGCTCCCCAGCCGCTCCCCAGGGCGTAGCGCCGCAGCGTCCAGCGTCTCGAGGTGGGGCGCCAGCGCTTCGGCGGACAGCAGCGGCGTGACCCTGGGCCTGCCTGGCAGCCACCCCACGGCGAGCGCCACGGCGAGCGCGGCGGCGAGCGCGAAGAGCCAGGTGACGGCGCCCGGGCGGCGCGGCGCGCGCACGCGCTCCTCCGCCGGGAGGGCGCGCAGCGCCTGCATCACGCGGCGCTCGAGCCGCTCGGCGTCGAGCCGCGGCCCGGGCGCGTGCCGTAGCTCGTGGGTGAGGCGCGCGAGCGCGCGACGTCGCTGGGGGTTCATGGCTCTCGCTCGTGGGGGAGGAGGGTGGCGGGCGTGGCGGCGCCCAGCTCATCGGTCAGCAGCCGCGCGAGCTCGGGCTCCGAGGGCAGGAGCGCTGCCAGCTCACGTCGGGCGTAGAAGAGCCGCGTCCGCACCGTGAGCAGCGGCGCCCCGACGATCCGCGCGATGTCCGCGGCGGCGAGGCCCTCGAGCTCGTGCAGGACGAAGACGACGCGCTTCTTCTCGCTCAGGCGGTGGAGCAGGCGCTCGAAGGCGCGGAGGCGGGCGTTCTGCGCGAGCTGCTCCTCCGGCAGCGGCCGCTGATCCACCACGTCGAGCAGCGCGTCGGCGACCTCGGTGAAGCGAGGCCGGCTGCGGGCCTGGCGCAGGTGCATCAGGATCACGTTCACCGTCACCCGGTGCAGCCAGGTGGAGAAGCGCGCCTCGGCGCGGAAGTGCTTGAGGCTTCGGTGGAGCTGGATGAACACCTCTTGGACCACGTCTTCGCAGTCGTTCGAGCTGCCGAGCATGCGCCGCACGAGGCGCGCGACCTGCGCCTGGTGATGACGGATGAGCCAACGAAAGGCCGCCTCGTCGCCGCGCTGCGCGGCCTCGATCTGCGCCCGTTCGCCGTCCACCCAGGTGAGCTTAGCCCGCGACGGAGCGAGCGCAGCAGCCGTGACGAGCGCGGGCGCGATGCCGGTCAGCCGACAGGGGGCCAGCGCAGAGGTCGCGAGAAGCGTCACGCCTGCTTGGATGCGCGCCGCGCGTCGGCGTTCAAACGCACGAACGCCGACGTCGAGCCGGGGCGTGGCTGGCCAGCGACGTCGGCGCGCGAGCGCCCCTCCAGGGCTCAGAAGAGCTGCTTGAGCTCGACGACGGACTGCTTCTTCTGCTCGAGCAGGCGGTTGACCGCGCGCAGGAGCCGGGTCTTCGCGGGACCGGACAGCGGCTTGCCCGCGCAGGCGCTGTCGATGAGCCGCGGCGTGATCGGGCGCCCCGAGGTGCCCTTGACCCGCGCCGGCTTGGCGTCCTTCTTGGCCGCAGCCCAGAGGGCAGCGCGGGCGCGCTCCTCCGCCGTCCGCTTCTCCAGGGCGTTGGAGGCCGCGAGCAGGCGCCGGCGGTCGATCTTCTGAGCGTTGATGAAGTCCTCGAACTTGCTTGCCATTCTGGTCTCCTGCGGCGCGCTGGCGCCGGAAAAGGCCCCGAGCGCTAGCACGGTTTTTCCCTTCCGTCTCCCCTGGTCACGCCCGACGTCGCTTGGAGAGGCCCGGGGGAGTGCTCTACCCTGAACCTCCGATGAGTGACGGGCACTGGGTCGACCGCTTGGACGAGGCCGTCAGCGCGCTGGCGCCTCGGCTCCCGGCCGTCCCGAGCCTGGGCCTCGTGCTCGGCTCGGGGCTGGGGCACTTCGCGCACTCGCTCGGCGAGCGCCACGTCATCCCGTACCAGGAGGTGCCGCACCTGCCCCTACCGCGCGTCAGCGGACATGACGCGGCGCTGAGCTGGGGCCGCGTGGGGCGCTGGCCCGTGCTGTGCCTCCAAGGTCGAGTCCATGCGTACGAGGGCTACGACGCCGCGGAGGTCGCCTTCGGCGTGCGGCTGCTGGCGCGGCTGGGTGTCAGCACCGTCATCGTCACCAACGCGGCGGGCGGCATCGATCCAGCGCTGGCCCCGGGCAGCTTCTTGCTCATCACCGATCATCTCAACCTCACCGGGCTCAACCCGCTCTGCGGACCCAACCTCGACGCGCTGGGGCCGCGCTTCCCGGACATGAGCCGCGCCTACGATCCAGCGCTGGCACAGGCGGCGCGGCGCGCGGCGGCCCGCCTGGGACGGCCGCTCGCGGAGGGCGTGTACGCGGGGCTGCTCGGCCCCTCGTACGAGACGCCCGCGGAGATCGCGATGCTCCGCGCGCTCGGGGCGCACGCCGTGGGGATGAGCACCGTGCTGGAGGTCATCGCGCTACGCCACGCCGGCGTCCGGGTGGGCGCCATGAGCTGCATCACCAACCACGCGGCTGGTGTCGGTGAGGCGCCGCTCAGCCACGCAGAGGTCGAGGCGACGGCGCAGCGGACGCAGGCCGACTTCGTCCAGCTAGTGTCGGCGTGGGTCGAGGAGAGCGCAGGCGGCGAGGTGAGGGCGTGACCTCGCGCGTGCCGCTGGCGGCCCTCGCGGGCGAGCTCCAGGAGCTGCTGAGCGAGGCGGAGGCGGCGGCGCGCCAGGCCTACGCGCCGTACTCGCGCTTCCCGGTCGGCGCAGCCCTCAGGAGCGAGCGCGGGGCGGTGCATCGTGGCTGCAACGTGGAGAACGCCAGCTACGGGGCGACGCTGTGCGCGGAGCGGGGCGCGGTCACGGCGCTCGTCGCCGCAGGTGAGCGGCGGATCGTGGACGTGGCGGTGTGGGTCCCAGCGGCAGAGCCCGCCATGCCTTGTGGGCTCTGCCGTCAGGTGCTGTGGGAGTTTGGCCCACGCGCGCGCGTCGTCAGCGCCAGCCCGAGCGGCGCGGTCGTGACCACGCTGGGGGAGCTGCTGCCGCAGGCGTTCTCACTGCCGCGCTGAGGCTGGCGTGGGCGTGGGCCGCCGAGGCGCCTCGCACAGCGCGCGGACGCGCTCGATGAAGTCCGGCAGCCCGAGCTCCTCGTCGGTGGGGAGCGTGGGCGTGGTGGGACGGCGTCGCTGCCGCACGGCGAGGAGCTGGTGGCGTGGTAGCGCGACGAGCCACTGCCCCAGGGAGCCCGCGGAGTACCAGCCGATGGGCTCCCCGAAGGTCCAGCGGACCGCGGGCAGCCCGGTGACGGCCAGGCTGCGGTAGAGCACCTGGCGCTGCTCCAGCCCAAGTTGCTGGAGCAGCGTCCGCCCGAGCTCGGCGCGGGAGCCGAAGACGTGGCCCTCGAGCGTCTCCGTCAGCCGCTCGAGCAGCGGCGCTGGCACGCCAGACTGCGCCAGCTCCGCTCGGTGGGGCGCATC
>CAUJEM010000045.1 GCA_963169915.1 Myxococcota bacterium
CTCCAGCACCGTCTTCGAGTCACCCCGCGGGGGCCCCCTGACGCGGCAGGCCTTCTGGAAGCTCGTGGGACGCTACGCGCTGAAGGCCGGCCTCCGCGAGCACCTCCACCCCCACCAGCTCCGTCACTCCTTCGCGACCCACCTGCTCGCCGGCGGCGCAGATCTACGCTCCGTCCAGGCGATGCTCGGCCATGCGGATATTGCTACGACGGAAATTTATACCCATGTCAGCCTAGACCACGTGCGTGCGGCCCACCGCCGCGCCCATCCTCGGGGCTGAGCGCCAGCGCGGCGCGCGCTCGCCCCGAGGGCGTGGCGACGAACTTGGAGATCAGCCGTGGTAGACCAGGCCCAGCGTGTACTTCTCGGTGGTCGAGCCCAGCGTCGCAGAGACCCCGGTCGTGGTGGAGGTCCCCCACGCTGGGCTGGGCTGTGACCCCATCGCGCTCGCGACGCTCGCGGCGCCGGCGCGCGCGCTCGGGCGGGACGCCGACCTCTACGTGGACCGACTGTTCGAGGGCGCGCCGCGGCAGGGCGCCACGCTCCTCATCGCGCACGTCAGCCGCTACGTGTGCGACCTCAATCGCGCCGAAGACGACGTCGACTCGCTGGCCGTCGCGGGGCTTCCGCCCCGGGCCTCACCCCACGGGCTCATTTGGCGTAGCACCACCGATGGGCTCCCGGCGCTCACCGAGCCACTCCAGCGCGCGGAGCTCGAGCGCCGCCTCACGCTCATCTACCGCCCGTACCATGCGCAGCTCCAGGCTCTCCTCCGTGAAAAAGCCGAGCGCTTCGGTCATGCTATCTTGCTCTGCGCCCACAGCATGCCCAGCCGCGGACGCAGCGCTCATCGAGATCCGGGGCAGGAGCGCGCGGACGTCGTGCCAGGGAGCCGTGGCCGCTCGAGCGCGCACGACAGCGTCATCGACGGCGCCGAGGAGCTGGCACGGCGCCATGGGCTCAGCGTGGCGCATGACCAGCCCTACAAGGGCGGCTTCAGCACCGGGCACTATGGGCGCCCTCGGGACGGGCTGCACGCCCTCCAGCTCGAGCTGGCCCGGCGCCTCTACATGGATGAGGTGAGCCTGAGCCCCCGCGCCGAGTCCTTCGCGCGGACCCGGCGCTACTGTGATGAGCTCGTCGCGCTGCTCGGTCGGCTCCGGCCTCCGAAGGGGAGCGCTGGACCATGAGCGACCCCGCCGCTGCATCCCCATCCCCGCGCAGCCCGGTCTCGGGCGTTCATCGCGCCGTCACCGACCCCGGCTCCGTGCCGAAGCCCCTGCTCGCCTCCGAGCTCATCCAGCAAGACCTCGCGCCGAGCACGCCGGGACACGCCAGCGCGCGGCGCTGGTTCGTCGGGGTCGCCATCTTGCTCAGCCTGCTCGGCCTCGCGCTCCGCTGGGGGGCCGGGGTCCCTCAACAACGCCTCTCCAGCGCGTCGCTGAGCTTCCTCGCCGCCGCGGCGACCGCGCTGCTCGCCCTGCTCCCGCTCAGCTACCGCGGGCGCGCGCTGCTCGCCATGGCGCTCGGGTCTTCCCTGCTCCTGCTCGGCAGCTCCAGCGCTGGGCCGCTCGCCGGGGTCGCCGTCGACGGCGGGCTGCTCCGGCACGCGAGCCGCTTCCTGGCCCTCACCTGCCTGACGGCTGCGCTCCTCTTTCGCGCCCGGTACCGGCACTACGCCCGGGGGGCGCGGCTCCTCGCCTGGGCCCTGCTGCTCAGCTTACCCTTCATCGCGACCGAGCTGCGCCTCCCCTTCGACCCGACCGCCCCCACCGCCGTCCGCTGGGGCGCCGGGTTGAGCCTCACGGTCATCGCGGCGGCGGGCCTCGGCCTCATTCGTCACCAGGCGCCCTGGGGCAATTCACTCTTGGCCGTGCTCGTCCTCGGGGTGCTCCCGCTCGAGGTCGCGCTGCGCCAGTGGACCCCGCTCGCCGATCCGGCGACGGGGCGGCTCACCTACGTCACCACCGCGCTCGCGCTCCTGGGCGCCGGGGTCTTGACGAGCACCGGCGGTTACCACCTGCTCGCCAGCATCTTCTGCAGCGACGCCCAGCGCTGCGCCAGCGCTACCCCGCGCGCCCCCTGAGCCCCCCTTTGCCCAGACCATTTTCGGCTCCGCGCACGCGCGGCTTGAACGAGCCGCAGGGCTGGGCTAGGTTGCGCGCCCTCTCATGGCCCGCAGTGAAATTACAGGAAAGCGCCGCATGAGCGCGCGCAGCGTGTCCCACTCGAACATCAAGACCCCGCGCTGGCAGAACGTCAACGTCCAGCGGCGGCGCATCTGGGTGCCAGAGTTCAACCGCTTCGTCACCATCAAGATCACCACCAGCGATCTCCGCAGCATCGACAAGCTGGGCCTGGTCGCGTACGCCAAGCAGCACGGGCTCAAGCTCTGAGCCTCGAGCGCTAGCGCGCGGCGGCTGGGAACCCCGCGGCGCGCTAGCCCAGGCGGCGCCCTTCCACGGCGAGCGTCTCGGCGTTGCGGCTCAGCCGCAGGCCAGGCTGGGCTGGGTCGAGGCAGAGCGCCCCGGGAGAGGCGATGAGCTCCACCACGGGGCTATCGGCGCGCTGCACGAGCGCCAGCGGAGCGGGCGCTGGCAAGGGAGCGCCGGGGGTGAGGCGCGCCACCCCGCGCAGCGTCGGCGAAGCCAAGAGCGGCGCCTCCAGCTCGAATTCATCGATGAACAGGCCATCGATGACGCGTCGGTAGGCCACCGCGGCGAAGACCCCCCGCACGTCCACCGCGGCGACCACGTAGCCCGTCCCGAGCCCGTGAGCCTCTCCGATCGTGGCGGCCTCTGCGGCCCAGGGGACCTCCGTGAAGCTCGCCTCCCCCACGCGGCGCTCCACGGCGGGCACATCGAGCTGCGGGATGGCGCTGAAGTCCCCAGGACCGAGGAGCCCCCCCTGGCTTGGGCCCGCGACCCTGAGCAGCCCTCGCACGAAGCCGGCCTCCACGAACAGCCCCGCCCCGTAAGAGCGCACCTTGGAGAGCAGCTCCGCGCGTGACTCACTGCCGCTGCGCTTCGCGCGCTGGATGCCTGCCCGCAAGACGGACGTCAGCTTCTGGCCGCCATCGTAGGCCGCCGCGACCATCAGCGCCGGGACCGACACCGGGACGGCGACGCGCGCGGCCTCCGGGATGGGCTCGTTCGCCTTGGTGCCGCGCGGGCGCTTCTGCCCCACGCCCGGCTGCCGCATCCTGCCGTCGAAGCAGCGCGCGCCCGTCCCCACCCCCGCCACCAGCACGCTGACGGGTCCTAGCAAGACACCCGAGGACGCGCCCGCCGCCGCGAAGAAGCCGGCCAGGGCGGCTCCGACGGCCGACCCGGCGCTCACCAAGAAGTCCTGGGCCGCCTCTTCCGCGACCGGGTCGTTGGCGATGACTGCTGCTCGTTTCATGCCTGATCACTGCCCTCGTCGTCGTCCGCGTCCTCGTCGTCGAAGTCATCCTCGTCCGCGTCGTCGTCGAAATCCTCGTCCTCGTCGTCGAAGTCCTCGTCCTCATCCTCGTCGAGGTCATCGTCGTGCCCTGGCGCGTCCAGGTCATCGTCGAAGTCCTCATCGTCCGGATCTTCTCCCTCGCCGCTCGACGCCGCGGCGCCTCGTGGACCCGTGACCCGCCGCGGTGACGAGGAGAGCGTGGCCTCCGTCTCGTCGGTGATCAACCCGCGCAGCTCGAGCGCCGCGCGGGCCGCACCCTCGCCCTCCATCACGACGATGGCCGCCTCGGCTCCCTCGAGCTGCACCACGAGGCGCTCCAGCGCCCCGAGCGAGACCCGCGCGCCAGCGCCCACGGCGCGGAGCCGGACATAGCGCGACGGCTGCGCGACGGACGCGACGCGGCTGAGATCTTGGACGAGCACGACCCCTTGGGCCGCCGCCTCCTCCGCCGCGACCTCCGGCTCCCAGAGGCCGCGCGGCTCCCACGCGACGCGTCGCCCGGTGGCTCGCAGCCGAGCCGTCAAGCCTTGCAGCCGCTCTCGCGAGCGCCGGCTCGGCGTGACGCTGGCAGGGGTCTGCACCAGAAACCAGCTCGCCTTCAGGGAGTCCGCGCTCTTGAGCGCGAGCGTGAGCGCCTGCTCCGCGCCGGCGCGGCCCTCCAGCGCGCCGACCACGTCGTCTACGACCACGCAGAACTGAAAGCCCTGCGGCGCCGCCTCCGAGTACTCCGTCAGGCGGATCTGACGTGGGAGCTTGCCCGGCGTCACCCGCACCTCGAGAAAGTCGAACCGCGCGGCGTAGCGCTGGAAATCACCCCGTAGCCGGGCCTGACCGATGGAGAGCATCATGTGGGTGGAGGTTGTGCCAAACGCCGGGCGCCCGCGCCACCTCGATGTGTCAGATCTCGCCCGAGCCGCCGAGCCGCTCGAACGCAAACCACTGCGTCGGGTGGCGCGTCACGAAGGCCTCGAACTCACGCGCGAGCTGCTGCGCCGCCGCGGTGAGCTCGGGCGGCTCCGGGTGCCGCGCGAGGGTGATGGGCGCGCCCACGTGGAACTCGTAGCGGAACGCCTCGAGGCGGCGGGCGAAGATGGTCAGCAGCGGCACCCTCGCCAGCGCCGCCAGCCGCAGCGGGCCCTCGGGCACGCTGGCCGGCTGCCCAAAGAGCGTGACGGGCAGGCTCCGCTGCGACGGCGCCACCCGATCGAGCTGGAGCGCGACGACGCCCCCCGACCGCAGCCGGCGCAGCAGCGGGAGCGCTGCCAGCGCCTCGCCGCCGACGTGCAGCACGTCCACCCCGGCCTCCGCACGCACCGCGTCATGCAGCGAGCGAGCGTGCGCGCTGGCCTCCGGCTCCATGACCACCGTCACTCGGCGCCTCAGATCTCTAGCGAGCAGAGCACCCCCGGCGTCCCAGGCCCCAACGTGCGCCGTGACGACGACCAGCCCCTGGTCAGGGGGCAGGGCCGCCAGGTGCTCGGCCCCAACCAGGCGGGCCGTGGCGCGCGCGGCCTCTGGGCGCCCGTGGGCGAGCGCCTCCGCCAAGCAGGAGGCGTAGTTGATGAACGTACGCGCCACGAGCCACGGCTCGTCCACGCGCCGCCGCCCTCCCCGCGCACGCCGCAGGTTGACCGTGAGCTGGACGCGCCGGCGCCGCGACAGCAGCGCGAAGAGCACCCCGAACACGGGGGGCGCGGCGTGGAGCAAGGCGGGGGGACCGCTGCGCGCGCCCCAGCGCGCGAGGCGTCGGAGCCGCTCTCCCCCGGTCAGGGTCTCGACGAACGTGTGCATGTGCTAAATCACCGTGGCGTTTGCGAACCTGTCCCTGACTTAGCCCGTGCGCGGTCTCCGTGCCTCCGCTAGGTTTCTCCGACGACCGCAGTGTCCCCCAAGACACCCAGCTTCAATGGAAGGTGCCCATCCCATGCGTTTCCCGTTCTTTGGCTTCCTCGCTGCCCTCGCGGCCCTCACGCCAGCCGCCTGCTCCAGCGACAGCAACCCCAACCCCGTAGGCGGAGGTGGTAGCGGCGGCAATCAGCAATTCGAGACGGGGGGCCCTGGCACCTGCACCAACAGCTTCCGACCCGTCAATGACGCCTTCTGCGGCGGCGGCACCTGCACGGAAGCGCCAGACTGCTCGAGCGGCTCCCAGCGGCCGGTGGAGGGCTGCTGCGTCCCCATGCTGACGCCCGGGGGCAACCCAGCGTCGCCCACGCTGCGGCGCACCACCGACACCCGCAAGTACGCCGATCCGGACGGCCGCCCCGTCGACCTGAGCTGCTTCGATCCCGCCGGTTATCCCGCCAAACCCACCGGCACCCCAGAGCTGGTGACCATGAGCGGCGTCGTGGATGCTTTCTCCAACGGCTGCGATCTCAAGGGCGTCAAGATTGAGGTGTACACGGTCAAGCGCACCGGCAACCCCGCGGACGACGGCGCCATCGATCAGCTCCAGGGCACGGCCGTGGTCACGACCGAGAACGATGACTACGAGGTCGAGGACATCAAGAAGTGCAGCGATGGCCGCCTGATGCGCAAGTACACCTACGCGAACGTCCCTACCAACACGGAGCTGGTCATCGTCACCAGCAGCAACACCGAGGCGGACGGCTGGGCCCCGCTCTACACGTACAACATCTACATCTACGACGGGGATCCCGACTACGACCCCACCACCAAGGTCTACACGCGCATGCTGCAAGCGCTCAGCATCGACGACTTCCAGTCCATCCCCAGCGTGGCCATCGGGCGCACCATCCCCCCGGGGAACGGCGCGATCGGCGGGGAGGTCCACGACTGTGACAACATCCGGGTCCAGAACGCCGCGGTGGACATCAGCGCGAAGCGGGCCCAGCTCGCCTACTTCAACGACGACGAGGAGACCCCGCTGCCGGACCTGTCCCGCTCCCAGCTCGGCTTCACGGGCACGACCGGGCTGTACTCGGCGCTCAACGTGCCGCCAGGGGCGGCGCGCGTGGCCGCGACGGGGCTCGTTGCGGACGGCGAGCAGTCACGGCTCGTGAGCCTGGGCTACTTCGACGTGCGAGTGTACCCGGACGCGGTCACCAGCGTCACGCTGCGTGGGCTGCGCCCGTTCCAGGTCCCCTGAACCACTGCCCGGCGCTCGCGCGAGCGCGCGCCACGTCCCGCGTCGCCGGTCCCTCCGCTCGGGGGGGCCGGACGCCAGCGTCACCCCAGCAGGCGGTCCAAGAGGATGGCCGCGGCGGCGCGCACGCTCAGGTGATTCCAGCCGTCCGGCGCTGCACCCCCCAGCGGCGCGAGCTGACGTGAGCCGGCCAGGACGCCTGGCGCGAGCCCCCACCCCGTGCCGAACACCAAGAGCACGCTCGGCCCGGGGCGAGCCAGCTCCGCCCGCGCCGCCGCGTGCTCCAGCGTCGTCCCGGGGAGCGCGCGCGCTGCAGTGCTCCAGAGCTCCACCTCGGCGCCGCTCGCCGTCACGAACGCCTGGCGCGCCGCCTCGAGGCTCTCCACGATGACGAGCCGCTCCAGGGCAGCTCGGCGATCTGGGATGCGCCGGCCCCCGGAGCCCTCGAGCCAATGGTCCTTCACCCGTTGCGCCAGCGCGCGCTGCGCGGCGATGGGATGCACGACGTAGAGGGCGCTCAGGCCATAGGCGCGGACGCTCCGTGAGATGTCGTGCAGATCCAGGTTGGTGATGGCGGTGGTGACGACGGCGCCCGCCTTGTCGAGCACCGGGTAGTGCACCAAGGCGAGGGCGCACGGGCGCGCGCTCATGGCTCGCCTCGGCCGGTGAGGAGATCTGGCCGGCGCTCGGCCGTGCGCGCCTCGGACTGGGCTCTCCGCCAGCGCTCGATGTGCGCGTGGTGCCCGCTGAGCAGCACCTCCGGGACCTCCGCGCCTCGGAACGAGGCGGGCCGCGTGTACTGTGGGTACTCCAGCTTGCCCCCGCACGCCACGCTGAAGCTCTCCTCGTCCACGGAGGCCTCGTTGCCCAGCACCCCGGGGATGAGCCGCACCGCCGCCTCCACCATGGCCATCGCCGCGACCTCTCCTCCGGTGAGCACGAAATCTCCCAGCGACAGCTCGCGGTGGACGTGGCTCCGAACGCGCTCGTCGAAGCCCTCGTACCGCCCGCACACGAGCACCAGCGCCGAGGTTGCCGCGAGCTCCCGCGCGATGCCCTGGTGGAAGCGCTCGCCCTGCGGCGAGAGTAGGACGCGCTGCGCCGGCACCCCGAGCGCGCGCTCCGCGGCTTCGATGGCCTCCACCACGCAGTCGACCCGCATCACCATGCCCGAACCGCCGCCGTACGGGGTGTCGTCCACGCTGCGGTGGACGCCGCGCCCATGCGAGCGCAGATCATGCATCGAGAGGCTCAGCTTCCCGCTGGCGATGGCGCGCCCCACGAAGCTCGTCGCGCTGAAGGCAGCGAACAGCTCCGGGAAGAGGGTGACGACGGCGACGCGCATGGAGTGGCTCACTCGACGAGACCGTCCAGCGAGCGGAGCCGAAGACGCCGCTCCGTGAACGACACCTGCTCCACCCACGCCTCGCTCAAGATCTGCTCGCGCAGCGCGCCGCTCGGCGCGCGGACCACGACGGCGTCCACGCTCGGGTACACGCACACCTCCACCACCGTGCCGACGAGACCCTCCGGGCTCACCACCTCGAAGCCGACGAGGTCCGCCAAGTAGTACTCTCCCTCCCGCAGCGGGGGCAGCGCGGCGCGAGCCACCGAGACGGTGGCGCCCCGCCAGGCCTCCGCGGCCTCACGGCTGCCGAGCCCCTCCAGCGTGAGCAGCACTTGCCGATGCCCGGCGCGGGCACGCCGAAGGGGCAGCCGCGTGGGCGGGCGCCCCGGAGCGCTCAACCACACCTCCGTCGCCTGCGCGAACGGAGCGCTCCCCTCGACGTGGGGGATGACCTTCAGCTCCCCACGGACGCCATGGGGCCGAGCGACGCGCGCCACCTCCAACAGCTCAGGGGCCGGCACCGCTGGAGCCTTCGTCGCGGCGCGACCGCCCTCAGTCGAGGATGTCGAGGTGGACACGACGACCGGCCTTGATGGCCGCCGCAGTCAGCAAGGTGCGGATGGACTGCGCCGTCCGCCCGTCCTTGCCGATGACCTTGCCGATGTCGTCCTTCGCGACGGTCAGCTCGACGGTGATGGCGCGATCCGCCTCGACTTCGCGGACCTCGACGGCGTCGGCGTCGTCGACGAGCGCGACGGCGATGGTCTTGATGAGAGCACCGAATGACATGGTCTCGATGAGGGTACGGGGGGATGCAGCGGGGGGCGCCAGGCTCAGCGAGCGCGCCCTCAACCAGCGACGGGATGTTGTTTCATCACCTGGAGCACGGTCGGCGACGGACGCGCGCCCTTGCTCGTCCAATAAGCAAAGCGCTCACGGTCGATGACCAGCTTCGACGGGTCGACGTTAGGATTGAAGGTGCCAAGGCTCTCGATGAAGCGCCCATCACGGGGGCTCCGCTGATCGGCGACGACGATCCGGTAAAACGGCGACTTCTTGGCGCCATGTCGAGACATGCGAATGTGAACGGCCATGATCTTCCTCGAACGGACGAGCCGGAGCGGGGCCGACGCCGGGTGGCGTCCAGGCGAGCCGGCGGCTCGGGAGGGGGCAACCTAGCTGCGGCTTTTCACCGGGTCAAGCGTCGTGGTACGCTGGCCCGCGCATGGTGAGCACGAAGGACCCGGCTGAGGCCCTCCGGAGGGTCGTGGTGGAGGTGCTGGCGCCGCTGGTCCGCCTGGACGGCGGGGAACTCTACCTCGTCAGCCTGGACGAGTCCCACGTCACCTTGCACCTCCGTGGGCGCTTTTCAGGGTGCCCTGGCAACGCCCTGGCGCGGCGACAGGTGCTCGAGCCGCCGCTGCACGCGGTGGTCCCGGAGCTCCGCGTGAGCGTGACCAGCGGCGCGCTGATCCCGGGCGGCGCCCAGCGCCTCTGACGCGCGAGCCCGCTGGGGCCCCCTGGCTCCCTCTGGAGGAGCTCCGCCCGCCGACGACCTCAGCGGCGAGCGGCGCTCAGCGCCCCTTCTTCTTCTTGGCGGCAGGCGGGGCCTCTGCTGGCGGCGCCTTCCGCGTGACCCGCTCGACGTCGCCGTCGATCGCGTTGGGATCCTCCACCTTGGCCTTGCGGTAGGTGGCCAGGTTGTCTTGAACACCCTTGTCCACGTACACCACGCCGACGATCTTCGCGTGCTCACGGTTGACCATGCGGACGTAGCTCACGCCATCGTGCCAGATGGCCTCGTCGAAGGGGCGGCCCGCGGCAAAATCTGCCTCGAGCAGGATGGGCGGGACGCCGAAGCGCTTGGTCAAGATCTGCACGGCCTCCGCGAAGGTCTCGCCCAGCGAGCCACCCTTGCGCAGCGCGTGCTCGTCGTACACCTTCCAGAGCCGGTCTTCGAAGAAGAAGAAATTCCGCGTGGTGCCCGAGCGCAGCTTCAGCCGCGAGAGGCTCTCGTTGTTACGGTAGCTGTACTCACCCTTGAGCTCGGTGTTGTCCACGCCGGTGGGGAGCGCACCGAACTCGATCCGTCCGCGACGGAGCACCTGCTTGCGCTGCTCGAGCTCGACGTCGAGCGCGGTCATCTGCGGCCCAGGCTGAGCCTTCTTGTAGAGCGGCACGAACTCGTCGTCGAAGACCTTGTCGTAGAGCTTGGCGATGGCTTCGTTGCTGAGCCCCCACTTGAGCCCGCGCGGCGCGATCGCGACCTTGATCTTGAGCTGACCGGGGACGACCGGCTCTGCCTTCTTTTCGTCCTTCTTCTTGGCACCCGCCTTCGGGGCAGCCTTCTTGGCTGCCGGCGCGCCGAGCACCCTCGCCGCAGGCGCAGCGAACGCCGGGACCGCGACCACCACGCCCAACGCCAAAGACAGCGCGGCGAGGCTGGAGATTTTCTTTCGTATCATGATGGAGACTCCTCGGAGAGACCGAGCACCGACCCCGTAGCGTCGGCGTCTCGTGGAACGTAGCGGCTTTGCGAGCCTCTGACCACTAGGGGTGTGGCCGAGCACTTCATGGACGAGGCTCGCCCCCGATTGATTCGTTTCGAGCTCACCCCCTCGACGGGGGCGCCGAAAGTGACTAGACGCAGGGGAGTGTCACCACCTTGGTACTGGCTACTGCTCGGCGCCAGCCTGGCGCTCGGCTGCGGCCCAGGGCGTCCGCCGGCTGACCCAGACGAGGTGAGTTCCCTGCGGCCCTACTTCGAGGGCGCCACCGCGCTACTCGACGGTACCTTCACCCTCGCGCTCCAGCGGCAGTTTGCCGGCGTCGCCCCCGCCCCGGAGCAGGATCCTTCGACGGCGGAGCGCGCAGCGGCGGCCGAGGGGATCGTCCCCGTGACGATCGTCACCGTGATGGCGGACAGCGCGTCCGATGGTCGGGCGGCGACGCTGCGGCTGGCGGTCAAGCAGCGCGGCGCCGCGCTGAAGGGACGCGGGCTCAGCCCCGGGGCCTCGGTCCTGGACGTCGAGGCAGGCACCGCCACCCACGCCCAGATCCGCACTTGGGACGCGGGGCTGGCCGGGCAGCGGGCCGTGCTCTATTTTGGCCGCTACAACCAAGCAGGGCACCTTCGCCTCTGCTGGCTGCTGGACGCCGATACCCCTGCCCTGCGCGCCCAGCTCGGCGCCCTCCACGCTCCACCGAAGCCATGAACCTCCGCGGCCGCTCCGTTACCATCAAAGACGCCAAGGAAATCGAGGCGATGCGTCGCGTTGGCCGGATGGCCGCCGAGACGCTGTGCCTCGTGGACGAGCTCATCCAGCCCGGCATCACCACCGCGGAGATCAACGAGTTCGTCCATCGTGACACGCTCCGGCGCGGCGCCATCCCCGCTCCGCTCAACTACACCGGCGGTGGGGGGATGCCCCCCTTCCCGGCCAGCGTCTGCACGAGCGTCAACGACGTGATTTGTCACGGGATCCCGGGGCCGCAGCGGCTCGTGGCGGGGGACATCATCAACGTTGACATCACCCATATTTTCGATGGGTTCCATGGCGACACCTCGGCCACGTTCTATGTCGGTGAGCCCGGCAGGGACGCGCTTCACGTCACCGAGGTGGCCCGCCGCTGCCTCCAGCTCGGGTTGGCTCAGGTGCGGCCCGGAGCGCGCCTCGGTGACATTGGCTTCGCCATCCAGCAGTTTGCCGAGGCGCAGGGCTGCTCCGTCGTCAGAAAATTCGTCGGACACGGCATCGGCCGGCGCTTTCATGAAGATCCGCAAGTGGAGCACTACGGCCGCCCCGGCACGGGGCTCCGGCTGAAGCCCGGGATGATTTTCACCATCGAACCGATGGTCAACCTGGGCCACTACGAGATCGACCTCTGGGACGACGAGTGGACGGCAGTCACGGCGGACGGCTCCCTCTCCGCACAGTTCGAGCACACCGTCCTGGTCACGGACACGGGCCATGAGGTGCTGACCCAGCGCCCCACTCGCCTGCTCCGGAGCGAGCGCTTCGAGGGGTACTTCGACACGCGGCCCTGAGCCGCCCTGCTCGGGCTGGCGCCGGCGCCCAGCTAGCCGGCGTGACGCGACGCTTGACGGCGCGTAGCCCCACCGGCTAGCTTAGGCCCATCCTTCCTGGGGCGCCACAACCGGCCGCCACCGAGCGGCGCCAGTTCGTGGTTAGTCGACCGTGATCAGCGGTCCGGCCTGTGGGTCGGACCGTGGTAGGCGTAACGCGGATGGCAGCCGGAACAAGCAAGAAGAGCGGGAAGGGTCGGTCGAGTGCTCAACCGAAGGGGGCTTCCCGTCCGGTGAAGCGACCCGAGCGGTCACGCCAGCGGACGGCGGCGAAGGCCGGCAAGGGCGGCGGCGCCCGGTCCGCCAAGCCGAAGCGCGGAAAGACCACGGCCCCCCAGCGAGCCTCCGCCGCCAAGAGGGCGGGAGCTCGAACGGCTCCTCAGGCGCGCGGGCGCGCGGCCGCGACCAAGCCTGCGCCTCGGAGGGCGGCTGCGAGCTCACGCAAGACCTCGCCGAAGGCGAGCGCTCGGCCCAGCACCAAGACGATCACCAAGCAGCAGCGCCGCAACGCTGCTGCCACGAAGCACGCGAGAGAGCTGACCCGCCAAGGGCGGGAGCGCGCCGCCGCCCTCAAGGAACGGGAGAAGCTCAAGGCCGCCAAAGAGCGGGAGAAGCTCAAGGCCGCGAAGGCCGTCGAGCTAGCGCGTCGAGCCAAGGAGCGCGCTGCCCAGCTCGAGCGGACTCGGCAACTCCGGGAGGCCGAGAAGGAGCGCCTCCGGCTCGCCCGCGAAGCGGAGAAGGAGCGCCTCCGGCTCGAGAAGGAAGCCGAGAAGGAGCGGGAGCGGCTCGCCCGTGAGACCGAGCGGCTCGCCCGCGAGGCCGAGCGCGAGGCCTACCGTAAGGCCAAAGAGGCCGAGCGGGAGCGGCTCCGCGCGGAGCGTGAGGCAGCCCGCAAGCTGCGGGAGGGCAAGGTCGCCAAGGAGTCCAAGCGAGCAGCGCGCGCAGGCGTCGGGAGAACGAGCGGCCCGCTTTACACGGCGGCCGCCATCCCCAACCAGGCCGGGACGAGCCGTCGTGTGGCGTCCATCAGCGACTCCACGAGCAAGTTTGCCAACCTCCGCAGCGTGGAGGAGCTGGCCAAGGCGGTCGTCCGCGGTGAGATCGCCCCGGCGGAGGAGCCCGTCGCTGCGGCGCCGCCTCCTCCGCCCCCACCCGAGCGCATCGACGAGCGCTACGCGCTCATCCTCGAGCGCCTAGAGAAGGCTGGGGGGGAGTTCCAGAAGGAGTACCGAGAGAGCTTCGAGATGTCGTGGATTTATCACGACAGCGCCCTCGAGGGGGTGGTCTACACCTACCCGGAGCTCAAGCTCGCGATGGATCCGAGCTCCCCAGTGGTCGAGGACGCCAGCCTCCAGCCCGCCGTCACGGAGATCCGCCGCCACAAGCAAGCCATCGACTATGCGTATGAGCTGGCCGACAAGAAGCGCGTGCCGCTCACGGTGGACGCCGTAAAAAAGCTCTACCTCATCCTGCGCCCGGAGGATGGGGATCTGAAGAACGTCAAGTACCGCAAGGACATCCCGCAGCACCGGCTGTACTTCCACGAGTACGCTCAGCCCGACAAGATCGCGATCAAGGTGCGGCAGGTCATCGACTGGATCAACGGGCCCGAGCCAAAGAAGCTCAAGAACCCGCTGCGCATCGCGGTGCGGGCCCACTTCGATCTACTCCGCGTCTTCCCCTTCTCCAACGACAGCGGCAAGGTCGCGCGGCTGCTCATGAACGTGCTCCTGATGCGCTCGGGCTATCCACCAGCCATCATCCACGCCGCGGAGCGGCAGCGCTACTACGAGACGCTCAAGGGGGCGCTGCCCACGCTCATCAACATGTGCCAGGAGGCCATCCAGAACGGCATGTTGAGCATCGAAAAGCGCCTCGAAGAGCACGAGACCAAGCTGCGCCCGTTCGGCGGCTGATACGCCGGCCGCGGCGCGACTACTGCGCGGTGGGGGTCTCTTCCGCGCCCCCCACGGCGTCCCAGCCCGTCGCGAGGGAGAGCTTGGCGACCGCCACGTTGTAGTCGTAGGTGGCCGAGAGCAGCGCGAAGCGCTTGAGCGCATACTCTTTGGCGGGAGCCACCAGCTCCTCATCCTCAGCGGTGCCCACGTCCACCGCCTGCTGAATCTTGATGAGCCAGCGCTTCGCGAAGCCGACCGCTCGTGTGGTCGCGCTCAGTCTCAGCTCCGCGTCTCGCGCCTCCTCCCAGGCCTGCTCGACCTCCACGCCCACCCCACCCAGCGCGAAGCGCTCGGTGGCGCGCTGCTCTTCGAGCTGCGCCGCCGCCTGCGCGACGCGCGCCGCCTGCGGCAGGAAATCTAGCTTCCAGCGCAAGACCAGCGCGAAGCCGTAGGAGGTGAAGTTGCCGGGGTCCTTCACGAAGGGGTTGACTTGGTCGGCCACCTCCGGCGCGCGCGCCCAGCGCGTGGACAGCGCCAGGCCGAAATCCGGGTAGTAGCGGCTCTGCTCGAGCTCGAGCTGGGCGCGGCGCGCCACCACGCCGGCGCGGGCCATGTTGACCTCTGGGCGAAACAGCCGGGCGGCGCTGAGATAGCGTGCGAGCGGCGCCAGGCTGTGCCTCGACCGCCGTAGGGGCTCGTCCGGGACGTCGAAGGGCCCGGTGACGCCCGTGAGGAAGCGCAAGCCCGCCAGCGCGAGGCGCTCTTGCTTGCGGGCTCCGCTCAGCTGCACCGCTAGATCTTCACGGTACACCTGCAGCTTGAGCAGCTCGACCTCGTCGCCCTCTTCCTCGTCCACGCGCGCCTGCGCTCTGCGGATGTACTTGTCCATCGTCGCGAGCGCGTCGTCCAGCAGCAGCTTGGCGTCCCGAGCGAGCTGGACGCCGTAGAAGGCTCGCCGCACGTCGAGCGCTACGGCGTTGGCTTCCTTCTTGACCTCATGCTCACCGACGCTCACGTTGGCGTCGGCGGCGCCCCAGGCGGCGGTGAGCTTGCCAAAGGTGTAGAGCGGCAGGGTCGCGTCAATGCCAATCTGCCACGCCAAGCCCATGTTCGAGGTGAGCGCGGCGTCGGAGTTGGGGCTATAGACGCTGGTGCCGAAGACGGTGGGCGCTAGACCGACGCCTCCGGTCATGGTCACCTCCGAGAAGGGCTGCGTCCGAGCCTGCCACGCGAGCGCGCGCTTCTGGCCGAGGCGAGCGCGCGCCTCCTGCACCTTCGGGTAGTGGCGCCGCGCGAGCCGCAGGCACTGCTGCAAGTCGAGGATCGGCCCCTGCGGGGCGCCCCCTGCGCGAAGGTCCGCGGCCTCTCCGTCCTCGCTGGGCGCGGCCTCGGTCGCGCTCGCCCTCGCTGCCCAGGGCAGGAGCAGCGCGACGCCGAGCAGGCTAGGAGCGAGAGCAGGGCGCATGAGCGGGCTCAGCCTAGCAAACCCTGCGCTGGCTCGAGCCATCTCACGCGACGAAACCGACGGGGTGAGCGCCTCACCGACGTCACCGGGGCCTGAGCCCACGCCCGGCGCACGCCCCGGCTCAGCGGGCCCGGCTGGGAGGCGGGGCCGTGCTCGCGGGCGTGTAGAGCTGCCCCTGCTGCTGAAAGACACAGACCCGATCCCCGCCGTCCCGCTTGGCCTGCAGCAGCGCCTGGTCCGCGGCGCGCAACAGGGCGTCTTTGGTGCGCACGTCACGGGACGGGTACAGCGCCACGCCCAGGCTCGCCGTCACGGGCGCGGCGAGTGGCGCGTGGTAGCTCGCGCTCCGCTGGGAGATCTCGCGCCAGATGCGCTCGGCCACGGTGATGGAGCCGGCGAAGTGGGTGCTCGGCAGCATCACCAGGTACTCGTCGCCGCCAAACCGAGCGACCACGTCCACCTCCCGCAGGCAGCTCCGGATGGCGTCGGCGACCCCGCGGATCACCGCGTCCCCGACCGGCTTGCCGTGCGCCACGTTGAGCGCCTCGAGGTGATCCACGTCGACCACGATGCACGCCAAGGTGTCTTGATAGCGCTCGGCGCGCTTGAACTCCTCCCCCAGGCGTGAATTGAGGTAGCGGTAGTTGAACAGCCCCGTGAGCTCATCGTGCACGCTGAGCTGCTCGAGCTTCTTGCGCGCGCGCGCCACCTGATCGTGGAGCGCCTTGATGCGGAGCATGGCGTTGACCCGCGCCACCAGCTCTCGCTCGTCGAAGGGTTTGCACACGTAGTCGTCCGCGCCGATCTTGAGGCCCTCCACGCGGCTGAGCGTGTCGGTCTTCACGGTGACGAGCAGCACTGGCAAGAAGGCGTCTTGCTGGAGGCTCTTGAGCATCCGGCACGCCTCGAGCCCGCTGAGCCGCGGCATCATCACGTCGAGCAAGACCAAGTCGATCCCGCCGCGGGCCACGCGCTCCACCGCGGCCTGACCGTCTTCCACGGGCTCCACGATGAAGCCATGGGCGCTCAAGATGTTCGACAGCAGCTCTCGCGTGAGGCGGTCGTCGTCCGCCACGAGGCAGCGCGCGCCCGCGAAGGAGCGCGGAGGCTCACTGACTGGCGAGCTCGCCTCACGCATGACGCCCTCCGCTGGGGTCACGCCGCGCGGCCGCCCCCGTGGTCGCTCGCGCGCCGACCCCAGCTCGCCCGTGGCCGCCGAGTCGGCTCATCGCAGCGAACGTCGGCTGCTCGTGGGGGCTTGAAGGGGCCTGGACCGCTCCACCCGTGCCCGGCGCTTGGTGCCGTGTAAGCGGCGAGCCTCTTCGTCCGTGTAGGTGCGCTGCGCCTTCGGCAGCTCGACCGTCACCAGCATGCTGCCGCCTGGGCCGTCTGCGGTGGTCTGCTGGAGCCTGGCGGCCTCACGCAACTCGATGACCAGCTCGACCCCCTGCTTGGTGCGCTGCAGCCGCGCGCGCGTCGCTGGGGTGTCGAAGTGGACGACGACGAGCGGGAGCGTCGCGACGTGCCCCACCACCTCCGCGCCTCTCAGCAAGAAGCTGAGCCGCCCCGCGGCGACCCGTTGCTCGATGCTCGTCTTCTTGCTGACGAGGACCGTCAGTTGTGAGCGCCCGTCCGGCAACATCCGAAAGGTGGGGAACGACACGAGCGGAGCGTTCGGATCGCGCTTGACCCGAGCGGCGGCGCGACGCTTCGGCGGATCTTTCCAGGAGTAGCCTCCGGTGATACTGGGAGGCGGCGGCTCCTTCTTCGTGGTGCCGTCGCCCGAGGGAGCCTCGCTCGGCGCCGCCTGGCTCGATACCGCCTCACTCGATGTCGCGGGATCCGCCTGCTGCGCTCGCGCGACGCCAGGGAGCGCGAGGACACCGCCCAGGACCACCCTGACCGCCCAGCGTGACAACCCGTGGCTCATAACGGCCAGCGTGCCACGGACCGACGAGCGCGGCGAGCACACCGCCTGCACTTCGCGAAGTCCTTATGGAAGGCCCCCTCGCCGCCGGACGGCGGGTAGTAGCACGCCTGGCCTCCAGCAAGAGCACCCTGGGCCGACGCGGGCGCCCTCGGTGGCCTTCCATCGCCTGCCGAGGCATGCTTTACGCTGAGCCATGGATCTTGCGCTCCCCGCCAATGAGCTCACGGCGCTGCTCGGCCGTGGCACGCGCTTCGAGGGCAAGCTCACCTTCGAAGGGCGGGTCCGGATCGACGGCGCCTTCAAGGGGGAGATCAGCAGCGAGGAGATCCTGGTCATCGGGGAAGGGGCGGAGATCGAAGCAGAAATTCAGGCCGGCACCGTGATCGTGCGGGGGGGGGTCGTGACGGGCAACATCCGCGCCTCCCACGGCATCGAGCTGTACGTCCCGGCGCGCGTCACGGGCAACCTGCACGCGCCGGAGGTCTTCCTCGACAAGGGCGTCCAGTTCACGGGTGAGTGTAAGATCGCCCCGCTCTAGCGCCCTGTGACGCTCCGCAGACGCGCCGCTGTGACGGGGCCGGGCGACGGCTCCACGGCGCGGCGCGTCCGTCGAGGTGCCGATGCTTCACTCCCAGCCCGGATCGGGGCGTGGGCGCACTGGCATGACTATTGCATATCTAGACACTGGCGGTCTCGAACGCCAGACTAGGAGCGTCCCTCATGCCTCTCTCTCGTCGTCAGTGGCTGATCGTTGGTCTCACCGGCCTCGCCGCGACCACCAAGCTGGGTAACGCCTTCGCGGCGGGCGCTGCTGGCGCTACCGACGAGCAGCAGCGGCTCATGCGCTCGAGGAAGTCCGAGCGCTACGACGCGAGCTTCGCGGGCACGAAGCTCAAGGGCGGCGGGGCACGGATCCACGTCGCTGCGTCCCTCGAAGAGGTGGAGAAGACGGTGACGGACTACCGTCACTACTCCAAGATCATCAGTCGCTTCGACAAGGCGCGCGTCGTCGGCCGCAGCGGCGGGACGACGGACGTGTACCTCCAGGCGCCCATCCTCAAAGGCGCCGCGAAGATCTGGGCGGTGCTGCGCTTCTCGGAGGCCAAGACCGAAGGCGAGGTGCGCGTCATCCGCGCGGCCATGGTCAAGGGAAACGTCAAGCGCATGGACGCCCGCTGGGAGCTGCGCCGCATCGACGCCGGCAACACGCAGCTCAACATGGAGATGTTGATCCTGCCAGACTTGCCGGCGCCGGCGTCGCTCATCACGGGTGAGTCACGCTACGCGTCGGACGTCGCCGTCACGGGAGCACGTGATCACACCGAGCTCCGGCGTAGCAAGAGCTGAGCATCGTTGGCTGCTGATGGCGCTGAGCTGCGCCGTGGCGGCGTGCCAGCGGCCAGCCGCTCCGGCCGGCGGTTCTCCCCCGACGGAGACGCTGACCACCGCCGTGAGCGTGCCTTCACCGCCACCGGCGCCCTCGGCGCTGGCGCCTGCCACCGCGGAGCCGAGCGCCCCGTGGCTGACCCAGGGCTGCGCAGGCAGCGTCCCCGAGGCCGGAAGCAGCGAGCAGCTCGCTGCTGAGCTCGAGCGCCGCTGTCTCATGGGCCTACGCCGTACCCACGTCGACGAGCCCGCCAAAGACCTGACCGTAGGGGCCGGCTGTTGGCGCTGGGGGCTCGTCTTTCCCAGCGCGGAGCACGCAGCGACGCTCCTCCTCCACGGCGAAGCGCTGGGGGAGCTGAGCCGCACCGTCATCCGGGGCCGACTGGGCCTGCTGCCTCCCGAGGGGCCGCTCTGTCTGGAGGAGCCTCGGCGGCTGAAGATCTCGATCGAGGGTCGCGCGGAGCACCCGCGGATCGCTCGATACGGCCCTGAGGTGGCCGAGCGATGAGCCCCGCCGCCAGGGCGAGCCATGGCAACAAGGCCGCCCACCCCGCAGCGCCACCCAGCAGCCGCGGGGCGAGCGCTGGCCTCAGCAGGAGCGGGAGGAGCAGCCCAGCCCCGATCATCGCCAGCAGCTCACGCTCGCTCCTCCGGAGCCGACCGCCACCGCTCGAGCGCAGGTGCCAGGCGAGCCGGAGAGCGGGCACGCACGCCACTCCGAGGAGGGGCGCCCAGCCCCACCAGGCGCCAGGCGTGGAAGCCTGGCTCGGCGCTGCGTCGTAGCCCGAGAGGAGGGCGCGGAGCACGCTGGTCGCCTCCCGGCTCAGGCAGCGCGGATCCAGCAGGCAGCCGAGCGCGCCGGCCAGGGCGAGCTCGAGCCGCGCCGCGGGGGGTAGCGGCACCCAGCCCCAGCGGAGCAGGCGCCGCGCGGAGCTCCAGCGCGACGCGAGGTGCGCCACGACGACGAGGCTGAGCGCCAGCGGCAGCCCCACCCCCACCGCCCACCCACCGGCGAACGCCACCCCAGGGAGCCACCTCGCGCGCGCGCCGCTCGGAGACCAGAGCCCCAGCGTGACGAGCGCCAGCGCCACGCCCAGGTCCCCGGCGCAGAGCGCCTCCCAGTACGGCGGCGCTAGGCAGAGCAGGGCAGCGCCGAGCGTCGCGCCTCCGCCCCCCACGAGCTCGCGGAGCCTGACGTACAGCAAGCCGACCGTGAGCGCGCCCAGCACGAGCCACGGCAGCCGCCCCGCGCGACCGGGCGCCAGGAGGCCCACGCGTCCCAG
>CAUJEM010000046.1 GCA_963169915.1 Myxococcota bacterium
TGAGGACGAAGACCGCGCCAGCGCGGTTGATGGACTCGAGGTTGCGCTCGAGGGTGATGCGGCTGACGATGCGCAGATCGTAGCGCAGGCGGCGACAGTAGATGCAGAGGTAGACGTTCATCTCGTCGGAGTTGGTGGTGAGCACCACGCTCGGCGCGGTGGCCAGTCCCGCGCGCTGCAGGACGTGGCGATCGGCTGCGTTGCCGACGAACACCGCGTCGGCGACGCCCTCACAGCGCGCCGCGACCTCTGGATCGCGCTCCACGAGGTGCACGCGCACCCCGCGACGCCGCAGCGCCTCGGCCGCCGCGCGCCCCACCAGCCCGCCGCCGACGATCAAGATGGGGCCGCTCGGCTGCGCCCGGGCGACGTCCCCGACCACGCGCTGCTTGAGGGTGCCCATCTGCGCCTCCGTGCCCACCACCACGAGCACGGTGTTCTCCTCGAAGACCAGATCCGGGGCGACCCGCTCCACGGCGCCGCGCTCCCAGGCGCCGATCACGGTGACGCCCGTCTCGGTGCGGAGCTGGCTGCTGCGCAGGGTGGCGCCCACCAGGCTGGTGCCCTTCACGGGCAGCTCGACGATCCGCAAGCCCTTGAAGGTGCCGACGACGTGCCGCTCGAAGGACGCAGTGTCCGCGCGGCTCACGAGCTGCTCGCCGAGGTTCTGCTTGAGGGTCAAGACCTGCGTGGCGCCGGCCAGGCGCAGCACCTCCGCAGACTCCGCGTCCTCGCACAAGCTGAGGATGGGGACGCTCGGGCTCGCCTCGCGCACCGTCAGCGTGATGTTCGTGTTGCTGGGGTCGTCGAGCGTGGTGATGACGGCGCGCGCTTGGGTCACGCGCAGCTCGTCGTAGGTGAGCTTGGCGTCGAGGTCACCGGCCACCACCCGAACGCCCTCACCGTGCAGGCGTGCCGCCACCGTGGGGTCGGCCTCCACCAAGAAATAGGGGATGCCGTAGCCCTGGAGCTTGAGCGCGAGCTCCCGCGCGACCGCGCCCCAGCCGCACAGGATGACGTGGCCCCGCGTGGTCTCCGGGAGGCTCCTGGGGGCGCGCACGTGCAGCTGCGCCTCGAGCCACGGAGCGTAAAACCAGCGGATGATCGTGAAGGGCATCACGACCAAGAGCAGGAGGTTGCCCGTGAGCATGACCACGATGCTGAAGGCGCGCCCCAAGTCCGAGCGGAAGGTGATGTCGCCGAAGCCGAGCGTCGTCATCACGGTGAAGGCCCAGTAAAAGCCCGTGAGCCAGGAGTGCTCCTGGCCTTCGCGCGCCATCAAGACGTGGAAGGTGAGCGCGAACAGCACCACCACCACGGCGCAGAGGGTGAAGAACTTGCCGAGCGCGACGAGGTTTCTTCGAGTCTCACGCTGCCCAAAGAAGTAAGCGAACTGGATCAGCAGGAACTTCACCCGTAGAAGCTTTACCGCTGGCGGCGGCCCAGCCGCAACTTCGGGGCCGGGCGCTAGGCCGGGGCGCGCCCCGGGGACCCGACGCGCTCAGCCCGGCGACTCGGGGCGCTCGTCCTCACCCTTCGGAGGCGGCTCGCCTTCGTCCCGGTTGCCGAGGGACATCAAGAGGACCACGACGATGGCGCCGATGGTGAAGTGGACGCGGTACGTCCCGATGAAGGCCAGGAGCCGATCGATGGGCTCCTTCAGCTGCTCGCCGAAATACCGAATGGTCAGCAGCGTGGTGAGGGTGCCGGCCAGGTTGGCGCCGATGAAGCGCCGCAACCGCATGCGCTCCACCCCGGCCAGGGCGCACACGAAGGAGTTGGTGGGCAAGGCGAAGACCACCCACGGGCCTGCCTTCTGAAACCAGCGCTCGATCTTCTTCAGCGAGCGCGCGCCCTTGCCCATCCTCAGATACAGCCAGTCGAGCGCCTCGCGGCCGTAGTCCCGGCCCACCAGGTACATGAAAGGATCGACGACGAGCATGGAGATCATGCCCGTGACGACGAAGGGGACCGTGGGGACGCTGCTCGAGGTGAGCAGCAGGTGCCGCAGCAGCGGGCTCAGCGCGACGAGCAGCAGCGGCGCCTTGACCAGCAAGGTGGGCGCCAGGGCCGTGCACACCAGGTTGCTGAGCAGCTGCAAGCCATAAGGCACGAGCAGCAAGGTCAGCCGACGCCGACCCTGCTGCTGCGCTGCCTCGCTGCCGGGCTCTGAGGAAATCAGCAGCTCACTTCTCGTAGACTTGTGCGGCCGCCAGGCCGGCGCCGCCAGCGACCGTGAGCACGACCTTGGCGGGGGCGCTGAACATGAAGGCCCACTTGTAGCAGTCCGGCGCCTTGCCCAGCACCGCCTGCGCGCCAGTGTCCGCGTCCTGAGCGAGCACGGGCGCGAGCCCCGGCAGCGGGGTGGTCGCGACGAGCTGCACGTTCACCTCGCTGACGCCGGGCGCGCCGGCGGCGACGACGGTGTAGCACTTGCCCGGGCTGAGCTGGACGGCGGCCTCTAGGGTCTGGCCTTGCTGGAAGTTGCCGGCCAGCGGGGAGCCCACGGCCTTGGCGCCGGGCGCCTGAGACTGCGCGAGCGGGCCGATGATGGCCATGGCGGCGGCCGCCATGTTGGCGTCCACGGGCGTGGCCTGTCCGCCGCCGCGGGGGGGGGGGGGCGTGGTGGGGGTGTTCGGGGGGGGGGCGTTCTGGCCGGGCGGGGGCTGCTGGTAGCCGGGCGGGGGCTGCTGGTAGCCGGGCGGCGGCTGCTGGTAGCCGGGCGGCGGCTGCTGGTAGCCGGGCGGCGGCTGCTGGTAGCCCGTCTGCGGGGGCTGCTCGTCGTTCTTCTTGCAGCCGGCGGTGAGCACGAGCGCCGCGGCGCCGAGCGTGAACATGCTGAGTGAGCGCATCTGTCGAAGCTCCTAGTTGGCGCCAGCGGCGGTCAGGCCGAGGCGAGGGTGAGAGGCTAACCACGGACGAGAGGTGGGGTCCAGAAAGTCAACGCCCCGAGCTGGCGGAGCTTACGCTGGCGGCGGTAGGCTGCCGAGGGCGTGCGCCTCGTCCTCTTTGGTGATCAGCATTTCGGCAGGAGCGCCAGCTTCGAGGGCAAGCTCCGCAAGCTGTCGCACCAGGCCGGACCGCTCACCGAGCGGCTCGTCCGCGCCTGCAACGAGGAGCTCACACCGGATCTGGTGATCAACCTGGGGGACGTCATCGAGGACGCCTCGGCGGCCGAAGATGCCGCTAATTATCGAACATTTTTAGACCTTTTGGGGCCACTGCGCGCCCCCACGCTGCACGTGGCGGGCAACCACGACACCCTGCGTCTCTCCGAGGCGCAGGTGGCGGAGCTCTGGGGGCGCCCCGGGCAGCCGCTCTACTACGCCGAGCAGCTCGGAGAGCTCGAGCTGCTCGTGCTGCACACGCAGGAGCAGCGGGACGTGGGGGTGCGGCTGCCCGAGGAGCAGCTCCAGTGGCTCGGCGCGCGGCTCGAGGCGGGCGTGGGGCCGGCCCTCGTGCTGATGCACCACCCGGCGAGCGACTGCGACCTGCGCGGCAACCGCTGGTTTCAGCGCGCGCCGCACCTCTGCCGCGTGGCCAACCGCGGGGCCCTGCGGCGCGTGCTCGAGCGGAGCGGTCGGGTGCTCGCGGTCTTCAACGGGCACGCCCACTGGAACCACCTCCAGGTGTGCCAGGGGATCCCGTACATCACGCTGCAGAGCCTGACGGAGAACCTGGACGACGACGCGCCCGGGCGCGCCGCCGCGGCCTTCGCGGTGTGCGAGCTCGAGCGAGGGCGGCTCTCGGTCAGCGTGCGGGGCGAGCAGCCGGCGCGCTACGAGTTCGAGCTCCGGGCGAGCCCGGCGTCACGGGGCGCTCACGCGCGGATCTCCTCGCCCAGGTAGGCGGCCTTCACCCGCTCGTCGCGCGCCAGCTCCGCGGCGGCGCCGCTGAGCACGAGCTCCCCCGTGACGAGCACGTAGGCGCGGTGCGCCGTCTGCAGCGCCAGGCGGGTGTTCTGCTCGACGAGCAGGATGGTGAGGCCCCCCGCCGCGATCTCACGGATCGCGGCGAAGACCTCCCCCACGATCTTGGGGGCCAGCCCGAGGCTGGGCTCGTCGAGGAGGAGCAGCTTCGGCTCGGCCATCAGCGCGCGCGCGATGGCGAGCATCTGCTGCTCCCCGCCCGAGAGCGTGCCGGCGTCTTGATCCAGCCGCTCTCCGAGCCGCGGGAAGAGCGCGCGCGTGCGCGCGAGGCCGCGCTCGATGCGCTCGGGATCACGGTGGGCGTAGGCCCCGAGCAGCAGGTTCTCCCGGACGCTGAGGCCGCCGAAGATGGCGCGCCCCTCGGGCACGAGCTGCACGCCCCAGCCACTCAAGCGATGGGTGGGGACCCCCGCGATGCTCTTGCCGAAGATCTGGACGCTCCCCGACGCCGGGGGGACCAGCCCCACGATGCTCTTGAGCGTGCTGGTCTTGCCGGCCCCGTTGGCGCCGATGAGCGTGACGATCTCCCCCTGAGCCACCGTGAGGCTCAGCCCCTTGACCGCCTCGATGCCGCCGTAGCGCACGCGCAGCTCCGTCACGCCGAGCACCTCCGTCATGGCTCCACTCCCTCCGCCTCTCGACCGAGGTAGGCCGCCAGCACCTTCGGGTGCGTCTTGATGACGGCGGGCGGCCCCTCCGCGATGGTCTCGCCGTGGTCCACGACGTGCAGCGCCTCGCACACGTTCATCACCACGCTCATGTTGTGCTCCACCAGCACCACCGTGAGCTTCAGCTCGTCGCGCAGGAAGCGGATCTGCTGCTCCAGGTCGGCGGCCTCTTGGCTGTTCATGCCGGCGGCCGGCTCGTCGAGCAGCAGCAGCTTCGGTGACAGCATCAGCGCGCGAGCGATCTCCAGCCGCCGCTGCGAGCCATACGGCAGGCTCTCCGCCGGCTCCCGAGCGAGCGCCACGAGGCCGAAGATCTCGAGCAGCTCGCGGGCGCGCCGCTGAAACTCGCGCTCCTCCTTCGCAAAGGCTCGGGTGCGCAGCACGGCGTCCAGCAGGCTCGTCTCGTGGATGCGGTGCCCGGCCACCATCACGTTCTGCTCGACGGTCATGCCGCGAAACAGGCGGATGTTCTGGAAGGTCCGCGCGATGCCGCGCAGCGCCACGCGCGAGGGGGCCCAGCCGGTGACGTCCTCCCCGTCGAACACGACCTTCCCGCGCTCGGGACGGTACACCCCGGTGATCACGTTGAAGAGCGTCGTCTTCCCCGCGCCGTTGGGCCCGATGAGGCCGAAGATGCTCCCCGGCGCCACGTCGAAGCCGACCCCGCCGATGGCGCGCAGGCCGCCGAAGACCTTCTCCACCCCCGTGAGCGAGAGCAAAGCGCTCATGGCCGGGCGCGCCTCCGCAGCCGCGCCAGGACGCTGCCGAGCTCCTGGCTCCCGAGCAGCCCCTGCGGCCGCAGGAGCATGATGGCGATGAGCAGCGCGGCGTAGAGCACCAGCCGGTACTCCTGCAAATCACGCATCAGCTCGAGCGTGACCGCCAGAAAGACGCCGCCGATGACCGCGCCGGAGATGGAGCCGAGCCCGCCGATGATGATCATGATGATCATGTCGATGGATTTCTCGAACTTGAAGTCCTCCGGCCGGATGCCGCTCTGCAGGTGCGCGAAGAGGCCCCCGGCGATGCCGGCGGTGGCGGCGCTCAGCGTGAAGGCCGTGACCTTCAAGCGCGTGGTGGGCGTGGCCATGGCCTCCGCGGCGACCTCGTCCTCACGGATGGCGATGAGCGAGCGGCCCGTCTGCGAGAAGGTGAGGTTTCGCACCACCAGCACGATGACGATCACCCAGGAGTACACCCAGAAGAAGGTGGTGTAGGGCGGCAGGCCCGCCGGGCTGTTGCCGTAGTAGCCGGTGGCGGCGCCGAGGAAGCTGGCGTTGTTGAAGACGATGCGGATGATCTCCCCGAAGCCCAAGGTGACGATGGCCAGGTAGTCCCCCTTGAGCCGTAGGCTGGGGGCCCCGACGGCGAGGCCCGCCAGCGCCGCCATGGCCGCGCCCGCGAGGAGCGCCAGGTTGAAGGTGAGGGCACTGGCCACGGCGCCGGGGCCGAGCGCCGCCGCGAGCTTCGGCGCCAGCTGCTCTCCCAGGAAGGCGGCGGTGTAGGCCCCGACGGCCATGAAGCCCGCGTGACCGATGGAAAACTGACCCGTGGTGCCGTTGATGAGGTTGAGCCCCACGGCCAAGATGACGTTGATGCCGGCGAGCAGCACGATGCGCTGCACGTACTCGATGAGCCCCGCCTCCACCCCCAGCCCCACGCCGTAGAGCACGGCGAGGACGACCGCGGCGACGCCGAAGCGCAAGGGCCAGCGCACCTTAGACCTTCTCCTGCTTGACGACGCCCAACAGGCCCTCCGGCTTGAGCAGCAGGATGCCGATGAGGATGAGGAAGCTGATGGCGTCGCGGTAGTCCGGGGAGAGGTAGCCGGCGGTGAGCTGCTCGGTGACGCCGATGAGGATGCCCCCCAGCACGGCGCCCCGGATGTTGCCGATGCCCCCGAGCACCGCGGCCACGAAGGCCTTGAGGCCCGTGAGCACGCCCATGACGGGGGTGATGGTGATCTGGTCCAACCCGAAGAGGATCCCGCCGGCGGCGGCGAGCGCAGAGCCGAGGGCGAAGGTCTTGGCGATGGTGGCGTTGGTGTCGACCCCCATGAGCTGCGCCGCCGGGAGGTTCACGCTGACCGCGCGCATGGCGCGCCCCGTCCAGCTACGGGTGACGAGCAGGTGCAGGCCCGCCATCAGCGTGAGGGCCACGATGAAGATGGTGAGCTTGATGTTGGTGAGGATGACCCCGCCGAGCTCCAGCTTCACCTCCTGCAAGATGGGCGGGTACCGCCGCGGGTTGGGCGAGAAGAGGAGCATGCCCAGGTTCTGCAGCAGCAGGCTGACGCCGATGGCGGTGATGAGCGGCGTGAGCCGGGGTGCGTGCCGCAGCGGGCGGTAGGCCAGCCGCTCGATGGTCAAGCCGAGCAGGGCCGCCGCCGCCATCGAGGCCACCAGCACCAGCAGCGCCAACACGAGCGGGAAGGGCTGCCCGGACGCCTCATACTGCTGCACGCCGAGCCAGCTAGCGGAGTAGTAGCCGGCGTAGGCGCCGACCATGAACACCTCGCTGTGCGCGAAATTGATGAGCTTGAGCACGCCGTACACCATGGTGTACCCGAGCGCGATGAGCGCGTAGATGGACCCCAGCGAGAGCCCGTTGACCAACTGCTGAAGGAGCTGACTCACGGCTCAGGCGAGGTGAGGGCACCG
>CAUJEM010000047.1 GCA_963169915.1 Myxococcota bacterium
CGAAGGTGAGGTCGTCAGCTGGCTAGTGAAGGAGGGCGACCCCATCCAAGAAGACCAAGAGATGGTGGAGATCATGACGGACAAGGCCACCGTCAGCATCGGCTCGCCCAAGGCGGGCGTCATCGGTCGCCTCCACGCGGAGGTGGGGCAGATCGTGGCGGTGGGGGCGGTCCTCGTCACCATCCAGCTCGCCGGAGGGGCGTCAGCGGCGCCCACCGGGAGCGCTCCGGAGGCCCCCGCCGCCGAGCCGAAGAAGGACGTCGCGGCCAGCGCGGTCGGGGACATCAGAGAGTCCCTCCCCGGGATGGATCTCGGGGGGCCTCGCTCGAAGCGCCCCACCAGCCTGGCCCCCACGCCGGCCGAGGAGTACCTCAACGACAAGCCGCTCGCCGCGCCGGCCACCCGCAAGCTGGCGCGCGAGCTCGACGTGGATCTGCGTCGGGTGCGGCCCACGGGCGAGGGGGGGCGCGTCACGAAGGAGGACGTGGAGCGCTACGCCAGCGGTGCAGGCTCGGCCTCCACGGCCCTGGCCGTCACGCCGGCCACGGCGCCGGCGGTCAGCGCGAGCGTCACGCTCGCTGCACGAGAGCTCGTGCCCGTCCCGGTCGCGCAGCCGGTCGAGGCCAAGGCCCGTGAGGAGCGCGTCGCCATCCGCGGGATGCGCAAGCGCATCTACGAGAACATGGCGCGCAGCAAGCACACCGCCGCGCATTTCACGTACGTCGAGGAGTGCGACGTCTCCGCGCTGAAGGCGCTGCGGGAGCGCAGCAATCAGCTGGCGGCGCGCTCCGGCGTCAAGCTCTCGTTCCTGCCCTTCATCGTCAAGGCGGTGGTCGCGGCGCTCAAGAAGCACCCAGCCCTCAATTGCCTAGTGGACGACAGCACGGGAGAGATGGTGCTCCGTAAGCATTTCGATATCGGCATCGCCGCCGCTACGGAGGCGGGCCTCACGGTCCCCGTGCTGAGGGCCGCAGACCAGCGCAGCCTGGTGGACATGGCCAAGGAGATTGAGCGCTTGGGCAGCGCCGCGCGCGATGGCAAGCTCGCCATGAGTGATCTCGGGGGCTCATCCTTCACGATCACCTCGCTCGGCAAGCAGGGGGGGCTCTTCGCCACGCCGATCGTCAACTACCCGGAGGTGGCCATCTTGGGAGTGCACGAGATCAAGCGCAAGCCGGTCGTCCGTGGCGACGAGATCGTCATCGGCGAGGTGATGCTCCTCAGCCTCAGCTTCGACCACCGCATCATCGACGGGCACGTCGGCGCGGCCTTCGCTCAAGAGATCGTCGCGTACCTTCAAGAGCCGGAGCTGCTCTTCATCGAGGGCTGAGCGGTCGCCGCGCTCGCTCAGCCGGCGAGCGCGGCGGCTGAATGGCGCAGCGCGTCATCGGGGGCGATTCCTGCACGTCGCTCGCTCCCGCCGGAGACAGGGTGTAGACTCTCGCTCGAGTTCAGCATGACGACCTACAGGAAGCAGCCTCGCTGGGTAGCCAGCTTGCTCGTGTCCGCTCTGCTCATGGGCGCTGCCGCGCCCGCCCTCGCGCAGGACGCGGCGCCCACGGCCGAACAGGTGAAGGCAGCGTCGGAGGAGTTCGAGCAGGGGCGGCGGTCGTTCAAAGAGCGCGACTACGTGGAGGCGGCGGAGCATTTCGAGGCGGCCTTCACGCTCGCGCCCGCGGCGCCGGTGCTGGTGCTCGCCATCCAAGCTCGAGAGAAGGCGGAGCAGCTCGATCGCGCCGCGACGCTCGCCGCCTTCGCGCTCGCAAAGTACCCGGATCAAGCGCAGGTCAAGAAGGCCGCGCAGCCCCTCGTCACGCGCGCCAAGCGTGAGCTTCACGCGCTGACCGCGCGCTGCGACACGGCGTGTGAGTGGGTGCTCGGGACGAAGCTGGTGTTCGGTGGCGCGGGGACCGAGCGGCTGTTGTTCGTCACTCCAGGAGAGCAGACGCTCACCGCCGGCTGGAGCGAGGGGCGCAGTCAGCGCCAGGCCTTCACGGCCACCGCAGGGGGAGCGAGCGAGCTGCTGTTCCACGAGCCGCCCCTGCCGGAGCCCAAGCCCGTCGTGGAGGCCCCGGTGGCGTCCACCCCCACGGCGCCACGGGCGGACTCCGGTGCGTCCGGGAAGCTAGAGGCCGGCGCGGCGCCGGACGGCGGGTGGTCGCCGGTCGTGTTCTGGGTCGGCCTCGGCGCCACGGCGGTCCTTGGAGGGGTCACCGTCTGGAGCGGGCTCGACACCCGAGCCAACCCGGGCGTGGACGCCGTCAAGGAGGCGTGTGACAGCGGGAACGCGGCGCGCTGCAATTCGCTGTACGACCAGGGGCAAGCCGCCGAGGTTCGGACCAACGTGCTGGCGGGCGTCACCGCCGGGGTCGGCCTCGCGACGATCTTGGTCGGCGTGCTGGCGACGGACTGGCGCGGGACCGAGGAGTCCGCCAAGGGGCCGAAGCAGGCGCGGTGGACGCCCGTGCTCAACTGGGGAAATGGCGCGACGCTGGGCGCCATGGGGAGGTTCTAAGGCGGTGGTCGCAGCCAAGCTCATCGACATCGGCGTCGAAGGGCGCCAACGGATGGACCGCTACGAGCTGGTCGGGGAGATCGCGTCTGGCGGCATGGCCACCGTGTTCCTCGGCCGCTTGGGTGGCATGGGGGGCTTCCAGCGCTTCGTGGCCATCAAGCGGCTGCACCCTCATTTGGCGGGCGAGCGTGAGTTCGTCGAGATGTTCTTGGACGAGGCGCGCCTCGCCGCGCA
>CAUJEM010000048.1 GCA_963169915.1 Myxococcota bacterium
ATGGTGCTCGCGCAGGAGCTCAGCGCGTGGCTGAGCGCGCTGTGGCGCCCGCTCGGCTGGCTCCCCAGCCTGGCCTCGCTCGGCGTGGTGGTGAAGCTGACCCAGCTCCTGCCGTTGACGTTTCATGATCTCGCCGAGAGCTCCGACGCCATCCGGCGCCAACAGGTGTCGCTCGGTCATTGGGCGCGAGCCCACCTCCCCGAAGACGCACGGATCGGCGTGAGCGACACCGGCGCCATCGGTTACCTCTCCGAGCGGCGGACCTTCGACGTGGTGGGGCTCACCACGCGTGACGAGGCGCGCTACTGGGCCGCCGGCGCGGGCTCGCGCTTCGAACACTACGAGCGGCTCACCCCGGCCGAGCGCCCCACGCACTTCATCCTCTACCCCCACTGGTTTGCCTGTCCGCCCCTCTTGGGAGCGCCGCTCACCTCACGGACGGTGCTCGGCGCCACCATCCTGGGCGGCGAGACGATGGTGGCGAACGTCGCCGATTGGAGCGTGCTCGGCAGCGGGGAGCGGCCGCTGGAGGAGCCCGCGGCGGCCTTGCTCGATCGCCTCGACGTCGCGGATCTGGTGAGCGAAGCGGAGCATGGCTACGTCTTGGGGCAGGCGACCCAGGCGCAGAACACGCTGCGCGAGAGCGACGACGGTCGGGCCGACGGCTTCCGTGAAGGGCGCACCAGCGAGCGCTTCTCCCTCGAGGTGGCGCCTGGCGCGATCTGGGTGCTGCGCGTCGGCGCCGCACAGCCCCTGCGGCTCGACCTCAGCGTCGACGGGGTACCGGCGGGCAGCGTGGAGCTCGACGCGAGCCCCTGGCAAGAGCGGCGGCTCGAGCTCGGACCTCACACGCCAGCAGGCCGACACTCAGTGCAGGTCCGCAGCGCCGACGGGCGGCCCTATGCGGCGGGACATCACTGGAGCTTCGCGCCTTCGCCGCGCACGCCGTCGAGCAGGCCGTGAACGTCACGGGCGACGGGTCGAGGGGCGACCGGCGGCGTGCGTGGCACGCCGAAACCGGATGAAATGGGGAGGGGCGGAGCGCTGGACTCCGCCCCTCGGGAGGGCTCACCAGCGGTCGCCGCGGTCGCCGCGGTCGCCACGGCCACCACGGCCACCACGGCCGCCGCCACCGCCACCGCCACCGTAGCCGCCGCCACCGCCACCGCCACCGTAGCCGCCGCCGCCACGACCACCACCGCCGCCGCCGCCGAAGCCGCCGCTGCGCTGACGCTGCTCGGCCTCGTTGACGCGCAGCGGACGGCCGTCGAGCGTCGTGCCGTTCATCCCGCTGATGGCGCTCGCCGCCTCGGCGTCACTGCCCATGGTGACGAAGGCGAAGCCGCGCGGGCGGCCAGTGTCGCGATCCATGACGACGTGTACGTCTTCGACCGAGCCAAACTCGGAGAAGGCGGCGCGGACGGCGTCAGCGCTCGTGTCGAAAGAGAGATTGCCCACGTAGAGTCGGTTACCCATGATTCACTATCCGAAACGGCCCCCACGGCATTCGCTCTAACCTCACCCTGAGGACCTCGAGCTCTGGATCTCCCTTCCGTCCACGGGGGCCGAGAACTGGAGGGTCGGGAGGTGGCACCGAGGTGCCACTTCCGCACGTTGCGTTTCCAGATAGTGCCCTCCCAGCCAGGAGATCAGCGGTCAATCGGGTCCCGAAACAGGCGAACGACGGGAAGTGTGCTCTTTAGCCCGACAAAGGGCAAGCGCTCTTCCTGAGGCCCACGCCGAATTGATGCGTGCTACGCTTGATAAATTTCGTGGCACTGTCAGCCGGGTCAGGGTAGCGTGCGGTGGATGCACCTCGCCGACGGACTGCTCCCCTTCGGGCCCGGCGTGGCGGCCGCCACTCTCCTCGGGCTGGCAGGGGTGATGGGCGCGCTCGCCAAGGTGCGCCGGCGGAGGCTGGGCGCGGGGTGGGCCAGCGCGGGCACCCACGCGGCCTTCATCCTCGTGGCCCAGGCGGTCAACCTCCCCATTCTACCAGGAGCGAGCGCGCACCTCGTCGGCACCGCGCTGCTCACCTATGAGCTCGGGCCGGCCGGAGCCATCCTGACCATGGCCACGGTCCTGCTCATCCAGGCGCTGACCTTGGGGGACGGGGGCCTCACCGTGCTGGGGGTCAACACCCTGACCCTGGCGGTCCTGCCGGCCTTGGCGGCCTGGGCTTGCCCCCCGCGGCTCTTGGGTCGACGGAGCCTCGGCGTCATCGCCGGGACCCTGCTCGGGCACCTCTTGGGCGCGGCTGCCCTCGCCAGCCTGCTGGTGGTCGTCGGCGGCGCTCCTTGGCAGAGCAGCTTCGCCTGGCTCGTCGGGGTCCAGGGGCTCAGCGGGCTCATCGAGGGCGCGCTCACCGCCGCGCTGCGCGCCAAGCTGGCGCGCCCCCACCCCCCCTCGCCGACGCTGGCCGCCGCGCCGGCTCCGGCGCCGCTCGACGGCGGCAGCCCCCGCCCCCCTGCCGGCACCGGACATCGCTGGGCGCTGCTCGCCTTGGTGCTCGCCCTGCTGGCGCTCCCCTTCGCCAGCAGCCGCCCAGACGCCCTGGAGGCCCTGCTGGAGCAGGCTGGCTGGGCGCGGTGACCCACGCCTGGCTCGGCCGCCACGTCGCGCCCTCGACCCGGCTCGCCTGGGTCATCTTGCCGTGTTTGAGCTTGGCGACCCTCCCCATCACCCCCACGGGCGCCTTCGCCGGTGGAGGCTGCGCCGTCCTCGCCTGGCTGCTCGTCCGCCCTCCGAGATTCAGCTACGCGCTGCTGCTCGCCGGGCTGGTGACCAACGCCGCGGTCGTCGCGCCGGCGCTCCTCGCCGGGAGCGCCCTGACCGAGGGGCGCTGGCTGCGCGCGAGCGCCACCCTGACCTACGCCATCGCCATGGGCTCCACCTTGAGCGTGGACGACGTGGCCGCTGCGCTGCGCCGCTGGCGCGCGCCGAGCTTCCTCTCCTCGTTGATGGAGGTGCTGGCACGCCAGCGGCACGCCCTGACCGAGGAGGCGGCGCGCCTCGCGTTGGCGCGCTCCCTGCGCGGCGCCACGGGCCTCGGGGCGTCGCTCAGCCTGCTGGCGATCTCGTTCTCGCGGAGCGTGGACCGGGCCGAGCGGCTGGCGCTGGCGGCCCGGCTGCGCGGCGGCGCGCCAGGCCTCCTGGGCTCGCGGGAGGCGTGGAGCTGGCGCGAGCGCTCGGGGCTCGCGGCGGCGCTCGGCTCGAGCGTGGGGGTGGCTCTGCTAGGAAGAGTCCCATGGTGACCCCGCAGCCAGGTCGATGTCGCTCGCGCTGAAGGCCTCCGCGCTGCGCGTGTGGCGCGGGAGTGCGCAGGTCCTCGGCCCGCTGGAGCTCACGCTCGGCGCCGGACGGCGGCTCGGCGTCGTCGGCGCCAACGGCGCGGGGAAGACCTCGCTGCTGCTCGCCTGCGTTGGTGCCCTGGGCTTCACCGGCGAGCTCGTGGTCGCCGGGCATCCGCTCACCCGCGCGACGCTCGAGGCCGCGCGCGCCGCGACGGGCCTGCTCTTCGCCGAGCCCAGCGATCAGCTCTTTTGTGAGACGGTGGGGGCGGAGCTAGCCTTCGCGCCGCAGCGGCGGGGGCTGCCGCCCAGCGAGGTCGCCGCGCGGGTCGCGCACGCGCTGAGCGCCATGGCGCTCGAGGGCTTGCGCGAGCGCTGTCCGAGGGAGCTGTCCCTCGGTGAGCAGCGCCGAGTCGCCCTGGCCAGCGTGCTGACGGCGCACCCACGGCTCTTGCTGCTCGACGAGCCGACCTCGAGCCTCGACCCGAGGGCGCGACGGCAAGTGCTCGAGGGCGTGGCAGGGCTCGAGGCCGCGGTGGTGGTGGCGACCCATGATCTCGACGCGCTGCTCGACCTCGGCGGCGACGTGCTCCTCCTCCGCGATGGCCAGCCCGTCGCGCTGGGACCCGCCGAGCGGCTGCTCCGAGACGAAGCGCTGCTCGACGCCGCGGGGCTGATGCTGCCGCTCTCGCTGCAGCGCCGCGCTGGCGGCCCAGAGCCCCCCGCTGGACGCCGGCAGGGACGAACGCAATGATAGCCGTCGATGCGACGACGCCCGCTCGGCAACACGGGGCTCTTGGTCACCGAGCTCGCGCTCGGCACCTGGGGCCTCTCGGGAGACGCCTATGGGCCCGTGTCGGTCGAGGAGCAGCAGCGCGTGCTCGAGCGCGCGCTGGCGCTCGGCATCAGCGTGTTCGAGACCGCCGACATCTACGGCGACGGTGCGATGGAGCGCCTCCTCGGCCGGGTCACCACGGGGCAGCAGGCGCTGGTGGTCACCAAGCTCGGCACGGATCTCGGCGCCCAGCCGCCCCGCAAGCGCTTCGACGTCCCGTACCTCTCGGGCGCGCTCGAGCGCTCGAGAGCCCGGCTCGGGCGCGCCGAGCTCGACGTGGTGCTCTTGCACAACCCATCGCGGGTGGCGCTCGAGCGCGGCGAGGCGACCGCCTGGCTCGCGGCGCGCCAGGCCGCGGGCGAGGTGAAGGCGTGGGGCGTCAGCGTCGGCGATCCCGAGACGGCGCGGGCGGCGCTCGCGGCGGGCGCCCAGGTGCTCGAGCTGGCGCACAACGCGCTGCACCGCTCGGATCTGAACCAGCTCCGCGCCGAGCTCGGCGCGGTGGGCGTGCTGGCGCGCAGCGTGCTGGCGCACGGGCTCCTCACCGGGCACTGGGCGCCGGGCAAGGAGTTCCCCGAGGGGGACCACCGCGCCGAGCGCTGGACGAGCGACGAGCTGCGCCGTCGCCTCCGGCAGCTCGACGCCCTGCGCCCAGCCGTGGGCGGTCAGGTGCTGAGCTTGCGCGCCGCGGCGCTGCGCTTCGCGCTGGAAGACGCGGCGATCAGCTCGGTGGTGCTCGGGCCGAGGAGCTGCCTCCAGCTCGATCAGCTCGTCCGTGAAGCGGGACGTCAGCCCCCCTACTTGGAGCCCACGGTCCTCACCGCCTTGCAGGCGCGGCTCCAAGAGGTGGGGGTCGAGCCGTGACGCCGCTGCTCACGGCGCTCCTCCACACCGCGGACGCCGCCGCCGCGCTCATCCGTGAGGTCTACGCGGCGCCGTTCGCGGTCGACTACAAAGCGGCCGCGGATCCCGTCACGCAGGCCGATCGGCGCGCCAACGAGCTCATCTGCCAGCGGCTCGAGCAGCTCTACCCCGGGCTCCCCGTGGTCGCTGAGGAGAGCCCCCCGGAGCGCTACGCGGACTTCCGGCGCGCAGAGCGAGTGTTCTTCGTCGATCCGCTGGATGGAACGCGGGAGTTCGTGAGCCGCAACGGTGAATTTGCCGTCATGATCGGCCTGCTGGTCGGCGACCGCGCCGAGGCGGGGGTCATCGTCGCTCCCGAGACCGGGACGGCGTGGTGTGGAGAGCTGGGCGCCGGCGCCTTCCTCAGAGAGGCCGGGGGCACCGTCACGCCGCTGCACGTCAGCGCCATCACCAGCCTGCGTGAGGCACGCCTGGTCGCCTCCCGCTCTCACCGCTCCGAGCACCTCGAGCGGGCCATCAGCGCCCTCGGCCTGCAGGACGTGCGCCAGCTCGGCAGCGCGGGCCTGAAAGGTAGCGCCATCGCGGCGGGCGCCGCCGACATCTACGCCGCGCCAGGCGCTGCCGGACAGCGCTGGGATCTCTGCGCCGTCGATGCCCTCGTCACCGCCGCGGGCGGGAGGGTGTCGGACGCCTTCGGCGAGCCCATCACGTACCGGGGCGCGAGCCTCGCCAATGATCGCGGAGCGCTCCTCACCAACGGGCGAGTGCACGAGCTGGTGCTCGAGCGGCTCCACCGGCTCGAGGCGCCTTGAGCCATGCTCGAGGCCGCCGATCTCGTCATCGTGGGGGGCGGCATCATGGGGCTGTCCACGGCCTACCAGCTCGCCAAGCTGGGGCGCTTCGGCCGGATCCAGGTGCTCGAGGCCTCCTACCTTTGTAGCGGCGCCAGCGGGCGCAACGGGGGGGGCGTGCGGACCCAGTGGTCGAGCGCCACCAACGTCGATCTGATGAAGGAGAGCCTGGCGCTGTGCCGGCAGTTCGCGCGTGAGCACCGCATCAACACCTGGTTTCGCCAGGGCGGCTACCTCTTCCTCGCGCGCAGCGAGGCGACGCGGGCGCTGCTCGAGGCGAGCGTGGAGACGCAGCAGCGCTGCGGGCTCCCTACGGAGCTGCTCGACGCTCATCGAGCTCGCCGGCACGTCCCGGAGCTCTGCCTCGATGGCGTGCTGGCCGCGAGCTACAACGCCGAAGACGCGGTGGTCTTCCCGTGGCCCTTCGTGTGGGGCTACGCGGAGGGCGCGCGGGCGCTCGGGGTGCACATCGACACCTTCACGCGAGTGCTCGGGATCGAGCGGCGGGGGCGTCACCTCGAGGCCGTCGTCACCGAGCGCGGACGGATCGCCACCTCCGCCGTGGTCAACGCCGCGGGGGCCCAGAGCCCCGAGGTCGCTCGGATGGCGGGCGTCGAGCTCCCCAACCGCCCCCACCGTCACGAGATCTGCGCCACCGAGCCGCTCAAGCCCTGGCTCGGACCGCTCGTGGCGGAGCTGGATGGCGGGCTCTACTTCTCCCAGTCGAGCCGCGGAGAGCTCGTCGGCGGCATCGGAGACGAGCGGGGCCCGGACACCACCAGCCAGGCGAGCAGCGCGCGCTTCCTGGCCCGCTACGCCCGCGCGCTCTGTCGCGTGGTCCCGCGGCTCGGCGCCGTGAAGGTGCTCCGCCAGTGGGCCGGCTCCTACGACCTGACCCCCGACCACAACCCCATCCTCGGCAGCGTCGACCCCGTCACGGACTTCTTTCAGGTGTCGGGGTTCATGGGGCACGGGTTCATGATGGCGCCGGTCATCGGTCGGCTCCTGGCCGAGCACATCGCGACCGGGCGCTCCACGGAGCTGTTCGAGCGCTGGAACCTACGGCGCTTCGCCGAAGGGCGCCTCTTGAGTGAGGGGATGATCATCGGGTGAGCGCCAGCCCCGGGCGTCCTCCTGGGTAACATTGACACCGCCCGGCCCGCTGGCGTACCGTCGTCTACACTCGAATTCGAGCTATTTCCCGATGTGTGGGGGCGCTCCCCCCAGCTACGCTCGCTGCTCTACGGCGCCCACCGCCGCCCTCCGGAGGTCCTCAGATGCTTCGCTCGCCGCGCACCATCCTCTCGCTCGTCCACCACCTCATGCTCGGCACCGCGGGTACGCTCGCCTTGGCCGTCGTCTCCACCACCTTCGTCGGCTGCAAAGACGAGGGGCAGCCGGAGTACTGGGTCGAGAAGCTGAGCGAGGCCTCCTGGCGCCCTCGAGCGGTCAAGCGCCTCGAGCAGTTCTACGAAGACACCATCACGAAGGCTGGCAACAAGAACGACGCGCCCGAGGTCAAGGCGCTGCTCGACAAGATCGTCGAGCCGCTCACGAAGACCTACGTGGACAGCTACGCGGAGCTCGACGGCAAGAGCCGGGTGGCCCTCATCAAGCTCCTGGGCTCCTTCAACGATCCACGCACGGAGCCGGCGCTGAAGAAGGCCTTCGAGGAGTTTGCCAAGAAGCCCGCCACCAACAAGGACGACACGGACATCAAGTGGGCCGTGCGCGCGACCGCCAGCCTGAAGCTGGCCTCCCTCGCGGACCCCATGGTGCAGGCCTTCAGTAAGCTCCGCGCGAGCACCATGCTCGGCGGCGTCACCTACAAGGACTTCAACGAGGCCATGGCCGCCATGCCGCAGAAGTCTTGGGCGGGGCCGCTGACCGCCATGCTCGAGGTGGAGATGGAGCGCCCTGGCGCCGCGGACTCCAAAGACGCCTCCAAGATCGACACCTATCGTGATCAGCAGTTCTGGCAGCTGACCGCGGTCCAGGTCCTCGGTGAGGTCGGGGACGAGAGCACCGTCGAGCCGCTCTTGAAGGTCATGCTGGATCCCCAGAAGGCCGACATCCAGGCGGACACGCTCATCGCGCTGGTCAAGCTGGGGAAGTTCGCGAACCCGGCGGCGCTGAAGCTGCTGACGGCTCCCATGGACGACAAGCTGGCGACCTACCACGCCGCTCGCGTCCAGAAGGCCACCGGCGCCAAGGAGGCCCCGAAGGACTCGCCGCACATCGCCACGGCCGCCCTCATCGTCGGCACCATCGGGCGCGCAGAGTCGATCGCCCCCATGATCGAGGCGCTCAACAAGGCGGACAAGGACGTCAACCGCGCGGTCATCGCGCGGGAGCTCACCAAGATCCCCGCCACGGCCGCGTCGAAGGACGCCTTCAAGGCCGCGTTCGAGAAGATCTCCATCGATACCAACATCCCCCCTGGGTACAACGCCCTGCAGATGCTCGCAGAGGCCTCGGGCTCCTTCTTCGACGCTGGGATGGTGGACTGGCTGCTGACGCGCGCCACCGCCACGCGAGGAGAAGGCGACGCCGTCAAGGCGCTCCAGGGCGCCATCTTGGTCACCGCCATCAAGCTCGCGAAGCCGGATCAGCTCCCCGCCGTGAAGAAGGCGGTCGACGCCCTCGGGACGCAGGTCGAGAAGGATTTCTACGCCCAGTCGGAGAAGCTCTTGGCCGAGTGCAAGGAGAGCGCCGCCTGTTACGTCGCGGCCATGGAGAAGGGCGAAAACCAGGACCAGAAAAACCAGCTCATCGGCGTGAAGGCTGGGTACATGGTCGCCATCTTGGGCGGAGAGAAGGAGCGGGACGAGCTGATCGCTGGGCTGTCCTCCATGGAGAACGCCGCCATCCGCTACGTGGCCGCGGCGGGCATCGATTTCTTGTCTCCCAAGGGCTCCACCGAGGCAGCGGACAAGCTGCTGGACATCATCGAGAAGAACAAGAAGTCCGCGGACGCGAACCGGATCGCAGGGGACGCGCCGCTCCGGCAGGTGATGGTGCGGATCCGCTCGCGCG
>CAUJEM010000049.1 GCA_963169915.1 Myxococcota bacterium
AGCTGCTCTTGGCGGAGCAGCCGCTCGGCGTTCTCTTGGCAGGCGCGCACCGCGCCGATGCGGTTGATGAGCGTCCCCAGGAAGGGCAGGTAGTACACGTAGTCTTCCGCGAGCCAGCGGAGCTCACGATGGGTGGGGTGCTCGAGCCGCAGCGCCGTGCGGAGCATCAGCCCGTCGAGCGGGATGGCCCCGGAGTGGTTGGCGACGACCAAGCAGCGCCCGCTGCTCGGGAGGTGCTCCAGGCCGCGCGTCTGCACTCGGAAGTAGCGCCGGTAGAGGAAGCGGATGAGCGGGTCGAGGCGCTGCTCCGTGCTGGGATCCCAGCCAAACTCGTCCACCTCCTGTGCGCGCTCTCGCTGGGCGAGGCGCCCCCACTGGCGCTGAAAATAGCTGCTCGCGCTGAGCGGCGGCGTGTCCGTGGCCCCTGACGCGGAGGCGCTGGGGCTCGGCGCCGCGACGTCGAGCAGGCGCGCGCCGAGGTGTCGGGCGGCGTCGCTCACCTCCGCGCGCAGGGAGGCCTTCGCGCCGTGCTCGCTGTCGGGCGTCTCTCCGCCGCGATGGATCATGCTGTCGAGGCGAGCCTCGAGCGCGCGGATCTGCGCCTCCAGCTCCTCCGGGGAGGCGCTGGGGGCGGTGGGGGGCTCCGCGCTAGGGGGCTCACCGTGGGGGGGCTCGCCGTGGGGGGGCTCGCCGTGGGGGGGCGCGGACGGCCAGGACTCCTCGGGCGCGACGGTGCGGGCGCCGAGCCCGAGGTGCGCTTCGTCCTCCAGCTCGTGCTCGAGCTCCGGCGGTGGCGGTGGCGGCGCGCCGGCGCTCCGGGGCCGCGGCGGCGCTGCGGCGCGAGGGGCCTTGGGAGCGGGCGCCGCAGCGCGCTCGGGTCGTGGTCGGGGGGGCTTGCCGCCCGGCGGACGCGGCGTGCCGGTGGCGCCCGCCGTGGGCTTGCGGGCGGGCTTCTTGGCGCTGGTGCTCCCAGCTTGGGGCGCCGGGCTCTTCGGTCTCTTACGGCTCACGTCTCGGCCTCCGGGAGCAGCTTGGCGTCACGCTGGCGCTGCGCTGCGGCGTACTCCAGCAGCGCCTCGCGCGTGGTGTAGAGGGGGGCGAACCCGAGCCGCTGTCGGGCTTGTTCAGCGTCTGCGACGCACAGGTACTGCAGGTATCCGAGGAAGCTCGAGGGGGCCTCGGCGAGCTGCGCCAACCACAGCGCGCCAGAGGCGGCCCGGATGAGCGAGCGAGGCAGCGGTAAGGAGCTGCGCCCCGCGAGCTGGATCACGGTGTGGAGCGGCAAGACGCCGTCGCCCACGATGTTGAAGACGCCGGGGACGTCGCGGTCGACCGCGAGCTTGAACGCCGCGGCGGCGTCGGCTTCATGCACGAACTGCCACAGCGGATCGAAGCCGAGCACCGTGGGGACGAGCCGGTGCCCGAGGTAGCGAGTGAGGTAGTTGCTGACGGTGGGGCCAATGATGGCCGCGGTGCGGAGCACCGTGACGACGCGGCCCTTGCCGGGCTTGCCGAAGCGCTGCGCCTCTTGCTCCGCCTGGATCTTGTCCATGAAGAAGGGCTCGTGGCGGTCCGCGCGGAGCGGGTGGTTCTCCGAGAGGAAATTGGGGTTGGTGGGGTGCGCGCCGTAGAGCAAGGTCTGGCTCCAGAGCACCAGCTTCTTGACCTGCGCGCGACGGCAGGCGTTCAGCACGTGCAGCGTCCCGACGCTCTCGAACTCATGGGCCCAGGCGCTGGTGTGGCTAGGTGAGGCGAGGAACGCCAAGTGGACGAGGGTGTCCACCCCCTCGGCGGCGAAGATCTCGGTGGCGCGCTCCTCGGTGCTGGGCTGGGTGAGATCCAGCTCATACGCGTGGGTCTTGCCCCGGGCGGTGCTGGGCAGAGCCTCGTCCAGCGCGACGATCCGCGCCACCAAGGGGTCCTCCTCCAACAAACCGATGAGGTTACGCCCCAGGAAGGACGAGGCGCCCGTGATGGCGACGGTGCGAGGGCGTGGCGTCACTGTGCTGAGGTGGCCGCCTGCCGTCTCGAGCACTACGTCCCGAGGGGCGGAGCTAGGGGGCCGCTCACTGGCGTACCGGCTGGTCATGCGTGCGGCCCTGACCGTACAGGGCTCCGGGCAGGACGAGAACCCCGATCCGCCAAGGCGCTCAGAACCCGCGAGATCTTCCGGGTAGCGAGGGGGATACGCTGGCGTGAGGCTCAGGGCCGCAGCTCGTAGCGCAGGACGGGGTACGGCGGAAAATCATGGATGAGCTGGAAGCCGGCCTCCAAGTAGAGCTGGGTGGCGCCCGTCCAGAGGAGCTCGTCCGGTTGCTCTCCGCCGCCCTTGGGGAAGGCCTCGACGGCGCGCGCGCCCTCGCGCCGCGCGAGCGCGAGCGCGCCGTCCACGAGCGCGCGGGCGATCCCGCGGCGCCGCTCGGTGGCTCGTACGAGCAGGCAGCCGATGCACAGCACCCCGGTCCGATCGCCGGCGAGGCAGTGAAGCCCGCGGTAGAGGCGCTGCTCGTAGAGCTTCGGGAGGGCGCTGGCTGGGCTGAGCTTGAGCCAGCCGACGAGGTGCTCGTCGCGCCAGGCCGTGACGCCGCGCTCGGCGCCAGTCTCGACGGCCTCGAGCATCGCCGCGCGGTTGCCTTCGGGGCTCGAGGCGCACTGCCCGAGCCAAGCGTGGCGGTCGCCCTCGAAGTGCCACCAGCGACAGTAACAGCTCCCGGCGTCTTCGAAGAGCGCGGCGAGCGCGCTGGCGTGCTCGGGCGCCAAGGGCCGCACCGAGAGAGGGGGGTGCGTCATGCGGGGGGGCGGCTCTCGGCGTCGGGGTTGAGGGCTTCCCACGCCGCCGCGGCGGCGAACAGCGTGGCCTCTCCGAGCCTAGGACCGATGAGCTGCAACCCACAGGGGAGCGCCGGCGTGTCAGCGCTGGGGGCGACGCGCTGGCAGGGGACGCTGAGGGCGGGGAGCCCCGCCAAGCTGGCCGGCAGCGTGAAGGCGTCCGAGAGGTACCGGGTCAAGGGGGAGTGCTGCGCCCAGCCGAGCGGCGGCGCCACGCTGGGGCTCGTCGGCGTCGCGATCACGTCCACCGCTTGAAACGCGCGGTCGAAGTCGCGCGCCACCAGGCTGCGGACGCGCAGCGCGCGGTCGTAGTAGGCCTCGTAGTGGCCCGCCGACAGCACGTACGTGCCGAGCAAGATCCGCCGCTTGACCTCTTCCCCGAAGCCCTCGCTCCGGGTGCGGGTGTAGAGCGTGGAGAGCGTCGCGCGCGGGGGCTCGACCCTCGACCCGAAGCGCACGCCATCGAAGCGCGAGAGGTTGCTCGAGGCCTCGGCCGTCGCCAGCACGTAGTAGGTGGCGACCCCGAGCGAGGTGTGCGGCAAGCCGATGGGGACCAGCGTGGCGCCCAGTGAGGCCAGGCCGTCGAGGGCGCGCCGCACGGCCGCGCCCACCTCGGGCGCCAAGCCCGCGCCGAAGTACTCCTCGGGCACCCCGACGCGCAGCCCACGCACCCCGCGCTCGCAGGCGTCCACGTAGCGCCCGACGGGCGCGTCGAGCGCCGTGGCGTCGTGCTCGTCCGCGCCGGCGATGTGCTCGAGCAGGAGCGCCGCGTCGCGCACGTCGGCGGCGAGGGGGCCGACGCAGTCCAGGCTGGAGGCGAAGGCGACGAGGCCCCAGCGTGAGACTCGACCGTAGGAGGGCTTGACCCCGACCACCCCCGTGAGCGCCGCCGGCTGCCGCACCGACCCTCCGGTGTCACTGCCGAGCGCCGCCGGCAC
>CAUJEM010000050.1 GCA_963169915.1 Myxococcota bacterium
CGCGCTCGGGGACTACCCCCAAGAGCCCGCGCCGGCCAGCGACCGCGCCTTCGACATCGCCGCCTCCCTCGACGCGCTGGACGAGCTCGAGCCCGTGGCCTCCGCGCCGCAGCGCACGAGCTTCTCCTCCTCCGCCAGCGAGGTGGACGTGGACCAGGTGTTCGCGAAGTTCAAGGAGGGCGTGCGCGCGCAGGTCTCGGAGTCCGACAGCGCCACTCATTATGATCTCGGCGTCGCGTACAAAGAGATGGGGCTCAGCAATGACGCCATCGCGGAGTTCGAGCTCGCCGCGCAAGACCCAGCGCGTGAGTGCATGTGCTGGGCCATGGTGGGGATGATCCAGCTCGAGCTGGGGCAAGTCCAGAAGAGCATCGACGCCTACCTGCGGGGGCTGCAGGCCGCGCAGAAGACCGTCGATCAAGAGATGAGCCTCTACTACGATCTCGGCGTCGCCCATGAGCTGAAGCAGGCGCCCCAAGAGGCCCTCTACTACTTCCAGAAGATCGCGCGCCGCGATCCTGGGTACCGCGACGTGCGCCACCGGATCGCCGCGCTGGATCCTTCCGCAGCGCCGGCCAGCCAGACCACGCCCAACGCGACGGGCGACGACCTGGACGACGTCTTCGACGATCTCTTCGAGACGAAGTGAGCGCGGCTCAGCCGTGGCGGTCGATGACCGACGCGAGCAGCTCGCCCTGCGCGCACAGGGTGCCCTCCACCGTGGCCTCCCCGCGGAACTTCCAGACGTTGGTGCGGTGCTGCATCACCTCGACGCACAGATCGAGCCGATCCCCCGGCGCCACTCGGTGCCGGAACTTCACCTTCTCGAAGCCGAGGAAGTACAGCATGCTGCGCGTGGTGTCGAAGGGCTCGGAGGCGTAGGCCAGCAGGCCTCCGAGCTGCGAGAGCGCCTCGATGACGAGCACGCCCGGCAGCACGGGCTGCCCAGGGAAATGCCCCTGGACCCAGGGCTCGTTGGCGCTCACGAGCTTGAAGCCCTGGATGCTCACGCGGGGCTCGAGCACCGTGACGCGGTCCACCATCACCAAGGGGTAGCGGTGCGGGAGCAGCTCCAAGATCTTGGGCAACTCCAACTGCACACGTCCGCCGCCGCTCATCGCCGCCGAGAGCCTAGCACGCCCGCGCCGCGCGGCGGGGGCTCAGTTGCCCGGCTTGTCCTTGGGGGCCTTGTCTTCGCCGCCCCCCACGCTGCCCTGGTTGTAGGCCGTGATGATCCGATCGGTGAGATCCAGATCCGAGCGGACGTAGGGCGCGGCCTGCTTCTCGATGACGATGTCGATGCCCTCGCTGGTCGCCAGGCGCCGGATGATCCCCATCACCTTCTGGTAGATGGGCTGCGTGAGCTGCCCCTGCTTTTTCTGCAGCTCTTTATTGTACTCCACGAACACGGCCTGCAAGGCCGCCATCTCTCGCTGCCACTTGTCCACGCGCGCCGCCATGGCCTGCTTGGAGAGCACGTTCTGCTGCTTTTCGATGTCCTCCTTCTCTTTTTGGAGGTCATTTTGCTTTTTATCCAGATCACGCTGGCGGTTGTCGAAGAGCTTCTTCAGCGTGGCCTGGGCGCGCAGCCCGTCCTCGGTGTCCATGATGGCGCGCTGCGTGTCCACCACGGCCAGCTTGCTGTCCGCGGCCCCCGCGGAGGTGGTCAGGGAGGTGGTCAAGAAGCCAGCGGTGAGCAGGCCGGCGAGGAGGTGGGGAGCGACGCGGAGGCGCATGGATGCGGAGGCTTATCGCCGGGCCTGGGGAGGGTCAAGCCGACCGCTCGCCCCGCGCCGCGCCGCCCACGGGGGCCGAGACGCGGCGACCGGGGGGCTATGCTAGACCGCGCCCGTGACCCTCCTGAACGCCCACGGGCTCACCAAGGCCTATGGAGACAAGACGGTCCTCGACGCGGTGAGCTTGAGCCTCGCCGAGGGGGAGCGGGTCGGGCTGGTCGGGGTCAACGGCAGCGGAAAGTCTACCCTCAGCCGGATCTTGGCCGGGGTGGAGGCGGCCGACGCGGGGGAGCTGCAGCGGCGCCGTGGCGTCAGCGTGGCCTACCTGTCCCAGCAGCCCGAGCTCGAGCCCGAGCTGAGCGCGCGCCAGCTCATCACCGAGGGGCTCCGGAGCTGGAGCGAGGCGCTGGCCCGCTACGAGGCCGCGAGCGCCAGCCTGGCGGCGGGGGAGGGGGGCGACGCGGCCCTGGAGGCCCAGGCCGCGGCGGCGCTGGAGGTGGAGCGGCTGGGGGGCTGGCAGCGCGACCACGAGGTGCAGGCGCTGCTGACCCACCTTTCCATCCCGCAGCCCGATGCGCCCGTCGCCGCGCTCTCGGGGGGCGAGCGGCGCCGCGTCGCGCTCGCACGCCTGCTCATCTCCCGGCCGGATCTGGCCCTGCTCGACGAGCCGACCAATCACCTCGACGTCGAGACCATCACCTGGTTGGAAGAGTACCTGCTCGAGCAATACCCGGGCGCGCTGCTGCTGGTGACGCACGACCGCTACCTGCTCGACCGCGTGGCGACGCGCACCCTCGAGCTCGAGCGCGGCAAGCTCTACGACTACGACGGCGGCTACGAGACCTTCCTCCAAGCCAAGGCCGAGCGGCTCGCCCACGAGGCGCGCACGGAGCAGAACCGACAGAACTTCCTGCGGCGGGAGCTCGAGTGGCTGCGGCGCCAGCCGAAGGCCCGCGGCACCAAGCAGAAGGCCCGCATCGAGCGGGCGCTCAGCGCGCAGGCCTCGGCGCCGCCCCCCAAGGAGCAGCACACCACCCTGAGCCTCGACGCCACGCGCGCCGGGAAGACCATCCTGGAGCTCCGCGACGTAGCGCTCCGCGTCGGCGAGCGGGCGCTCGTGAGCGGCGTGCACCTGCTGCTGACGCAAGGGGACCGCGTGGGCATCGTCGGCCGCAACGGGACCGGCAAGACGACGCTGCTGCGCGCCATCGTCGGGCAGCTCGCGCCGGCCGCGGGGGAGATCGTCCGCGGCGCCAACACCAAGATCGCCTATTTCGATCAAGAGCGCGGCGCGCTGAAGCTCGAGGAGAGCATCTACGACAACGTGGCCGCGGGCTCGCCGAAGGTCGAGCTCGGCGGCGAGGTGATGGACGTGCACCGCTACCTCGAGCGCTTCGCCTTCAGCCCTCACCAGCAGCGCCAGCCGGTCGGCTCGCTGTCCGGCGGCGAGCGGGCGCGCGTCGCGCTCGCCCGGCTCCTCAGGCAACCCGCCAACCTCGTCGTCTTCGATGAGCCCACCAACGACCTCGACGTCGCGACCCTGGGCTCCCTCGAAGATCTCCTGACGAGCTTCGGTGGGACGGCCCTGGTCGTCACTCACGATCGCTGGTTTCTCGACCGCGTGGCGACCTCCATCCTGCACTTCGACGGCGCGGGAGCGGCCACGCACTACCCCGGCAACCACGAGGCCTTCCTGCGCCTGCGCGCCGAGGCGGAGGCGGAACGGCACCGCCAGCTCCGCGCCCCGGCCCCCGAGCCCAAGGCCACCCGCCCCGCGGCGCTGCCCGCCGCGCCCGCGGGGCTCAACCGCAAGGAGCGCGTGGAGCTCGACGCGCTCCCGGAGCTGGTGGACGCGGCCGAGCAGCACCTCGCGGCGCTGGAGCTGCGGCTGGCGGCCCCGGACGCCTACGCCGCCGGCGGGGAGCACGTCCGGCGGCAGCTCCAGGAGGTGGAGGCCGCGCGCGCAGAGGTGGAGCGGCTGACCCGGCGCTGGGAGGCGCTCGAGGCCCGGCGCTGAGGGCGCACCGGCCTCAGACCAGCACGACGTCCGTGGCGTCCGCGGCCTGCTCCGCCACCAGCCGGCTGGTCTCTTCGTCGCGGGCGACGGCGATCTCGTAGAGCCGAGCGAGCAGCGCCGGGTGCGCCTTGATGACCTCCAAGAAGCGCTCGTGCGGCAGGTGCAGCGTGACCGTCGGGAGCGTCGCGACGACGTCCGCATTGGACGGCCGGCGGAGCACCAAGGCCACCTCACCGACGACCTCCCCCACGCCCACGCTGGCGATCACGGTGGTGTCGCCCTCCTCACGGTGCACCACGCTGACCTCGCCGGAGGCGATGAGGTGCAGCCCGTCCGACGCGCGCCCTTGCTCGATGATGCGCTCTCCCACCTCGTAGAAGCGCGTCACGAAGTGCTCCACGAGCTTGGCGCGCTGCTCGGCCTCCACCGCGCACAAGATGGGGCTGGTGCGCACCAGGTTGTCCACCATGCGCCGGCGGCACTGGTCGGCGAACTCGCGCGCCACCTCCGGCGCGCGCTGCGCCACCTCGTCGAGCGCGGATTTGCTCGCGACGAGCAGCACGCTCGGGCGGCGCGTCTCGACGTGCGCGGCCCGCGGGGAGCGCGACAGGAGGCTCATCTCACCCAGCAGCGCGCCCGCGCCGAGGCGCGCGAGCTGCACCGGGGCCTCCCCACCGCCGACGTCGCGCAGCACCTCGAGCTCGCCCCGCCCCACGACGAAGCACTCCGAGCCGAGCTCGCCCTGGGTGATGAAGCGCTTGCCCGCGGGCAAGAGCTCCACCTGGAACACCTCGATGATGCCGCGCAGCGCCGCGCGGCTGAAGCTGGAGAACAAGGGCTGGCTGCCGACGCGGGGGCTCTGCTGGCGCGCCTCGTCCAGCGCGAGCGCTTGAACGACGGCGTCGACGACCCCGCTCGCCGCCGCGCGCAGCGCCGCGCCGGTGACCCCGAGCCCGAGCGGCTGGAGCGGGGTCGGCTGCGTGGGAAGCCGCGGGGGCTGGTGACGCTGCAAGCTCGCCGAGTCCCGATGAAAGACCTGAGCGACCTCGTCGAAGCGCGGGCCGGGGTCCACCCCGAGCCGCTCGAGCTCCCGCGCGGCGGCCACCGCCATGGGGAGGCTCCCCCCCTCGATGGCGCGCCGCGCGGACACGTCGTAGGCGCTGAGCGCGAGCTGCCGCTCCCCCAGGGCGCCCAAGCAGCGCCCCAAGAGAAAGAGCCCCGTCGTGCCGCGTGGGTTGACGGTGAGCCACGGGACGAGCCAGCGGAGGGCCCCCTCGTGGTCTCCGAGCAGCACCCGTGACAGGGCGTGATCGATGGGGTGGTCCGACGGCGTAGGGGAAGCTTGACCGCTCATCGCGGCGGGAGAGTACCACGAGGGCGTGAGCCTGACGTACCGTCAATCACCGCCGCGCGGCTCACGGCCGCGCGCCAGCGCCTGACTCATGGCCTCGGCGGTCGCCTCCACCAGCGGGACGACCGTGGAGTAGTCCATCCGCGTGGGCCCGATGATGCCCATCGCCCCGCCCGCGCGCCCCGCCTCCTGGGCGTAAGGGGCCGCGACCACCCCGATGGGCACTCCGGCGGCCACGGCGGTGTCGTTCCCCAAGAAGACCTGCACGTGCGCGCTGTCGAGCGTGCGGTCCAGCAGCACCACCAGTCGATCTCCGTCCTCCAGGATGCGCATGAGCTCCGCGCGCTGCCCGGCGTCTTGCAGGTCTTGATGTTCGAGCAGTCGCGCGCGCCCCTCGACGATGACCTCCGTGCCCGCCGAGGCGCCCTCGAGCGTGGCGCTGACGAGCGTCGTCCCGAGCCCATGCAGGGCGGCCAGCTCGTCGCGGCGCTCCTCCATCAAGCCGCTGAGGTGACGGCGCAGCTCCGCCAAGGTCCGGCCCTCCACGCTCTGCTCGAGCAGCTGGTGGAGCCGCTCGAGCTCGACGGGGTCGAGCGGGTGCTCGACGGCGATGAAGCGGTTCTCCACGGTGCCGTCGCTCATCACGAGCACGCTCAGCAGCTCGTGCGGGCGGGTCGGGATGAACCGCAGCTTGAGCAGGGTGCGCGACTCCACGCGCGGCCGCACCAGGACCGCCGCCGCTCCCGTCAGCTCGCTCAGCAGCTTGCCGGCCTCCCGCACCAGATCCACCCCGGGGCGCAGCTCGATGAAGCGCTCCTGGATCCGCGCGCTGTCGTTCGAAGAGAGCTGGCGCACCTTCATGAGCGCGTCGATGAAGAGTCGATACGCCAGCTCCGTCGGGACCCGCCCCGCAGAGGTGTGCGGCTGGGACAAGAAGCCCTGCTCCTCCAGCTCCGCCAGCACGGCGCGGATGGTCGCCGCGCTGACCTCGAGATCGTACTTCCGGGCCAGGGTAGCGCTGCCGATGGGCTCGCCCGTCGCGATGTACTCGGTCACCACCGCGTAGAGCACGGCACGGGCACGCCGGTGGAGCTGGGTCACCCGGCTGACTAAACCCGGCCGCAGCGGTGCGTCAAAATGGGCGCGCGCCCCCCGGGAGGCCGCAGCAGCGGCCGCCACCCGGGGCGCCCCCCCGGCGCGGGGGCCCCGCCCAGCGAGGAGACCTGGCGAATTCCTTGACTATCTGCCGTAGCCCCCGGATGATCAGCCCCCGCCCGCCCCCCGGACCGGTCTTCGTTGGAGGATATCTCGTGAGCACCACGCTGTTGGCCGTCGATGACAGCAAGACCATGCGCAAGGTGCTGGAGATCACCTTCGCTGGCGACACCTACAGGACCGTGTTCGCGGACAGCGCCGCCGCGGCGCGTCCCCTGCTCGGCGCCGAGCGGCCCGCGCTCGTCATCATCGACGCGAACCTCCCCGCGGGGAGCGGCTACGAGCTGTGCCAAGAGATCAAGGGGCAGCACCCCAGCACGCTGGTGCTGATGCTCGCCAACAAGCAGCAGCCCTACAACGCCGCTCGCGGGGCCGCTGACGACCACACGGACAAGCCGTTCGACACGCAGCAGCTGCTCGACCGCGTCGCGGCCCTCCTCAAGAACGGGCCGCGCGTCGCTGCGCCGGCCGCGCCGGCGCCCGTCGCACCGTCTCCGGCGGCCCCCCCGGTGCGCCCGCTGGCGCCGGCAGCCACGGGCCTCACCCCGGGAGCGCCTCCGGCGTCCGCGCGGCCCCGCACGGCCACGCTCGCTTATGGCGCCGCGTCCCCGGCGGCCCCCGGCAGCGTCCGCGCCGGGAGCCCCTCCGCGGTCCCCACCGGAGGCACGCTCACCGGCCAACCCGCCGTCAGCCCGCCGCCGAAGCCCGTCGCCCCCGCGGCGCGGCCCCCGATCGCGCCGGCGCCGGCTCCTGGCCCCGCCCCTGCTCCGGTCGCCGCGCCACGTCCTGCGGCGCCGGCGGCCGCTCCTGCTCCCAGCCCAGCGCCGGCCCCCGCGGCGCCCGTCGCCGCGGCCGTCAGCGCCAAGCTGGAGGGGCAGCTCGGTGGGCTCGGGCTCACCGCCGAGCAGGTCGGCGCCGTGCTGGCCCTCTCGCAGAGCGTCGTCGAGCAGGTCGTGTGGGAGGTGGTCCCGGTGCTGGCGGAGACCATCATCCGTGAAGAAATCAAGCGCCTGACCGCCGACTGAGCGGCGCTCGGCGTGGCGGGCCTGGCGCGCGGGCCGCGCTCGCTCCCACGCCTGCCACGGTGGGCGAGACGGGCACCCCATCTAGGGTTAGCGTTCGCTCCCCATGAGTGAGCTGCTACCCAAGGCCTATGAGCCCGCGGCGGTCGAGCCGCGCTGGTACGACACGTGGATCCGCCTCGGCCTCTTCGCCGCGAGCGAGGCGCCGGGGGACGAGCGCCCCGTCTACGTCCTGCCCTTGCCGCCGCCGAACGTGACCGGCTCGCTGCACATCGGGCACGCGCTGATGGGCACGCTCGAGGACGTGCTGGTGCGGCACAAGCGCATGCAGGGCTACAACGTCCTGTGGCAACCGGGGATCGACCACGCGGGCATCGCCACGCAGACGGTGGTGGAGCGCCAGCTCCAGCGCGAGGGCAAGACGCGCCACGAGCTCGGGCGCGAGGCCTTCATCGAGCGGGTGTGGCGCTGGAAGGCCGAGTCCGGTGGGCGCATCGCCGAGCAGATGCGCACGCTCGGCTGCTCGCTCGACTGGGACCGCACCAAGTTCACGATGGACCCGGAGATGAACGAGGCCGTGGTCGAGGCCTTCGTCCGGCTCTACGAGGAGGGGCTCATTTACCGCGCCACGCGGCTCGTCAACTGGGACGTGCAGGCGCAGACGGTGCTGTCCGATCTCGAGGTGGAGACGGAGGAGAACGTCAGCGGCACCCTCTATGAATTCGCCTACCGGGTGATCGACGCCGACGCGAGCGCCGGCGCCACGGAGCTGGTCGTCGCGACCACCCGTCCGGAGACCATGCTGGGAGACGCGGCCGTGGCCGTGCACCCGGACGACCCGCGCTACCAGCACCTGCACGGCAAGCGGCTCCAGCACCCCTTCCTCGAGCGTCAGATCCCGATCATCACCGACGCCATCCTGGTGGACATGGCCTTCGGCACCGGCGCCGTGAAGGTGACCCCGGCCCACGACTTCAACGACTTTGCCACGGGCAAGCGCCACGGCCTCGAGGAGCTCAACATCCTGGAGCTGGACGGGACCCTCAACGCCGCCGCCGGCGAGTTCGCCGGCATGGAGCGCTTCGCGGCGCGCAAGGCCGTCAAGCGGCGCCTGGCGGAGCTGGGCCTCGAGCGCGGCGAGCGCCCCCACCAGATGACGCTGCCCCGCTCGCAGCGCTCGGGCACCATCGTGGAGCCCATCATCAGCACCCAGTGGTTCGTCAAGATGGAGCCCCTGGCGGTGCCGGCGCTCGAGGCCGTGCGCGACGGGCGCACCGAGATCATCCCCGCAGAGTGGGTGAAGACCTGGGAGCACTGGCTCGGCAACATCCAAGACTGGTGCATCTCGCGGCAGCTCTGGTGGGGCCACCAAATCCCCGCGTTTTACTGCGCGCAGTGCCAGCACGTCATGGTCACGCGGGAGCCTACGGTGGAGCGCTGCACCCAGTGTCGGTCCGAGCGCGTGGAGCGAGATCCCGACGTGCTCGACACCTGGTTCTCGAGCGGGCTCTGGCCGTTCTCGACGCTCGGCTGGCCGAGAGAGACCCCCGCGCTGGCGCGCTTCTATCCCGCCAGCGATCTCGAGACGGGCTACGACATCCTGTTTTTCTGGGTGGCGCGCATGATGATGCTGGGGCTCCACTTCATGGGGCAGGTGCCGTTCCGCCGCGTCCTGCTGCACGGCCTCGTGGTGGACGAGACGGGCGAGAAGATGAGCAAGGTCAAGGGCAACACCCTCGACCCCTTGGACCTCATCGCCGGCGCCTCCTTCGAGGACATCGTCAAGAAATCCATGCCAGGCGCGCCGGTGCAGGAGGCGCTGGCGCGCTTCAAGCGGGCCTACCCCAGCACCGCGCAGATGGGCCATGGGCTGCCCGCCTACGGCACGGACGCCCTGCGCTTCGCGCTCTGCAGCTTCACCCCGCAAGCCAAGCGCATCGCGCTCAGCCCCAAGCGGATCGAGGGGTATCGCAATTTCTGCAACAAGATCTACAACGCCGTGCGCTTCGCGCTCGGACACCTCGAGGGGCACACGCTCGGCGCAGAAACCCCTCGCCCGAGCGCGCTGGCCCACCGCTGGATCTTGTCGCGCCTCGTCAGCGCCGTGGAGGGCAGCACGGCGGGCATCGACGCCTTCCGCTTGGACGACGCCAGCGGCGCCCTCTACCGTTTCTTCTGGGACGAGCTGTGCGACTGGTACCTGGAGCTCACGAAATCCATCTTCGCCCAGGGCAGCCCGGAGGAGCAGCACGAGGCGCGCGAGGTCCTCGCGCACGTCATCGAGGCGGCGCTGCGCGCGCTCCACCCCTACGCGCCCTTCTTGACCGAAGAGCTCTGGCAGAAGGTGCCGCGGCGGCCCGGTCACCCCGAGAGCATCTGCGTGGCGGCGTACCCCACCGCCGCCGACGGCAAGGTGGACGAGGCGGCCGAGCGCCAGATGGGCACGCTGATGGCCGTCATCAGCGCTGCGCGCGCGGTGCGGAGCGAGCATGAGCTGCCGCCGGCCACGCGCGTGCCGCTGCGGCTCCGCGCCAGCGACGAGGGCGTCCGCCAGCTGCTCGAGGCCGAGCGGCGCAGCCTCGTCGCGCTGGTCCGCGCCGAGGAGGACGTGCAGGTCGAGGCGCCCGGCGGCGCGCGGCCGCGAGGCAGCGTGGTCGCCAGCGCCGGCGAGGTGGAGGTGCTCGTCGGGCTGCTCGGTCACGTGGACCCTGCCAAGGAGGCCGCGCGCATCACCCGTGAGCTCGGCAAGGCCAGCAAGGACATCGAGGTGATGACCAAGCGGCTGGCCAACCCCGCCTTCACCGAGAAGGCGCCGCCCGAGGTGGTCGCGGAGGCGCGCCAGCCGCTCGCCGGCCTCGCGCTGCGTCGGGCTCACCTGCTGGCCGCGCGAGAGCACCTCGCGGAGCTGGAGGAGGGCTGACGGGGCGCGCGCAGCGCCTCGGCTCGCCCGACCCACCGGCGCCGCGCCTCACCACCTCCCCCCCCGGGTCCACCGGCGCCGCGCCGGTGACTCTGCGGGCCCCTCCCTTGAGCTTCTCGCCGGCGTTCTCTAGGGTAGGCGGGCGACGGAGCCGCTCTGGGGCCCTGGCTGTGGCCCCCCCCGGACGGAAGACCCACGGCGGCGCCGGCGCAGCGTACCGTCTCGCGCGCGTGCCATGGGGCAACGCGAGCGGTAGGCCTCAGCCGTGACCCTAGCGAGGCGAGCCCCTCGTCTCAGCGCCCCCCCTCCAAGCCTCTCCCAGGAGCTCCTCCATGACCGACACCTTCGCCACCCACACCACCCTCGAGGTCGCTGGTAAGTCCTATCGCATCGCCAGCCTGAAGAAGCTGGGGGCGCGCTTCGATCTCACGCGGCTTCCGTACTCCCTGAAGGTGCTGCTGGAGAACCTGCTCCGGCACGAGGACGGGCTCAACGTGACGGCCAAGGAGATCGAGGCCATCGCCCGCTGGGAGCCGGCGGAGGTCTCGGAGACGGAGATCGCCTTCATGCCCGCGCGGGTCATCCTGCAGGACTTCACGGGGGTGCCCTGCGTGGTGGACTTGGCCGCCATGCGCGACGCCATGGTGGCGCTCGGGGGTGACCCCGCCCAGATCAACCCGCAGTCTCCCTGTGAGCTCGTCATCGATCACTCGGTGCAGGTGGACGCCTTCGGCAGCGCGGACGCCTTGGCGCGCAACGCGGAGTTCGAGTTCGAGCGCAACCATGAGCGGTACTCCTTCCTGCGCTGGGGGCAGAAGGCGCTCAGCGACTTCCGCGTGGTCCCACCGGCCACCGGCATCGTGCATCAGGTCAACCTGGAGTACCTCTCGCGCGTCGTCATGACGCGCGAGCAAGCGGGGGTCACCTGGGCCTTCCCCGACACGCTCTTCGGCACGGACTCTCACACCACCATGGTCAACGGCCTCGGCATCTTGGGCTGGGGCGTCGGCGGCATCGAGGCGGAGGCCGCCATGTTGGGGCAGCCCTCGTCCATGCTCATCCCCCAAGTGGTCGGCGTGCGGCTGCAGGGGCGGCTCGCGGAGGGCACCACCGCGACGGATCTGGTGCTCACCGTCACCGAGCGGCTGCGCAAGCACGGCGTGGTCGGGAAGTTCGTGGAGTTCTTCGGCCCTGGCCTCCAGCACCTGGCGCTGGCGGATCGCGCCACGCTCGGTAACATGGCGCCCGAGTACGGCGCCACCTGCGCCATCTGCCCCATCGACGCAGAGTCCCTGAATTACTTGCGGCTCTCGGGGCGTGATCCGGAGCTCATCGCGCTGGTGGAGGCCTACGCCAAAGAGCAGGGGCTCTGGCACGAGGAGGGCAGCGTCGAGCCGCGCTTCAGCTCGGTGGTGGAGGTGGAGCTCGGCAGCATCGTCCCGTCGCTCGCCGGGCCCAAGCGCCCGCAAGACCGCGTGCTGCTCACCGACATGCCCAAGAGCTACGAGACCGCCATGCGGGCGCTCGGCAAGGCCGAGGCCTGGGACAAGCAGCGCGAGCGCTTCCTGAGCGAAGGGGGCAGCACCGCCGTCGGCCGGGAGGAGAGCCAGCGGGAGCACGCCGCCAGCGTGTGTGATCAGCCAGGCCACTGTCAGCTCGACAACGGCTCGGTGGTCATCGCCGCCATCACCTCCTGCACCAACACCTCCAACCCGAGCGTGATGCTGGGCGCCGGGCTGCTCGCGCGCAAGGCGGCCGCGCGCGGCCTGAAGCCGAAGCCTTGGGTGAAGACCTCGCTCGCCCCAGGCTCCAAAGTGGTCACGGACTACCTCGAGAAGACCGGCCTGCTCACCGAGCTCGAGCAGCTCGGCTTCTACGTGGTGGGCTACGGCTGCACCACGTGCATCGGCAACTCCGGGCCGCTGCCGGACGACGTCAGCGCCCTCATCACGAAGCAGGATCTCACCGTGGCGGCCGTGCTCTCGGGCAACCGCAACTTCGAGGGGCGCATCCACGCCGAGGTGAAGATGAACTACCTCGCCTCACCGCCGCTGGTGGTGGCCTACGCCCTGGCGGGCACCATCGACGTGGACTTGTCCACGCAGCCGCTCGGCCTGGACCGGGACGGCAAGGAGGTCTTCCTCAGGGACCTCTGGCCGACCACGCGGGAGATCTCCGACCTGATCGCGCAGGCGGTCACCTCGGACTCCTTCACCAAGGAGTACTCCGACGTGTTCCGCGGCAGCGACGCCTGGAACGCCATCGCCGTCCCGGAGGGCGCGCAGTACGCCTGGGACGCCAAGAGCACCTACATCAAGAACCCCCCCTACTTCGAGGGCATGACCATGGCGCTGCCCACGCTCACGGACATCGAGGGCGCGCGCTGCCTCGGCCTGTTCGGGGACTCCATCACCACCGACCACATCTCCCCCGCCGGCTCCATCAAGCAGGACTCCCCCGCCGGCAAGTACCTGCTGGCGCGCGGCGTGGGCACCACGCAGTTCAATTCCTACGGCTCGCGCCGCGGCAACGACGACGTGATGGTGCGCGGCACCTTCGCCAACATCCGCATCAAGAACCGCATCCTCGACGGCAAAGAGGGCGGCTACACCCTGCACGTCCCCAGCGGCGAGACGCTCAGCATCTACGACGCTGCCATGAAGTACAAGGCGGAGGGCACGCCGCTGGTGGTCATCGCGGGCAAGGAGTACGGCACGGGCTCCTCCCGCGACTGGGCCGCCAAGGGCACGCTCCTGCTCGGCGTGAAGGCCGTCCTCGCGGAGAGCTTCGAGCGCATCCACCGCTCCAACCTCGTCGGCATGGGCGTGCTGCCGCTGCAGTTCTTGGCGGGGCAGAGCGCCACCACCCTGGGCCTCACCGGCAAGGAGAGCTTCTCCATCACCGGCCTCGACGCCGGCAAGGCCAGCAAGGCGCACGTCACCGCCGTCGCCAGCGACGGCCGCCGCACGGAGTTCGACGTCCAGGTGCTGCTGCTCACCCCGAAGGAGCGGGAGTTTTACGCACACGGCGGCATCCTTCAGTACGTGCTGCGGCAGCTCGCCGGCAAGAAGGCGAGCTGAGGCGCCCCTCGGAGGAGGCTCACACCCCAGCGCGCTCCAAGGGCGCGCTGGGGCTCGAGCGCCGCGGCGCTCAGCGGCTCGCGAGGCGCTCGCCCCGGTACGCCTGCTCCACGGCGCTGGCGTTCGAGCCGCGCACCCAGCGGACCCCGCCCTCGGGGCTCACCGCGCGCGTCAGGGGGATGGAGCCTCGCTGCCCCACGGGGAGCTCCTGGTAGGGGCGCGCGGCGGCCGAGGCCATCGCCGTCGCGTCGTCCACGTCCACGGAGACGAAGGGCACTCCGCGCTCGCGCAGCGCGCGCTCGAGGGTGGTGCAGGCGCCGCACCACTCCGCGCCGTAGACGATGACGCGGCTCAGCGACGCCACCCGACTCGGGGGCGGCGGCGCGCTCAGGGTGGGCCACCCGACGGGGTACGTCCGCGGGCGCGGGGACGGCGGCTCGGGGGGCTGCGGCGCTGCGTCGCTCGTGGAGCGCTCCGCCGCGGTCGGGAAGCTCGGCCAGGCGGACCAGTCCGGCAGCGCGGGCAGCGACGGCAGCGACGGCAGGGCGGGCAGGGCGATGTTGATGATCACTGGGGTCGCCGAGGCCTCGCGGTGGGGGCGCGCCGCGGCGGCGGGGCTCGGCGCCGACGGCGCGGGCAGCGGCTCGAGCTCCAGCGGCGACGGCGGAGCGGCAGCTTGCAGCGGCGCTGGCAGGGGCGGGGGCGGCTCCGCGCGCTGGCAAGCAGCGGTCGAGGCGAGGACGGGAAGCAGGGTGAGGGCGAGGTGGGCGGGGCGGATCGTCATGGCAGCGGCTCCTTCTACCGTCGCCTCAGCAAGCGCGGTGCCAGGTGCCATTCTCAGGATTTCCTTGAGCTTTTCTGGTCTCTGCGGCGACCCCGAGCGACGCCTCGGGCAAGCTCAGCGATCGCGATCGGCCGCCGTCGCGACGCGGGCGCGCGCGGACCGCTAGCCCACGGTGGACGTCAGGTTGCTTTTCCGTCCAAAGTGACCACCTTCCGAGCCACTCGTACCCCCCTACCCTAGGAAGCCAGCATGAACGTCGACATCGGCATCGAAGCCAAAGCACGGGAAGAGATCGCTCAAGGGCTCGCGCGCGTGCTCGCGGACTCCTACACGCTGTACCTCAAGACCCACAATTTCCACTGGAACGTCACGGGCCCCATGTTCCAGACCCTGCACCTCATGTTCGAGACCCACTACACGGAGCTGGCCACCGCCGTGGATCTCGTCGCGGAGCGCATCCGGACGCTCGGCTTCCCCGCCCCCGGCAGCTACAAGCAGTTCAGCGCCCTCTCCTCCGTGAAGGAGGAGGACGGGGTGCCGTCGGCCAACGACATGATCCGCCAGCTCGTCGAGGGGCACGAGACCGTGGCGCGCACGGCCCGCGGCGTGTTCAAGGTGGCCGAGGGCGTCAGCGACCAGCCGACGTGTGACCTGCTCACCCAGCGGATGCAGACGCACGAGAAGACGGCCTGGATGCTGCGCTCCCTGCTCGCGTAGGCTAGCCACGGCGACGTCCCGGCGCGGGGGCACCTCCCAGGGAGGGCGCCCCCGCGGCTCGTTGGGGGCTCGGGGGGCCCTCGCCCTTTGCCGGGTGAGCGGCGGCGGGGGAGGGCCGACGGTGCTCGTCCGTCGGCGCGGGGGCTTGACGGGCGCCGCCGATGGAGCCAATAACGCGATTGATTCGCATTGTCGTTTTGGAGGTTTTATGTCTCACCACGTTGAAGCGCTCGACCTACCCGGGGCCACCCTCGACGCCGCCCGGATGCCAGGGCACTGGCTGCTCGCTCGGATGGGCAAGCGCGTGCTGCGCCCAGGTGGGCTGGAGCTGACGCAGAAGATGCTCGAGGGGCTCGCCATCGCGTCGTCGGACCACGTGGTGGAGCTTGCGCCTGGGCTCGGGACGACCACGCGCTTGGTGCTCGGCTTCGATCCAGCGTCCTACATCGGCGTGGATCGCGACGAGGCGGCCGTGCGCTCGGTGCAGCGCGCCCTCCGCCCGGGGCGCGACCAGGTGCGTCAAGGCGCCGCCGCCAAGACCGGGCTCGAGAGCGGCTCGGCGTCCGTGGTGCTGGGAGAGGCCATGCTGACCATGCACACGGCCGAGCAGAAGGCGGCCATCATCCGCGAGGCGCACCGCGTGCTGAGCGCCGGCGGGCGCTACGGCATCCACGAGCTGGCGCTGACGCCCGATGACCTCCCGGAGAGCGACAAGAGCGAGATCAACCGCGCCCTCTCGGACAGCATCCACGTCGGCGCCCGCCCGCTCACCGTGCAGGAGTGGCGCCAGGTGCTGAGCGAGGGCGGCTTCGAGGTCACCTACAGCGCCACGGCCCCGATGGCGCTGCTGGAGTCGAGCCGCGTCATCGCGGACGAGGGCCTGCTCGGCGCCATGCGCATCACCGCCAACGTCTTGCGCAACCCCGCCGCGCGCCAGCGCATCTTGGAAATGCGCGCGGTGTTCCGGCGGTACGCCTCGAAGATGTGCGCCGTCACGCTGGTGGCGCGGCGGCGTGAGCTGCCGAGCGCCTGAGCCACCTCGGGCGCGAGCGCCCCTCTTCGAGAGAGCCGCGGGCCCCACCAGGGCGCCGCGGCTCTGGCGTTCACGGGCGCGAGGTGCGCGCCCAGCTCGGGAACGGGAGCGCCAGCAGCCTCAGGTCCACACCCACGGCGGGGCGCACGCGCCCGTTCTCGAAGCCCAGGTTGAGCTTGAGGCTGCCGCTCGGCAGGCTGCCGCGCTGAAAGATCTTGCCGCTCTCCGCGCCGAGCCGCTGGCTGATGACGCTCGCCGCCAGCTTGGAGCGTCGCTCGAGCGCCGCCTCGCATGCGGGCGTGGTGCAGCGCTCTGCCTGCTGCCGCGCGCCGAGGTGCACGAGCCACGCCTCGTACCAGAGCCGCGTGCTCGGGGGGAGCGCCGCGAAGGCTGGCGCCTGGGTGAGCTGACGGAGCTGGTCGAGCGCGTCGGCGCGCGCCTTGCCGGACGAGGTGTTGCCCAGCAGCGCCAGACGGGCGGCCTGCACCAGCGTGAGCAGATCACGCTCGGCGTCCGGCAGCTCCTCCGGGCGCAGCTCGCTCAGGAGCTGATCCAGCGCGCCGATGGCCTCGATGGGGTGACCGAGGCGCGCCCTCGCGCCCGCCCCGTCGAGCGCCGCGCGGAGCCGCAGCCCAGGGGGCACCCCGGCCGAGCTCAGCTGCGCCGAGAGCTTCTCCAGCACCTCGAGCTGGCGCGCTTCGGGCGAGATGGCCACGTCGAGCTCCGCCAAGAGCAGGAGCAGCTCGGCGCGCGCGAGCTCTCCGCTGGCGCCCTCCGGGAGCGCCGCCGTGAGCGCCGACCGGGCCTGCTCCGCGCTCTCCGCGCTGGGGCGCGCCGCCGCCGACCAGGTGAGCAGCATCGCGCGCGGCGCGCGCTGCCCCGGCGCCAGCTCCGCCGGCAGCGCGCCGAGCAGCGGACGGACGTCGTCTTGCTGCATGAGCAGCGCCGCGATGCCGAGCAGCGCGACCTGCGCCTCGAGCTCCGCGTGCCCAGCCAGCGCCAAGGCGCGCGCGCGGAGCCCCGCGGGCGTGCGCTCCCTCGGGAGGGGACCGCGCGAGGCCTTGAGCAGCCCAACCCCCAGCGTGTCGACGAACACCGCGAGCCCCGCGAGCGCCGGCTGCGCCTGGGCGAGCGCCGCGGTGGTCTGCCGCAGCGCCTCGAAGCGCGCCACGAGCGGCGCGCCGCTGGCGCTCCCCTGGGCGGAGGGCGGCAGCACGCTCGCGTAGGTCCAGGGCATCACGTGCACGAGCCCCAGGTAGGCCTGCATCGCCGCCTCGTCGCGGCCCTGGCCGCTCTTCCAGGCCGCCTCCAGCGCGGCGGTGCGCTGCGCGGCGCCCTCTCCCTCCAGCACGTCCAGCGCGCAGGTCACCAGGTGCTCCACGCCGGCCAGCCCCGGACAGGTGCCGCCCGTCGCGTCGGCCATGGCGAGCGCGGCGCTCAGCCCGAGGTGCCGCGTGACGAGCTCCTGCCGCGGGCCGAGCAGGGCGCGCAGCGCCGCGTAGCGCCTGAGCCGGAGCAGGGCGCGCGAGAAGGGCAGCAGCTGCTCGCTCGCGGCGGGCTCCGGGAGCGCCGCGGCGACCTGCTCGGCGTCCTTCACGAGCGCCTCCAGCTCCGCGAGCTGCGCCGCGCTGGCCGCCAAGCCCCGCGCCCGCTCGAGCGCGGCGCGCGCGGGCTCGAGCTCGCCCTGCTCGAGCGACCACCGCGCCAGCTCGAGCCACGCGCCGACGCTCGGCTCGTTCTCCACCGCCGCCTTCAGCGCCAGCCCGCGCAGCGGCTCCAGCTCGAGGTTGCGCGCGACGAGCGCGATCTGCGCGCAGCGCTGCGCCACGCCGGGCTTGGCGGCGCTCAGCGCGCGCGCGCTCTCCGAGAGCCAGCGCTGCCCCGCTCGCTGGGCCACGCGGCGCGCCACCGGCACGAGCGCCGCGTCGGGCGGCAGGCGCGCGTGCTGGCGAGCGAGCAGCAGCTCCTCGCTCGCGGCGCCGCTGCTCGCCAGCGCGAAGAGCGCCTCTGGGGCGTCCCCGCCGGCGAGCAGGTGCAGCAGCGGCCGCGCCTCCACCAGCCCCCGCACCTCTGCCGTCACGAGGGCCTGCCGCTGCGCCGGGCTCAGCTGCTGGAGCACGGCCTCGAGCGAGGCGCGCAGCGGCTCGGGCAGCGCGCTCGTCACGGCGGCCTCCGGCCAGAGCGCGAGCAGCGCGCGCCGCAGCGCCTCGGTGTCCGGTGGGAGCGGGGCGACCGCGGGCGCCGGGCGCGCAGCGCGCGGCGCGGGCGGCGCCGAGGGCGGCGGCGCCGGCGCTCCCGCGCACGCCACCAGTGACAGCCCCCACAGTACGCTCAGCTCACGCCACTTCCTGACCATGGCGCGACACTTACCCACGATTTCAGGCTGCCTTGAAGCAAAACTGACGCTACCCCCGGTCACGCTCCTCCAGGGCGAGCCGCCACGCTCCAGAGGTGGACGTGCGCGGGCAGCGCGCTAGGGTTCGGCTCGCGCTCCTCGCGGCTCTCACGGGAGCGCGCTCGAGTCCTCGGCCGGAGGGAGTTCATGACCCAAGCTCCGAAGGGCGTCTCTCGACGCCGCTTTCTGCGTGGCGCTGCTGCCCTGGCGAGCAGCGCTGGCCTCGCCGCGGCGATGCTCCCGCGGCGTGCCACGGCGGCGGGCGAAGAGGGGCGCGCCGCGTCGCCACCGGAGGGCTTCTCACCCCTCAGCAAGCCAGGCGAGATCGTCAAGGCCACGCAGGGCGATGATCTGCTCGCGCTGATGCAGCCCAACCGGCTGTGGCCCAAGCCCGAGGTCGCGCGGGAGATGCTGACCCGCGCGCTCAGCACCTTCACCGGCGAGGCAGACTTGGTGGGCTCGCTACGGAAGTTCATCCACCCCGAGGACACCGTGGCGCTGAAGGTGAACGGCATCGGCGGTCAGAGCGGCGGCACCATGGCGGTGAATTTCGAGCTCATCCTGCCCATGGTGCAGGGGCTCATCGAGCTGGGCGTCCCCGCAGAGAAGATCACCCTCTACGAGCAGTTCGGCGCGCACATGCTGGGCACCCGCACGCGCAAGGACAAGCTCCCGCGGGGCGTGCGCCTCGGCATCCACGGCAACGTGGACTCCACGATGCGCCCCATCGAGGTCCACCCGGGGATCCGCACGCGCTACGTGCGCTTTCTCACCGAGGCCACCGCCGTCATCAACATGGCGCTGCTCAAAGATCACTCCATCTGCGGCTACACCGGCTGCCTCAAGAACATGGCGCAGGGCTCCATCGTCAACCCCTCCGACCACCACGGCAACGCCGGCTCACCCATGATCGCGGAGCTCTACGGCCATGAGATCCTGCGCAGCCGCGTGCGGCTGCACATCACGGACGGCTACAAGCTCATCTACGACGAGGGTCCGCTCGACAAGAACCCGCGCCGGCGCATCCTGCACGGCGCCGTCTACGTGAGCACCGATCCCGTCGCGATGGACACCTATGGGCGTGGGCTCATCGAGCAGGCGCGCGCGGACAACGGCCTGCGCACCCTCAAGCAGGCCGGGCGAGAGCCGGACTACATCCGCGTCGCGGGTGAGGAGGGGCTCGGCGTCCACGACGCGAGCCGGCTGCGCGTCATCGAGAGCCAGGGCCCGCCCCCGAGCGAGCCCACGAAGCGCGAAGCGCCGGCGCGCTGACGCCGAGCGCCGCTGGGCGGCGCCGCTCAGCGCTCCGCCAGCTCCGTCACGATCTGCGAGGCCGCGCCGAGCGTGCGGTGCACCGGGCAGCGGTCGGCGATCTCGAGGAGGCGCTGCCGCTGCTCGGCGTCGAGCGGCCCCTCGAGGCTCAGGCGGCGTACGAAGCGGTCGCCCGGGCGCGGCGGGGGCTCCGCGGCGCCCTCGGCCGCGCGCGCGAGCCGCTCGTGCTGCACCGTGACACGCGCGCGCTCGAGCGGCCACTGCTTGCGCTGGGCGACCATGCGCAGCGTGATCACCGTGCAGGCGCCGAGCGCCGCCTCGAGCATCCGGTACGGGCTTGGCCCAGCGTCGTCGCCGCCCATGTCCCGGGGCTCGTCCGCGAGCCACTGGTGCCGCCCCGCGCGCACGCTCACCGTGTAGGCGCCGGTGCCCGTCTCCTCCACGACGGTGGGCTCCTCGCCGTGCTCCCCGGCGCGCACCTCCGCCTCGGCCCGCGGCAGGTAGCGGCTGGCCCAGCTCGCGATGACGTCCGCGGCGTAGCGCGCGTCGCGCGGAGCGCTGAGCAGGTGATCGGCGCCGTCCAGGGAGACGAAGGATTTGGGGTGCCGCGCGGCCTGGAAGATGCGGCCCGCGGCGTCGATGCTCACCACGGCGTCGCGCGGGGCGTGCAGCACGAGCAGCGGTCGGCCGAGCGAGGCGAGCCGCTCGGCTTGACGCTGCTCGCGCAGATCTTCCAGCAGCTCGCGCCGGATCGTGAAGGGGCGCCCGTCCAGCTCGACCACGGCCTGCCCCTCCGCCTCGATCGTCGCCCGCTCGGCGCTGAAGTGCCGGATGAGCTCCGCGGGCTCGAAGGGCGCGCCGAGGGTGGCCACGGCCTTGACCTCGGGGAGCTGCGCCGCCGCCGCGATGACGGCCGCGCCGCCCAGGGAGTGCCCGATGAGCAGCGCCGGCGCGCGCCCCGCAGCGCGCAGCCAGCCCGCCGCCGCGACGAGATCGCTCACGTTGGAGGAGAAGTCCGTCCGCGAGAACTCCCCTTCACTGTCGCCGAGCCCCGTGAAGTCGAAGCGCAGCACCCCGAAGCCCTGCTCCACGAGGGCGCGCGCGATGACCACCGCCGCCCGCACGTCCTTCGAGCAGGTGAAGCAGTGCGCGAACAGCGCCCAAGCTCGCGGCGGCGCCGCCCCCCACTCGAGCCTCCCCGCCAAGATCCCCGCCCGACTCCCAGGAAATTCTACGTGCTCGCTGTGCATGGCCGCAGTGTCCCACACCCACGCGGCCAGAGGGCACCCAGGAGAGACGCCAGCGCGCCCACCGCGTGCGGCGTCCGTGCGCCGTGCTAGCCTGCCCGGCGTCTCGAGGAGAGCATGTATGGCCAGCGGCTGGGCAAAGGACGGCGCCGTCCAAGAGCAGATCGACGCCACGGTAGAGAGCGAGATCGCGCGGGTCCGCGCGCGCAGGCTCGGCGCCCGCAGCCTCACCCACTGCGAGGACTGCGGCGAGGCCATCCCGCTCGCCCGACGTGAGGCCGTGCCCGGCGTAGGCCGCTGCGTCGCGTGCCAAACCCTGGAGGACCAGCAGCAGGGGGCCGTCAGCCTCTACAACCGCCGCGGGAGCAAGGACAGCCAGCTCAAATAGCGGCTCAGCGGCGCAAGCGGCGCAGGCGGCGCCGCCAGCCGTGCAGCCAGCGCAGCAGCCCGTACGAGAGGTGCACCTTCTCTTGGCTCACCCGAGCCTCGGCGGGCGCGACGATCCACGACGACTTGCTGAAGGCGAGCTGCTGCTCCGGGTACACGCTGCGGTGGCCGACCACCAGGTACGCCGTGATGCCAGCGCCCGCGAAGTAGAGCAGCGGCCCCGCGCCGAACAGCTCCACGCCCATGAACACGGCCGCGATGGGCGCGTTCGAAGCGCTAGCCACCACGGCCACCAAGCCGAGGGCGGCGCCGAACGCTGGCGCCAGCCCGAGCGCCCGAGCGCACGCCGAGCCCGCGAGCGCGCCGATCACGAACTGCGGCGTCACCTTGCCGCCGTAGTACCCCGACCCGAGCGTGACGGCCACGAGCAGCGCCTTCCACAGGAAGCCGAGCGCGGGCGCCGGCGCGCCCTCGAGTGTCCGCTCCAGGAGGGGCAGGCTGAGCCCCAGGTAGTCCTGGGAGAGCACCGTGAGCAGCAGCGCCAACACCACGCCCCCGAGCGCGGGCGAGAGCGGCGCCCACCAGCGCGCGCGCCGCTCGAGCCGCACCCTCAGCGCCACGATGCGCTGCAGCAGCTCGATGAAGAGCCACGCAGCCACGCCGCACGTGACCCCGAGCGCGATCACCCTCAAGAAGAGCCGCTCCGAGAAGGTCTCCTCGAGCGCGAGCGCATAGGTCGGGTAGCTCATCCCGAGGCGCTTGGTCGTCTCGAAGGCGCTGACGCCGGCGATGATGCCGGGGAACACGAAGTCATGGCGCACGCGCCCGATGGCGAGCAGCTCCACGCCGTAGAGGGCGCCCGCGATGGGCGTCCCGAACACGCTGGCGAAGCCCGCGCTGACGCCGCACGCCACGAGGCGCTTGCTCAGCTCCGGGTTGAGGCGGAGCCGGCGCGCCACCCAGGCCGCCAGGCTCGCCCCGAGGTGGGAGCACGGGCCCTCTTTGCCGGCAGCGCCGCCGCAGCCGAGCGTCACGAGCGCCGCCACCGGCTTCACCCAGAGCGAGCGCGTCGGCATCCTGCCTTGCTGCTCGTTGACGGCGACGATGGCGTCGTCCACGAGCTCGTCGCGCCGCGCGCCGGCATAGTGGAGCAACAGCCCGTTGAGGAGGCCCCCCAGCGGCAAGAGCAGCGCCAGCCACCACCACGGGGCGTCATAGAGGCGCCCCTCGGTGGCGAACAGGCCTCGCAGGAAGAGCGTACAGCCGGCGCCCACCAAGATGCCCGTCACGGTGGCGAGCACGAGCCACTGCACGACGGTGGCGAGCATCACCAGGGGCTCGGCGAGGTAGAGGCGGCGTAGGGCTCGTGGGGGCACGGGGCGCACAGGCGGCGAAGGAAGCGAGCGCGGCGAAGCTTAGCCCTCGCGAGCCAACGTGATAAGCGCGCGGCGCGGGCGGCCGTGATGGACGACTAGCGGCGCCGCCACGCTCTCGTGATAGCTTGACGCCACCTGTCCCTCCCCCCCGGAGTTCAGCATGAACAAGGACGCCCTCGGACGACACATGATGGGGCTCGGCCTCGCCGCGCTGCGCGGCTTCGCCAGCTCCCCCCTCGCGCAGAAGGTCGGGCTGCTCGCGCCCACCGAGCGCCTGCTCTACACCGGGGCCAAGACCACGGTGGGCGCCGCCGCGCGCGTGTTCAAGCTCGCCTCCGGCAAGGCCCAGCGCGCCGAGCGGCTCCCCGCGCCCTCCACCAAGAGCGATCTGTTCGATCCGAGCGTGTCCGAAGAGCAGGCGCTGCTACGAGAGGTGGCGCAGCGCTTCGCGCGAGAGGTGCTGCGCCCCGCGGCGCTCGGCGCGGACGCGGCCTGCGCCACCCCGGAGGGCTTCGAGACCTCCTTGGCGGATCTGGCGCTCGGGCCCATGACCGTCCCGGAGGCCCTGGGCGGCGCCGCCACGGAGGCCTCCACCGTGACCAGCGCGCTGCTCGCCGAAGATCTCGCCTGGGGCGATGCCGGTCAAGCGCTGGCCGCCCTCGGCCCCGTGAGCGTGGCGGCCGCGCTCACCCGCTGGGGCAGCGCGGCACAGCAGGCGGCGTACCTGCCGCCCTTCGCCGAGACCGTCCCGCCGCTGGCGTCCCTGGCGCTGAGCGAGCCACGCCCGCTCTTCGATCCGCTGGAGCTTCGGACGCGCGCCGTCGTCCGGGGCAACCGCTACGTCCTCAACGGCGAGAAATCACTCGTGGTGGGCGCCGAGCGCGCGGACTACTACCTGGTGGCCGCGGAGCTGCTCGGGCACGGGCCCTGCCTCTTCCTCGTGGCGCGCACCGCGAGGGGCGTCACCACCGCGCGGGAGCCGGCGCTCGGCCTGCGCGCCGCTGGGCTCGGGCGCGTCGCCTTCAAGGACGTGGAGCTCGACACCTCGGACCTGCTGGGTGAGGCTCCGGGCAGCGTGAACTACGCGCACTTCGTCGCGCGTTCGCGCATCGGCGTGGCCGCGCTCGGCGTCGGCGTGGGGCAGGCGCTGCTCGACTACGTCATCCCCTACGTCAATGATCGCTCCGCCTTCGGCGAGCCCATCAGCCACCGCCAGAGCGTGGCCTTCATGGTCGCCAACCTCGCCGTGGAGCTGGAGGCGCTGCGGCTCGTCACCTGGCGCGCGGCGGCGCGCGCGGAGCAAGGCCACCCCTTCGAGCGCGAGGCCTACCTGGCGCGCGTGCTCACCACCGAGCGAGGCATGGAGCTTGCCACCAACGGCGTGCAGCTGCTCGGTGGGCACGGCTACATCAAGGAACACCCCGTGGAGCGCTGGTACCGAGACCTCATGACCCTCACCACCCTGGAGGGCGGGCTGCTCGCCTGAGCCCAAGGAGCACACCATGAACTTCGAGACGCCCAAGAAGTACGCGCTCCTCATCGAGCAAGCGCACCTGGTCGGCAAAGAGATGTTCCGCCCCATCTCGCGCAAGTACGACCGCGCGGAGCACGAGTACCCCGTCGAGCTGGATCTGCTCGCCTCGCTGCTGGACGGCCTGAACGAGAGCGGCGCGCTCGCCGGCGCCGGCGCCGGCAAGCTCAAGCGCGGCGGCGGCAAGAGCGAGGCGGCGAGCGGCGTCCGCAACGGCGCCAACCTCGCCACCGTGCTGAGCTTCACGGAGCTCTGCTGGGGCGACGTGGGGCTCGCCCTCACCATCCCGCGCCAGGGCCTCGGCAATGCCGCCATCGCGGCGGTGGCCAACGAAGAGCAGCTCGCGCGCTTCGGAGGGCGCTGGGCGGCGATGGCCATCACGGAGCCGAACGCGGGCTCGGACTCGGCCGCCATCCGCGCCACCGCCCGGCTCGACGGCGACCAGTACGTGCTCAACGGCGAGAAGATCTTCATCACCGCCGGCAGCCGGGCCGATCTCACGGTGGTGTGGGCCACGCTGGACGCCACGCGCGGCCGCGCCGCCATCAAGAGCTTCGTGGTGGAGAAGGGCACGCCCGGGATGCAGCTCTTGCGGCTCGACCACAAGCTCGGGATCAAGGCCTCGGACACGGCCACCGTCGCCTTCACGGACTGCCGCATCCCCAAGACCAACCTGCTCGGGGATCCTGAGATCCGCGCGGGTGAGGGCTTCGCCGGCGTGATGCAGACCTTCGACAACACGCGCCCGCTGGTGGCGGCCATGGCCGTCGGCGTGGGGCGCGCGGCGCTCGAGCGCACCCAAGAGCTGCTGCGCGCGGCGGGCGTCCACGCCCCCTACGACAAGAGCCTCTGGCGGGCGAGCGCGGCGGAGGCCGAGCTCTACCGCATGGAGGCGGAGCTGGAGAGCGCGCGGCTGCTCACGCTGCGCGCCGCCTGGCTGGCGGACAACGGCATCCCCAACTCCAAGGAGGCCAGCATGGCGAAGGCGAAGGCGGCGCGCGTGGCCAACCACATCACGCTGCGCTGCCTGCAGCTCTGCGCCTCGGTGGGCGCCACGGAGACGGAGCTGCTCGAGAAGTGGGCGCGAGACTCCAAGATCTTGGACATCTTCGAGGGCACGCAGCAAATCCAGCTCCTCATCATCGCGCGCCGGCTGCTCGGCAAGAGCTCGTCCGAGCTGAAGTAAGGCATGAGCAAGCCCCCTGCCCCTGCTCCGCCCGCGGGCGGTCCTCGCCGGCGGCGGCGCAAGCGCGCGCCCACCGCGCCAGCCCCCGTGGAGGTGGTGGCGCGCGCGGTGGAGGCCAAGCCGCTGCTCGAGGGCAAGCCTATCGAGGAGCCGCTCAGCGCGGAGGAGCTCGCGGAGCTCAAGCTCCAGCTCCGCTTCCTGAGAGAGCACCGCCGCACCTTGCAGCTCCGCGTCAACGCGCATGAAGATCTCCTGCTCAACGGCGTGCGGGAGCCGGAGCGGCGCGGCGTGGTGCAGTACCTGCTCTCCAAGGTGGACCGCGCGCGCGTCTTCGGCGCGGCGGAGCGGCTGGAGCCCGCGTCGGCCACCCGCCTGGTGGAGGGCGTGCTGCGCATCAGCCCCACGCTCGACTACCTGCTGCTCTACCTGGAGTGCGTCCAGCGCTCGGCGCCGGGCGCTCGCGCCATCTCCGCGCTGGTCGGCGCGCTCACCCGCATCGATTTTTCGGCGGTCTCCGCCAGTCAGATGCGACGCGTGCTCGAGCTCATCGTGGAGCTGTACGAGCCGGCGCAGCTCCCGCAGGTGCTGTTCGGGCTGTTCGAGAACAAAGCCTTCCGCGAGGCCTTCGACGCCAGCGCGCCAGAGCTGCCGGAGGCGCTCGCGCGCATCGTGGTGCCGCTGCGCGCGGTGGAGCTGGCGGTGCTGCGCGACCAGCCCGGCCGCTTCGGCGCGGAGCGGCTGGCGCAGGGCGTGGCGCTCCTGCTGGAGGGCGACGTGAGCCTGCTCTCGCGTCACCCCGCGCCGGCGCGGCAACGCCTCTTCAGCGTGGCGCTCGCCACGGGGCAGGGTCGCCGCCGTGCCGCGCGAGCGGGGCTCGGCGCGCTGCTCGGGAGCCTCCCCGCGCCGGTCCGGGGGGAGCTGGGGCTCGCGCTCGCGCGTGAGTGGATCGCCGCCGGTGAGGAGCAGGCGGCCAAGGCGCTGCTGCGCGAGCTGGACGCCGCGCCGGCGCGACGCTGGCTCGAGGCCTTGGAGCGCCCGAGGCGCGGGCGCTTCGCGCTGCTCGGGAGCGCAGAGCGCCCGCACGTCCCGGCGCTCCACCTCGACACGCTCGAGGGCGCCATGCTCCACCTCGGGTCGCCGCCCCCGCCGTTGGTCGCGCCCGGCGTCGCTCCCCTGCTCGGCTCCGGCGTCACCGAGCAGGGGCAGCCCTGGTTCGCGGTGGTGCGGCTCGGGCAGCGCCTGTCCAGCCTCGTGGGTCGGCGTCCCGGCGTGCCGCCGTCCACGCTGCTGCCCGTGTGCGCGGAGGCCGCGCGCCTGCTCGCCCTGCTGGCCCAGCTCGGGCTCGCGCTGCCGGACGCCCAGCTCGGGCGCTTCGAGCTGGACGCCACCGAGCGACTGTGGCTCACGGACTGGACGGGCGCGCTCGGCGCCGCGCCGGAGCAGGCCGCCCAGGCCCACGCCGAGCTCCTCCCCGGCTTCTGCCAGGCGGCCTTCGCGCCGGGCATCGTCCCTCGAGCGCTCCTCGACCGGCTGGAGGGCGCCGCCGACATTCGCGCGCTCGCCGCCGCGCTGCCCTACGTCCGAGGCGCGTGAGCAGCGCCGTGGGGCGCGGCCGTCACACGAAGCGGTCGACGCCCTGGGCGCCCTCTGGCTCCCGGCTAGCGGAGTACTGGTACTCCGGATCCACCAGCTCATTGATGCGGTCCATCACCACGCGCGTGATGGCGCGGTAGCGGTCCCCGTACTTGCGGTTGGCCTCGTCCGTGAGCGGGAGCACGTCCCTCGGGACGCGGAAGCGCTCGAGCTCCGGCCCGTCCACGGCCAGCGGCTCACCCACGCGGTAGACGACGCGCCCCCCCTTCGAGAAGGGAGAGTTGGCGGGGTAGAGCTTGTCGCTCCCGCTGCAGCCCACGGGGACGATCTTGGCGCCCAGGTACTGCGCCATCTGCGCCAAGCCGTCGTGGCCCTGCGAGAGGCGCTTGGAGCGCGTCCCCTGCGGGAACACCAGCACGTTCAGGTGCAGATCCTCGATGGCGCGGCGGTTCAGCTCCACCACCTCGTGGATCATCTGATCGAAGAGCTGGTTGAAGCGCTGGAGAAACTCGCTGACGTCCTGCCCCACGACGCTGGCCAGCTCCGGGCTGACGCCCGCCGGGAGCGGCTCGGTGGGCGCGCGCTTGCCATCCACCAAGTCCCTCAGCAGGCGGTACTCCTCTTCCTTGGGGGGGCGCCCGGCGACCTTGCGAAACTCCGTGGTGATGACGTAGCCCCGTGACGGCGTGGGGATGTTGTTCATGGAGTCCATGAACGCGCCCATCGCGCGGCTCTCGTAGTATTTTCCCTTCACCCAAGTGGCCGTGAAGGGCAGCCCCGCTCGGTACATGCCGTATTGGAACGGCCAGTAGTTGTAGCGATCGGTGTGGTTCATCGCCAAGAACACGCCCCCACCCCGCGGGAGGCGCTCCTTGCCCTCGATGACGATGTTGGTGGCTCGCGGCAGGTGGTAGTCGAAAAACAGCACCAGGTTGCCCATCATGAGCTGCCCCAGGGGGCGGTTACTGAGCTTGATGCGCTTGAGGCGGTCGAGATCGAGCACGGCTGGGTCTCCTCCCTCTCCGTCTAGCTTGGCTCTCCCGCCGCGACCAGCGGCGCCACACTCGGCGCCGTGGGCGAGCGCTACTGACGTGCGCCGAGCAGCCGTGTGCGCCAGTCCGGCTTGGAGCTTCCTTCCTTGGCGCGCCCCACGAAGCCCTCTTGCTCGTCGTGGTGCTCTTCGAAGGCGCCGGGGGCCGCCCCCAGCTCGAACACCGCCAGCTCCCGCCGGCCGCGCTCCCCGAGCCGCACCGGCACGAGGCTGGCGCCGATGCCGGCGTTGACGTACACCGCCCCCGCGCGACGCTCGTCCGGGCGGCGCTTGCCGTAGAGGCCGTGCACGTAGCGGTGCCCGCCGAGCTTGCCCAGCGTCCACTCGTTGAGCTGCGCCACCGTGACCTGGCCGGCGTGCGTGTGGCCGCTGAGCACCAGCGGCACCCCGGCGTCCCAGAGCCCGTCCGCCTCCTCCGCGATGTGCGAGAGCCCCAAGCTAGGGACGTCGCGCCGCAGGCCCTTGACGGCGCGCTCGCGGTCCGCGTGCCCCGTGTAGGCGTCGTCCAGCCCCACGAGCTGCAGCCGCTGCCCCCGCACCTCGAGGTGCGTGTGGGCGTTGCTCAGCAGCTCCACGCCGGCGCGCGCCAGCGCGCGCTGGACCTCACCGGCGCCCGCCCAGTAGTCGTGGTTGCCCAGCACGCCCAGGGTGTGCGCCTCGAGCCCCGACAGCACGCTCACGAGCTGGTCGAGGTAGGAGTGGCCGTAGCAGACGAAGTCACCCGTGATGACCACGAGATCGGGCTGGAGCGCGTTGGCCATGGCCACCGCGGTGCGCTGCACTCGCTCCGGGGTCACCCGGCCGAAGTGCAGATCCGTGAGGTGGACCACCCGCAGGCCCTCGAGCTCTCCGACGTGCGCCAGGGGTCCCGCGTAGCGCCGCTGCGTGATGACGGGCGCCCCCTTGGCGCCGTTGGGCTCGGTCGCGCTGCTCAGCCCGAGGCGCGCCAGCTCTAGGTCGTCCGGGAGCGCGGGCCGCGCGCCAAAACCCCACTTCAAGGTGACGTCTCCGGCGGCATGAACCCCCACCATGCATCCTGGGGCGGGGTCTGTAAAGCGGGAGGGCACGCCGGAGAGGCGCCGCGCGGCGCTCAGGAGGCGTCGAGCTTCTCTTCGCGCTCCAGCGGCTCGTGCGGCTCTAGCGCGAGCCACTCGAGCTCGCGCAGCGCTCGCGCGAGGCGCTCGATGTGGGAGGTAGCGGCGAGGAGCGCGTCCTGCATGGCAAGGTAGGCCTCGCGCTGGAGCAGGAGCTGCTGCTCCTCGAGCTGCTGCCGCGCCCGGCTCAGCTCCACCAGGGCCCCCGTGGTGGGGCGGTGCAGGGCAGACGAGCCGACCTGCCGGAGCGCGCGCCAGCCTGCGAGGCGCTCGGCGCGAGCCAGGGCCACCTCCAGCCCCCGCTGCTCCGTGGCGTCCTCGACGATGAGCCAGAACCGCTCGGCTGCCCCCTCTGACCCCCCAACGGCCACCACCTTCCCCGCGAACGACCGCTGGCCGCGCGGCGTGTCACAGGTCAGCTCGATGTCATGGGGCTGGCCGCTGGCGCGGGCGCGCCGCGCGCGCCGAATGAGGCTGCGCCGGCAGCCACGCGGGAGCCCCAGCGCCGAGTCCAGCGCGCCCTGCAGCTCCGCGGGGGTGCGCCCCCAGGCGGCCGCGGCGGCGGGGTTGTCCACGACGTGGCGGAGATCTTCCTCCCCGTGCACCTCCCGCAGGCTCATCATGGCCTGACCGCGGACGAAGGCCTCCTCCACGATCAGCGCACCTTCGACCATCCCCAGCGTCCCCACGCAGAGCACTATCTCAAAGAACTCTCCCCCGCGCAAGGCACTGGCGGGTTGAGCCCCGGGTGCTCCAAATCATGGTTGATGAGCGCGGTGATGACGTGATCCCGCCACGCCCCCTGGACATAGAGATATTTGGCGGCGCGCCCCTCGATGACGAAGCCGAGCCGCGCCAGCAGCGCCGCCGAGCGCTGGTTGTGCGGCAGGTAGCTGGCCGTCACCCGATGAAACGCTAGGCGCTGAAAGACGAAGGGCAAGGCGAGCTTCAAGCCCTCGGTCATGTAGCCCTGCCCGACGTGCCGCTCGTCCAGGCTGTAGCCCAGCGCGCACTGCTGGAGCGCGCCCCGGACCACCTGATTGAACCCGATCTGCCCAAGGACGTCCCCCTCGGGATCGCTGGCGAGGACGAGCTGGAGGCGCAGCCCTTGGTCCGCCTCGTACAGCTCCTGGTTGTGCTCGAGGCGCCAGCGCCAGTACTCCACGCTGAAGAAGCCGGGGGGCCTCGGCGGCTCCCAAGGCTCGAGGTGGCGGCGGTTTCTCAGGTAGTAGTCGAGCTGACGCTCCGCGGCGTCCGCGCTGAACAGATGCAGCTCCACGCGCTCACCGCGGAGGGGAAACCACGGGCTGCTTTTTGACCGAGGCATGACCTATTAGCATAGCGTCAAGCCGCACCGAGGTCTCCTCGGGCCGCGACGATTTCAGCGTGGCCCTGCTCGTTACCCTGACCGTCTCGTGTCCGTCCGCGCTCGCTCGGGCGCTGGGCGCCGCGCTGCTCGAGCTCGGCGCGGGCTGCGTGGAGGAGCGCCGCGCTCGGCGTGGCGTCCACCTGCTCGTCTACGGCGAGCAGGAGCGCGCCCTGCGCGACCTCGGGCAGCGCCTGGACGCCGCGCTCCACGCACGCGCGCGCGCAGACGCCGCCTACGGCGCCGTCACCTGGGAGCTCAGCGTGGATCAGGACTCCACCTGGGACACGGCCTGGGCCGCCCACCTCGAGCCCATACGCCTGACGCCGCGCGTCGGGTGGCGCCCCGAGGGGACGCCGGCGGACCCCTGGGGAAGTGAGCACCCGCTGGTGTTTCGCCCCGCGCTCGCCTTCGGCGACGGCGCCCACGCCACCACCCGGCTGGCGGCGCTCGCGGTGGAGCAGCGCTGCGTGGCCGCCCCGGGGCAGCGCGTGCTCGACGTCGGCGCGGGCACGGGGGTGCTCTGCTTCGTGGCCGCGTGCAGCGGCGCCGCCTCCGTGCTCGGCCTCGAGATCGACGCTGCGGCCCTGCGCGCCGCCCAGCTCAACGCACACCTGAACGGCCTCGAGCGGCGCGTCCAGCTCTCCGGGGAGCCGCTCGCGCGCGTGCAGGGCGCCTTCACGCTGATCGTCGCCAACCTGAGCGCGGAGCTGCTGCTGGCGCTCCGCGCGGAGCTGCTGGCGCGCCTCGCTCCCGCCGCGGAGCTGGTCGTCACGGGGCTGCTCACCGACCGCGCCGACGAGCTGCTCCGCGCGTACCTCGCCGCCGAGCCCGGTCCCCCCCTGACCCTGCTCGGGCGGACCGACCGCGACGGCTGGGCGCTGCTACGGTTCGGCACCCCGTCCGAGGCCGGAGCGGCGCCCGCCCCCGTGGAGGAGAGCAGCGCGCTCGCGCCAGAGGCACGCGTGCCGCGCTGACCACACCTCCCGGCGCACTCCGTGGAGTCAGCCGTTCACGGTCCCCCTCGCTCGAGCGGAGACTCACGCTGGCACGAGCTGTGCTTGAATGGGCTTCATGCGCTCTCGCCCCTCGAGGATCCAAGGGTTCGTCACTGCGGCGTTCATCGCCAGCCTCGCCGCGCTCGGCGGCTGCACGCGGCTCGGCCCCGTGCCGGGGGCAACGGGCGTCTCCGCGGTGCCCGCCGGGCGCCCGGACGTCACGCTGCAGGTCGGCGGGGTCCCTGGCTACTACCTGAGTGACGCCACCCAGCCCGACGCTCCCCAGGACGTGGCCCTCGCGCAGGTGAGCGGCGTCCTCGAGCCGGAGCGCTGGATCGGAGTCCCCGGGTTGCTCGTGGGGGCTCGCATCGCGGGGCCGAGCGAGGCGGGGGCCTCCCCTGAGCCCCTGCTCGGCTACCGCACCTACCTGGACTCGGACAAGCGCCTGGCGCTCGCCGGCGTCGGCTTCGGCACCTACGCCACCGGACGGAGCCAGGGCGCCGACTTCACCGCGACGCGCCTCGGCGCCGAGGGCATCCTCGACGTGCGCTTGACGCCCCTCAACGACTGGCTGGAGCTGCACGCGAGCGGCGGCGGCGGCCTCACCAGCCTCGACGCCGAGGGCCACTACTGCATCGCCCAGGGTGAGCGCTTCGGGACGGACTGCGACAACGCGCGGACCACGCTGATCAGCGCCAAGGCCGGCGGGCTCTACCCCAGCTTCCACTTGGCGCTGGCGCTCGAGTCCATGCGGCACTTCTCCTTGTTCTTCCACGGCCTACGCTTGGAGCTCACCAGCGCCATGGGCAGCTCACCGGTGGTCCTGAGCGGCAAGCAGCAGGGGAGCAGGGCCTTCGTGGCGGGCGGGTTCCTGTTGAGCGCCAGCTTCGGCGCCCCGCGCTGAGGACCGGCCCGCTCGGGCGCCCCGCGCTGGGTTTGACCGCCGCCAGGCCCTGGGGAAGATTGAGGCTCCGTGAGCGCCGAGCCCAGCATCACCGAGCGCATCGCTCACCAAGACCAGCGGCTGCACGTCTCCATCGGCGCCGTGTGCAACAACAACTGCGTCTTCTGCATGGAAGAGGACCGCGAGGGGCGCTACGTCAACAACTCCGCCATGACGCGGGACCGGGTGCGCTGGATGCTGGAAGAGCACGCGGGCGCCGAGGAGGTGTGCTTCACCTCGGGGGAGCCCACCACCCGCCCGGAGCTGCCGGAGTTCGCCACGTGGGCGCGGGAGCTGGGGTACCGGCGGATCAGCGTGATGACCAACGGGCGCCGCTTGGCGCACCTGCCTTACGCCGTGGCCTTGGCCAAGGCCGGCATGAACCGCTTCTACGTCTCCATCCACGGCCACACCCCACAGCTCCACGACGGCCTCACGCGCACGCCGCAGAGCTTCCCGCAGACGGTGGCCGGCCTGGACTCGGTGGCCAAGCTGCGACGCCACGGCGTGGAGCTGCACACCTCCACCGTCCTCACCAAGCGCAACCTCCCTCACCTGCTCGACATCTACCGCTTCCTGCGCGGCCACGGGGTAGACCAGGTGGTGTTCAACGTGATGCAGGCCAACGGCCGCGCCAACACCTTCTTCGCGCAGCTCTTCCCTCGCTACACCGAGATCGCCGAGGCCTTCCGTGGCTTCCTTCGGCAGGTGCAGGAGGCCCAGCCCATGGCCTTCTTGGTGGACATCCCGCTCTGCACCACCGAGGGCATCCCGGATTTCAACCGGGGGTACGTAGAGAAGCACCTGCACTACGACGTACCGGAGCTCGCCATCTTGGACGGCTTTCAGCCGGAGCAGCGGGCGGCCCAGGGCGGCGGGCGGGGGCTCGTCCTGCTCACCCGGGAAGATCTGGACCAGGCCAAGCGTGAGAAGCGCGCGGAGTGCCACGCCTGCCGCTACACGGCGCAGTGCGAGGGCGTGTGGAGCAACTACGTGCGCCACAACGGCTGGGAGGAGCTGATCCCCGTGCCCCCCGAAGGCGAGCGCTGAGCGCCGCTACGCGCCGGTGAAGTCGAGGAGCGCGGGCGCGGCGGGGTCGAAGTGGAGGTTGGTGAGGTGCCGGCCACCCCGCGTGATGCGCAGGCTCCCGGGGAGGCGCTGCACGTGATCTCCCTCGGCGAGCGGCGCGACGATCTCCAAGAAGAACGCGCGGAACTCCGGGCGCCCGAGGACGGCGTCCTCGACGCCGAGCGTGCGGTGCGAGAGCACCGCGCGGTAGGTGTAGGCCTCCGCGCCGTCTTCGCGCGCCTCGAGCAGGAGCGCGAAGCAGGTGGCGGTCCTCACCAGCGCCACGCTCCTCAGCGCCTGCCGGAGCTTGGCGGCGTAGCGCGCGTCCTGCCGCTCGATGGCCTGCAGCGTGGCGCGGCCGAGCGCCGCGGTGGCCGCGCAGCTCGGCTCGCACGGGAAATGTGAGAAGGGGCGCAAGGGGACCGCCGTCCAGTTCTGCTCCGGCGCGAGCCGCCCCTGGTGCGCCTGCGCGAGGCGCTGGATGTGGGTGGCGTCGTCCTGATCGGCGCTGTCCACGAAGCGCTCCACGCAGCAGCCAGGGTACCCCAGCAGCTCGCCCATGCGCCGCACGAAGGGCGCGCGCTCGGCGCGGGAGCGGGTGATCTCACCCTCCAGCGCCACCGCCTCCTCCACCGCCGCGCGGCGCTGGCCCACGAACACGATGGCGCGCGGGGGGGCCCCGCCGGGGCCGGGCGCGCCGAGGAAGCTCTGGGCCTCGAGGCCGAGCTGCCGCCACTGCGCGGCCGTCTCCTCCGCGCGGCTGGCGGTGGCGCGCTCGATCTTGATGACCTGGCGCAAGCCGGCGAGCAGCTGCACCTGCTCCTTGTCCACGCGCGGGAGCCCGTCCAGCCACGCCGAGGGCGCGCGCTGAAACGCGCGGTCGTCCAGCAGCGCGGCGGCGGAGCCCGGGCGCAAGCGGTGAGCCGTGGCGGACAAACCGAGGCTCGTCCACGGCGGGCCCTGCGGGCGCTCCACCTCTTCCTGCTCCGTCACCCGCCCGCCGATGATGGGGCGCAGCTCCCCGGTGCCGTAGAGCTCCGCGTAGGTGGTGCGCACGCCGTAGCAGCGGCGCTGGAGCTCACAGCGCGCGCAGGCCGGGCTCTTGGTGAAGCCCTCACCGTGGCGCCGCAGCTCCTCCTCCGGCAGGTCGGCCGCGAAGTGCGCCTCGCGGATGGCCCAAGGCAGGTAGCACGCCGGCACGCCGCACTTGGAGTCGAAGCCGGTGAAGCCGAGCCCCAGCTCGCTCGCGCGCTCGTGCGCGCGCGCGAGCGACGCCGCCACCGCCGTGAAGCGCGGGATGAGCCGCGTGTCGCGCGGGACGTTGTCCGTGGAGGCCGCGACGAAGGAGAAGTTGAGCTGCACCTTCGCCTCTCGCGCGTGGGGGACGATGACGCGGTGGACGAAGTCCGGCAGCTCCCCCAGATCCTCGATGTTGTAGCCGCAGAGCACGAAGTTGAGGCACACGTCCACGCCCAGCGACACCAGGTGCTGGACGCCCGCCACGGTGCGCACGAAGGTGCCGGGCGCGGCCGTGACGCGGTCACTCACCTCCGGGGACACGCCGTGCAGGCTGACGAAGGCCTCCCGCAGCCCAGCGGTGGCGAGCTCGCGCGCGAACCGAAGCTCCGCCATCTTGATGGCGTTCGTCTGGAGCACCACCTGGGGGGCGCCGAGGCGCTGCGCGAGCGCGATGTACTCGGTGACGCTCGGGTTGAGGGTGGGCTCCCCCCCGGACAGCTCGATGACGGCGCCGGCGCGCGCCGCCTCTTCGATCTCACGCACGAGCAGCTCGTGCTCCACGGGCGGCAGCTCCCGCGAGACGAAGCAGAAGTCACAGGCCTGATT
>CAUJEM010000051.1 GCA_963169915.1 Myxococcota bacterium
CCCGCTCACTCCCCCGCTCCCGCTCACTCCCCCGCTCCCGCTCGCTCCCCCGCTCCCGCTCGCTCCCCCGCCCGCGCTCCCGTCTACTCCGCCATCGGCTGCCGGCTCCGTCCGCTCATCGCCGCACCCCGCCGCCAGCGCCACGCTCACCGCCATCACACCTACCAGGCTCCGCTTGGACATCGGGGCGCCAGCCTAGCAGACCCTCTCTCTGGAGATCATGGGGGCGCAGCAGCGCGCTGGCGCGTCGGAGCGCGCTGCTGAAGCACCGCGAGGTGGCCAGGACGACACCCGCTGACTCGCTGGGGACCGCTCGAGCGACAGGCCGAGGAGATTCGTCGGGCAACGTCTAGGAGATCTCCGGCAGGAGCGAGGAGGTGGCTCTCGCCCACGGAGAGGGGCACACACGCTCCGGCGCCCGAGACCGCGCCTTCGTGAGCCCACACCAGCTTGCCCGCGCTCAGCCGCCCGCTCGATCGGGTCCTGAGCTCGGGGACAGACTAGAGGAGGCGAGGGCGCGGGGGGGAGGGAGCGACGAATGGCGCCGGGCGCCCAGGCCTACTCCCCACGAACTCAGCGCGAGCAGCTCGCCTGGTGACCGAGCTCGCAGGCCTTGGCACGGTACTCCTTGGCCTTGGCAGCGTCTGCCTGCGGAACGCCGTTGCCCTTCTCGTAGTTCCGGGCGAGGTTCGAGCAGGCCAGAGCCTCCTTCGCCTCACAGCCCGCCTCGAACAGCGGAATGGCTCGCGTGGCGTCCTTTGCCATGCCCATGCCGTCGACGAGGATCGCCGCCGCGGTGTTGCAGGCCCTCCCCTGGAGCTTGCCCGATGCCGTGTCACGGCAAGCCGCCTCCAGGATGGTGAGCGCTTCCGTGTAGTTCTTGTCCATGAAGAGACCGATACCGTAGACCGCGCAACCATCGTCGAACTTGACGTCGCAGATCTTCTTGGCCGAAGCGAGCGCGCCCTTCACGTCGGGCGACTTCGCGTCGAGCACGAGCCCGACGAAGCTGCGGCAGCCGCGCAGCGATCCCTTCTCGCAGGCCGTCTGAAACAACTCCCGCGCGTGGTCGGGGTTCTTCTCCTCACCCTCACCGAGCAGGGCGGCCTTGGCGAGCCGCGAACACCCCTCGCCGTCACCCAGGTCACAACCGAGCTTCGAGTACCTTCGCATCTCGTCCCAGTTCTTGTCGATCACTTCGTACTCACCAGCGCGAGTGCAGGCGCGCGCCGCCTTGTCATCGCACGCGATGCGATAGAGCTCGACGGCGGCCTCGGGGAAGACCTTGGGGTCCTGGTCGTAGAGTTCGTCGGCGAGGTTCATGCACGCCTCCGAGGCACCGGGTTTGCAGGCGCTCAGGTCACGCTTGCACGACGAGGTCATGGAGCTCGAGCTCGACCCGAAGCCCTTCGTGATGGTCACGGCCCCCGTGCAGATGTCCTGGTCCTTCTTGGCGGTAAACTCGAACGCTTTGCCGTTCTTTCGTAGCTCGGTGACGTCGAACCCCTGGTCCTTCAAGTAGGCTCGCGCATCCGCCTCCGACGGCCCGCAGCCCGCCACCCCGACCAACATTGCCCCACCCACCAGCACCCGGCGCATCGACATCGTGATCCTCCGCCGCCCATGTACTCGCCCGTTCGAGCTTGTCTCTAAGATAGGCGGCAGCAGGCCCGCCCCACAAGCGAAAGCCGACCGGGCGCCCGCGCGTCTCCAGGGAGAGCGTCACCCACCCCGGCTCGCTCGGACTCCGTGTAGTGGTCATCGACGGGTCGACCGCGCTTCCCCGGGTCGAGAGGCGCCTCGCGCGAGTGGCGCCCTCCGCGTTGCCCTCCGCGTCCAGGACCGGCGTCGGCACCCTGGGAGTCTCGATTTCGCGGCTCAATACCCTGCCGACGCGTGGGTGGGCGACTGGCGTCCGGCGGCGGGAGCTGGGAGTCTTGACTTCGCGGCTCGAGACCCTGCCCGCGCTCGGCCCCGTCGACGCTTCACCGGCGCAGGACTCGGGGTCATCGTGGATCGCTCATCCATCGAGGTGAGGCGCTCTCAGCCTCTCCTCTCTGCCGCGTTACTCACGGCGCACTCCTGGCGCAGCGCCCAGCGACGTCGACGTGGCGATTGGTCGTGGAGTTGGCGTAGCGGCGGGCGGAGGTGAGGTACGAGGCGCTGCTGATGATGAATGAGCCGCCCCGGAGCACCCGGGCGATGGGTAAGGCGATATTCGTACAATCATTGCACGAGCTCGTTAGGTAGGGGTCCTTGTACCAGTCCAGCGTCCACTCCCACACGCTCCCCGCCAGGTCCGACTGCCCCCAGCGGCCGTTGCCCGCCGGCACCGAGCCCACCGGCGCGATGTCCGCAAGGCCGTCGCAGTTGCTCGTCCCGTTCCAGTAGCAACCATACACCGCCAGGGCCGCGTTGGCGCCGGGGTCGTTCATGCCCCACGGGTACTTGCGGTTCTCCGCGCCGCCCGCGGAGGCGTACTGCCACTCCGCCTCGCTCGGCAGAAAGCCTCCGTCCCAAATGCAGAAAGCATGAAGGGCGTACCAGCCGAGGCAGTTCTGCGGCAGCTTCTCGTTCGCGGCGGCAGCGGACGTCCACGTAGCGTACGTGGAGTCGCAATTGGAACCAGAGGTGAGCGAGCTGTCCCAGCCGGCCTTGGATGTTGGCAGCTGGCTGTTCCACGAGGTGTCCCACCCGGGCTCGTGGCCGGCGCCGTTGCTGTTCGAGAGCCCCAAGCCCCCGTTCAGGTGCGCGTGCTTGCCGCTGCCCGCCGTGGGACGCCAGCCTCCCACCCACGCGTCCACGAACGCCCGGAACCGCCCCACCGTCACCTCGTACTGGTCCAAGCGGAAGCTGCTCACCGTCGCCGTGTAGTCGGTGCCATTCCTAGTCTCCAGTATCGTCGTCTCTCCGCCCGTCACCATGAGGCTCGTACAGCAGCTCTCGTTCCCACCAGGGCCGCAGTCGCTCTTGCCAGGACCGCTGGTGGCGCAGCTCGGAGCGCTGCACGCGCCCCCCACGCAGACCTCCCCAGCGCTGCACGCCTTACGGTTGCTGCACGTGGTGCCGCAGGCGCTCGGGTCGCTCAGGTCCACCTCGCAGCCGTTGCTCGCGTCGCCGTCGCAGTCCCGCGTGCCGCCCGTGCAGCCCTGGCAGTGCCCCGCCGAGCAGTACTCCGTCCCGGCGCTGCACGCCGCCGCGTCCTGCCACGTGCCCGTGCCGTCGCACTGCTGCGGCCGAGCGCCGTTGCAGCGCAGCGCGCCCGGCGTGCACGTCCCCGTGCACGCTCCGCCCACGCACGCCCGCCCCGTGCAGGTCTCCACCTCCTCCGCCGTCACCAGATCCGGGCCACACTGCTTGACGACTTGTCCCTCGCAATAGGTAGCCCCCGGCGCCTCGCCCGCGCAGGCAGGCACCACGGGCTCGCAGACGCCCTGGTTGCCGCTGTGCGTGTCGCAGTGTTGGCCGCTCGCGCAGAGCCCGTTCGACGTCCACTTGCCTCCGGAGCAGATGAGCAAGCTCTGCTGCGCGTGCCCCGCGCACGCCAGCGCCCCGTTCGGCGCGCACCGCTCCCCCACCGTCCCCGTCCCCCCGCTCCCGCTCACTCCCCCGCTCCCGCTCACTCCCCCGCTCCCGCTCACTCCCCCGCTCCCGCTCACGCCCCCGCTCCCGCTCGCTCCCCCGCTCCCGCTCGCTCC
>CAUJEM010000052.1 GCA_963169915.1 Myxococcota bacterium
CCAGAAGATCCAGTCCAACCCGGCCTCCTGGGCCGCGGACGCCGGCTGGAAGTGCCTGAAGTTCTCGATGAAAGATCCGCAGTACTACCAGTACCAGTACCTCACCACGGGTGACGGCTCCGCGGACGGTCACGGCTTCGACGCCGTGGCGCGTGGTGACCTCAACGGCAACGGCGTCAACTCGGAGTTCAAGCTGTCGGGCAAGGTCCAGGGCGGCGTCCTGACGGTGGCGCCCACGCCCTTGGAGACGAACCCCGAGGAGTGAGGCCGTCGGGCCTAGCCCCCTCCGCGAGGCTCCGTGGCATCAGCCCCGGGGCCTCGCGTCGTTGGGAGCCTCGCCCCGAGGCGTCGAGGAGCTGAACCGCATGCGCCCGCTCACCTGGCTCGAGGCCGCCGTGGCGGCGTCCCTCGGCGGCACGCTGCTCGCGGTCGCCGTGCCGGTGTTCGTGCGCAACCTGCACGCCTCGCGCTTGGCGGAGCCCGTGGACGGGCTCGCCCGGATCGCCGCGGGCGCTGCTCGGCTGGCGCGTGGCAGCTCGACCATGACCGCGTTCCCAGAGACGGTGGGGCTCACGCCCGCGGAGATCCCCGCTGGAGAGCGCCGCCAAGATCCGCCGGGCACCTGGGATCACCCCACCTGGAAGGCGCTCGGCTTCGACTGGACGGTGCCGCACGCGTACGGCTTCGCGTTCGAGTCGCGCAACGGCGCGGAGGAGGCGCGCTTCATCGCCGCCGCCGAGGGAGATCTGGACGGCGACGGCGTCCGCAGCCGCTTCGAGCTGTGGGGCACGTACCGCGCTGGCGAGGCGCTGAAGCTCGAGCCGCTGGAGGTGTGGCGTGCGGTGGAGTAGCGGCGGCTGGGCGCTCGCGTGGCTCGGGCTGGGCGCGGTGGGGGTCGCGCTCGCGAGGCCAGCCCTCGTGGCGCGTCATGCGGCTGTGCAGGAGCGAGACGACGTGGTCGCGCTCCCGGGCCCGGAGCGCACGGTGGTGCTGTCGCTCGGGTACCGCGCGGCCCTGGCCGACGTCCTCTATGCGAGCACCCTGGTGCAGTCCGGGCTGCGCCTCCAAGAGCGCCGCGGCTTCGAGCACGTGGCGGACTACCTGGAGACCATCGTCACGCTGGATCCGAGCTACCGCGCTCCCTACCGCTACGCCGACACGCTCATCACCTTCCAAGCCAAGCCCGTCAGTGACGAGCAGCGCCGGCGAGCGCGGGCGCTGCTCTTACGTGGCCTCGAGCAGTTCCCCTACGACCAGGAGCTGTGGAACTCTACCGGACAGTTCCTGGCGTACGTGGGCGTGCGCTGGCTCGCCAGCAGCGCCGAGCAGGAGGCCTGGCGGCGCGAGGGCGCCAAGATCTTGGCGCGCGCGTGTGAGCTCGTGGGGAGCAACGAGAACATCCCCTACCATTGTGTGTCCGCAGCGCGGCTGCTCAGTGACGTGGGGGAGGCGGACGCGGCGCGGCGCTTCGTGGAGCGCCTGCTCGCCGTGAGTGACGATGAAGAGGTGCGGCAGCTAGCGCTCGGCTACTTGCAGGTGGTGCAGGGCACCACGGCGCTCGCGGAGTCCGAGCGCCGCACCGCCGCGTTCAACGAGGCGTGGCGGCAAGATCTTCGGTTCATCAGCAAAGATCTGCTGCTCATCCTCGGGCCCAGCTTCGATCCGGCGCGCTGCGCAGGCTCCCTCGCGGAGGGCTGTGCAGCGACGTGGCTGGAGTGGTCCGAGCGACAGGACCGCAGGGAGCGCTGAGCGTCAGGGGAAGCGGACGGCTGCCGTCGCGGACTTGCCCGCCTCCACCTTCACCGAGCGCGCCTTCCGGCCGTGCTCCGGGTGGACGAACACGACCGTGTGGTTGCCCGCGCTCACGCTGAGTCCGGTCTTGGGGGTGGTGCCGAGCGGCTTGCCGTCCAAGATGACGTTGGAGACGGGGATGGAGTTGATGTTGAGCGTGCCCATCCCGCTGGCGGTGGCCGGCGGGGTCGCGGGCTTGTCTGGCGTGGTGGCCGGCTTGGTGGTGGTGCCACCCGCGGGGGCCTGAGGCTGCGTCTTCGTGGCTGCCGGCGCCTGACCCTTCTTGTTCAGCGTCACCTCGAAGGTGCGCTCCGCTTCGCCATCGTTGAAGGTGATGTCTTCCTTGTAGTCGTCGTAGCCCGGGCGGGTCGCGACGAGGCTGTAGGTCTTGTCCGCGGGGATGTCCACCTTCAGCGGGAGCGTGGTGATGGGGCGGCGATCATTGCCGCTGACCAGCATGATCTTGGCGCCGTCCGCGCCCTCGCCAGCCTTGATGTGGGCGAGCCCCTTGAGCACCTTGAGCTTCAGGGGACCGATGGTCTCGATCTGCCCGGCGGTGACGGTGACCTTCTTCTCGTACACCTCGAAGCGGTCGTTGCCGGCGATCCGCAGGGTGTGCTCGCCCGGTGTGAGATCTTTGAGCTCCTGGGGGAGCGGCCCGATCTTCTTTCCGTCGACCGTCAGCTCGAGCCCGGTGCCCTCCGCGCTCACGCGGACCCCGGTGCCGGCCGCGGCTGCAGTGGGCGCGCTGCTCGTGGCGGTGAGGATGGCGTTGAAGACGGACTCCTCGCCCCCCTTCACGGCGACGGCCGTGTCCGGGACGCTGAAGCCTGGCACGCGGACGCTCACGAACTTGCTCCCGGCCTCGAGATCCGTGACGCGACAGGGGGTGGCGCTGCAGGCGACCTTCCCATCGACCAGAATTTCCACGCTGGAGACGGGCTCGCCCGAGGGGTTGGCGACCGTGACGACGAGGCTGCCCTTCTTCGGGAGCAGCAAGAGCACGACGCCGCCGATGACGCCCACGAGCAGCAGCGCCATCACCGCGATGAGCGCCGTGCGGTTGCCAGCCGCTGCAGGCGGCGGCAATGACGGGGTGGCCGCGGAGGCGGGCGCGGGCGCGACGAACGACGCGGGCGCGGCCGCGGGCAGCGTGACGGCGGGCGGCGGAGGCGTGGGTGCGCGGCTGGGAGGGGGCACGGAGGCCGTGCCTCCCGAGCTGCTCAGCAGCTGCGTGCTGCCGCCCAGGCGGCCGCTGGCCGGCGCCATGGGCGCGCCTGCGGCGGGCGGCGGCCCGCTCTGGAGGAGGGAGCGGCTCGCGTCCTCGGTGACCTTGTCGAAGACGGCGGTCTTCTCATCCTCGTCGTCCCAATCCATGTCCACCGGAGCCGCCGACGCCGCGGGAGGCGGCGGTGGCGCTGGTGCACGGCTGGGGGGCGGCGGGGCCGGCCGACCCGACGGCGGCGCAGGGCGCGCCGAGGGCGGAGCGCCGGGCATGGACGCGCGGCTGGGAGGAGGTGGTGGCAGGCTAGCGCGGCTGGGGGGCGGCGGCGGAGGCGCTGGCGCCCGTCCAGG
>CAUJEM010000053.1 GCA_963169915.1 Myxococcota bacterium
CCCACACGCTGCCGCCGAACCCGAGGGTGAGCGCGCCTGCGACGAGCGCCAGCGGCCAAGCGACCAGGCGCTCCGCCAAGCGCCGCGTCTCGTGCGCGAGCAGCCCCAAGCTCAGGAAGCCGAGCCCCCAAGCGGCCCAGATCAGCTGCTCCTCCCGCAGCCCCAGCAGCCAGCCGGGCGCGAGCAGCAAGGGCCAGAGCAAGCTCGTCGCACCGCCGACGGGGGGATCGCCGGGTGAGTAGACGAGCGGCTCGAGCCGCGCGTAGCTCTTGGCGAACTGAAAATGGATGAAGACGTCATCCAAGGGGACGGCAGGGATGCCCCCCGTCTGCGCGAGCACGCCGCTCACGGTGCGGCGGGCGAGCTCGAGCGTGGCGAGCGTCACCGAGAGCCACCAGCCGAGCTCGACGAGCCGGCGTCGCCTGCCGGGCGCGCCGGCGGGAGGGGGGAGAGCGGCGGGTGGGGGCGGCTGCACGGTGCGTGCAGGGGCCTATAGCAAAGGCTTGGCGTGCGTTCGTGCGCACAACGGTGTAATCGGCTGCCCCCGTGAACCCAGAGACGGACCCTTACCAGGACGCGCCTCGCCTCCCCGAGGAGCAGCCGCTCGACCCGCGTCGGCTGTTTTCGCGCCCCGCAGCGCCGCTCGAGCTCGAGATCGGTCCTGGGCGAGGCTGGTTCATCTTGGAGCGGCTCGAGGCGGCCCCCGTCAACCTCATCGGGCTGGAGATCCGCCGTAAGTGGGCCACCATCGTCGACCGACGGCTCGCCGAGCGGGGGCTCGCCGGCAGAGCGCGGGTCTTCGCAGAGGATGCCCGCTCGGCCTTGCCGCGCTTCGTCGGGGCCTGCCTCGACGTGGTCTTCATCCACTTCCCGGATCCGTGGTGGAAAAAGCGGCATCACAAGCGTCTGGTGGTGGAGCCCGGGCTGGTCGGGCAGCTCGCGCGCGTCCTGCGCCCCGGGGGCGAGCTCTTCATCCAGACGGACGTGGAGGAGCGCGCGGAGGCCTATGAGCAGGTGGTCGCGGCCGAGCCGCGCTTCACTCCCGTGGGCGAGACGGCGCGTGTCGCCGACGGGCCGTGGGGTGGCGCCCGTAGCCCCCGGGAACGGCGGGCCCTCACCGACGGCCTCCCGGTGGTTCGGCTCCACTACCGGCGGGGCGCTTGATCCGCCCGTGTGAGCGGCGGTATCGTGGACGCCCCATGTGGCGGCTCCTCCTCCCGGCATTCGCGCTCTCCCTCGGCGTGGCCTCGTGCGCCACCTACCGTGACGACCTGCTACGCGGTGAGCGGTACTACAAGGCCAGCGAGCATGAGCAGGCGCTCGCCACCTGGCGCATCCTCGAGGCTGATCTCGACTCTCTGGAGCCGCGCGATCAGGCGCGCTACGCCTACCTGCGCGGGATGACGGACTACCGCCTGGAGTACCGCGCCGACGCCCGTCACTGGCTGGGTATCGCGCGGGAGCTGGAGCAGCTCTACCCGGGTGGCCTGGCGGGCGAGGACAAGCAGCGCATCGAGGAGGCGCTGAACGACCTCAACGACGACTACTACAAGGGCAAGGCCCGCGCCGAGAAGAGCCGCTCGAGCGCCGAGGTCAGCTCCGAAGAGAGCCCGGAGAGCCCGACGCCCTGAGCGCCACCGGTCGAGCGCCGCGCGGCGCTCGGCTCAAGATCTGCGAGCGGCCTCGAGGCGGTCTTTCGCCGACAGCTTCTCACGCTTGAGCGCGGTCACCTCCGCCTGCTCCTGCGGCGTCAAGCGCGCGCGCCGTTCCAGCCGCTCGACGGCGCGCGACAGCTCCTGGTGGCGGGTTTCGAGCTGCGAGATGAGATCATCCGTCGATTGGCTCATGGGTCGCTCCTGGTGGGTTCGAGTGTCGTCGCTGGCGGCACCCCCGCGGGCCCTGCCGCATCCTTCGCCCGTGATACGCCCCACATTTTCTATCGTTCGTCATGGAGTCGTCAATCACCTCCGTTGACGCGCCGTGCCTAGAGCCGCGCTCGGCGTCGAGGCATGCTCAGCGCGTGGATCTCCTCGAGCAAGCTCGGCAAGCCTCCCTCGCTGCTCGACGCAGCGCGGCGCTCGTGCCGCTGCTGCTCGCGCTCACGACCGCGTGCGCCGCCGCCTCCGGGGGTGGAGCGGCGCCGGCCAAGACCGCGCGCCCTGCGCCGTCGCCGCCGTCCCCGCCGCGCACCGAGCAGCTCCCGCGCGTGGTGATCGGCCCTGAGGAGATGACGGATCTGCCCAGCTTGATGCTGGAGGCAGAGGCGGCGCAGCGCGCTGGACGTCACGCGGACGCGGCGCGGCGCTTCGAGCGCGTCGTCGAGCTCGAGCCGGACGGCGCGCTCGCGCCCGAGGCGCTCTACCAAGCCGGGGTCGCACGCGACGAGCTGACCGAGCGCGGCGCGTCCATCGACCGCTTCGAGCTGCTCGTCGCGCGCTTCCCGCGGCACGCGCTGGCCCGTCAGGCCACGCTCCGGCTGCTGCGGCTCACCTGCTACACCGATCGCTGGGCGCGGGCCGGGACGCTCGCCGATCACTACCTGCAGCGCTGGGGGAGCGAGCTCGCGACGCACGAGGCCGTCGTGGTGTACGGCGCCAAGGCCCTGGCGTTGGTCGAGGGCGGGGACGCCGACGGCGGGCTGCGCTACGTGGAGCGCGCTCGCACCGTGATCGAAGCGGCGCGCCTGGACGCCGCTGGGACGATCTCGC
>CAUJEM010000054.1 GCA_963169915.1 Myxococcota bacterium
TAGATGGCCCAGAAGCCGCTCATGCCGCGACCTCGCTCCGGGTGAGCTCGGCGAAGACCTCCTCGAGCGAGGCCTTGCCCAAGCTGGCCTCCCTGACTCCCAGGCCACCCCCCACCAAGGCCGCGACCACCTGCTCCAGCGTGCCCTCCGCGTCCGCGTCCACGTCCAAGCTCAGCTCGAGCGTGACCCCGACGTCTCCCTCACGGGTCGCGGTCACGCGCGTGACGCCGGCCTGGGCGCCGCTGAGCTCGAGCGCCCGCTGCTCCGCGCCCCGCACCCGCACGCGCGCGCTGCTGGCACGGCGGACGCGCCGTAGCTCCTCGATGCTCCCCTCGGCCACCAGCTTGCCTCGCGCGATGACGATGGCCCGGTCACACACGCTCTCCACCTCCGGCAAGATGTGGGTCGACAGCAAGAGGGTGTGGCTCTCGCCCAGCTCCTTGATGAGCTGGCGCACCTCACGGATCTGGTTCGGATCCAGCCCGGCGGTGGGCTCGTCCAGGATGAGCAGGGGCGGGCTCGCCACGAGCGCATCCGCCAACCCCACCCGCTGACGGTAACCCTTGGAGAGGTGCGCGATGAGCGTCTCCGAGTACTCCGTGACCTTCGCGAGCCCCATGGCGCGCTCCACGGCGCGCCGCCGCTCCTTGCCGGCCACGTCCTTCAGCGCTGCCCGGAAGCTCAAGTACTCACGCACCCGCATCTCACCGTAGAGCGGCGAGGACTCCGGCATGTAGCCGAGCGCTCGACGGGCGGCCAAGGAGTCCTCCGCGAGGTCGTGGCCGGCCACCGTGACGCGACCCGAGGTGGCCCCGAGAAACCCCGCGAGGATCCGCAGGGTGGTGCTCTTGCCGGCGCCGTTCGGTCCGAGGAAGCCGACGACCTCGCCACGGCCCACCTCGAAGCTGACATCGCGCACGGCGACCGTGGTGCCGTAGTCCTTGACCAAGTGCTCGACCGAGATCATCGAAGGTGGCGACAAGTAGCACAGGCCGCGGCGGGTGCGATATGACGCGCGTGGGGCCCAATGGAGGGCTCGCGCTCGCCGCACCAGAAAGAGCCACCATGCGCCGCTTCACAGGGCCTAGCCTCGCCTGCCTCTTGCTCGGCTGTAGCCCCACCAGCGCCCCGCGCGCGGCGCCGCCGGTCGAGCCCGCCGCGAGCGCGTCCCCAAGGCCCGCGGCGCCGCCCCCCAGCGACCCTGGCGAGCCCCGGAGCGCCCCCCCACCACCAGCCGCCACCCCCGCCGCTGCCCCGCCGCCCCCCGTGGCTCCTCCGGAGGACATGCTGCCGGTCCCGGGAGGCTCCTTCACCATGGGGGCCGATGACGGCGGGGAGCCCGACGAGCGCCCGGCGCACGTCGTCACCCTCGCGGAGTACTGGCTCGACCGCCTGCAGACGACCAACGCGCAGTACCTCGAGTGCGTGGCCGCCGGGCGCTGCCGCCCTTACCGCGACGACGTCGCGGCCAGCATGAAGCTCGGACCGGAGCGTCGCTTCCGTGGGCCGACGCAGCCGGTCGTCGGCGTGTCCTGGGGCGACGCGGTGAGCTACTGCGAGTACCGCGGCAAGCGCCTCCCCACCGAAGCGGAGTGGGAGCGCGCGGCGCGCGGCAGCGACAATCGGCGCTACCCCTGGGGTGATGAGCCGCCAGATCGCCGGCGGCACGGCTGCTTCAGCGGCTGCGTGGCAGGGACCACCATGCCCGTCGGCTCGTACCCGGAGGCGCCCGGCCCTTATGGGCACCTGGATCTCGCTGGCAACGTGTGGGAGTGGACGGCGTCTCTCTACGATCCTCACGCGTACCGCCGTGACGGCGCCGCCCGAGGGCTGCCGGGGAGCTGTGAGGAGATCCTGGCGAGCTTGGAGCAGCTCCGGCGGAGCGGGCAGCAGGGCTTCACCGGCAGCAACCCCATCCCCAGCGAGTGCGAGCGCGTGCTGCGCGGTGGTGCCTTCAACTACGCGCCGGCGGGGCTGCGGGTGACCAACCGCGTCCATCACCCCGGCAGCTTCCGGATCGTGGTGGCGGGGTTTCGCTGCGCCAAGACGCCCCCCGAGGCGGCCCCGCCCCCAGCGCCCTAGCGCGCGAATTTCAGCTTCAGCCAGTCCGCCAGGTAGCGCCAGTCACTGCGCTCGATGGTGCGCGTGAGCGAGCCCAACACGGCGAAGCCCAGCGAGGTGCCCAGCACCGCGATCAGCAGGCCCCAGCCCTGAGCGCCTCCGACGTAGCGCTTCAAGCCATAGGCGGGCAGCGCGGCGAGCGCAGCCAGCGCGACCACGCGCGCGTAGCGGCGGAGCGGGAAGACCCGCCGCGGGGCAACGCCCGACGCGCGTCCGATGGACCACACGTAAAAGAGCACGGTCGGGATGAAGGCGAGCGCCGTCCCCAGCGCGGGCCCCAGCGCGCCGAGCGCCCAGGTGAGCGGGATGCTGAGCAGCACGTTGGCCATGAAGGAGAGCAGCGCGGCCTGCATGACGTAGCGTGGGCGCCCGGCGGCCACGATGACCGGGCCGAAGGCCGCCACCCTCCCCAACGTCAGCAGGGAGTAGAGCTGAAAGACGGGGGCGGCGCCGACGTAGGACTCCGTGAACAGCAGGCTCATCAGCTCCCGCGCCCCGACCATGAAGCCCACCGTCAAGGGGACGACTACCAGGCTGACCTTGGTGATGGTCCGTCGCCAGATCTCCAGCGCGCGCTCGGGCTCGCGCGCGGCGAAGGCGCCGACCAGCGCGGGCATGTACGCCGCGCCCACCGAGTAGGCGATGGTGCTGAGGATGGGCACCTGCCAGGCGCCCGCCTGGTAGTCCGCGAACACCACCGCCGGAAAGCTCAGCAAGATGAGCCAGCGATCGAACTGGCTGTTGAGCAGCGAGACGACGTCCGTCATCCCCAGGGGGAGGGAGAAGCGCAGCACCTGACGGACGCTCACCGGCGAGGCGGCGCGCGGGACTCCCCGGTAGCAGAGCCGAAGGGCCAGCGGCAGCGTGAGCCCGAACAGCACCCGGCTCACCGAATACCAGGCCGCCACCGCCAAGATGCTCTGGCCCGTGGCCACCGGGACCAGCGTGGCGACGGTGGTGAGGATGGTGCGCACCACGCCGATGATGGAGGCCTCACGCGCGCGCTGCTCGGCCACCAGCAGGTTGGGCACCAGGCGCGCTGGCAGCTCCGTCACGAGCGAGGGCGCCAACACCACCAGCGGCCAGAGTGAGAGGCCGCCGCCGTCACCGAGCACCCCCGGCAGCGCGTCACCGGTCAGCGCGATGAGGAGCGTGGCGAGCGCCGCCACGACCCCCAGCCCAGCGAGCACCCAGCCGATCCGCACGGCGATGGCGCGACGCTCGGGGAGCGGCTCCTTCGGCAGGTAGTACAGGAGCGTCTGCGGCAAGCCCCCGGTCGCGACCAGCGCCACGGTGTCGTAGACGAGCACCAGCGCCATCAGCTCCGCGAGATCGGCCTTGCCCAGGAGCCGCACGAGCAGGAGCGGCAAGATGGCGCTGGAGACGGTGGCGAGCGTGGTGCCAAAGACGAGCGCCCCCGCCTGCATGGCGGGTCGCCGCCGCCCGACTTCTGGCTCCGCGGGCTGGGTCACGGCATGGTCAGGGTTTTCTCACCAAGCACATCTGCCCCTGCTTCCACGGGGTGAGAAACAGCGGCGTGCCCACCGCGTGCAGGGCGTCGTGGTACTCCTCACGCTGCGCGTCGTGCAGCGCCAGCACGCCCCCGGGGCGCAGCAGGGAGAAGCCCTCACGGATGCAGAAGCGCCGAGCCCGGCCGTCCACCAGGACGAAGTCGAAGCTCCCGCCGAAGCTGCGCGGCTTGCTCACGTAGCTCACCATCAGCGTCGGATCGTACTCCGCCCTCAGGTTCCAGCGCTGGATCTCCACCTCAGAGGGGTTGGCCAGCGACTAGGGCCGATCCGGCGCGACGTGGGTGAGCCGCAGCCGCGGATCTTGCTCCGCGGCGCGGACCTCCTCCACCCAGCGCTCGTCGTGCTCCACGCTCACCCACTCGCGGACGAAGGGGCACTGCCGCAGGTAGTACTGCGTGCTGCCGCCGCTGCCCCACTCGAGGCAGCGCTCGGGGCCCACGGCATGCAGGATGGCGAGCAGCTGAGACTGCTCGATGGGGTCCATCCAGACTCGAAGCATCGCCTTTCCCATGAGTCAGGTGGGGGACTATGCCCGGCGTCGAGCGCGACGTCGAGCGGCCGCCGACCGCGTCATCGCCAGGGCCACGCTCGCCGCCCCTCAGGCGGCTCCCTGCTCGTCGTCGTTGTTACCGTGACACTCCACGAACGGCCTGCCGGAGCCACACGGACACGGCATGCTGGCGTCCACCGCCGGAGGCGGCGGTGGCTCCGGCGCCGGAGGTGGGACCGAGATCCCAGCGCTCTCCAAGGCGCGCAGGGCCTCCGCCAAGAGCTGCGCGTCCGGCTCCAGCGGCTGGACCTCGGCGTGCGACGCCACGGCGCGCCCGAGCAGCTCGTGCGCGCGCTGCTCGGCGTCTCGCTCCAGCGTCTCGATGTCTTGGTTCTTGTACTCGAAGACCTTGGAGAGCACCGACGCAGAGACGCGCGCCATCATGTTGAGGAACAGGTTGTAGCCCTCCTTCTTGTACTCATTTTTCGGGTCTCGCTGGCCGTAGCCGCGCAACCCGATGCCGTCGCGCAGGTGCTCCATGCTCGACAGGTGGTCGACCCAGGCCTCGTCCATGGCGCGGAGGTACTCGAAGCGGAACACCCTCAGCATCAGGTCGATGCCGAGCACCTCCTCGCGCCTCAGGTAGAGCGCCTCCGCCTCCAGGTACAGCTCGCGCACGATGCGGCTGGCGTCCGCCAGCTCCTCCAGCGGCGCCTGCAGCTTCGCCTTGAAGTACTCCCGGAAGCCCTCGCGCA